>JBBDSU010000067.1:5432-15171 GCA_040904825.1 Nitriliruptoraceae bacterium | reverse complement strand
GTGCTCGCCACCCTGTCAAGGTGGAGGTCGCGGGTTCAAATCCCGTCAGGTCCGCTTCACCCGGTCAGGTAGCTCAGTTGGTAGAGCACACGACTGAAAATCGTGGTGTCGGCGGTTCGATCCCGCCCCTGACCACTTCCCTCTAAAGCCCCTGAATCGACCAGATTCGGGGCTTTTTGTTCTGTCGCCTGTATCGAAGGCGACGTTGCTGCTGGCGAGGAAGCTCGCGGCGTCCCTGAACCCAAGCGCGACGAACAGCGCACGCAACTGTGATCCGGTGACCCGCCTTCCTCCCGAGTTGATGCCTCGGAGGAAGGCGGCGCATCGGATCATCACAACCTGAGACATGGTCGACCGTGCAGCACCACGTGTCGTCGGCGGCTACCTCGGTGGAAAAGCTCGAGCCCACCCAGCGCAGTCACTACCTCGCCTGGAGAACACTTCGCACGACCGGCCAGTGGGCTACGTTCCCTGAGTTCTGGATCCAGGTGGTCGTCGACGACAGTGGGGTTTTCGTGGAGTTTGCCATTCCCAATGTTCTTCGCGACCTGGCGATCAACGTCGTTGCCATCGTGGTGCTGGCCTACGGCCTGTACTTCCGCCGCCATCGCCGGCGCGACCTGTTCCTGGGCTACATCGCCTTCAACATCAGCATCTTCAGTATCTCTGCAGCGGTCGGCAGTGCGCCGCTGACCATCGGTGTGGGTTTCGGGCTGTTTGCGGTGCTGTCGATCGTCAGGCTGCGCTCTGACGAGACGACCCAGGCTGAAATCGGCTACACGATGGTGTCGCTGGTCCTAGGCCTACTGATGGGACTGCCAGGGCTCGCCGTCGCCGACAAGATCCTGTTCGCGACCGTGCTGGTGACGGCGATGTACCTCGCTGACCACCCGTGGTTGCTGCCTTACGACCGCCATCAGCAGTTCCGTGTCGAACTTGAAACGATCCACAGCGACCCGCAGGCATTGCGCGCCGATTTGGAACAACGACTCGGCGGCGAGGTCAAGCACATGATCGTCCAAAGCGTCGACTTCGTGCGGGAAACGACCCGTGTCGACGTCCGCGTCCGGATCGCCCGACGTCCCCACCCTCGAGCAAAGAGTGACGCGTGACCACCGGCACGACGACGGTGCTCGACACGCTGTCGCCCGTCGCGCTCAGCGACATCGATGATGTCAGCGCAATGGCCCGCTACGACCGCAAGTACCTCGTAAGCACCGCAGCAACACCCACCCTGCTGTCGGACCTTGCCGGCGACTTCGGCGCGCTTGATATCGACGGGCGCCGCACGTTCGACTATCTCAGCGTCTACTTCGACACGCCTGACTTCGCGACGTTTCGTATGCATCGCCAGGGTCGTCGCCGGAGATTCAAGATCCGCACACGACACTACGGTGACCCTGCATCAGGGATGCTCGAGGTCAAGTGCAAGTCCGCGCGCGGACAGACCGTCAAGTACCGGCGTCCTCACACAGGCGCCTCACCCTACGAACTTGATGCCGATGGCCACACGTTCATTGCCGCGACATTGCGGCACCACTACGGGCTCGATCTCGACCTTTCGGTGCTGACCGAATTGTCGTGGACTGTCGAGACGTCGTTTCAGCGTTCCACGCTCGTCGACCTCACCGCTGACGAGCGCGTCACGATCGACACGGTCCTGTCGGTCACCGACGGAGAATGCTCGGTTGCCTTCGACGAAGGCTGGGCAATCGCTGAGGCCAAGTCGCCGCAACGGCGTTCGTCCAGCGGCCGAGCCCTTCGCAACGTCGGCGCACGAGAGCGCCGCCTCAGCAAGTACTGCCTCGGCATCGCCGTACTCCATGCGGACCTGCCAGCCAGCCCGTGGCAGCGGTCAGTGCGCACGCTCACTGGCGCTGGGGCACACCAACCCGACCACGCCGAGACCCGCCACATCGCAGCCGATCCCGCCGTAGCCAGGCAGCCTTAGCCGTCATCACGACGAGGCGAACACCGCGATGAGATCCATATCGTCGTCCGGCTCAAATTCGATCACGGGATTTGTCGCATCGATGCCAGCGAGATCAGCGGAAGGCCCTTCCCAGCGCACGAATTCGTGTCCCGCCCACGGCACCGCTTCGATCCGCAGCGGCACGCCGATGAAATAGGTGCCTTGCCAGTTCGCTGGATCCGCGACACCCGGTGTCGTCCCGTCAATCGCAATGGTGTTGACCCGCACGAATCCGCCGTCGGGATCAGTCGCGACGTCCAACGTCATTTGGCCCGCCAAGCCGAACCGTGTCGCAATGTGTCCGCGCACAGCGTCGGGTCGTAGTTGCATGAACGTGTCAAGCTGCTCGAGTTGGTCTCGCCAATCGATGTCGTCAAAGAGGGGATACCGCGCCTCATGGCGAGGCATCTCGTCCTCGATCGCCTCAACGGTCTCGGTCAGCACGCGGGACGCGCGATCGGGGTCGAAACTGGTGTTGAGGTGGTCGGCGAACCGAACGATGAACCGCTGCCGCACCTCATCGTTGTCCATCAACCAGGTGAACAACGCTGGTGATCCACCTTCGAAATCGATGTCGGCGGTGGGGGCAAACCGATCGCTTAGCACGTCGTAGGTCTCGTCGTAGAGCCCGAGACGTCCGCCCATCTGGTCCAAGTCGACGATCTGCCACCGCCACCTGCCGTCAAGGAACCCTTCACCGACTCTGTCGGGACCGTCCGGTTGCCGCCACATCCGTTCGTTGCGACCCGGCCAGTCCGGATTGCCGGCGAACATGTGGGCAACGAGGAAGTCGATCCAACTATCGAGATCCATCTCCCGCTCGATCCGAGCGAGGGTCGACTCCGAGGTCGGATCACTACTTGCAACAAACTCGAGCAACTCACGGCCAGCAGTATCGGCGGCCAGCCCACCTTCGAACATAACCACTGAATCCGGATCGGCGCCGTAGTAGAGCTCGAGGTAGTGCTGGTCGTAGCGTTCACGGAAATTGTGAATGCCCCAGTACTCACCATTGATGAAAACCACAACCGGCTGGAATGCCTGCGTATCGGCCCTGAAGTGGGTCATGAGCGCCTGCAAGTAGCCGTCGATGATCATCGTGCGGCCCTGATCGTTGCCGGAGTTGCGCATCAAGAGACGCCGATGACCGACTGGAGCCCGGTCGCTGAAGAACGGATAGGCGAAGACACGGTCGCCGTAATCGTTGCGCGCGTACAACCGCAGCGACTTCTGGTGGAACGCACGGGTCGCGCCACCGTGGATCCGCAAGCCCACGTTGCGCTGATAATCACATACGCCCCCAGGGGCGCAATGTTCGAACACGACCGCACGGTGGTGTTGCCCCATCGGTGGACGTTCCCAGTCACGACCACGCTGGTTGTAGTTCGTCGGCATCTGGGAGACGACCATCTCCGGGTCGTAGTCATCGCTCTCGAGGAATTCCGCGAAGACATTCCCAGGCACGTAGATGCCGATCTCGTCATCGAAGAGATACTCCTCGTCAAGGACCAGCGAGACCACCGGCAGGTCGGCACGAACCATGTCAGGGCCCACGAAGTATGTCGCGACCGTCTCGGCGCCATACGGAGACCGTGCTCGTACGACTGTTGACTTGTCGATCGATGCTTCGAAAGGCGGCAGCGGCACGGTGGAAAACGCCCCTAGTCCCTCGGGAATCGTCACCTCGATGCGCGACAGTCGCTCCGGTTCCGGCGTGCGATCGACGATGCGCAACGGACCGTCGTAGATCAGCGTCCGATCGGGATTGTGATCCAGATCCGGATAGGAACCGTCGAGCGTGTAGATGATGGTCGCGTTCGGGTCGTCAACCTCGATCTCAAGTCCGAAAGGCTGTTCGTAAAATCCGCTGGTCGTCGACAATCGGGGCGCACCCAGGGTGAGATCGTCGAAGCACTCATCGACGTTGGCCTCGCCGGGCGTCGGCACGACGAAATAGCAGATGCGATCACCGTCAGTCGGATCGCGTCCCCTAGCGATGTTCCGTGGCAGGAACACAGGTTCAAGACGATCGATGACCGTCTCACCGTCTGGCGCGACCAACAGGAGCGGTTCACCGTTCTGATCAAGACTGAAGTCGGTGTGCAACTCACCAGCGGGGTCATCGCGATCTTTGCCTGAGGCCCACACCAGTAGATAGCCACCTGCGTCAATCGTGACGTCAGGCAGGCGCCACCGATCAGGTTCATCGTCGTCGTCCGACAGATAGTGGCCGGCCAACTCCACAGGTTCACCCGACGGGTTGTGCAACTCGATCCAGTCGGACCGGTCGCCGTCCTCGTCTTGCCCCACGCTGCCGTTGGAAGCCACGAACTGCGTGATCAGCACATCGCTTGCCACGGGAACTACCGGCCCGTCATCCTCCGACTCGCCGCCGAAAAGCCCCTGGCCCGCTAGGCGAGGCCCAAAGACCGCAAGGCCGGCCAAAATCCCCAGAACTACGATGGCCAGCGCGATCCGCTTGATCGGCAGCGGCCGCATGTCTTTGGGCAGTTCTACTTCAAAGGCCTCGTAATCCCTCATCTGTTCACGCTCGGCTGCCGCGGCCTGAACCGATCGGGCTACCAGAGCGCTGCGTATCGCGGCGACGGCGATAAGAACGAGTCCTGTCCCAAGGGCAACGATGACGGGACGGCGGATCGACAGCCAGATGACGTCACTGAGCGCAGACGCCACCGCACGATCGACACCGATCCCGATCGCGTCGGCGGACCTGGCGACAACGTCCAGCGACAATATCGTCGGGAGCAACCGCACCGCTGAAGCGGCGACCCCTGCCAAGCCCAGCAGGATGACGCCGATGACAGCCGCAATCCCGACAAATCGGTCGCGACTGGCCAACAATCGCATCACGATGCCCGTCCCATCGTAAGACTCCACACCCCGCGGCAGCACATCAACGTCACCGCCTGATCCCATGCGACGCAAAGCGCGGACGGTACCGCCTGTGCGGCATCACGCGACCCGAGGCTCACGGACGCGGTCGCATGGCATGGTCGGCCCCGGCATCAAGGTTCAACCAGCGCATCAGCGTCGACCTTGGTGGCCTACGCTGATGTCATGCCTCTCTACGACTATCGCTGCCGAGCCTGCGGCGCCACGTTCGATGCGCTGCGACCGCGCGACGACGCCGACAGCGCCATCGATTGTGGATGCGGAGCAACTGACAGTGTCCGCCTCCCCTCGCTGATTACGCGACCCGCCACGGCGGGCGGCGACAGAACCCTGCCGATGGCAGGATCACCAGGTGGCTGCTGTGGAGGCTCCTGCGGCTGCGCGAATTGACACCTGCAGGCCGCGGCAGCATTGAGCCGCTCGGTCGCCGCGAATTCATCGCACTCATCGCGCTGGCCACCGCACTGGGAGCGCTGGGCATCGACATCATGCTGCCCGCACTCGGGGAGATCCGCGCTGAACTCGGATTAGGTGCCGACTCGACCGCCGTCGCCGGGCTTGTTACCGCCTACATGGTCGGCATGGCACTGGGGCAGCTGGTCTATGGCCCCTTGTCCGACCGGTTTGGGCGCCGCCCGGCGCTGTTCCTCGGTTTCGGTATCTACCTTGCCGGGGCAGCGGCAGCCACAGCCTCGACGACGCTCGCACTGCTCCTCGTCAGCCGCTTCATATGGGGCTTCGGCGCTGCGGCGTCGCGGGTCGTCACGATGGCAGTGATCAGGGATACCCACGACGGTGATGACATGTCCCGGACGATGTCGTTTGTGATGGCAGTCTTCATACTCGTGCCGATCGTCGCTCCCTCGATCGGCGCTTCGATCCTGGTGATCGCCCCGTGGCGCTGGGTCTTCGGCGTCTGTCTGCTGGCGGCAGCGCTGATGGTGGTCTGGGCCACACGCCTCCCCGAAACGCTCAAGGACGAACACCGCACTGGCCTGTCCCCTCGGCAGCTGTCCATCACCTTCCGGCTAGTGGTTCGCGACCGTGCCGCCATGGGTTACATGGTGGCGATGACGCTGCTGTACGGCGCCTTCATGTCGTACTTGGCCAGCTCAGAGATCGTGATCAGCCGGGCACTTGGGCGGCCCGAGTTGTTTCCGTACCTGTTCGGCGGCCTGGCCGCAGCCATGGGTTGCGGCATGCTCCTCAACGCTCGCCTCGTCGGCCAGTTCGGCACCAGGCGCGTCGCCCACACCGCCTTAGTCGCATACGGCGCAACTGCCACCGCCACGCTCATCGCCGGCATCGCCACAGGCAGCAATCCAGGCGTCTGGGGATTCGTGCTCGGGACCGCACCGATGCTGGTTGGCCACGCGATGATCATTCCCAACATGCTGTCGCTAGCGATGACCAACATGGCCGCGATTGCGGGCACCGCGACTGCCATCATCGGTGCCACCCAGATCGCCGTCGGCGCCCTGCTCGGATCGGTTGTCGACCAATCGTTCAACGGCACGGTGATCCCCATGTGGACAGGGTTCGCGGGCTTCGGCCTGCTCGCACTCCTCGCGGCAGCATGGACTGAACGCTGGCGCCTGACGTTTGCCAACAAGAATCGCTAATGTCTGTGGCGTGAGATGAGTCGGGACGGCTTACCTTTGGGGTATCCGAGGCGCTGGGCGCGCCGAGAGATGCTGAGCTAGCAAGTAACAAGGGCACTGTCCGGGTGGGACTGGGCGGTCGGGGGCTAGAGGGGCACACATTGGGCGCGTTTGCGCTGGGGGACGTACGCCGCTCGTCGGCGATGCTCGCAACCCTTGCTGTCACCATGGCGGCCGTCGTTGCCTACTCAGGCGAGCCCAACCGAACATCTGAAGCTGCTGTCGAACGTCCTATTGTCGCCACCGACGCTGTCTGCTTCGGGCTCGTCGTCACTGATGTCGCCGCTGCGGCACCCGTGCGGCGACTTGACCCGCCTTCGCTTTTCCCGTTGGGCGTCGGGTGGGATGTCGAGCGGGGCGCGATCACAGAAACATCGATCGGAACCTTCCTCGTCGGCTGGGAACCGGACGAACAGCGAGGCGACATCGAGTTCAACTTCGCTGTGCTTCGCCCAAGTGGTCGCCCATTCGCCTCCCGTTCGACCGAAGGCCTCCGTCGATTTTCGGCGTCGGCGCGTCTCGGCAGCGACGATCCTTTGAGTGCTGACATTCGTGTGGTCGGCGGAACCAACGAGTCGTACGTCACGATCGAAGAATCGGCCCGCGGCATTGTCACGGTGCTGCGCCTCGTTCCGGATCGCATCACCGGTACCGGCGCCATTGATTCCGACACAGACGTCATCAGCATCGCGGCTGCCGGCATCGCCGGTGCATATGGGGGCACTCGTCAACTTTGGCTCGTCGTTCCCGCCGCCTCCCATCCCACCCTCTACGAACTCGTCGCCATCACCTTCAGCGGGCGTGATCAGCCGGTGGCCGTCCGGTCCACAGACCAGCTGTTGAGTCCGCACTTGGTCAGCGGCGACGGTGGCGTGATTGGCCAAGCCATAGACGGGTCGCTCGGCTCCTGGAGACTCGCCGGCGACACTGAGCATCCCGCCATCGAGCGGACAGCATCCCATGGTCTGCCTGACGGCATCACTGGAGTTGTCGAAGCGGCCTCTGTCCGTGATTCCGCTCTGCCGTCGTTCGTCATCAGCGACGCAATGAACCTGGTATTCCTCACTTTGGACGATCAAGGCAGCGTCATCGCGATGCGCAGGTTGCCTCGCCCCGGCGCGCTCAACGCAGTCGGCGGAGTGCTCTCGGGTCCCGCCATGGCTGGCATTGTCGGCTCAGTTGACGGCCATCTCCAGTACTGGATCGCGAGCGCCCACGACAACGAACTGACTGCTGTCGCCCCACCAGGCGAGTCCTGTTCGGTTCGCAACGATGTGGTCGCCGACAGAATCCTCGCGCCGACCGCCGGTACGGATGTCGTGTTTCTCCACCATCCAGACCGGCAAGCTGACTGTGTCATCGATCTGCCACGAAGCAGCGAGTGCAGGACTATCGACCGGTCAACGGGAGGAATCCCTCGTCCCAACCTGGCGGCAATCTCGGAGTACGAACAGCCGGATGAAGAGGTCGTCCCCGGCGTCGAATCGCAGACTGGTGAAGTGGACATCCCTGTCGACGATGTAGAAGAAGTGGACCTGGAGCTTGTCGGAGAATCAGTCAGCTCCGACCCGTGCGACATCGTCGATCCGGCTCGGATCCTCGCCGACGGACGCCCCGAGATCACCAACCTGCAAGCTGAAGGCGACGGCTTCTCTCTTGCATGGTGGTGGAGCACGAGCGATGACGGGTGCGTGCCAAGCAGTTACGAATTTGCCCGCGTATTGGACGCCAGCTGTTCCGCGAACTGGCCTTCGTCACCTTCGGACCACCTTTCGGTCCACGTCGACATCGACCAGACCGGGTTCTCCACCGTCTGGCCTGCCCAACCGGGCGAGCAATTCGCCGTATGGGTCCGCGGCCTGGTCGACGGTCAGGACTCGGAGGTCGGCAACGTCGACTGCCGGACCATTCGCATACCCGTTGCGGCGCCACCCGACCCGACAGGATTCAGCGCCGGTACCTCTGGAGACAACTGGTCATTGTCATGGGGCTTCTCGTGTGCCATCGCCGCTAGCTGCGGGGGTGAACGGTTCGAAGTGACGATGGAGTTCTGTGCAGGATCTGCTCGCCAGCCCTTCACTACTGCCGAAACAAGCCTGACAGTCCCCATCGATGATGCGCTTGTCGGACAGTCCGTAAAGTTCTCGGTCGTGACGTTGCGTGAGGGCGAGGGTGCAACACTGCGATCTGGGTCCGCCTCATCCAGTTGCGCCGAGTCAGTCCGACCACCTCGAGATGGCAGTCCGGGAGCCATCACCCTGTCGGCACCTGCGGGAGAAAACCTGCAGGTGAGTGTCGGTGGCGACGCTCGCACCGAGCTGATCAAGCTGCTTGGCACGTCGCACCTCGACGGATTGACCGTAAGTGTCACGCGCAGCAGCGCGTCGGCCTCCGGGCCGGCACAGTTTTCGGGATCATCACTCAGCGCCGACCTCGGCACCCGCGCCTGCTTTGGGGCTGAGTGGTCGGTCAGTTTCAGTCGTGGGGACCGGTCGATCTCGTCGGGCAGCCATGCCGCCAACTGCACCACTGCGATCACCGATCGGTCACTGTCTGTATCAGGCTCGGGCACCACGCTGACCTACCAGTTCACGGTCACCGGCATGAGTGACGACCTTGCGGCAGGCGCCGAGGTCCAGGCGATGGCCATCACATGCGGGTCGCAAAGCACCTCGGGCACCCCTGATGTCGACGGCGACAGGTTGTCCATGACGCTTGATGCCGCCGGGTGCTTGGTGACCAGTGGCCTGACAGCTGGAGCCACGATCACCTATCCCGACGACACCCCTGACGCCACGCCTCACGACATGACGAATGCCGACGGTTCCACGCTCGTCGCGATCTTCGCCGCCAACGAAGCAGCCATCGCCAACGATCACGGCCTGGCCCAGCTGCTCGACGAGTATCTCGCAGACGCTGACATCCGCGCCGGCTTCCCCGTGAGCATCAACGCGTTCAGCGTGGATGCGGCGCTGGACCTCGGTTGCGACCCCGAAGACGCAGACGAGCACACGACCAATGTCGTCGTGCAAGTGGCGCTCGGCAACGAATCGAAGGAATACACCAAGACTGTCGTGTGCCTACCCATCGTGTCTGAAGATGAGCACCAGGGAGAAGGTGACGATGCAGATGGAAGCGAGGGCGAGGGAGAAAGCGACGGAGACGACGAAGGGGACGGAGACGACGAAGGGGA
>JBBDSU010000067.1:0-5332 GCA_040904825.1 Nitriliruptoraceae bacterium | reverse complement strand
CAAGGTCAGAGTCAGGGCGACGACGAGCACGAGACTGGCGGAGAAGGCGAAGACCAAGGTCAGAGTCAGGGCGACGACGAGCACGAGACTGGCGGAGAAGGCGAAGACCCTGGCGACGACAACGAAAGCGGCAACGGGGACGGCGATGAAGACCCGTAATAGGCGCCACTGTCGACGTTGCCAGCGACCGATCAGGTGCCAGAGCACACACACTCTCACGCGGCGGAGGACCTCATGCTGACCGATGACGATCTCAACACAGCTATGGCGCGATGTGACCAGCTCGGCGCTGCGGTAGCGCGCGTCATCCACGGCAAGGATGATGTGATCCGCCTGTTGCTGGTTGCGCTTCTCGCCGAGGGCCATGTGCTGCTCGAAGACCGTCCGGGGGTTGGCAAGACGACGCTCGCCCGATCGATGGGGCAGGCGCTGCAGGTCCGAGTCGGACGGATCCAGTTCACGCCGGACTTGCTGCCAAGCGACATCACCGGAACCCCCATCTACAACCAAGCCACCGGCGAGTTCCGGTTTCGCCAAGGCCCGGTCTTCAACAACATCGTGGTCGGCGATGAAATCAATCGCGCGTCGCCCAAGACGCAGTCTGCCCTCTTAGAAGTCATGGAAGAGCGCACCGTGACTGCCGACGGAGTGGTTCATCCGGTACCACGCCCGTTCATCGTCCTCGCGACCCAAAATCCGATCGATATGGAGGGCACCTACAGCCTGCCAGAAGCGCAGCTCGACAGATTCGTGATGCGACTACCGATCGGCTACCCCGACCAACAGGCCGAGGCCGAGATGCTGCGCACTCACCTGTCGGGGAGTGCCGTCGACACCGTGCGCCCCGTGCTGACCCATCGAGAGGTCGACGATCTCATCGCCCAGACAAAGCGAGTCGAGGTCTCACCAGCGATCGAGTCGTACCTCGTCTCGCTGGCCGACTTCACCCGCAACCTTGCCGAACTGCGCCTCGGTGTCTCCCCGCGAGGAACGCTGGCACTAGGACGCGCAGCGCGAGCCTTTGCTTTGAGCCTGGGACAGGGCTACGTCACCCCTGACCATGTGAAGGTGATGGCCCCGTGGGTTCTGGCCCACAGGATCTTGCTCAGTTCAGAAGCAGAACTGTCCGGACAGACCGACATCGACATTATCCGGCGCGCCCTGTCGGCTGTTCCCGTCCCGCGCACGGCCTGACATGACACCGCTTGGGTGGCGCACCCTCGCCTGCGGTGGGACCTGCACCGTGGGCGGTGTGGCACTGGGCTGGACCACGGTCACCGCTGTCGGCGTCGCGCTGATCGTGATGTGTCTCGCTGGGCTGCTGGTCCTGCTGCGACCACCTGATCTCGCGATCGAACGTCGCGTCGTGCCAGATCGAGCCAGCAAAGGCGCGATCGTGCTTGCGCACCTGGACCTCCACAACCGCGCGCCGTACACCTTCCGTGGCGCGACGGCGTTGCAGCACGTTGGGCCGACCGAAGTCGTGACCCGTATCCCACGGCTTCGCAGCTTCGAACGGACCGCGTTCACCACACGTCTGCCGACTGAGCAGCGAGGAATCCATGATGTCGGGCCGGTGATCCTCCGGCGCTATGACCCCTTCGGTCTCGCAATGATCGAGCAACGGCAGGGCGAGCCGACCCAGTTGCTGGTCTTTCCTCGGATCCTCGGATTCCGATCTATGCGCACAGCCCTGATGCAAAGCCTTGACGGATCGACTGACGACACCTCGCCGCGTGGATCAATGGTGTTTCATCAACTGAGGGAGTACGAGCCCGGTGACGATGTCCGCCGCATCCATTGGAAGGCGACCGCCAGGGTTGCCCATGCCGGCACGCTGATTGTCCGTCAGGACGTCGATATCGCCAGGCCCACAACCGTCATTCTCGTCGACACCCGTCCGGCGGGCTACTCGGCCGAATCATTCGAATTGGCGCTTGATGCGGCGGCGTCGGCACTGTCATCTGCGAGGGACGCGCACTCCCCTGTCGAGTTGCGATTCACCGACGGCACGCGGATCTCCCCCACCCGAAATCTTTTCGACTCAGGCCCGTTGGAGGCTCTCGCGCGGGTCACTGCGACACCAACCGGATCGATCTCTCGAGAACTTGACAGTGTGAGGAAGAACCGAGGCGGCGCGCTCGTCATCGTGACGGGAGTGCCAGATCAAGGTGAAATGGCGCAAGCCGCAACATTGCGGGGAGTGTTCCGTCGCATCATCTTGGTGTCGGTGACCCCTGACATACGTCCCCCGCCGACGCTTGCTGGTCTCACCATCGTCCAAGGAAGCGATCCGCACGCGCTCGTCCAGGGTTGGAACGTGGCGGTGCGCCGATGAGGCGCATACCGATCAATGTGACTGCGATCACTCGTGCCGCCGGACTGGCTGCGGTGCTTGTCGGTTTGCTGGCAGCCCTTGAGCCTTGGACCCTTGTTTTCGAAGCCGGATCAAGCGGAGTCGCAGCGCTACGCGCAAGCGTCGCGGCGACATGGTTGACCGTTGTCGTGGCCCGCGGAGTGCGCGGATGGAGTCGGCGGGATACCGCTGCGCTGTCGATGATCATCGCGTTGGCTGGCGCCGCCACGTCGATGATCGTGGCGTGGGATCTGTCCATCTGGCGCACATTGGTCATCTCGATCGTCGACGGGCTGCCACAGGTGCTAACGACGGCGCTACCGATCGCCACATCTGCTGCGGTGATCGGCGCCATCGTCGTCATCGTGTGGGCCATGTCATCGTGGACCGTGCTGGCCGCGGTCGATCACGCTCACGTCGTTGCGGTCCTCGTGTTCTTGCTGATCCAGTTCATGTTGGGCATCGCTGTCGTCGCTGGTGAGGTGGGTGACCTCGAACGACGCTTGACGTACCCGGCAACCGTTCTCGTTGCCTCGTTTGGCACGTACGCGTTCATCCGGTCGATCGTGACATCGCGCTTGTCAACGCGACGTGCGCTCATCATCCGAGCAGCGACCGGAGCGGCACTGATCGGCGCGGCTTGGCTCATAGGGTCGGCCGTGACCGCGTTGATCCCGCTGGGCCCATCTGACCCTGCCAGCCTGAGATTCCAACCGGCAGCGATCCAGCAGACCCCGCCCGAACCTGTGTCGGCCATGCGCCGCCTGCGCGTTGACTCTGAGTGGGCCAGCGACATCGCGGCGATCACCTCGACAGACCTGCCGGGTTGGCACGGCTACGTGCCGGTCGCCTCGTATGCGGCGGCCGACTACGTCGATGGCCAGCGCTGGGCCACCAGATCCCGATTTGTTCCAAGCGGCGGCATCCGTCCGGTTGGAGACTTCGTTGGACCGGCGATGCCAACCTGGTCGATGGATATTTCCCTCCTCGCAGGACGCACACTCGAAGGATGGATCCCCTACCCCGCAGCAGTCACTGCGATCGAGGGCCTTCGCGTCAGCTCCAACCAACAAGGGCTCATGCCGAGCGACCCGGCTGATTGCATACCGACCTGCACGTACATGGCACGGACAAGCCCGCTGCCAACACTAGATGCTGTGATCCATCAAGGGCGCGAGATTGGCGATGGCTTCTTGCCATGGCGGCCAAATCCCGAGGGTGCTGACCGGTCGCCGGGAAGGCAGGTGTGCGACGTGCTGCGGGCTCGATTGGCACGGCGTGCACCCCCGGTCATGCTGGACTGTGATGAAGCGGTCGAACCGTCCGTGAGCTTCATCTCAGATCTACGGTCCTATCTCCGTGGCGGACGAAGCGTCGACGACATCCAAGGCGACGGAGCGCCGCGACTTGCAGCCACCGAGCAACTTCAACCGGTTCTCGAACTCGTCGGCGCACCTCGAGAAACCCATCCGGCCGGAGACCCACACCAATTCGCCACTGCCTTCGCTCTCCTCGTGCAGCATTTCGGCCTTGATGTGCGGTTTGTCACCGGGTTCCGGCTGTGTCCAGCTCAGGACGACGATGTCTCATTGGGATGCATCGATCGCACCGAGGTCACGATGCGTGCGGAGCACAGTTGGGCGTGGGTGCAAGTCAACATGCCCGACATCGGATGGATGATCGTCGACCCGTCGCCGCACGGGATCATCGAGGAGGTTCAGGAACTCGCGGCGGGAGCTGCGTCAACAGAAGGCGACCGCCAACGCGAGGACCCTCAGCGCATCGATCCCCGGCCGGATCCAAGTGATGTCCCCAGAAAGCTCGCTCCTTCCGTCACCACCGCTGCCTGGTCTCCATGGTTGCTCGTCACGGCGGTCACAGCGTTGATTCCTATTCGCACGGTGTTCACGAGGTGGCGTCGGCGCATCCGACGGCATAACGGGACACCTGAGCAGGTCGTCGTCGGTGCGCTCCACGAACTCGTTGAGGCTTTCAGCGACACCGGCAACGAAGATGTCGCAGGATGGTCGGTGCAGGAACTTGCCCACGAGGCACGCCAGACGCTCACAGGGCTCCCCACCGATACAGGGCTCCCCACCGATGTTGAATGGCTCGGAATGCTTGCCGATCGCGCTGTGTTCAGTTCGCACGGCATTTCCCGTGCCCACGCCGAGCAAGCATGGGCAGTCGCGCGAACGGTCACCAGAAGACTCCGCAAGCAAGCTCCGTTCCGTTACCGAGCGCGAGCCTGGCTGCGGCCTGCACCGGCTTCCTTGACTGCCCACTGACGCTCAACTTCCGTAGACAACGATCAGAGACGCTGTGGCGCGTCTGCCGTACCTTGGTAGTTGCCCACTGGAGATGGCTCAATGCGTGGTTGTGACTTTGTTGCGTTGAGCCGTTTCGAAGTGATGCCGGGGTGGGAAGACTCGGTCGCCGAAGCGTTTGTCGCCCGGCCTCACCAGGTTGAGAACGCACCCGGGTTCGTGCGCCTGGAGGTCCTCCGCCCTGCGGACAACGCGGCCGAATTCTGGTTGCTGACTTTCTGGACCGACGAGGAGTCGTTCCGTAGCTGGCATCGCAGCCATGATCGCAAAGCTGCACACGCAGGGATGCCGCCGGGACTGCGGCTGCGTCCGGGCTCAGCCGAGTTGTCGAGTTTCGAGTTGGTCACCACATGAGGTTGCCCAGTGAGCGGTGAACCGACAGGGGGCGCGGACACGAGCGCATCGCGTCAAGCGTTGGCCGACGACCTTCGTGTGCACGCCCAGTCGCTGGCTGACCAAACTGCCGCCCTGCACCTGCAGGGGTATCCCGACCTCGTGGCTCGCTATGGGCCGCAAGCCATCGCCCGATGCCGCGAAGACGGCAAGTTCCACATCGATCACCTCGCTGCAGCGCTGGCGACCGGCAGGCCGCAACTGTTCGATGACTATGTCACCTGGCTGCGGGACCTGTTGCATACCTACGGGATGG
>JBBDSU010000066.1:13426-15260 GCA_040904825.1 Nitriliruptoraceae bacterium | reverse complement strand
GGCGACGAACGAACGCGACGATGCTTGCCATGACGCTGTGGGGTGCGGCTGCCCTGGGCGTCATCGCCGTCAGTTTGGCGATCGCGCAACCGCCACGGGGCCGGTCAATCCACCCGAGACGGTCATCGCATCTGCGCAACGACCATGCCGATGGCCAGCGTGACAACCGCCCACGACATCGCCCGCAGTGCACGCTCCAGCGGCTGTAGCACAAACTCCTTGCCAGCCCGCTCCAACTGTCCGTCAGCGGTCTCCCACCGCACATCCACCCGATGGATCCGACGGCGGACCTCACGCGCTGGCGTCGACAGGGCACGTTGGGCGTGGGTGAGGGCGTACGCCCCTGCCGCGCCGGCCAGCGCGACCGCATCGAGTCGCTCAGCCTGGGCGAAGTAGGCGGTCAGCACCGGGAACGCACCCCACGCCACAGCGAAGCCGACGTCGGTGTGAACCCTGCCGCCAAACCATTCGAGGTTGTAGGCCGGAACGAGCCAGACACCCACGGCGATGAAAACGGCCAGCCCCCAACCGACGCGGCCAATACCGACAACACCAAGTGCGGCAGCGCCCGCGAGTCCGACGATCGCCGCAGACCACAGGACTCCGGAAGGAATCGAGGTGCCCAGTGGACGGCCTTGTAGTTCATCGAGCGCGTGTGCTGCGATACCCACGGCCAGGAAGAACGCGGTCAGCGTGGCCAGAAGTCGCACCGGATCGAGTTGCGGTGCCAGTGCCGCACCGATCGCGACATAGCCCAGATGCCAGGCCGTGTAGGGAGGATGCAACAACGTCCAACAATCTGCGAGTGTGCCGCCGGTCGCCGCGTAGAAAGCAGGGCCCGATCTGCCACCGGCGTCGGCGCGGCGAGGAGCATCGCGGCTCATGCCGACCTCCTCCCCCACATCACCAGGCCCCCACCCAGACTCATCGACCGCACGTTCACGTCGACGATGCCAGCGTCGATCCATGCGTCGCGAAGCCATGCCGCCGGGTAACGGCGATAGTGCTGTTCGATGTTGGGTCCCAGGAAGCGGCCGACACGGGCCCATGGCCTTCCACCGAGCAGCAGACCGGCGACCGGCAGGACCGCGCGGGTGTACACGCGCCACGCCAAGCGGGGCAGGGCGGCCGGCGGGACGTGAAAATCCAGACTCGCCACGACACCGCCAGGTCGGACCACTCGAGCAAGTTCTCGAAGGGCGGCGGCAGGGTCCTCCACGTATCGCAGCAGGTAAGTGAACGTGAGCGCGTCAAAGGCCGCATCCGGAAAAGGCAACTGCTCAGCGCGGGCGGCTACCAGGTCGATCCGATCGCCGAGCTTGTGCCGTTCGATGGTGCGCTGCCCGCGCTCGAGCATCGGCTCTGACAAGTCGACTCCTACCACCCACGCCTCGCTGCGCTCAACCAGTTGACAAGCCACGCCCGCGGTTCCCGTCGCAACGTCGCAGACCGTGCTGGGAGCCGGGTGGATGGCCGCGTCGACCATCGTGCGACGCCACCGAGCGTTCTGACCGAAGCTCAGCACTTCGACGAGCACGTCATAGCGGTCAGGCAAACCACGGAACAACTCCCGGGCAGCGGCATTGTGGTTCATCCGAAGCCTTCCGCGCTCGACTCGTAGCGGCATCGTGCCTCGGCCATCGGGCCCGTGCTGCCCTTGTCACGCTCGCTGTTGCCGACAACACCGCACCACGCAGCATCGCGGCATCAGCAGTCTCATGCAACAGGCGGATGCGCCCGGCCGTCAGTACCTTGCTACCCCGTGCATGACCATCGACGCTCCGCTCACGCAGCCATCACCGTGCGTGCCTACGGCGAACTCATCGACCTCGTC
>JBBDSU010000066.1:11064-13326 GCA_040904825.1 Nitriliruptoraceae bacterium | reverse complement strand
CATAACACCACAACGTCGTGATCGTTGCATGCGGTGCAGGTCACAGCGACGACCAGCGCATCAATTGCGAACCGGCCTGACCTGGAGACGCTTGTGATCACGCGCGTTCATCCGGCATAGTCGCACCTCTTCGCGATCGACCGCCCTGGCATCGGTGGGTCCGATACCAATCCTGGCCGGACCTTGCTCAAGGACAAAGGTCGCAACCGTGTCGTTTGTCGCGGCACTGTCAACCGCAGCAGTGGTTCTTGAAACCGCAGTGCGGGCACTTCCACCGCGTGCCGACCGGGTCGTAGGGCGTCTCGCAGTTCTCGCAGGGGACCATTGGAGCCTCCGTCGTCCGCCGATGATCGAACAGTAGAGCGCGCGTTCCTCGTTTTGCCGCATCTGGTCACCAAGCAGTTACCAGTCCGTCGTAGTGCCTTGTCTGTTCACTGTGACACACGCAGCGGGCCAGGCGGCTGGCGCAACAGGCGGTAGGTCTTCGTGCCGGCAATCGAAGCGATGTCGCTCAATTGGGCGTACGGTGGTCTCAACGTCCTGACCAGCCACCGAAACCTCGGTGGCTGGACCTCCGGGCGACATGTGGCCGTCAGCTACTCGGCGTCCACGCCATGAGGAGCACCATCATGACCATCGGTGGAAGCATCGGTCTCATCGTTCTCGGCGCCATCTTGGCTTTCGCCGTCACCATGGAGATTGCCGGTATCGACATCAACATCATCGGCTTCATCCTGATGGCGGGTGGCGTCATCGGCCTCATCGTCGGCCTGACCATCCGAAGACGAAACGCTCAGACCACTCACGTCATCGACCCGGACCCCGAGGTCTACTGACCGAGACTTCCACCCGCCGACTTGACGAAACAATCTTCGAGGTCTGTGATCACGCGGATATCCGTACGCGCGCATCTGGACTGGATCGCGAAGCAGCCATCGACTGCAGTGCTCTTCGTCCGGGTCGCGCAGACCCCTGGACAGGTTGTCGCTGACGAAGGCCTTCAGGTCGACAACGCCGAGATTGAGGAGTTCGCTCCCCACCCGCGAACAGGCGCCCGTCCACTGCGCCTGCATGCCTCCGCAGGAGTCGTCCGGTTGCGCTACACGGCCCAGGTGCAGCTGAGCGCCGCGCCCTTCAACACCGACGTCGAGCTGCCGACGCTCGGCAACCTCGACTTGGACTTGTTGCCGTGGACGCTGCCCAGCCGCTACTGCCCTTCCGACTTGCTCGCCCCGACCGCTGAGCACCTATTCGGCCACGTTCCACGCACCGGGGCGCTGCTCGAGCACGTACGCGCCTGGGTCGAAGCCAACGTCGACTACGTGCCGGGCACGAGCGACGTCCATACCGCCGCTGACGAGACGATGCTGCAGCGCACAGGGGTGTGCCGCGACCTTGCACACCTGACTGCAACGCTGCTACGCGGCCTTGGGGTTCCTGCCCGCCTTGTCGGTGCCTACGCGCTCGACCTGGAACCACCAGACTTTCATGCGGTCGTTGAAGCTCATGACGGGCGGGCCTGGCGCCTGCTTGACGCCACGGGCCTCGCGCCGGTCGGCACGCTGGCCCGTATCGTCACTGGCCGGGACGCGGCCGACATCGCCTGGGGCACCACCGAAGGCCCGCTAGAACTCACCCACCTGCAGGTCGCAGTTGCTCGCGTCTGACGCGGCGGCACGCTGACGCCAATGCCGTCAAGCTCGGCCTTGCGACCAGTCGGACGGCATCAAGCCACCCAATGCAAACGACAGCGGCAGTCCGACGGGCGCAGGCCCACAGTGTCACACCTCCGAAGCGTCGGGTGATTTCGATGCGGCCAACGGATGCCGACGCCATCGAACCCATGCAACAAAGGCGAGGATTCCGGCAAGGACGAGGTTGCTCAAGATCTGCGCCACCTCGCCGCGGTCGAGATGCCAGATCACCGCGCCGATCATCACGATGCCGAGTCCTGCTGCAGCCCAAGCCGTCAATTGGGGACGGATACGGGTCAACCCGGGCAGGATCAGCCCGAGCCCTCCGGCAATTTCGGCGGTGCCGCTCACGACGTGGAGCCACCTGGGCAGGTCATACATCCAATCCATCTGGCCAGGCAGTCCCTCTGGAACGGCGAGATGCATCACGCCGACGGCGATGAAGTACAAGCCGAGCAGCCATTGCAACACCCAGGTGAACCGATGCACAATTTGCCTCCTTGAGGGACGACTCACGATCGCGCGATCAACGCACCATAACCGACGGATTGGCGTCACTCGGCTCAGG
>JBBDSU010000066.1:0-10964 GCA_040904825.1 Nitriliruptoraceae bacterium | reverse complement strand
CGATGTCGATGATGCCTGGCGACGCCGAATATTCGGGATCGCTTCGAGCATTGCGCGCGTCACCGCATGACGCGAGCCGGTCATCAATTGTGAGGACCGAACAACCTCGACGATCCGGCCCCCATCGAGCACTGCGATCCGGTCGCTCGTGGCGGCCAACACGGCGACATCATGGGCGATGTGGATCGTGGCCAGCCCCCGTTCACGTTGCAGTTGGCCGAGCAGTGCCAGCACTTGTGTCTGGGTGACAACATCGAGTGCGCTCGTCGGCTCGTCGGCGATCAGCAGGGTCGGATTGCGAATCAGCGCCATGGCAATCATGGCCCGCTGCCGCATTCCACCCGACAACTCATGCGGGTACTTCCGTGCGGTCGCAGCCTCCAATTCGACGGCAGCCAGCGCCTCTGAGATACGTCGAGCGACCTGGCGAGATGTCGCCACATGCGCATCGTCAGCCGTGATCGCCATGGCGATCTGATCGCCGACGGTCAACACGGGGTTCCAGGCGTCAAGGCCACCCTGAGGAATCAACGCGATGTCACGCCCCCGGAATCGTCGCATCTGATCTGCTGGCAACGCGAGCAAGTCGCACCCGGCGAACCGGATGGCGTCAGCCTCGACTGCCGCCGTTGCAGGCAGCAGGCGCATGATCGCCCACGCCAGCGAACTCTTGCCGCTGCCCGATGCGCCGGCCAGGCCAAGTACCTCGCCTGGTGCAACTGAGAGCGAGACACCATCGAGTGCCCGGAAGCCTCCTTCAAATGTCGGATAGGTCACGGTCAGATGCTCGATCGACAGGATGTCGCCATCTGCCACTGTGGCACGTATGCCATCGTCGCTGGCCTGCGGGGAATTCGTCGGGCGATCACGGGCATGCTGAGTCGGCTTGGCGGGAGCGACGGCAGCCCTGCGCAGACGAGGATCGACGACCTCATCGATACCGCGACCGACCAGATAGAACGCGGCTGACAGCAGCGACACTGCGATACCGACCGGCAGCAACAACCACCAATAGGTGAAGCCTTGCGTGAGGTAGCCGCCAGCGTCAGCGATGTTGATCATCACACCCCAGCTCATTGGAACGTTAACCAGTCCGAACAGGCTCAGCACAGCTTCAGCCCCGATGGCTGCAGCAACGGTGAACATGGCCGACAACATCGCCAACGGAACTAGTCCGGGCACGACGTGTGTCGCAACGATCCTCCAGGTGCGTGCGCCACACACGCGGGCTGCTTCGATCGATGGGTGCGCTGCGATGGTCAGAGCATGTGCGCGCAACACGATCGCGGTCGGCCCCAATCCAGAGGCAACTCCGACGATCATCCCGATGGTGACCGGGCCAGCATCAAACAGCGTTCCAACGAAGATCAGCAGCGGCAGCGCTGGCACGACAAGAAACAATTCGACGGCCCGCATCAAAAGCCCGTCGAGCACTCCACGCACAATCGCGGCGACAGCTCCGATGATGAGTGCCGTGACCACCGCGACAGTGGCAGCAACGACCCCCACGGTGAACGCCGTACGGGCGCCGAACATCAGCTGGCTCACGACATCTCGACCCAATGGATCGGTTCCCAGCGGATGGCGCCACGAAGGCGGCGCTGGCTGCACCGCAACAGTGACGACATCGCCAACCACCGCCGCAGGGTCATGGCGCAAACGCGCGCGCACCACATCAATCTGGCGGGAAGGGTCGGTGACGGTCTCGGTGACTTCGAGATCAGCGACTGTCGCGGCATAGCCGGTCACAGGGTCGTAGACCTGCGGATCCCAGATAGTGAGCAGCAGCAGCGGATGTGCCAGCGCAGCGAGCGCGAAGCCAACGATGAGTCCGATTCCAACCATGCCGATCCGATGGCGGCGGAACACCTTCCAGCCCGACGGACGCACGGATGCTGGTGACGAAGCGAAACCCACGCTTGTCACGTCCGCCCCTGCCGCCAGCGGGTACGTCCGAGCCCTCATTGAGAACCCTCACTGGCAGGATCTGGAAGTCGATCCTCCCGCCGGCTCGACCCGATCCACGACCACCCATCGAGCAGACCTGCTCGTGCCACCCGCGGGTCAAGCATTGGTTGCACGATCTCAAGGACGACGTGCAGCACCAGAAAGACGATCGCATACGTCACAAGAACGCCGACGACCAACGGCACGTCGCCACTGACAGCCGCAGCCATGAAGGTCATACCCAGCCCCGGCCACGAGAAGATCGTCTCGAAAACGATGCTGCCCGCCACCACGCCTGCGGCTGACAACACCAAGGATGCACCCAGGGGCTGGAGGGCAACCCGGGCCACATGGCGATTGCGCACAACGCGGTCATCAAGTCCATGCGCCGCAGCAACCGCAACATGGGGCGAGGTGATGGCCTCGAGCATCGCGGTACGGGTGAGCAACGCAGTGGCACCGAACGCGAGCACCGTGAGCGTGATCGTCGGCAAGATCGCGTGCCACACGATGTCGGCGGCCAGGGAACGCATGGGGTGGGCGATCCACGACCAGCCGAACACAGTGATCGTGAGCGCTACTGCCGCGCCGCGAAGGAAACGAACAACTTTCGGCCTGAGCCATCCCCGCAAGATCCGCAGAACCGCCATCGTGATGAGGACAACTCCCAGCACAACCCCTGACCTCGCCACGATCGTTGCGATCACTTCGTTGGCCGACCATGGAGCGTCGCGCCACAGCGCTGGCGTCACAAGCCGGCCGGATGGCAGCCAGCCAAATTCGAAGGCAAACAGCCAGATCGCGGTGAACGCGACCCATGGAACGAATGCCGTTGTCACCGCTACGGACACGACCGAAGTGACATGATCGACTGTGGTGCCGCGACGCCAGGCCGCCCACCGGCCAACGGTGAAGCCCGCGACAAAGGCAAGCACCGTCGCGGTGCCGAGCAGCGCCACCGTGCGCGGAAGTCGCTCCGCGATGATGCCGGTGACCGAACGCGGATACAGCGACATGCTCACACCGAAGTCGCCGACGGCAAGGCTTCCCACATAACGCCCGTACCTGACCATCAGCGACTGGTCGAGCCCTAGTCGCTGCTGCTGCAGCAGACGCGCCTCACGCGGCACTTCCGGATCGAGTGCGAGATGAAGCGTCGGATCGCCTGGGGCCAATGCCACGGTGACAAACACGATCGTCACCAACAGCCACAGCACGACCAGCATCTGAGGGATCCTCATCACGAGGCTCCACACCTGGCGCTGCAGCATCCGCAACCTCCCGTCGCAGCACCGGTTCGACTGTCGCGTCAGCGACGTTCAAGGGGCCTACTCGGGCGCGATCACCGTTTCCCGGATGCCATCCACCCGGGAGAGGCCTCCCAAGACCCGGGTAAACCCAAAATCGATCATCGAAGGCTGATATCCGTCCACCCGCGACGTGTCGAAGATAGGCACGTACGGCAGATCTCTATCCAAAATCGGCTCAAGCTCCGACCACAGGATCTGTCGCGCTTCGGCGAGGTCGGTCGCTGCCATGAACCTGGCGACGGCCGCATCGAATTCGTCATCGCTGTAGCCGGTGATGTTGAGGGCTCCATCTGAGCGCCAGAACGCGTCGTAATACGTCGGCAACGCCGGGTTGCCGAGCCCCCACCCAAGGACCGCCATGTCGTACTGGAGGTTCGACGGGTCGATGACCATCGACACCAGCTGGCCGAACTCCATCGGTACCGAGACCACGTCGATACCCAGATCACGCATCGCTTGGGTCACCACCAAACCCGCGGTGTTGCGCAGAGCGTCATAACCCGCCGTCGGATGGATGATCTCCAGGCGCGGGACCAACCGGCCGTCAGGAGTCGTCAGCCCCTCTCCCCTGACGACAACGTCGCCCGTGTCTGGATTGACCTCGGGTTCGGTGACCCAGACGTAGCCAGCGTCAGCGAGGATGGCGACTGCCGCCTGCACTCGATCTGCCTGCGTGGCGAATCCAGACCATCTCTGTTCAATTGCTGCGGCCGCTTGACCATCATGCCAGGCGGCGTTGCCGGATGGCATACGGGTGTAGAGCGGAAACGCAGCACCTCCCATCACCCTGCGGGTCAAATGTTCCCGATCGATGACTGTGGCGACGGCTTCACGAAAAGCGAGGTCGCCCATTGGCTCCCGCTCAAGGTTGAACCCGAGGAACTGCAAGCTGTAGTTCGGGTTGACCACGACCTCCACGTCATCGGCATCGAAAAGCCGATCTTGCGCTGCCGCCTCGAGTCCCGGTCCAGCCAGGAGCCAGGCGATTTCGCCTTCAGCCAGCGCTGTGACACCCACCGATGCATTTCCATACAGCAGATAGATGATTTCGTCGGCATGAGGTCCCGTCACGTAGTCGGCGACAACTTCGTCGTCACCGGATCCGACACCGAATCGTTCATCGAGTCCCAGCGAAGGGTTGACCATGCGCACCGACCCGTCGGCATAGTGAGTGAACGCCGTTCCAGCCAAGAACCATCGATCGTTCGCCACAACCCGCGCAAAGGCTCCTGGCTCCTTGCCGGAGTAGACGTAAGGGCCACACGATGGCGATCCAGCACCGTCGGTTCCGAGAAGATCGGCGGCATCGTCAGCAGCTTCGACGATCGGACCCCAATGATGTTCAGGCATGATCGACGCCAACCCGAGCGCCATCGGCCAGGTCCCGAGTCCCGGTTCCGATGCGAAGGTGATGCGTACGGTGTGATCGTCGATGGCCTGGACTGACCGGGTGCTGCCCACCCCCGCCGACTCAGGCTGGTACGCCGTCAGCCATTGGCCCCCCAGTTCCAGCTCGTTCACCGTGCGCCACGTGAACGCAACGTCGTGAGCGGTGATCGGATGTCCATCAGACCAGGTCACATCGCGGTGAAGCGAAACCTCCACAAACCACTCATCACCGTCAGATTCAACGTCGGGCAGCGCCTCACCAGCCAACTGTGGCGTGACGGCGAAACTCGGTGGCGACAACGCGTACAACTGGCACGCGGTGCCCATCAACACATAGCCAGACCATACGTCGGAATCTGACAAGTAGGCCCACCAGTTGTCCGACTTCGGTTCTTCAAAGATCCCAACCTCATAGGAAGCGACACGCTGGGTGCCTTCAACAGACTCCTGAGGAACCTCGCCGATGACACCCGGAGGCTCTTCGAACGATTCGGGTGCGCTCGCCGGGCTGCAGGCAACGACAATCACAGCCCAGGACGCGAGGAAGGCTGTACGGCGCAGAGAATGAAACACGATGATCCTCAAGGGAACGGTACGCCGCAGCCTTCTTCGGCTATCACTCGACGTGTCGACGGCCAACGGTCACGACCCGGGCGGACCCACGGACGCGCGACGAAGCCTACGTCGGCGCAACCTGTGATGACGCTTCGGTGATGCCAACCGTCAATCGTGGATCCGTTAGCGGCGCTTGGCGAGGCAGCGTCACAACAAATTTGGCGCCACGTTGTCGATGCGTATCGACCGTCACATTGCCACCTTGCATCGAGGCGTAGCGCCGTATGAGCGCCAACCCGATGCCGAGCCCTGGCGACGGCAACGCACCGGCAGCAACCCCCTGAGAGAACGGCTCGAAGATTTCATCGGCGAGCGCCATGTCGATCCCCGGCCCATCGTCTTCGACCGTCAAGCGGAGATTGCGCGCCCGCGCTTCGGCGCGAACCCAGATGTTCGTTCCGGCAGGCGTGTGCCGCAGGGCGTTGCGCACCAGCTCCTCAATGATCCGCCCCGTCTTGTCGACATCAAGATGCGTAACAGACGGATCAGCCTTGACATGCACCGCATGGTGATCGCACGGCAATTCGGCGACGATGTCGCGCACGAGCCAATCAACCCTGACCGGCTCGTGCGTCACCTGCTCGTCGGTCCGTGTCAAACGGTCGAGATCAAGCAGGTCGAGGACCAGGTGCTCCAACCGGCGTGCGTTGGCCACCAAGCGCTCGGTGCACTGCTCGGCAGTAGCCCTGTCGAGACGGTGAAGATGATCATTGAGTGTCTGGCCGTACCCGACGATGTTCGTCAACGGCGTGCGAAGCTCGTGTGAGATCCCGCGCAAGAACGACGCCCTGATTCTTGCGACTTCCCGCAGACGTTCAGCAGCACGGTGTTCTGCTTCTGCTGCGGCCGCCAGACGCCGCGCGTTGCGGCGCAGCAGAGCGCGCAATACCAAGCCCGTCACCAGTGCGAAACCAAGACCCCAGACCAGATTGATGGCGAACTCCGGTGCCTGCGGGAAGGCGCTGATGCCGGTCGCGACGATGCCCCCCAGCGCAATCCACACGACCGCAACGAGCATGTAGGCAATCACGACGCGGTCGATACGCCGAATGCCGTCGAAATCTGAGGGTGCGGTGACCGTGCCCACTCGTTCCTCACTATCGATACGAAGGCGATCATCGGGTCGCGACGTAGCGGTATGCCGCTGGCCCACGCCCCGATGGGACGTGGGCTGGCGGCGCCGAGCACTTGCGACCGATGGCGCCTCTGGAGGGGTCCAGGCGCGAATGGTCAAATCATGTAGGCAGTGCCGGCAACTGCAGGGTGTGCCGCGAGAGCCAACAGTGCGGTGAGGAAGAAGGCTGTGGTGAAGATGCGCTTGATCATGGGATTCCCTCCGGTGGTGTGATGTTCGGTTGTGGTGGACAAGTCGGTGTCCGAACACCCGGAGAATGGCTGAACGGTGTCTCATCAGTGTCTCAGCCTGTCTCTCTTCGCCCCGTCGCTAGGTGATCACCCGGCCGTATTCCCGCGCGTAGCGCAGTCAAAGCCGCTGTTTCTGAGATCTCGCAGATCTCGCCGAATTGTCGAGGTGCTCACGTCTAACGCGGCAGACAGGTCATGCACCGTGGCCTCAGCACCATGCTGGTCAACCTGCTCAAGCACTGCTAGCAGTTGACGGCGGCGCTCGTCAGGAGTGGATGCCGATGGCGCTAGCGTCAACGTGACAGCCACCATTTCGTTGTCCTGCAGGGCTCGTCCCCGCGGAGCATCGTGGCGGGCCATCGCCACCGTTACCGCCCGCGGCAGGACTGCTCGGCCGGCCTCAAAGATTGCACGGTGCTCCTCGACGGCGTCGACGGCGACTTGGCGCGTCTTGTCGTCCAGCCCTTCAAACGCGGATGACAGCAGTTGATGTGCAGCCGCCAGATGATCCTGGGCCATGTCGTCGTGACCAGTTGCCGCGGCAACCTGCGCGAGCCGAGCGTGGACCAGATGCGGCTCGCCGGAGGTGTCGACGACTGACGCAGCCGTCTCTGCTGCAACCCATGCAGCCTCCCCATCGTCCTGTTTGACCGACACGAGCGCATCGAGCGAGGCAATATCGGCGGCAAACTCGGCGATCCCCAGCGCCGCGACGAGCTCGCGCGCCTCATCGATATGCCCGCGAGCCGCTCCGAGATCGCCAGCAACCAAGGCAAGCTCGACCTGGCCTCGCAAGATCTGGACACTTGCTCGCTGATCGGCGGCCGCTCGTGCAGCAGCAATGCCGTCAGCCAGTTCGTGGTGTGCCTTTTCGTAGTCACCGCGGCGTCTGGCGATGCCGGCAAGTGTCTCAAGGCACACCGCGACCAGTGCCCGGTTGCCGACGTCCTGGAAATAGCGATGAGCAGCCAGCGCATCCCGTTCGGCCTCTTCGTCTTGGCCGAACCATCGATGTCGTAGCCACGCCCGATTGAGCTGGACCATGGCAATGCCGCGCCGGTTGCCCAGACCTTCGAAGACTCCGACTGCCTGGTCGTAGGCTTCGAGTGCAGGAACCGGGCGTCCCACCGACAGCTGCACCGTCCCCAGATTGACCAGTCCCACGCCTTCTCGGTGGCGATATCCGATCTGCCGCGCCAGATCAACCGCTTGCTCGTACCGCTCGACAGCGTCCTCGGGCCGTCCGGTCTCGGCATCAAGATCAGCCATGGCTCCCAACGCCTGGACCGTGCCGACCATATGGTCGTGCGCTTCGGCGATGTGCAGCGCCCGCTCCAGCGCAGTCCGAGCTTCATCGAACCGCTGCACGGCTCGCAGCGCTGCACCGAGCGAGAAACGCGCTTGACCTTCCTCGATCGGCGCATCGGCAAGGTGGTTGCAGGCCTCAGCCAGATCGGTGGCAGCATGTTCGTTGTCGCCAGACCAACTGCGGACCTGGCCAAGCGCCGTCAACGCACGACCAACCAGTGGTCCGTCGCTCGCCGGAGCCAGATCCACCGCCTCTCCGGCAGCTTCGATGGCATCACCGAATCGATCGACATGACCGAGGTAGGTCGCTCGCCGCAAACGAGCTTCGACACGGCGGTCAACGCGATCTCCGGTGATCGCATCCAATTGATCAAGCACCTCGGCCTGCTCGTCGCGACGGCCAAGTACGCCGAGCACGGTTTCCAGCAGGGACAGCAAGTCGAATTGTTCGTCGACGGCACGCGGCACGGTCGCCGACAATTCGACCGCGGTGGTCAGGTGATGACAGGCGGTGGCGTAGGCATGGAGTTCCAGAGCCCGCTGTGCCGCTTGATGCAGATACGGGACAGCACGATCAGCACGGCCAGCCGACTGGAAGTGCAGCGCGAGTGCTTCGACTTGCGTCGGGTCCGTCTGCTCAAGGGCGTCCCCCGCTGCGGCATGCAAGCGTCGAACAGCCTCTTCATCCAAGCGTGACAACACGACACGCCGCGTTGCCGCGTGGGTGAATCGGCACGCCTCCCCTGAAAACTCCAGCAAGTTGCGTCGCACGAGGTCGCCGACGGCGTCGGTCAGGGTGCGAGGATCGAGCTCACAACTGGCACGCAACGTCTCAAGGGTGAAGTCGTTGCCCAGCACTGCGCCAACGTCGACCACACGGCGGGCGTGATCGTCGAGATAGTCAAGCCGATCACCGATGACTGTTCTCAGCCCGTCGGTGACAGGCACCGACAGTGTCTCGAGTCGTTCTCTGTGCTCGGCCTGCAACGATCCCGCATCTCGCAGTGCGCGAAGCAACTCGAGGACGTAGAGCGGATTGCCACCGCTCTCACGATGCACTGACGCAGCGAACGACCGTGGCACCTCATTGGTGCGGAGCACTTCACGCAGGAGTCCTGCGGTCTCAAAGGCTGATAGGGGTTCAAGCTTGATTCTCAACGGTCGTGCGTCACGATCGACGGCCCGCAAACCGGGCCACACCACTTCGTCATGGCGAGCGTCGGCGTCACGAAAACTCAAGACGACCAGCAGCCGGCTGAAGGCTGCTTGGCGACTGAGCGACCTCAGGAGTTCAAGCGTCTCCTGGTCGGCGCGATGAGCATCTTCAACCACAAACATCAGCGGTTCGATCGTTGCCATGCCTGCGACGACTTGGACAAGCGCTTCCCGCATGCGCTCGGCTCCATCAGCGCCGTCCAATGGCGCTGCGGGACCCTGCCGCTGGATCCCTCCGGCCAGTGTTGGCAATAGGCGGGATGCCTCTGCCATCCACACCGGCTCGACGTGAGCGCGCAGTTGTGCGACACGCACAGCGTCTAGTTCAGGTTCCAGTGCTTCGCGGATCGCCGCATACGGCAGTGCCGACCCAGCGCATTCGCCCCACAGGACTGTGAAGCCGCGCCAACGAGCGTCTTCAGCGGCCTGCGCCAGCAATTGGCTTTTGCCGATGCCCGGCTCTCCTTCGACGAACACCATCGCTGTCGATCCGGCCAGCGTCCTTTCCATCTGGTCGACGAGAGTGACCCGATGATCGTCGCGACCAACGAGGCGATGGCTGACGAGTTGATCGACCGGTGCGCGACGTGTGACACCGACGTCGCGTGTCTGGGTGATCCGCTCCCGCAACTGCAGAGTCTCGGCCGACGGATCAGTGCCGAGTTCTTCCATGAGCACCGACCGGCACCGCTCAAACTGTTCGAGCGCCTGGCTCGGTTGACCCAACAGCACGCACAGGCGCATGACTTCGCGATGAACGTCCTCGCGCAGCGGTGCCTCATGCGTCAGCCGCTGCGCAAACGTCAGCGCCTCTTCGAAATTGCCACGCTGCTTGCAGGCGTCAACGAGCCTGCCGAGCGCTGTGCCGTAGCGCTGCCGCAACCGATCTTGTTCCTCGATAACCCAGGCTTCATAGGAGCCAGCGAGCAGCTCTCCTTGATAGAGGCTGACGCACTGCCGCAAGTTGCGCATTGCCGCAGCATCAATGGCTTCAGCGTGGTCAATACGGTCGAGGCGTTGCTCGAAATCTTCAACATCGAGCCAGTAGGGCGTAGCAGCGTCGAACAACACCTCGTCGCCACGTGCGACGAGGTACCCATGCTCAGGTGAGAGCTCTCCCAGGCAATCTTGCACTTGCCACAACGCGTGACTTAAGCGTCGCCTGGCACGAGATTCGACCATGTCAGGCCAGAATCGGTCGGCCAGCACGCTACGGGGCTGCGGGCGTCCGGCGTTGAGCGCGAGCCATGCGAACAGCAACCGCGCCGACCGTGACGGCAATGGCGGCAGAGGCGTGCCCTCATAGAGCACGGAGAATCCGCCGAAGAGGCGGACCTCCAGCACTTCACGCGACACGGCCATTCCGACACCTGCCCGGCCGTGGGATCGACACCACAGCCGTCGGTATCAGCCTAAGCGATCAGGTCACCGACGGACAGAGCCATCGATCCTCTCCACGTACGTCGAACCCAATCACTCGAAGTCGAGCCCCGCGTCGTCATCGAGCGGGAATGCGGGGCGTGGCAGACGGTTCCAGTCGAACTCAAGCACCCGCGACTGGGTGTGCCCCGGCGTATCGACCCGGATGATCTCGCTGGCAACATCGGTGAAATACTGGAAGTTGGACGCCGTTTTGACCACCACCATCTTGACCTTGTCACGGTCGGTCGCATCGAGCCCGTAGTGATTCCAGAACGAAGGATGAACTCCGCCCCAACCAGCGTGCTGACTGATAGCAACGAGGACGTTGCCGATCTTTACCAGTGCCGAGGTGCCCTGTTCGACGGCGCCGAAACCTTCGTGTGAACCGATAGA
>JBBDSU010000065.1:7028-15289 GCA_040904825.1 Nitriliruptoraceae bacterium | reverse complement strand
ACCTCCGGGTTATGAGCCCGGCGAGCTGACCGAACTGCTCCACCCCGCGCCGTGTTGACCAAGGTACCGATCCGGCCTCATCGACGCGAACCGGCCACTGGGATCCCAGACCGAGCCGACCAGCGGAGCCGCAGGCGATATCACGCTTCGACTCCGCTGGCCTCTGCTCCGCTAGTTGCTGGCCTGAGCACCTTCATCTTCTTCTTCGTCGGCGGTGTCGAACAGTCCGTCGACGGTGATGCCTTGGGCGCGGGCAGCTTGTTCAAGCAAGGCCCGGGCGTTGGACATCTCGCGCTGGTAGGTGCCAAGGTCCTGATTGCGCAGCGCCAGCTCAGCCCGAGCAAACGCTGACAACGCATCACGCAACAGCCGCTCGGAGATGGACACCTCGGCGTCATCATCCGACGGGGCCGATGGAGCCGCCGGTCCGCCACCGGTCACAGGATCGGCGACGCCATCGCGTGCCTCTTCGTCGGAGATCGACTCCGGCACCTCGATGCCGAGCAGTTGCCCCAGCGCACCAGCAAACGTGTGGTCGAACGCAGTCCGCTCTCCCATCACCAGCACGACTCGGGCCAATTCAGGGATCTGTGCCTGGGGGTTCTCAAGGAACAGGGGTTCGACATACAGAATCGAGTCGGCGATCGGCAGCACTTGCAGGTTTCCGCGGATCACGCTGGATCCTTCACGGTCACGCAAGGTGATGTAGGCCGAGATCTCGTCGTCCTGTTCGATGCGGGCCTGTGCCTGCTGTGGCCCCAGCACTTGCTGGTCGGACGGGAAGCGCACCGCGAACAATTCGTTCAGATGTTCGCCATCGCTTCGGCCGGCCAGCCACGCAACCATGTTCGGCCGCTGACGTGCCAGATACGGCTGGATGAGCACGAACTCTTCGGTGACCACTCCTGGCAGGCGCATCAACAGGTAGTAAGGCTGCAGGCTGCGCTGGTTGCCGCCGGTCAACGCGCTGCTGCCACCTTGATTGGCGGCGAATGCAGGGTCGGTGGGGATGTCCCATTCGTCGGCACGGTTGTAGAACGCGTCGGCTGCCAGGATGTGGTAACTCGTGTACAGGTCCGACTGCAGTCGGAACAGGTCCTGCGGGTAGCGGAAGTGCTGGGCAACCCGTTCATCCGCCTCGTCGATCGAAACGATCAGACCCGGGAACACCTGGTCCCACGCTTTCAGCACAGGATCTTCGTCATCCACGCGATAGAGGGTCACGTCGCCGTCGTAGGCGTCAACGGTGATTTTGACCGAGTTGCGGACGTAGTTGACCAGCAAGGGCCGGTCGGTCTGCAGCGTGCGGCGCTCCGAATATGGGTAGGTGTTGGCAGTGGTATAGCCGTCGACAATCCACTTGACGCGACCGTCGAGGACCACTGGATACGGCGAACTGTCGAGCTCGATGAACGGGGCGATCTCGCGCACCCTCTCGGTGATCTGGCGGTTGTAGATGATCCGCGAGTCATCGTTGAGGAGGCTGGTGAGCACCAGGTTGTAGTCGTTGAAGCGCAGAGCAAAGGTCAGTCGCCGGGCGAAGCTGTCGATGGGTACCCCACCGGCTCCGTCGTAGGCGGTCGTCACCTGCTCCTGGGCATCGGGCTCTTCATAATCGAGTTCGTCCGCGTCAGTGCGCACCAGTGAGTACACCGGCGAGGCGAACTCTCCGAAGTAGATACCAGGCTCTTCGCTCGGCACAACCTCCTCGGCCCCTGCAGGCGGAATGTTCGACGCGATGAAGACCGGCTGGCCCTCTGCATTGGCGGTGTTGACCTGCGACGCCACAATCCCATAGCCGTGGGTGAAGGTGATCTGGCGGTTCTGCCACGTGTCGGCCTGCGCCGGCAGCTGTGACAACTCACGAGTTGACAGCATCACCTGACGAAGCTCGCCGTCGATCGTGTATCGGTCGATCGCCACGTCGTTGAACTGGTAATACGGCCGCAATGCCTGCAGTTCGCGATAGGTCGTCTCCAAGACGCCAGGGTCCCACAGACGGATGTTGCGCAGCGTCACATCGTTTTCGATGACATCGTCGAGATCGAGGTCGTTGGCGATCGAGAAGCCGCGCAACTCAATGTCATCCAGGCCGTAGGCGTCTCGGGTGGCTTCGAGGTTGCGGGCGATGAACATCTCTTCGCGTGCCAGCTCTTGCGGGTCAACCTGCAAGCGCTGGATGACTGCCGGGTAGGCCCCCTGCAAGATGATCGAGGCCACGACCAGCAACCCAAGGGCCGATCCGGGCAGCAAGAAGCCGCGGGTCCGGATTGAGTACAGCACCAGCATGATGGCCAGTACCGACACACCCATGAGGAGGTAGAGCGCAGGTAGTTCAGCGTTGACATCGGTGTAGGACGCGCCGGTGACGGTGCCGCGCTGCGAGAAGTTGAGCTGGAAGCGGTCAAGCCAATAGCCCCAGATCCGCACCGCGAGGATCGCTGCGAGCAGCACCGACAGGTGGCCCTTGACATTGGGCTGGATCTTGTCGCCCTCGGCATCAGGGCTGATGCCGCCGAGCAGGTAGTGAGCGCCAGCGGTCAACAGACCCGTCAGCACCAGCGAGGTAAACATCCATGTCTGCACCAGTGCCAGGAACGGCAACTCGAACAGGTAGAAGCCGATGTCAGTATTGAACTGAGGATCGGTCACACCAACCACGCCACCGTTGCGCCACAGCAGGAACGTCTCCCACTGGCTGCTGATGGCCAGTCCCGAGGTCACTCCGAACAGCAGCGCAACACCCAGGATGATCCATGGCAGATAGGGGTCCGCCATGTCGCGGTACCGCTGGATCTGTTCCTGCTGCGGTGACGTCGGGATGGTGAACGGTCGCAGCTTGCGCGCGATCATCAAGTTGCCAGCGATGAGCACGAACAGGATCACGCCGAAGACGGCTCCGAGCAGGATCCGTGTCGACAGGACCGTCGTGAAGATCTCACGGAAGCCCCGTTCGGAGAACCACCAGTAGTCGGTGACCAGCCTCGCAATGCGGTTGGCACTGAACAGCACCAGCATGGCTGCCAGAACGACCACGATGCCAAGGCGACGACGAATAAAGGAACCCACCTGGGAGCCTCTCGTTGGTTTGGGTGCGCGGGCCGATACCGAACCGCTGCAGAATTTCGTGTGGTTGTCAGCGACAGCCTGATGCGCGGGGTGCGGGCGGCCGCTGCTCGCCCCGGGTGCCGACGCTGGCGGCGTGAACCCCACCCGTCACCGATTCATCGGGCAGTGTTGGCCGGCCTACAGCGGCGGCCTACCGTCATCTAGCATCATCGAGGTCCGGTCGCCTGTGCCGGAGGCTACCTGCCACGCGAGCCGGTGCCCACACCGATGCAGGGATTTCAGCGCGGAGTGAGCATCACACTGTCAGCTGGCTGGTGGCCGCGCGCCAGCGCGTCAAGTGCGCTGACTGCGTCGGCCAAGGTGTCGATCGGGACCACGAGCACCTCGGAGCCCACCTCAGCGCGACGAGCATCAGCAAGGTTGCCACGCGGGACAAGAAAGAGCTCGGCAGCCGGCTGACGACCCGTGGCGGCCGCGAGCTTCTGCCGCACTCCTCCTACCGACCTGACCGTTCCATCCCTGGCGACGACTCCTGTCCCGGCGATGATGTGGCCAGCGGCCAGGTCATCGGGGCTGAGCAGATCGATGATGGCCAGCGCGAACATCATCCCGGCCGAAGGGCCCCCCACGTCCCCGGCATCGATGGTCACGTCAATGGGCAAGCGAATCTCGGTGATAGCCAGCACTCCCACACGACCGCGAGAAGGATCATCTGGGGTGGCGCCTAGCGTCACTTCCAAGCGCATGTCGCTCCCATCGCGTCGCACCTCGAAAACGGCCGCTGTCCCCGGCGCTCGCGCGCCGATCAATTCGGAAAGCTGCGCGCTGCTTTCCACCCGGGTGGCGTCCACGGCGGTGACAATGTCACCCACCTCCAGCAGATCGGTCTGTGCATCGTCGAGCACCATCGCGATCCGTGCGCCATAGGGCACGAGTTCGTAGCCAAGATGACCAAGCGCCGCGATCGTTGCTTCGAGTTGGGAATCTTGCATCGCAATCGCGTTGCGGCGCCGCACTTCGGTCGTGTCCTGGCCATCAGGAAAGAGCACATCCCGGGGAGCCGTGTCGACCGACGACGAAGTCACGGCGCGCCACCATTGAGCGGCGTTCAAACGATCGGTCACCACAATCGTGGTCAGCAGGAGCTCGCCGGACGAGGCGGAAACTGGCGCACCTTCGACACTGATGACTGTGAACGTGTCGACCACTGGTCCCGGCCCGATGGCCAGGTAGCAGGATGGCTGGGTGCGCACGACGTCGCAAGGCACGTCGCCACGAACGAAAGCGGCGGCAAGTGCCATGGCGACGACAACCGTGATCGCTGTGGCCACGCGTCGCAGGCCCCAACGGCGCGCGGGCGCAGAGCCCGCCGGAATGACCTCGGCGTTGGCGCTTTCGGGTCGATCAGCCGATCTGCGCACGGTTCCCTCACGTCGGTGCCATCTGCCACCGCTGGCGCGTACGGTAGTGGCGCTTGCACCACAGCCCGCTCGCCGTCACTGGCAGTTTGGCCCGCAACGGTGGACGTCTCGGCTGGCGGGTGGTGCCTATCGACGGAGAAAGTTGATCACAGTGGCCGATTCCCCGGCTGGTAGCGACCCTTTCGAGGACCTTCCGCCCGAGTTGCGAGCCATGCTCGAGCAGATCACCTCAGCCATGCCGGCCGAAGGGTCAGGGCAGCCCTCTGCACCCTTCCCGGCAGGGCTGGGATCGCTGTTTGAGGCCATGCAGACACCCACGACTGGGCCGGTCGACTGGCGACTGGCGCAGAAGGTCGCCGCCGAAGTCGCCACCGAAGGCGACCGGGGACCGACCGACGACGAACGGCGGCGTATCAGCGACGCGTTCGCGCTCGCAGAGTTGTGGCTCGACAATGGCGAGTTGCCATCACCCGCAGAAGGCGGGCGCCTGGAGGTCCGCTCCCGTCACCAGTGGGCTGCGTCGGCGCTCGTAGCACTGCGACCGCTGGTGGAACCTGTTGCACAAGCCTCGGTCGCCGCCTTGAGCGCACTCGCCAGCCAGCAGTTCGAGGGAATGGACGAGCACGAACGCACGGCGCAGATCGACCATCTGACTGAGCTGGGGATCGAAGTCCCCCCGCAGGTCGCTGAGCTCCTCGCCCGGCTGGCCAACGGCGACGTCGGGGACCTGCTGCGACCAGCCAGTGCAGCGCTCGCTGGTTTGCAAGCTGGCCAAGTCGTCGGTCGGCTCGCCCAGCAGATGTTCGGCCAGTATGACCTGGGGATTCCGACCGCCCCGGTGGGGCATGCGAACCTGCTGGCCATCAACGTTGCTGACGTCTTCGACGGTTACGGCCTCGACAACACCGAGGTTGCCATTGTCCTCGCTCTCAACGAAGCGGCGCATCGCCGCCTGTATCACGCTCTGGGGTGGCTGGAGCCCCATGTGCACCGCCTCGTGGAGGAGTTCGCAGCCGGCGTGGAAGTCGACACCGAACGACTCGAAGGCTTGGCGCGAGAAGTGCTCGCCGATGTCGACCCAGAGGATGCTGACCAACTGCGTCATGCCATGGAACGAGCCGCTCATTTCCGCTTGCAGCCCACCGATGCCCAGTCAAGAGTGCTCGCACGCCTGCAAGCGGTCATATGCCTGGTGGGCGCCTGGGCACGATACGAAACCACGAAGGTTGCATCGGGCCGTCTGCCATCGATCGAGCGGATTCACGAAGTGTTGCGCCGTCGCCGCGCAACCCGAGGCGACGGCGAGGAACTCCTCAGTGGGCTGCTGGGGCTTGACCTCAAGCCAGCCGACGAGCGAATCGGCGACCGTTTTGTGACCGAAGTGATCAGCACCCTCGGGGCCGACGGGCTGCGACAGGCGCTGGCCCACCCTGAGAATCTGCCCGATGCGGAAGAGCTGGCCGATCCCAGCAAGTGGCTGGTGCGCACTTCCGTCGCCTCCGAGATACCCGAGGACCTGTCGTCACTGTTCTCACTCGACTCTGACCCTGAAGTCGAAGCCAGCGCCGCCGACCGGCTCCAGCTCGATCATGACGACGACGGTGGGCCGGCCGATTCTTCAGGCGAACGCGACGACGACTGAGCATCGTCGCAACACGCGACGTCGGCGACATCACGCGCATCGGCCCCAAGCCGGCCGCCATCGCCCTCCTCGTCTGATGGCCGGGCGCCGTCTGGCACCAATTGGCCGGCCGTGAACCCATCCAGCCACGCACGTGCTCGCTCGGTGTGCTCATAGCGGGCAACAAGCGCGTGGAACTTCGGCGAGTGGTTGGGTTCGATCAGATGCGCCAGTTCGTGGACGATGACGTAGTCCAGTACCCAGTCGGGAGCGTTCGCCAGGTGCTGGCTGATGCGAATATCACCACTGTCGATGCTGCACGATCCACGGCGCAGATTCATCCGTGACGACCAGCGCACCGAGGCCGGACGGATTGCGTCGAAATAGCGGTCGGCAAGTCCATGTGCTCGCCGCGCAAGTGCCGCGTCACCGCCACGCATGCGTGCCAGCTGTTTGCGCATGATCTTGCCGACCAGCGAGGTGATCATGCGCTCTTCATCGGCAGCGTCCATGCCGGCAGGCAGGCGCACCACGAGCGTGCTGCCGTCAGGGATGACGCTCGCAGATCGCCGACGACGGGCACTGCGATGGATCTCGAGCGCCGGCCTGTTATCGGTAGCCGGGCGAAGCTCTGGGGTGAACGGCGCTCGCCGCGGATGGTTAGTCATTAGAGCGCCCCAAGTAGCACACGGATCTCATTGCGTTCCAACCTCCATCGACCTCTGCGCGGTCAACGCGCGGACACAAAATTGGCGGTGGATCGTTCGGCCTCCACAGGCTGTGGAGAGGTTGTGGACCACTAGATGGCGGTTCACCGGCACCTTCCTGGCACATGTGTCACTGTTTGTTGGGCAAGCAACTATCTGTGACAGCAAGTATCCACAGGTCATCCACACTCGCTGCCCGGTCATCCCCAGGCGTTGTGGACAAGTCGGATCGACAGACCACCGGGTCCACGCTTACGGTCCGAAACAAGGTCCCCGGCCCGATGCCTGAGGGGTCCGCTTCACGGGGAAGGAAGCGGAATCTCGCAGGCCGAAGGCCGGGGATCTGTCCTTTTCCAGTGACGTACCATCGAGGGGTCATCGAGGAGTCACCAATGTCCGACGCCCCCGCCGCTGCGTTCTTTGATCTTGATCGCACGCTCATCACTGGTTCTTCGACCTTCTACTTCGCCATCGCGGCATGGCGCAACAAGATGCTGCCTGGCCGCTACCTGCTGACCGACATCGCTCAGTCAATGACGTTCCGGGTGCTAGGCGCAACCGACGAACGCTCTACCTCGATCCGGGACCGGATTCTGCAGGCAGTCGAAGGCATCGCCCAAGACGACCTCATCGCACTCAATGAAGAGATCGTCCCGCGGATTCTTGAAAGCGTGCGACCCGAGTCGTCAGGTCTGATCGACATGCATCACGAGGCGGGGCGCGACTGCTGGATCGTGTCGGCCTCGCCCCAGGAAGTCGTCAACCCGCTGGCGACCGCGCTGGCGATGGAGGGCGGCATCGGCACCCAGTCGCAAGTTGTCGATGGGCACTACACCGGACAACTCGACGGACCCTTTGTCTACGGCGAGGGCAAGGCAGAAGCGATCGGCAAGCTGGCAGCTGAGCGCGGCTACGACCTGCGCCTGTCCTACGCCTACAGCGATTCGGCTTCAGACCTGCCGATGATGGAGATGGTTGGCCATCCCGTTGCGGTCAATCCCGACGGACCCCTCGAACGCGTCGCCCAGCAGCGCGGCTGGCCCATTGTCGTCTTTTCCCGGCGAGCAAAGCAGGTCGTCAAGTCGACAACCGCCTTGGCGTCGGCAGCTGCGCTTGCCGGGGCAACCTACGGACTTGGCCGCCGCCACGGTCGGATTGCCATCCAGGCTCGGGCTCGCCGCATGCTGCCCTGGAACTGAGCCAGGTGACTTCCGACCGTTCGTGGTCGCCGGTCCTTCCCGCATCGGCGATACGTCACCGCACACCGTCGGCGGACGATGGCTGGCAGGTACGCCACTTGGCCGACGTGCTGGGCCACATCGACCAACTGACCGTCTTGCTGGCCGAGCGGGCAGCCCATGCTCCTGCAGCAGCACTTGAGGCGGTACGTCGTACCGCGCGCACACGGGCGATCGTCGACAGTCTTGCGCTCGACGGAGCATC
>JBBDSU010000065.1:0-6928 GCA_040904825.1 Nitriliruptoraceae bacterium | reverse complement strand
GTCGTACCGCGCGCACACGGGCGATCGTCGACAGTCTTGCGCTCGACGGAGCATCGGTCACCGACGATGAGGTTCTCAGCGTCGTCGACGACGTCCTCGCTCCTCGGGCAGCGACTGCCAAAGAGCTCGAGGTGATCGTGCCCGTAGCCGCACGTGCATCGTGGGCCAACGCCTTGAAAATCGATCCGCCGACAGCTGCCCGCGACGTGACAGGCGAGCCGCAACCCACGGGCGCCGCAGGCGGCGCCGACCCGCGTCTCCGCGTTCTTGAAATCCTCGGCGTAGCCCATGCGCTCGCCTGTCAAGAAGCTGGCGTCGCTTTGCGAACCAATTTGCTGGATGCCCTGGCAGCGCTGCACCGGTCCCTGACGACGGGACTGGTCGCCCCAGAACGCATCGGTGCCTTCAGAGCCAGTGAGCAGGCAGTCCACGACGGTGCATCCGGACGCATCCTGTACTTCGTCAGCCTGCCCGATGAGGTGCCTGGCGCGCTGACAAACATGGAGTGCCGCCTGGCCGACGCGACGCTGCATCCTGTCGTTGTCGCTGGCCTGGCCCACCTGGATGTGCTGAGGATCCATCCGTTCGATGCGGCCAACGGAAGACTTGCGCGCGCCGTGTCATCATGGCTGCTCCGCACGTCGGACACCGACCCTCACGGCGTGGTCAGCGTCGAAGCAGCGCTAGCTTCAGAACCTCTCGCCTATCACGAGCAAGTTGCGGCAAGCCTGCGTCGCAGCGATCTGGCTGCCTGGCTGTGCTGGTGGGCAGAATCGGTCGAGAGCGCGCTCATCGACTCTCTGAGCCCGACCACCTGGCAGGACACGACCGGCGTCGAGGCCAACCGTGCCCATTCGGACCGACCAAGCGACCTCGCCGAGTGGTTGTTGTCGCGCGATGACGAGCCGGCCGCAACGTTGACCATCACCGACGTGCGCAACGACCTCGGTATCGATCTCGACGCGGCTCGCGATCTGCTGACCGTCGGGCTGCGTACCGGCGTTGTCCGACGAGTGCGCGGCTCGATGGGGCTGCGCTACCTCGCTGGCGGCTGACTCGCTGGCCGCTGACTCGCTGGCCGCTGAGTTGGCCATCGACTCTCCTGACCGTGCAGCTGCTGCCGGTGCGACCGACGCTGACGGCAGGTGCGATCGGCGCCTTGGCGACGACGTGTCTGTTCTCAGTCGTGTGAGCTGCTGGGATGTCAAGCGTCTTCGTCAACCAACGGGAAGACGACACCGACGATCGTTTGACGGGCGTGCTCGAACAGCCATTCAGTGCCGTGCCCGAGGAACGGGCGGCCTTCGACGGGCCGACTGCTCGCTCCAACAACGATGGTGTCGGCCTGCCAGTCGGTGGCGACCCGGATGAGCTCGTCGGCAGCGCTGGCCGCATGACGTGCTTCGACGTCTGTCGACGCGCGATAGGACTTGGCGACACTGCGAACGCGCGCCAACTGCCGGCCGACTGCTGGCGAGTCGACTGCGCTGCCGCTGCCCCTGGTGACGACGTGAACCGCCCGCACCTGAGCGTCGTATCTGATCGACAGGCGGAAGGCGACCTCTTCGGCAGCCCTGCCTTCCTGGGTGCCAGTGACGCCGAGCAAGATACGTCGGAAGGGTTGCTGTTCGAGGTCTGCGACGTCAGCAACATGGACCCCTCGACGCACCAGCAGCAGAGGAACCGGACTCTCGGCGATCACCCTTTGGATCGGTGGCGACAACTCGTGAGACCCGTTGAAGTCGTCGTTGAGCCCTAAGGTGACCACCCGGTGGCCGAGGCGCGCCTCGTCGAGGATTCGGGCAGCGGGATCCGGGTCCGTCAACCGGCGCCACTCGACGACGCGGTCAGCCAGCGCGGTGTCGACTCCGGCCAGATCCACCTCTTCGTCGCGAGAACTGCGCACGGTCAGCACGGTCACAGGGACTTCAGGTTGGAGCAGCGCATCCAACACGCGGGCAGCTACCGCCGAGTTCAGTCCGCCGCGCGTCGGCAGCAGCGCACTGCGAGCGCCGGCCAAGATCGCCGTGTCGAGGAGGTGTTCACGAGCGAGCCGCTCGGCCTCTTGCGGATTGGCTTGCATGCGAGCGAGCACCGGCCGCATCAGCGGTGGCGCCGCCATCGAGGTGACCACGGCCATGACGACAACAATCGCGTACGAGACATCGTTCAGCGCTCCCAGCGACAAGCCAATGGTCGCCAGGACAATCTCCATCGCACCCCGAGCATTCAATCCGATGCCGGCAACCAGGCTTTCGAGCCGCGACAACCCTGACACGCTGCCACCGACAAACGACCCGGCGATCTTGGCCAGGGTGGCGACAACCAGGACGATCCCAAGCCACATCGCCGCGGTCGGTTCGAACAGCACCGCAAGGTCGACGTACAACCCGGCCGTTGCGAAAAACACTGGTGCGAACACGGCACTGCTGAGGACCTCGATGCTTCGCCGTACATCCAGGCGCTGGTAGCGAGAACGTCCCAGGATCACACCGGCCACCAGCGCACCAAGCACCGCCTCAACTCCCAGCGCCTGGGTGACTGCACCGAACGCAAAGGCGACAAACAGCGTTGCTGACAGTGCGGATGCAAAACCTCCTGCACTTCGAGCGCGACGCAGCACGAGATCAGCGAACCTCTGGCCGACCGTCAGGCCGATCACAAGGAACAAGACCACGCTGACGGTGGTGATCGCCAGCGGGCCTAGCGAGATTGTCCCGGCGGTGAACACACCGACCACGACCCCGAGCAGCATCCATCCGACCAGGTCGTTGACCATCGCTGCGGCGATCGTCAGCTGTCCCACGTTGCGGCGCATTAGCCCCATGTCGGTCAGAATCTTGGCGATCACCGGCAGAGCAGAAATGCTGAGCGCAACCCCGATGAACATGGCGAACCCAAGCCGGTTGGCGTCCTCGCCCCACAGTTGCTCGGGCATGAACCACCCCAGCGCAAGCCCGAAGCCGAGCGGGATGACAAGGCTGCCGACAGACAGGCCAACGACCGGGCGACCCAGCCGTCTCAGCAATGCAAGGTCGGTTTCAAATCCGGTGACGACGAGCAACAGGAGCACGCCCATCCAAGCGATCGCAAGGATGAGCGCGCTTTCAACCTGCCCGCCGGGGAACACCCATGCTGCGACATCAGGAAGGAGCCGGCCGAAGACCGACGGCCCCAGCAACACGCCAGCGGCGAGCTCCCCGACAACCCTGGGCTGGCCGAATCGTTGCATCACCAGGCCCAGCGCGCGGGCAACGCCAAGCAGGAGCACCAGTTGCACCCAGAACAGCAGGAGCTCGTGCTCCCCGACGGGTGTCAGCATGGTGGTCCTTGGTCACGGCGCGACAGCGGCATCAGCAGTCCAGCTCGTACCCCTGGCTCGATCACCCATCCCGCATTGAGGTGACCCCCTTCACGCGTCGAGCAAGTCCTGCAGCTCACCAGGGGCGGTCACAGGAGATGCGCATACTAGATCGTGACATACATAGGCGGCCGATCGTCCGTCACGCTCGAACCGCCCGGCCAGCAACGGCACCGCTTCGGTGTGATCGGCAGGAGCGACAACGGTGGTCGTGCCGGGCCGCAGGTCGGCGTACACCATCCGTTCGAGTGCGTGGCGATCAGGACCTTGCTGGCCGACGATGGCAACTTGACGGCGTCCGGCGGCCAGCGCCTCGATGTTGCGCAGCAGCCATCCGTAACCGGTGGGCATGGTGCGGGCCGCCTCTTGATGGACGGCAATCGCAGCCTCGGCACGCTCGCGCCAACGATGCTCGCCCGTCAGGTCGGCCAACAGCAGACAGACTTCAGCCATCACCGACGAGCCTGACGGGGTGGCGTTGTCCCACGTCTGTTTGGGGCGTGTGAACAAAGGTTCGGCGTCAACTGCCGTTTGGTACCAGTCGCCAGTCGCCTCGTCGTGGAAGCGTTCATGCACTGCTTCGGCCAGCGCAAGGCCCCGCGCGAACCAGCGCTCATCACCCGTCGCAGAGAAAAGCTCAAGGTCGGCCAACGCCAAGTAGGCGTGGTCTTCTAGGAACCCCGGCGCACCTACATGCCCGTCCTTGAATGAGTGATGCAGGCGCCCGTCAACCTGAACCAGGCTGTGCACGGTGTCGGCCACCTCTACAGCACGTGCGATCCATGCGGGTTCGTCCAGCAACCGGCCGGCGATGACAAGGCTTCTGACGGCAAGCGCGTTCCAGTCGGTCAGGATCTTGTCGTCGGCACCGGGAGGCACCCTGCCCGCACGCTGCGCCAGCAACGCGGCTCGGACTTGTGGCAGCTCCCCGGCGAATTCGTCAGGGTCAAGGCCTTGATCCGCGACGAATTCGTTCAAGCACCGCGGCGTGTGCAGAATGTTGGTGCCCTCCCAGTTGCCACCTGGGGCGACGCCGAACCACGCAGCAAACGTGTCAGGGTCAGCGCCGGCGGCTGCAACCACTTCACGAAACTCGGCGTCGTCCCATACGAAGTAGCGACCTTCGACGCCTTCGGAATCAGCGTCAGTCGCAGCGATCAACACGCCGTCAGCCGTCGCCAACTCGGTGTCGAGGTAGTGCACGATCGACGCGGCAACGTCCGCCAGCGCTTGATCGCCTGTGGCTGACGCACCGGCCGCGTAGGCGGCCAGCAGCAGGGCGTTGTCATAGAGCATCTTCTCGAAGTGCGGAACGAGCCAGGTGGCATCGGTCGAATAGCGCGCAAACCCTCCGGCGAGCTGGTCGTGAATTCCCCCTGCGGCCATCGCGTGCAAGGCCTGGACGGCCGCGTCACGCGCGGTGGTGTCGCCGGTCCGTGCGTGGTGGTGCAGCAACCATTCGATGGTCATGGCCTGGGGGAACTTGGGCGCCCGCCCGAATCCGCCGTGCTGACGATCCCATGCCTGTTCGACGATCAATCGAGCAGCGTCGTCGGCAACGCCGAGGTCCAGGTCTGACTCCGATTGCCCTGAGGCGTGAGCCGCCAAGGTGGTCGCAATCTTGTCGGCAGAGGCCATGGCCTGATCGCGACGTTCGCGCCACGCTTCAGCAACCGCGTCGATGACCTGGCGGAATCCCGGCATGCCATGGCGAGGTTCAGGTGGCCAATAGGTGCCGGCGAAAAACGGTTTCCCATCGGGTGTCAAGAAGGCCGACATCGGCCAGCCACCGTGCCCGGTCAGCGCAGTGACGGCCTGCATGTAGACCGCGTCGACGTCTGGCCGTTCTTCACGATCGACCTTGATGTTGACGAAATTCTCGTTGAGGACTCCGGCGATGGCAGCGTCTTCAAACGACTCATGCGCCATCACGTGACACCAATGGCACGACGAGTATCCGACCGAAAGGAAGATGGGCACGTCCCGTTCACGCGCCTCCGCAAAGGCGCTATCGCCCCATTGGCGCCAATGCACCGGGTTTTGTGCATGTTGGAGCAGATATGGAGAGGTGGCGTGCTTGAGCTCGTTCATGGTGTCCTGAGTACATCGGCGAGTACACCGCGACGGTACGGGACCCGCCCAACACTGTCAGTGCTCATCCACTTCGCTGGATACCCAGCGCGAACCGCCTCCTGCGGCGATGGCAGACCCAGGCGTCAGTCGCAGCCGGACAAACGCCACACAACAGCCCCGACCGAATGTGCTGCCGGCACGCCCGTTGCTGACGACGGCACCCAGCATGTCGACCAGTTCGGGGTCGGGCCCGGGCGGCAGGCCTACGTCGGACGCGTCGGCACACTCACACGACTGGCACACACTTCATGAGGCACCCTGGGCGCGATGGTGTCCTGAGCCCATCGTGCCCAGACGAACGGGCAGGCACCCGCATGCCATGACCACCTGCGCATCGCCGACGTCAGCCAATCCACTCGCCGCCAGGTCCATACATGATGGTCGTTTCTGTTTCGCTTCCGTCGGTCGGATGAACGTAGACATCCATGTCGTGGCCGTACCCGATGACACGGAACAGGACATCGCCGCCCCATCCAACCTCCTCGACCTGATCAATGACCTCCCAGCCGTGCTCGATGAGCAGACGTTCCATGTCCTCAATGACTTCGGCGACAGGAAGCGGCGCTTCGAACAGCAAATGCGGCTCGACAGTCATCCAGTACGAGGCGTAGTCCGGGATCGGCATCTCAGCTGGCAGCGCATCCGGCCGCTCAACTTCCGCCGCGTCGTCAGTACCCGCTTCAGGGGACGATTCGATGTCAGCTTCGGGAGTCGGCTCGATGCCGCCAGGTCCCGATGAGCAGGCGGTGACGACCAGGAGCATGGCAACCAGTGCCGCTATTGCCGCACTCCACGTGGTCCGCTTCTTCTTCGTTGTTGACATCGACTCAACCCTCCATAGTTGGACAGTGGCCATCCATAGCCACTGCAGGAACTTGAAGCGGACGCTCCCCAAGGCAAGAACCACACGGTGCTTGCGCAACCGAAGCGCACGCCCTTCACCCCACATAGTGGCCGAGACAACGACGCTCATGTAGGGCCGCAGGCCTCCTGTATCCAGGTACCTGGACCCCTTCGGGCAGCTGGATGCGCGCCGTGGCGGTGGGTCACCTACGTCACGCGGACCTCAAGTTTGTCAACGACCGACGACACGAAGCGATCGCACGATTGAACGAGTACTGGACAGCTGGATCCTGACCTGAAAGAATCATCAAACACCGGACTGGGGACGCGTCACCCGATCGCGATCATCCATGAGTAGATGTGAGTACATCCGCGGTGCACTGCTCGCACTGGATGCACTGCATTCCTCAGAATTCGCCTGCTTGCAGCCCATTTAGCGTCACGCTGGTGCTATCACGTGACACCAATGACACGACGAATAGCCCACAGAAAGAAAGATCGGCACGTCACGCTCGCGTGCCTCGGCAAAGGCGTTTTCGCCCCACTGGCGCCAATGCACGGGGTTTTCCGCATGCTGGAGGAGATATGGGG
>JBBDSU010000064.1:0-15309 GCA_040904825.1 Nitriliruptoraceae bacterium | reverse complement strand
GGCATTGAGGCGGGCCAGTGCCGTCGGGTCCTTGTGGCCAGCCCCTGATGCGATGACAGCCACTGAGGCTCCGTGGGGAACGCGGCCGGCATCAAGATCAGCGAGGAGCCCCGCCATCGCCGTAGCCCCGGCGGGCTCGACAAACACGCCTTCTTCTCGGGCCAACAGGCGCTGTGCGTCCCACGCCTGTTCGTCCGAGATCTCCACGACGTGACCTCTGGAGGCCGTGATCGCCTCAACGGCTTCGTCATCGAACAAGGTGCGGACCTGCAGACCTGACACCGTGGTGTCCATCGGTCCGCGGTAGGCGGACAGGTCACCATCGACGGCTCGTGCGATGGTGGGGCATCCGGCAGGCTGGACACCCACGATCCGAGGCATCGACGCCGAAGCGGCGTCAGCACCTGTCGTAGTGCGGCGATAGCCGCGGTAGATCGACGCGAGCAGCCCGCCACCTCCGACCGGTGTGTAGACGACGTCGGCGGCGGGCCACTGCTCACGCAGCTCGAAGGCGATCGTTTCGGCTCCACGCATCGACTCCGGTGCAAAATTGGCACCGGTCAGGAAGGCCAGCCACCCGTGGCGCTCGGCAAGGTCGGCGATGGTGGTCGCCACGGGGTTGCGGCCATCGCTGTCGCCGAAGTTGTCGACCGCATGAACCTTGGCTCCGTGGCCGAGAACCTGCTGCAGCTTGCCGTCAGGCATGCCGGCTGAGGTGAAGAGAAGGACGGGGATATCGGCGCGGGCTCCGTAGGCGGCCATCGCCGCCCCCCCATTGCCCGACGATGTGCCGATCACGCCGCCGAGACCGCGATCGGCGACGATGCTTGCGGCGACCGAGGCGATGCGGTCCTTAAACGACCCCGTCGGATTCTGATACTCGGCCTTGATGCGCACGTCGAGGTCAAGCCGCTCCGCCTGCCCGGTCATGTGGGCGCCGGCCGTCGGCAGCAGGGCGGTGTCGCCCTCCCCGAGAGTCACGATCGCCGCAGGGTTAACGGATGGAAGGTGATCGGCGAATCGCCACATCTTTGTGGTCCTCTCAGTGCCAGGGTTGGTCGAGTTCAGGGTCGAAGGGCCACAGCGGCCGGGTGATGCGCTCGAACGGCAGCCGAGGCAGATCCGAATCGCACGGTCCGGTGGTATCGAGGTCGTAGACCTCGCTGGCGATGGGCTCAAACTCCGCGCGGTACCCACCTGCTGACTTGGCCTGGACCAGTTGATAGTCGGTGGGCTCCACACCGAAGCGGCGGTATGAGTCCAGCTTGCGCCCGTCAGCCTTGTGCTCGGTGGCGATCACCGTCGTGTTGAGGATGGTGAGGACAGCCGCTCGACCAAGCTCTGCAGGTTCACCAGGTTGTGGCGTGTGGAGCGCTGCGACCGTGGCAGTCACAGCCAGTGGGGAGAAGAAGTCGGTGGTGATGTGGCCACCCAGGTTCATCTCGACGGTCGCGCCGACACCAGCGTCCATGGCGGTGGCGACGGCCTGGGCGTCGGTGACCAGCATGAGGGCCTGGACGTCGTCGCCGGTCGCAACGATGTGGGCGAGGAGCGCGGTGCTGTCACCAGCGGCACCAGCTGACGGTGAGTCAGCCCCATCGGCGACCACAACCGGTCCGCTGCCTGGTTGGTTGTTGGCGACCCTGTGGGCAGCGGCGATGGCTTCATCCAGACGAGTCTTGACCACGTGGTACGTCTCACGGGCATCCCACAGTTCCTGGGCAAGCCGATCGGCAATGTCCTGGCCGGTCGTCGGGTCACCGTCGGTGGAGACGACCGCCGACCAGCCCACGTTCGGGACGTCCATCCACGGCTGGGTGGCAAAGATTGAGATGGCCAGCACCCCGGGCTGTTCTTCCAGCTCGCGAGCCCGGGCCTGCAGAGAGGTCAGAGGCCCGAAGGTCGTGTCGTGCGCCTCCGACGAGGTCATCAAGCCGATCTTGCGGTGCACAGTGTGGGCCCTCGGCCCGCGGCGTCCATCGAGCAGATCAGCCAGCAGATGCATCGCCCGCTCACCGGTTTCGAACGTGTCAGTGTGAGGGCAGGTCCGGAATCCAACCGCGACATTGACGTTGGCCGCCATGCGGTCGGTGAAATGGCAGTGGAGATCCAGCGACGTTGCGATGGGGAGATCCGCCCCGACGATGCCACGGATCTGTTCGAACAGCTCACCTTCCGGGTCGTCGCGCCGCGTGGTGGCCATGGCACCGTGCATCTGCAGGTAGATGCCATCGATGCTGTCACGCTCCCGCTCGATCATCGCGAGGAATCGGTGTGCCAGGTGTTCGTAGGCATCATCGACAACCGGACCACCCGCATGTCCCGCTGCCGACAAGGTCGGGACTAGCTCAAGGCCACGCTCCGACGCGGCCTTGACGGCCCCTGCCATCGAGCTTGCGGCCTCATCGATGATCTGCTGGCCTTCGTGAACACCGTAGCGCTCGAAGACGTCGAGCCCGGTGGTGCCGGGAACGAAACTGTTGACCTCGTGGCGGATGCCTCCGACAAGTACACGCATGCTGGCTTGCTCCTCGTATGGGGGAGTGGGGAACGGGCGGTCAGTGCCAGGGTTCGTCAAGGTCAGGGTCGAAGGGCCACAGGGGCCGGGTGATGCGTTCGAACGGCAGTCGGGTCAGGTTCGAGTCGCACGGTCCAACCGTGTCGAGGTCGAGGACCTCGGAGGCGATCGGCGAGAAGTAGGCGCGGAAGCCGCCAGCCGACTTTGCTTGGACCAACTCGGCGGATGCGGGTTCAAGTCCGAGCCGGCGGTAGGGCTCCAGGTCCAGTTGGAACACCGGATGTTCGGTGACCACGACACGGGTGTTGCGCACCTTGAGGACTGCGGTGCGGCCCGGGTCGATCATCGTTGAGGGATACAGCGACCGGTAGGGACCCTGGGTGACCGTGACGACCTCGGCGCCTGTGACACGAAGCGGCGAGAAGAAGCGTGGTGACAGCCGGCCGCCGAGGTCGATGTCGATGGTTGCTCCTTCGCCGGCTTCGGCTGCCAGGCCCGGCACGGCCGGGTCGGTGACGATGAGCAGCGTGTCGAGGTCGACCTTGTGTTCGAGGATGTAGGCGAGCAGCGCGGTGCCGTCGCCTGATGACCCTGCAGAAGGCGAATCGGCCCCGTCGGCGACTACGACCGGTCCGCTGCCTGGCTTCTCGCGGGCGATGGTGCTGGCGACACCGATGGCTTCGTCGAGGGGAGTCTTGACGACGTGGTAGGTCTCACGGGCGTCCCAGAGCTCCTGGGCGAGCGTGTCCGCGGTGCGCTGGGCGAGTGCGAGGTCGCCGTCGGCGATCACGGTGGCTGACCAGCCGAGGTCCGGGACATCCATCCACGGTTGAGTTGCAAGGATTGACACGCTCAGCACTCCCGGCTGCTGTTCCAGCTCGCGGGCGCGGGCCTGCATGACAGTCAGCGGACCGAACGTGGTGTCATGCGCCTCGGCGGAGGCCATCAGCCGGATCTTGCGGTGGGCTGCGACCGGCCGGGTGGCGCTGTCGATCGCGTCCGCGAGAAGGTGCATCGCGCGCACGCCTGTCTCGAAGATGTCGGTGTGCGGACACGTGCGATACCCGATCAGGATGTCGGCACCCGAAACCATGCGGTCGGTCATGTGGGTGTGGAGGTCCAGTGACACCGCAATCGGTACATCGGGTCCGACGATCGCTCGTACGTCGTGGATGAGGTCGCCCTCAGGGTCATCGCGCTGCGTGGTGACCATGGCGCCGTGGAGAGGCAGGTAGACCCCGTCCAATTCGTCGCGATGGGTCCGCGCTCCGTCGAGAATCTCCTGAGCCATTGGTGCGTAGACATCTTCCTCCACCAACGGCCCGGCCCCGGCGAACGCGTTAATGGTCGGGATGAGCGTGATGTCGCGGTCTGCGGCAACCCCCATGGCCCCCGACAGTGATTCGCCTTCGGTCTGCGAGAACATCTCGTCGCCTCGCTGCAGTCCGAGCCGGTGGAACGTGTCCAGCCGGATGGTTCCTTCAATGAAGCTGTTGAGCTCGTGACGGATGGCTCCGACAAGGACTTTTCTCATCGCTGAACGGACTCCCTCATTGGGTGATCGCGCGAAGATGCGTGCTGCATCTTCGAAGGCTTCGCGTTCGCCCGTTCTTGCAGCCTAGAGGCCCGTGCTAGGTTGCAAAACCGGCGGTCCGGACACTGGACCTGCTCGTACTGGGCCTACTCGTAAGGAAATCGTGTGGTCGACATCTTGCTCCGTGGTGGCTTGGTCGTTGATGGGACGGGCAAGGCTCCGTTCGAAGCCGACGTGGCTGTTGTTGATGGCCGGATCACCGCTGTCGGAGACTTGTCGAGCCTTGCTGAGTCGCCAGGAGTCGCCGAGGTCATTGATGTCACGGGGCATGTCGTCGCGCCCGGGTTCATCGATGTCCACACTCACAGTGACCTTGCGACCTTCCTGCCCGAAAAGAACCAGGCGGTCACGCTCGCCTCAGTGATGCAGGGAGTCACCACCGAGGTCACCGGCAACTGCGGGTGGACACCTTTCCCAGCGGTGCCAGCGCGCCGCGATGACATCGCACGTCACGTGGCGAGCGTGTTCGGGCCGGCGGCGCGTGCGTTCGACACGCTCGCCGACTATCGCGAGGTCATGGCCGAACGCGAGCTGCCCGTGAATTTCGCGCCACTTGTCGGTCATGGGACGATCAGGGCCACCGTGCTCGGCTTTGACCGGATTGCTGCCGATGATGCGGCGCTGACTGAGATGGGGCGGGTCCTCAACCAGGCGTTGGACCACGGTGCGTTCGGCATGTCGAGCGGCCTGGTGTATCCGCCGGCCGTGTACAGCGATCGAGGTGAGCTGGTGGCGCTGGGTGAGGTGCTCGCTCGCCGCGGCAGCATTTACACCACTCATATGCGCAACGAGATGGAGCTGGTCATTGAGGCCGTGGACGAGGGGATCGACGTTGCGCGCCGGACCGGTGTGCCGGTGCAGTTGTCGCACATCAAGGTCGCCGGCAAGGAACGCTGGGGCAGCGTCGATCGGGTGCTCGACCGCATCGACCTGGCACGGCGCGATGGATTCGACGTGGCTGGTGACGTCTATCCCTATACCGCGGGTTCAACGCTGCTGCGGGCTGTCTTGCCGCCGTGGGCAAACGAAGGGGGCGTTGCGGCGATGCTCGAGCGGCTCGGTGACCGTGCGGTCAGAGACCGCATTGCCGCCGAATACGAATCGGGCTTGCCGGGCTGGCAGAACTTCGTCGGTGCTGCCGGTTGGCCGGGCATCACCATCGCATCCGCGCCTGCGCGCACAGAGATCGAAGGCCGCAGCATTGCCGACCTCGCGGAAGAAGCCGGCAAGTCTGGGGCCGAAACCGCTGCCGACCTGTTGGTCGAGCTTGACGGTGAAATTGTTGTCGTGCTCCACATGATGTCGGAAGGTGACGTGCAGACCTTGCTCGCCGACGACGGCATGCTGATCGGTTCGGACACCATTCCGCTGCCAGGCAATCCGCATCCGCGTACCGCCGGCACGTTCGCGAGAGTGCTGGGGCACTACGTGCGCGATCAGCAACTCGCCGATCTTGCGGCGATGGTGAAGCGCATGACGTCGGTGCCAGCCGAACGCTTCCGCCTCGGGCGGCGTGGGACAGTGGCAGAAGGTTGGATTGCCGATCTCGTCGTGTTCGACCCGGCAGCGGTCCTTGACCGAGCGACCTATGATGACCCGTTGCAGTCGGCGGATGGCATCCGTCACGTGGTGATATCGGGATTGCAGGTGGTCAGGGATGGCCGCGATACGGGTGCTCGCCCGGGCACGGTGCTTGAGCCGGCATGATGCTCCACCGCCGCTGTGAGCCTGGCCCGACCATTGTGGTGGACGGGCACGCGCACTAAACTGACTGTTTTATCGGTAGAGACGAGAATTTCGCGTGACGGAACTCCCAGATCGTTCGGACAACGGATCGACCTACTCGATCCGTGCGGTAGAGCGTGTCTGCGATCTCCTCGACCTTGTGCAACGCACACAAGCCGGTTTCACGTTGGCCGACGTGGTTGCTGCGACGGACCTGCCAAAGAGTTCAGCGTTCCGTTATCTGGCGACCCTGGAAGAACGCCACTACGTCGAGCGTGATCCTGTGACCGGTCAGTTCCGGATCGGGTCAGGCTTCCTTCCCCAGCAGACACGGCACCTTGATGTGCTTGTCGAACGGGCGCGGCCGCTGTTGGAAGCGTTGCGTGACCGTTTTGGCGAAACCGTCAATCTGGCCGTGCTCGACGGCAACCGGACGTCGTATGCCGAGATTGTGGAGAGTCGCAAGTCGATGAGGTTGTCGGCACGCAAAGGTGACCGAGATCCGCTCCACTGCACCGCCGTGGGCAAGGCGATCGCCACGCTGTTGCCGGCTGAGCGTCTCAAGGCAATTCTCGAGGCCGAAGGCATGCCAGCAAGGACCGACACGACGATTACTGACGTCGAGACGTTCTTTGGCGAAGTCGAGTTGACACGTGATCGCGGCTATGCGATCGATGACCGTGAGAACGAACCGGATGGACGTTGCGTCGCGGTTCCGCTCGGTGATCCTCATATGCCCGTGGCCTTGAGCTTGAGCGCTCCGTCGGCACGTTTTCCGATCGAAGAGGTAGAGGCCGTCGCTCGCGCGCTCCAAGACGTCGCGCGAGACCTCCAGGCAACGCTGGCGGCACGATCTTGAATTACAGCACACACACCTGAAGTACATCATGCACACGGTCACGCGGCCGTGGCGACAAGGAACCCATCAATGACCGCACGAACCTCCTCAGCTTCCGACGTCCTTCGCGAGAGGGCGAACAAACTCACCCCTGCCGGGGTGCACTCGAACGTTCGGATGACCGGACCACTGGTGTTCTTCGAGCGAGCCAAAGGCGGCTGGCTTTGGGACGCGGATGGCAACGACTACGTCGACTATCTCCTCGGCCAGGGCCCGAACTTTCTTGGTCACGCGCACGAACAGGTCAACGCCCGGGTGGCCGAAGCGACGTCGAAAGGGCTGATCTACGGCGCTCAGCATCCTCTGGAGGTCGAGGCTGGCGAGTTGTTCCTCGACACACTGGGCTGGGCCGACATGGTCCGGTTCAGCATGACGGGAACCGAGGCCGACCAGGCCGCCTTGCGGCTGGCGCGGGCAGCGACCGGCCGAACCAAGTTCGTGCGGTTCGAGGGCCACTACCACGGTTGGCTCGACAACGTCCTGCTTGCCTACGACGACGAGTTCCACCCCATTGCCGCCAGCCCCGGCCAGATGGAAAGCCACCTCGACGACTTCTACACGCTGCCGTGGAATGACCTCGGCGCCCTTGAGCAGTTGCTGGCCGACAAGTCAGACGACATCGCGGCGATCATCACCGAGCCGTTCATGTGCAACACCGGTGCGGTCTCACCGCAACCTGGCTACCTCGAAGGGATGCGCACACTGTGCGACAAGTACGGCATCGTGCTCATCTTCGACGAGGTCATCACCGGATTCCGGTTCGCGCTCGGTGGCGCCAGCGAACGATTCGGCGTGACCCCTGATCTCGCGACGTACGGCAAGGCGATGGCTGGTGGATGGCCGGTCGCCGCGCTGGCCGGAAAAGCTGAGCTCATGCAGATGTTCGCCGAGGGTGTCAACCACTCAGGCACATTCAACGCGTCTGTGATGGCGTGCGCCGCTGTTGCAGAGACCCTCAAGGTCCTGCGCGACGATCCGCCGTATGAGCGTGTTGAGGCGCACGGCACTGCTTTGATGGCGGGCTTGCGCGAGTTGGCCACCAAGCACGACCTGCCGCTGCGCGTCCAAGGTGTGGGCATGGCTTTCCACGCCTCCTTTGGCCACAACGAGGTCGTTCACAACTTCCGTGACCTGCAGTCTCTCGACCTTGACCGTTACAACACCTTAAGCCGCAAGCTGATGGACAACGGCGTGTGGGTCGCCGGGCGCGGGATCTGGTACGTGTCGGCCGCCCACGGCGACAAGGAGCTCAACGCGGCACTCGAGCGGGTTGATGCCACCTTGACTGCCGGAGGATTCTGATCGGCAACATTGCGGATCCCACCAACGAGGATGTGCCACGATGAGCATCATGAGTAATCCGCCGGCTGAAGTCGGGCCACCCAAGGGTTTCCCGGTCGACAGCCCTGACGATCTGGGGGCTATCGGAGGGCGAGGATGGTCGCTGTTCAGCGGCGGCTTCGGCATGCCGATCGCTGCCATTATCGAGCCCATCGCGCGGCGCAACAGCCGGACAATGGCCGACTACTGCGCCCGGCATGGCCTTGAGATGGCACCTCACGGCAAGACGACGATGTCGCCTCAGCTGTTCGAGATCCAGCTCGAGGACGGTGCGTGGGGCATCACCGCCGCGACCGTCTGGCAAGCGCGGACGATGATTGCGCTCGGCGTTCCGCGCGTGATCATCGCCAATGAGGTGACCAGCGTCCCCGACATGCGCGAGCTGGCTGACCTCATCAAGCAGGGGGCTCAGGTCATCTGTTACGTCGATTCGCTCGAAGGTGTTGACCTGCTCGATCACACCTTGCGCGACGAGATGGTGCGGGAGCGCCTCGGGGTGCTCATCGAGTATGGCGTGACCGGTTTGCGGACCGGCGTGCGCACTGTCGCTGAAGGTGTGGAAGTAGCCACGGCGGCTCGTGACGCGGCCCACCTCGCTGTTGTTGGCGTCTCGTGCTTCGAGGGCGTCATCACCGCTCGTGATGGTCGGTCGGCCCACGATCTCGTCAAGGAGTTTCTCGCCGAGTTCCACCAGATGGCGGTGAAGCTCGATGAGGCTGGTCTGTTCGGTGGAGACGAGATCATCGTGACCGCTGGCGGCAGCGCCTACTTCGACCATGTCGCGGCCGAGTTCGCCAAGATCGAACTGAGCAAGCCGATCCGAAGGATCCTCCGGTCAGGCAACTACCTCACTCACGCTGACGGCGGCTACTCCACGACCTCACCGATGGGTGACAATCCGCGCGTCGATGAGGACGAAGGCCGGCTGGTCGCGGCGATGGAGGTGTGGGGCGTGGTTCTATCGCGCCCTGAGCCCACGCGAGCGCTGGTGAACATCGGCAAGCGCGATGTGTCGCCAGACAGTGCCGCTCCGATACTGCGCTACGCCCGCAAGCCTGATGGCACACCGGTGGCCACCAAAGCGGAACCGCTGAAGATGGACGATCAGCACTTGTATCTCGACCTCGAGCCCGACGATCCGCTGGCGGTCGGGGACTACGTTGCCGTGGGGGTGCGTCACGGCTGCACCACATACAACAATTGGCGCGTGATCCCCATGGTCGACGAGGACTACAAGGTCCTGCGAGTAGCGCGCACGTACTTCTAGCGCCCGACGCTGCGCGCGTTACCCAATGTTCGATTCTTGCCAAGCATGACATTCGATCCCAATCAAGGAGTTGCACGATGAGTTCGACCATTACCGGAGCCGACGAGCGGTTTGCAGCCCTCGATCCCAACCTGAGCGCCCCGTCAGGTCCCGACGCGACCGTGTGTGCGGTCATCAGGGACGGCTCGACCTTGTATCTGTCGGGTCAGGTTGCCTTCGTCGGGTCCGACTTGCTGGCGGTCGGACGGCTGGGTGACGATGTTGACATCGAGACCGGACAGGCATGTGCGCGCCAGTGCGCCATCAACCTGCTGGGACGGATCCAGGAAGAGCTTGGTTCGCTGGAGAACGTGCGCCAGATCCTCAAGCTGACCGTGTTTGTCGGCAGCGCTGAAGGATTCCGCGATCAGCCGAAGGTCGCCAACGGCGCGTCGCAGGTCTTCCGCGATGTCCTCGGTGACGCCGGACGGCATGCGCGTTCGGCCATCGGAGTCGCGGAACTGCCGCTGGGGACGCCGGTTGAGGTTGAGGTCGTCGTCTCCGCCGCCTAGTAAGTGGCGACCCGTTCCCACGGGAACATCGGCTGGCGCCGACGCTGGTAGGTGAACGTTGACAGGTCGGCGCTGGTCGCGCCCGGCGTGCCTACGTAGACCATCTCGGTCGCGATGGGCTCGAACGCTGCCCGTGGCGAGTTGACGCCTTTGGCAATGATGATGCGCTGGGCCATCGGGTCAAGCCCGTTCGATAGCAGCTGCTGGCGGCTGGTCGTGCCCATCGGATAGGTCGTGAGCACGAGGTCATGGCCGTCGTCGGTGTGGATGCGTGCGGTGGGGCCGGCGTCGTAGAACCGGAAGCCGCCGTGGGTCGGCGTGGGGTCTTCGAACTTGCCGTCAGCGAGCAGTTTCACCGTCGCACTGACTCGAACAGGACGGCCGTGGAGATCGTCGGTCTTGCCGCCGATCTCAAGATCGATGTGTGCCCCGACACCTGCGTTCATGCAGGCCGTCACGGCTTCGGCGTCCATCAGTGACATGAAGACCCCGCGGATCCCGAGTCGCTGGGCCGCTTCCAGCAGATGGGTCGAGTCGCCTGGGCTGCCGCCTCCGACGTTGTCGCCGACATCGAGCAGCACGACCGGACCGGTCTCGGCAGCATCGGCATGCCGCAGCGCCTCGTCGATATCCCATCCGGTGGCGTCGAAGTCCTCGCGCATCGCCCAGGCCTTGGTCGCCAGCTCGACCGCGATCGAGCGGGCCAGCGCCTCGTCATCGTCAGTCATCGCCAAAAACGCCATCCCCATCTCGGCGACATCGGCGTACGGGAAGCCCTCGGCGACGCTCACTGACAGCACGCCGTTTGCTTCGGCGTGTGCGAACGCCATGTCCATCAGTGACTTCATGGGCTCATCGTCGGTGCCCTGCCGCAAGATGTTGATAGCCACCGGCGGTGTTTCGAGTGCCATCACCGGGCGGATCTCGCCGCGGATCGTGCGCACCACGAGCTCAGCCGCCTCAAGCCCACGTTCCCGGGCGTCGATGTGGGGATTCGTGTGGTAGATCGTCATCACATCAACCGTGTCGACCAGTGCATGTGACACGTTGGCGTGCATGTCGTGGGACACCCCGATCACGACGCCGTTGCCGAGAAGATCTCGAACCCGCCGGGCGATCTCGCCGTCAGCATCGGGATATTCCACTGCGACCGCAGCGCCGTGCAGAGCCAGCAACACCCCGTCCCACGGTCCTTGCTGATCGAGCGCGTTGAGCATGCGGGTACACAACGTCTCGAACGCTTCTGGCGTGATCGGGCCCATCGGCGTGATGCGGGTGAACAGCAGCGGGACGACCTCAACATCCGGTGCAGAGTCACGGACGGCGAGGTAGCCGCCCACTGTCGCCTCCGACGAGGCGTACTCGGTGACGATGTCGTCACCTTCGAGGATCCCGGACTGCTCAAAGACCTCAAGTGTCGCGGGTACAGGTGAGAAGGTGTTGCTCTCGTGAGAGAGGCCGAGAACCGCGATGCGCATCATGCAACTCCTGCTGGGAATGGTGGCAGAGCCAGTCGAACCTTAGTAGCGAAGTAGTCTCGGTCCGGACTTCGACAGGACGCAGCCATGCGGTACGTGATCTACGGGGCGGGCGCGATCGGTGCGACGATCGGTGCCCGGCTGCATCTTGCTGGCCGCGAGGTCACATTGATCGCCCGCGGCGCGCACCTCGAACGCCTGCAGACTGACGGGCTCATCTTTCGTGAGCCATCTGGATCGCGCCAGCTGGACATCCCGACGGTGGGTTGGCCGGGGGAAGTGACGTGGCACGACGACACTGTCGTGGTGTTGGCGATGAAGTCTCAGGACACCATGCCAGCGGTTGCTCAGTTGGCGGCGACGGCGCCTCCCAGCGTTGCCGTCGTGTGTGCCCAGAACGGCATCGCCAACGAACGCAACGTGCTCAGGTGCATGCCTGTCGTCTACGGCGCGCACGTGGTGGTGTCGGCGGATCACCTCGAACCCGGCGTTGTCGCCCGATTCGGGGTCCCCTTCGTCGGGCTGGTCGACATCGGACGCTTCCCGGCCGTTGAGGACACGGATCATGTCGTGGGTGAGGCGATGGCCAACGATCTCACCGACGCCGGATTCCGATCCGCTGTGAGCCGTCGGATCATGCCGGCCAAGGCGCGGAAACTGCACTACAACCTCGGCAACGCCGTGAGCGCGTTGATCGGTTCGTGCGACATCGGTCGGTCGCTGACGGAGCTCGCTCGCGTCGAAGCTGATGAGGTGTTTGCTGCGGCTGGCATCGCGATGATCCCTCTTGAGGAGGATCTCGCGCGACGAGACGGATTGACGTCGGCGCCGGCCGATGGTGTCGCGCGGGTCGGCGGCTCGACTATGCAAAGTCTGCTGCGGGGTGCCGGCGCGATCGAAACCGACTACCTCAACGGTGAGATCGTCGTGCTGGGGCGCATGCACGGGGTGCCGACGCCGGTCAACGAAGTCCTGCAGCGCCACGCTGCGATAGCAGCGCATCGCAAATTGCAGCCGGCAGCGATGGATCCCACCGAGCTGATGGCGCTGGTGGAAGAGCGGCGCCACGAGGTAGTCGGGTGACCGGGATCCGCTGGTTCGGTGATCTGCGGCTCGTCGATGGCGACGGTGCGATGGGTGATGCGCCGATGTCGTTGGGAGTCGATAGCGACGGACGGATTGCCTGGATTGGTCCAGCAGACCACGCGCCAGTCGACGAAAACAGGTCGATTGCAGACTGTGATGGGCTGGTCGTTGTGCCGGGACTCATTGATGCACATGTGCACCTGTTTCGTGTCAGCGATGACGACCCTCGCGGCACGTATCTGGCAGCCTCGGATGAGGAGCGGATGGCCGTTGGCCGTGCTAATGCCCGGCTCGCATTGGCTGCGGGCGTGACGACCGCGCGCGACCTCGGAGGGCCGGCATCGTTGATGCGGCAGCTCGCGGATGAGGTCGCCGTCGATGTCTCTGCGGGACCGAATCTTGTCTGGTCGGGAGCCCCTGTCACCCGTATTGGTGGCGACGACCACTACTTCGGGGGCGAGGTGGCCGACCGCCAAGCGGCGGTGCGGCTCGTCGACGAGCAGTGCGATCTGGGTGCTGGCCTCGTTGCCATGGTCGTCTCAGGTGGTGGGCTGACTCCGGGCACGTCGCCAGCCCGAGTGGAGCTCGATATCGAGATCATGCGGGCTGTGTGCGCTCGCGCTGAGCAGCGTGGGGTTGCCGTCGTGGCGCGATGCCACGCGACCGCAGGGATGGTCGCATGTCGCGATGTGGGTGTGACGACCATCGAGCATGCCAGCTTCCTCGAGGCAGATGGGGTCGTGCGCTTCGATCCTTCCGTCGCCGCATCGCTGGTGAGCGCAGGAGTCAGCATCGGCCCGACCCTGTTTGCAGCGCAGCAGGCGCTCGCTCGCTACCAGGCGTCTGGCATTGCCAACCCCGACGACGTGTTCGCCATGACTCGGCTGGAGGCCCGCACCGACAACTTCCGATCGTGGCTGGCGGCTGGCGTAGACTTTGCTGCCGGGAGTGCGTCGGGGTATCTCGATGTTCCGGCATCGTCGCTGGTCAACGAGGCCGTGGCCTATGTTGCAGCCGGCATGACGCCTGCTGATGCACTGCGGGCTATCACGGCCGGCAATGCCGCTGCGATCGGCCGGGATGACCTCGGGACCCTCGAGGTTGGACGGCGAGCCGACTTTGTCGTCGTCGACAGGTCGCCGCTTGATGACATCACCGCATTGCGCGACCCAGTCGCCGTTGTGCGTGGTGGTCACGTCGTCGCTGGCGAGCTGGGTGGCGTCCGCGGCCAAGACTTCTCAACCCAGCAGGTTTCCCCAGTCCGAGAGGAGCACTGAATGTTTGATCTGATCCTTACCGGTGGCCGAGTCGTCGATGGCACCGGCGTGCAGCCGTTCGTGGCCGATGTCGCCGTGCTCGACGGCAAGATCGCGGCCGTCGGAGATCTATCGGAGGCAACGGCCGTAGAGGTCCTTGACGTCACCGGCAACGTGATCACCCCAGGGTTCATCGACGTGCACACCCACAGTGACCAGGCTGCGTTCCTGCCCGACGAGGGCGAAGCAGCCCGGGTCGCGTCGGTATTGCAGGGTGTCACGACCGAGGTCATCGGCAACTGTGGTTCGACCGCTTTTCCTGTCAGCGACGAGTTCGCCGAACAGATGCGCAAAAACGTCAAGGCAGACCGGGGACCGACCGGGAGAATCTTCTCCACCCTCGCCGAGTATCGCGAAGTCATGGCCGACCACACCATCCCGGTGAACTTCGCTCCGCTCGTCGGTCATGGCGCCATCCGAGCGGCTGCGGTCGGGTTCGGTCGGGTTACGCCAGACGATGCTCAGCTCGCTCGAATGCAGCAGATGCTTGAAGAAGCGCTCGATCATGGGGCCTTTGGCTTGTCCAGTGGGCTGGTTTATGCGCCCGGCGTCTACAGCCAGCCTGAGGAGCTGTACGCACTCGGCCAGGTACTGGCTCGGCGTGGCAGCCTCTACACGACCCACATGCGCAATGAGATGGAAACCGTCATGGAGGCGGTCGACGAAGGCATCGAAGTCGGACGTCGCACCGGGACCCCTGTGCAGCTATCGCACATCAAGGTGGCTGGGAAGGTCCGGTGGGGGTCCGTCGATCGCATCCTGGAGCGCATGGAGCAAGCCAACCAGGATGGATTCGATGTTGCTGGCGACGTGTATCCCTATACCGCCGGGAGCACACGGATGCGGGCGATCCTGCCACCGTGGGTCCTCGAAGACGGCGTCGACGCGATGCTCGAACGCCTGAAGGACCCGGCGGTGCGTGAACAGGTCGCCAGAGAGTATGAGTCGGGCTTGCCTGGCTGGCAGAACTTTGTCGGTGCGGCAGGCTGGGGAGGCATCGCCATTGCCTCAGCGCCGACACGACCCGAGATCCAGGGACGCAGCATCGCCGAGCTGGCCGACGAAGCCGGTGTGACCGGTGCACAGATGGTGGCCGACTTGCTCGTCGACCTCAACGCGGAGGTCTTCATCGTGCTTCACATGATGAGCGAAGACGACGTCCGGACCCTGATCGCCGACGATTCCATGCTGATCGGCTCAGATGCGATCCCTTCCCTTGGCAATCCACACCCCCGGCTCGCCGGGACCTTCGCCCGCGTGCTGGGAGCGTATGTCCGAGACCAGGGGATCAGTGATCTGGCCACGATGGTGCACCGGATGACGATGATGCCAGCTGCGCGTTTCAGGATCCCAGATCGTGGCCGTGTCGCCGAAGGAATGATCGCTGACCTCGCCGTATTCGACCCGGATCGTGTCATCGACGTGGCGACCTACGAAGATCCATTGCAGCCCCCTGGGGGCATGGCTCATGTGTTCGTGGGTGGTCGTGCGGTTGTCCACGGTGGCAGGCTCACCGACGTGCGGCCGGGTGCGGT
>JBBDSU010000063.1:59655-71400 GCA_040904825.1 Nitriliruptoraceae bacterium | reverse complement strand
CGTGTGAGCGAGGCAAGGTCGGCGAACATGCGCAGCACATTGAGTTCGCCGTGCATCACCTGGGCGTCAGCCGGGTCACTGGTCGCCAGATGCTCAAGTACTTCGGCGATGTCACTGCTGTCGACATCCCATCCGAGGATGAACCGCCGCAGCGTGTCGAGAGCATCGAATGCGGGAGAAGTCGAGCGCTCGGTGACGCTGGCGGCGGCGAGGTTGGCCAAGTCCACACCAGGGCCGACGGCTGCGGCATCCTCATCTTCCGTTGATTCGAGGCGCAAGATCGGGGCACCAGAGTCGAGCTGGACATTGCCGGTCGTCATGACTTCGGCGATGACGCCACTGAAGGGCGCGGTGAGCACCGTCTCCATTTTCATGCTCTCGAGAATGACGAGCGACTGGCCAGCTTCTACGGCATCACCTTCGTCGACGGTCACGGCCACCACGACTGAAGGGCCGGGTGCGCGCAGCAAGCCAGCATCGTCTTGCGATACCCGATGCGGGACGCCGTCGACCTCGATGAGCTGTTCGGGACCCTGGGGCAGTGAGGTGATGCGCAGCCGTTGCCGGCCGATGGTCATCCGGCGCTCGTACGGCCGGAGCGGTTCGATGGCGGCCAGCACCTTGTGGTCACCCAGGGCAACTTGATAACGGTCGCGATCTACGCGGGCCACCGCCAAGCGGTATTGGGTCCCGCCGATCCGCAAGTCGACTGAGCGGGGTGCGTCGGCCTTGAGTTGAGGGCGGCCACGCGCTGCCGATGCAAAGAACCGGTCGATGTCGACGCGTTCCTCGACGTCGTAGGCCTCGATGGCTGCAGCCACCAAGGCAACGTCTGTGCGAGTCTCGAATTGCCAGCCGCCATCGGACGTCAGCCGGTCGAGCCACGTGGTGTCGACGTCTCCTGAGACGATGTCAGGATGGTCAACGAGGGCGCGCAAGAATGCGCGGTTGGTTGTCCCTCCACGGACGAGCACCGTGGTTTGGGCCAAAGCGCGACGCAGGCGCGCCAGCGCTTCAGTGCGGTCGCGGCCGTAGGCAATGATCTTGGCGATCATCGAGTCGTACTCGGACGGAATCACGTCGCCTTCACTGACTCCCGTGTCGACGCGAATGCCTGGTCCGGCTGGAAGGTCGAGCCGCTCAATCGTGCCCGGTGCGGGAGCAAAGCCACGCTCGGCGTCTTCGGCGTTGAGACGCACCTCGATGGCATGACCAACCGTCGGTCGGACATCACCTTCAAGGCGGCCACCGGCGGCGACGAGCAGCTGGGCCTTGACGAGGTCGAGGCCCGTCGTGCGCTCGGTCACGGGATGTTCGACCTGCAGCCGAGTGTTCACCTCCAAGAAGGAGAAGTCGTCGGTAGCAGCCTGGTAGAGAAACTCGACCGTTCCGGCATTGCGGTAGTTCGCCAGACGGACCAGCTCTGCTGCCGCATTGGCCAGCCAAGCTGATCGCTCCGGTGTCAGCGCTGTCGAGGCAGATTCTTCCAGCACTTTCTGGTTACGCCGCTGGATCGAGCAATCACGCACTCCAGGGGTCCACACATTGCCGTAGTTGTCGGCGATGACTTGGACTTCGATGTGTCGTGCGTCAGTGACCAGCCGCTCCATGAACAGCGTGTCGTCACCGAAGCTGTTGGCGGCTTCGTCTCGCGCACGGAGAAACGAATGGCTCAAGTCGGCGGGATCGTGCACTACACGGATCCCGCGCCCGCCGCCTCCAGCCGCGGCCTTGACGACGAGCGGATAGCCGATGCGCTCGGCCTGCTCGGCAGCCTCGTCGACATCGTTGACACGACCGCCACTCCAAGTGGATACGGGGACTCCCGCCTGTTCGGCCAGCCGCTTGGCGCCGATCTTGTCGCCGAGCGCCCGCATCACCTCGGCTGACGGACCGATGAAGGTCAGGCCGAGGTTGGCGCACAATTCGGCGAATTCGGGACGTTCTGCGACGAATCCCCAGCCGACCCAGACGCTGTCAGCACGTGATGAGAGCAAGGCTTCTTCGAGCGCGGCCAAGTCGAGGTAGGGGATCGCGCTGCCCATGGGCCGAGCGCGCAATAGCTGGGCGTCGTCGGCTTCGCGCGCAAACATGGCTGAGCGCTCAGCGTCAGTGTGCAGCGCGACCGCCGCGACGCTAGCTCCGTGCTCGAGGCGAATCTCGCGAATGGCATGGATGGCTCGCATCGCCGGCTCACCGCGGTTGACGATGGCGATCCGTCCGAGGCGAGAGAAGTCCGCGTCCATCCATCCTCCGGGTCGAACGTTGCCAGGTGCCAGGGCTCGCCGGTTGTCGGCTGCCGGGTTGACCCGGCACGCTACCCGAGCAGGTACAAAACCTGACACCGGCGTCAAGTTCTCTACGGTAGACACGGCCTTACGTGTGCCAGCAGATGGGGAGCCACTAGGTTCCGGCCACCTGCACCCATGACGTTGGCATCGCTCGATGGCGAGACGATTCGTCGAGCACGCTGCCACAGGTGAATAAGGAGCTTGCAGTGGCCACGGCGTATCGATCGAACGGGCGCAGCGCCCGGAATGTGCGGGATCGTGGGCGCCTGCGTCCCTGGCGTACGGGCGTGGTTGGGTTTGTCCTGGTGGCCGGACTCATCGCCGCTGGCTGCACATCAACTCCGGACGAGGAACCGATCGCGTTGGGCTTCCTGGGTGAGCTGACCGGCCCGTTCGCCATCTGGGGAATTCCTGCACGCAACGGCATGCAGCTTGCGGTTGACGACATCAACGCCGACGGGGGCGTGGCTGGCCGCCCTTTGACGCTGGTCGAACGAGACACGCAAGGCGCTGCAGAAGAAGCGGTTACAGCACTTCGCGGCCTCATCGATCGGTCCGGAGTCGTGGCTGTTGGCGGGATCATCTCTTCTGATGTCGCACTGGCTGCGGCCAGGGTTGCCGAGGACCGGCGAGTGCCGTTGTTCCTCGTCAAAGCAGGATCGGATCGCATTCTGTCAGCCGACAGCCGATCGACGTTCCGCACGTGTCTGCCTGCCGCGCCGATGAACCTTGAACCCATCGTGGCATTCATCGAACAGGAGGGCATCACCCGGGTCGGTGTGGTGATTGCCGACTACGAATGGGGACGGGCGATCCAAGAAGCGATCCTGGCGCGGTTCGCCGCCTTGGACGTGACGCTGGTCATCGAGGTCGCACCAGTCGGAGAGCGAGAGTTCACCCCTTACCTGCGGCGACTGGCTGACATCGACCCGGAATTGATCATCGCGACGGGACACCCTCCGGGCGCGCTGCCTCTCACCCGGCAGGCGGCCGAATTGGGCCTTGAGGCCTACGTGACCGGATCGAACTCGCCGGCGGCAGCCGTGATCGAAACGGTCGGCGATGCAGCGTTTGATCGCTACGTCGATTTCACCTGCGCGGACTACGACGACCCTGACTACATCGCGCTGGCAACGCGGTATCACGAACGGTTCGGCACGTTCATGGAAGACGACGCGGTGTCCGGCTACGGGCAGGTACTGATGGTCGCCGAAGCGATCGAAGAGCTTGGCACGACTGATCCTGAAGCCATCGGCGACTATCTGCGCGAGCATTCTTTTGCGCTGCCGGGCTACGCCTGGGATCTGTCGTGGACCCAGTGGGGTGAATTGGCGGACGCGCAACCATCACTGACCTTGCTGCGCCGTCAAGACCCTCCCGCAGGTGTCAACCCCGGCGCGAACTGGTATCCGCAGGTGATTTTTCGACCGGAACCGCTGACGCCCCACGTACCGTGATCGCCAGGATCTGTCTTTCGGCATCAGGGCGGCATGATGGCGATGCTTGATGTACGCGGCGTGACCAAACGGTTTGGTGGTCTGCCGGCGCTCGTCAACTTCGACCTGCAGGTTGGACCCAACGAGATCGTCGCGCTCGTGGGACCTAACGGCGCCGGTAAGAGCACTGCACTGGCCTGCATCGCCGGGCTTGTGCAACCCACCCACTGCGACGCATTGACGTTGGATGGGGTTGATCTTCGCCGACGGCGGCCCGATGAGATCCGCCGGGCAGGGGTTGCCATGGTTACTCAACGTCCGCGGGTGTTTGCTTCGATGGATGTTCGTGACGATGTCGCTGTTGGGATGCTGCCAGATCACAATCTTGCCGATGCCCGTCAAGGGGCGACGGCGATCCTGGCGATGCTCGCCGAACTATCGGATGCCGTGCCGAGCGCCGACAAGGCCGTGGGCAATCTCACTTTGCGTGAACGGAGACTCGTCGCGCTGGCTCGCGCACTGGCGATCGCGCCGAAGGTCCTGCTCCTCGACGAACCGATGGCAGGTTTAGCGCCGGGTGAAGTTGACGATCAAGCTGGCCTGATCGAGGCGGTCGCGCGATCCTCGTCAAGCGCGATCGTGCTCGTCGAACATGTGCTCGGGGCAGTGCACCGCTTGGCCACCACGGTCGTGGTCATCGACCACGGGCACACGATCGCTTCGGCGTCGCCTGCTGAGGTGTTTGCTGACGCGGCTGTGCAGCGTGCCTACCTCGGTCCAGGACAAGTCACGCCTGGTGCGGCGATGCGCCCGGATGGGCAGGGCACAGATCCGCAAGACACAGATCGGCAGGACACCGATTGGCAGAGCCTAGATCTGCAGAGGACCGATCAGCAGAATCCCGCCCGCCAGGTGGACGAATCGTGACCGATCCTCACCTTGTTGTTGCTGGACTCGTCACCGGTTACGGACCACTGCCGGTTGTGCACGACGTGGATCTCACCCTTGAACAAGGCTCGGTGACAGCACTGCTCGGAGCAAACGGTGCCGGCAAGACTGCCCTGGTGCACGCCATTGCCGGCCTGCAGCGGCCGCTAGCTGGACGGATCATGCTGTGGGGCGAGGATGTGACGCAATGGAGCGCAACTCGCATCGCGCGCAGAAGCATCCGTCTGGTGCCAGCTGACAGGCACCTGTTCGGCGACATGCATGTCCACGATCACCTCCGCCTGGCAGCCGAGAAGGCACGTGGAGACCACCGCACACTCACCTGCACACCGGTCGCCACAGCGGCCACCGCACGAGACACCGCTCGCGATACCGCACGAGGCACGTCCCGTGGCGCCACACGTGCCGACATGCGTGGCGCTATCGAACGTGTGCTGGCGGTATTTCCACGCCTTGCAGAACGCCGTCGACAGGCCGCCTCGACGATGAGCGGAGGCGAGCAACAGATGCTCGCCCTGGCGCGCGCACTGGTTGCTGAACCAAATCTGCTGATCCTCGATGAACCCTCGACCGGACTGGCGCCGACGGTCATCGCAGACCTGTATCAGGCCATCGAGGCATGGTGCCGCGAGCACGGCACCACCGTGTTGGTCGTCGAGCAACAACCCCACCCTGTCCTTGCGCTTGCAGATCGAGCACTTGTCATGTCGGCAGGCAGGATCGTCGCTGACGGCGACCCGCACGCGGTCGCCGACGATCAGCGGTTGTGGCAGATTTATGCAGGGGTCTCTGGCCAACGCAACGAGAAGTCGGACGAGCACACAGGTGCGCAGTCGTGATGGCCATCGTTGTCGATGGCCTGATCGCCGGAACGCAACTGGCACTGCTTGCGGTCGGGATGACGCTGGTGTTTGGTCTTGCCGGCGTGCTCAATCTCGCCTACGGCCAGATGGTGGTCATCGTCGCGGTGATCATCAACCTTCTCATCGGAGCGGGAGTCGGCGTGCCGATTGCCTGCGCCATCGGACTCGTCGCGGGAGGCGTGATCGGTTGGGGAGTGGACGCAACGGTCCTGCGACCCTTGAGGGGGACCACTGGCGAATCCCGTGTTGTCCTGGGCCTGTTGGTGACCCTGGCCATCGCCTTCATCATCGATGGGCTCGTGGTGTGGACCGTGCCCTACACCGCCTTGAGCGTGGCGGTCGGCTGGATGCCTGTGGACCTGATCGGAGTTCGGCTGCGCGCCGGGAGCCTGGTGGCTTTCGTGGTGGCGGTCATTGCACTGGCTGCCACCTGGATCCTGCTCGCAACGACTTCGTGGGGTCGCCAGATACGGGCGGTCAGTGCCGACGAGCAAGGCGCCCAACTGACGGGCATTGACCCGGCGGCTGTACGACGCGTGGTCATGGTCGCCAGCGGGTTGATCGCTGCGGTCGTCGCCATCGCTCGAGGTCTGTCGTCATCGGTCGGCGCAGCCGACGGCTTCGACTTGACGGTCATGGCACTGATCGTCGCGGTGGTTGGTGGCCTCGGCCGAGTCGGGGGAGCGTGGGCAGCAGGTCTGGCGCTCGGGGTGGTGCACGCCGCGATGACCGCCTGGATCGGAACGGCGATGACCACCGTGGTCATGCTCACCGTCGCGGCTGTCGCCATCCTTGTGCGCAGAGGCGGGCTTGTAGGCAGGCCGTCGACATGACGAGACGTCTCGGCAGCATCGCACTCACGGTCGTGCTGGTGGCGACCGCGACCGGGATCACGACGATGGTCCTGACAAGCGGCATCCACGGTCGGGCGCTTGCCACCAGCGCACTGCTGCTCGCCGTGTCAGCAGTCGCCTGGCATCTGTTGTTCGCAGGCATCGGCCAACTGTTTCTCGCCGTCGGCGGTCTGTCCGGCGTGTCGGGCTATGCGTTCGTGCTCCTGGCTGACGATGCTGGATGGCCGTGGCCGGTGTCGATCGTGGCCGCTGTGGGCATCGCGACCGGCGCGGGCATGCTGCTGGCTTGGATCGGTGCTCGCCGGCGGCTCGGTGCGATGTTCAGCGGTGTCGTCACGCTGGTCGCATCGCTGGCGTTTGCTCAGGTGCTGCTCGGCGCGCGAGGGTTGACGGGCGGCGAAACCGGCCGGGTCGTCATGGCACGATCACTGGCCGGAGTGATCGGTTCCTCCACTGCCGTGATGGTCGCAGCGGGTGCGGTTGTGTTGGCGGTTGCCGTCTATGCAGCGCTCAGTCGATCGGCGACGGGGCATGCGGCCCGCGCAGTGCGAGATGACGTTGTCGCAGCAGAGCTCGCTGGCATCCCACTCGTTGCCACCCAGGTGCGGGTGGCTGCAGTCGGCTCCGCACTGATCGCCTTGTCGGGCGCATTGCGGGCGTCCGTCGAAGGGTTCGTCAATCCATCGATGTTTGCATTCTCGCACGTCGATGTGCGTGTCATCGTCGCAGCTGTGCTTGGAGCGGCGATCGGCTCGGCCATCTCGCGTGTCGTGCCCGTCAGCCGTGATGTGCTGACGCGGATCGGGCCGGTTGCCGCGGCGCTGATGCTGGCATTCGTCGACGAAATGCTGCGGCCATTTGCGCAATTGCGCACGGCTGTGTACGGCGTCGTGCTGTTTGCGCTCGTGCTGCTGCTGCGCGAGCGCCTGGTTGACCCGCCTATGCCTGCTATTGCTCGTCCGCGAAAGATGGCCAGCGCTTAGTCGGTCGTGAGTCTTGATGCCCGGCTGTGTGACGAGGCTCCGTCGCCATTGGGTCGCAGACGACGGTAGGAGCGTGATCGGTGGTCACGGTGCGACTAAGGTGGCCCCGACAAACACATATTGGCCGTTCACCCCGAACGGGAGAGCGCTGACGGTGACGTTACGTCACTAGGTCGGCCGCCGAAGGAGCAACCACCTCCCTGGAATCTCTCAGGCACCAGTACCGCCGGGGTAGGCCACTCTGGAGAGCAGGTGCGCGCGAAGCGGCGTCGCTGCAACTGTCGGATTGCCGGCAGGGCGACACGTCTTGTGAAGCGCCTCACCGATGGTGCAAGCCTGCAGGTCGCGTGCTGATAGTGCGCGTGGCCCCGCGGGTGAACCTCTCAGGTCCCTTCACAGAGCGGGGAGGCCGACCCGCCACTGTCGTGTGGCGAGAAAGCCTCATACCGTGCCCAACACTTCTGATCGTCTTCCCGACCGAGACGACGCTCCTGGCGGGCGACCGTTCGTCGACCGCCATCTCGGCCCCGATGACGCGGCGATTGCCCACATGCTTGAGGTGGTGGGCGTCGCCTCACTCGATGAGTTGATCGACCGCAGTGTGCCTGCGGGGATTCGTACGTCGACCACCCCTTTGGATGAGTTGCCTGCGGAGCTGCAGCAAGGTGTTGACGAGTCCGCGGTCATCGAAGAGTTGCGACACGTCGTCGCTGACACGTCGCCCAACGTGTCGATGATTGGCCTCGGTTACCACGGCACTGTGACGCCCGCAGTCGTCCGACGCAACGTCCTGGAATCACCCGCCTGGTACACGGCCTACACCCCGTACCAGCCCGAGATCAGCCAGGGCCGCCTCGAAGCGTTGCTCAACTTCCAGACCGCCATCGGTGACCTCACCGGCCTGCCGGTCGTCAACGCCTCACTGCTCGACGAAGCCACAGCCGTCGCCGAAGCGGTCACGCTGATGCACCGAGCCACCAAAGGTTTCGCCGACCGTGTCATCGTTGACGCCGACGTGCTGCCCCAGACGCTGGCGGTACTGACGACGCGCTGCTCAGCGCTAGGCATCGGTATCGATGTCGTCGACCTTGACGACGGCCTGCCAGACGCCGAATTGGCCGACAATGAGATCTTCGGCGTTGTGATCCAGATGCCGGGCGCATCTGGCCGCGTGAGAGACGTTTCCGCGATTGTTGATGCAGCCCACCAGCGTGGGGCCATGGTCACCGTTGCTGCCGACCCGCTGTCGCTGGCGGTGGTGACCCCACCGGGTGACTATGGCGCCGACATTGCTGTCGGCTCGTCACAGCGGTTCGGTGTGCCCATGGGCTTTGGTGGCCCGCATGCCGGCTACATCGCTACTCGTGAAGGGCTGGAACGCAACCTCCCCGGCCGGCTAGTGGGGGTGTCGGTCGATGTCGACGGTCGTCCCGCCTATCGGCTGGCGCTGCAGACCCGGGAGCAGCACATTCGCCGCGAACGGGCGACCTCCAACATCTGCACTGCGCAGGTGTTGCTGGCCGTCATCGCCGGCATGTACGCCGTGTGGCATGGCCCTGATGGACTGCGTCGCATCGCCCGACGTGTCCATGGTCTGGCACGCCGCCTGGCCACCGACCTGCGTGCGGTTGGCGCCCAAATCGTGCACGAGCACTTCTTCGACACGCTGCTGGTGAAGATCGATGGACGGGCTGAGGAGGTTGCTGATACCGCCGAGGCTGCCGGAGTCAACCTAGGGCGCATCGATGCTGACCACCTGCGCATCGCCTGCGACGAGACGACCCGGGAGAAGCACCTTGCGATTGTCGTCAACGCGGTGGCGGGAGTGACAGGATCCAAGTTGCCGACCGCAACTCAAGCCCGGTCCGCTGCCGCAGAACCGGACGTGTTGCCAGCGTCGATGCGCCGGATGAGCGACTTCATGACCCATCCGGTGTTCCACGATCATCAGTCCGAAACGGCAATGCTTCGATACCTGCGGCGCCTGTCCGATCGTGATTACGCACTCGATCGAGGGATGATCCCGCTCGGCTCGTGCACGATGAAGCTCAATGCTACGACCGAACTTGAGCCCATCACTTGGCCAGAGTTCGCCGAACTTCACCCGTTTGCACCCACTGCGCAGTCGGTCGGATACCGCGCGATGATGGTGCAACTCGAAGAATGGCTGGCCGCACTGACCGGCTATGCCGCCGTCAGTGTCCAGCCCAACGCTGGGTCACAGGGAGAACTCGCGGGCCTCTTGGCCATTGCTGCGTATCACGCCTCGCGAGGTCACACCGAGCGCGATGTGTGCCTCATTCCGTCGAGTGCGCACGGCACGAACGCCGCCAGTGCAGCGATGGCGGGCATGCGGGTGGCCGTTGTCGCATCCGGCGAGGACGGCTCCATCGATATCGACGACCTGGTCAGCAAGCTCGACACCCATGCGGGACGTATCGCCGCGATCATGGTGACCTACCCGTCGACCCACGGGGCCTACGAGGACACCATCGGCGAGGTCTGCCGCATGGTGCACGATGCTGGCGGCCAGGTCTACATCGATGGCGCCAACCTCAACGCACTGGTCGGTGTGGCAGAGCCGGGCCGCTTCGGCGGCGATGTCTCCCACCTCAATCTCCACAAGACGTTCTGCATCCCTCACGGGGGAGGGGGGCCAGGTGTCGGTCCGGTGGCCGTCGCCGAACACCTTGTCGAGTTCCTGCCCGGTCATCCGGCGCACCCTGATCAGCAGCGACGTGAGACCCCAGTCGGTGCCGTGTCGGCAGCCCCCTACGGGTCGGCGTCGATCCTTCCTATCTCGTGGACCTACATCCGCATGATGGGCATCGACGGGCTGACCCGTGCAACGCAGGTCGCCGTGTTGACTGCCAACTATGTCGCGGCACGCCTCGACGAGGCTTTCCCAGTCCTGTATCGAGGGGCGGGCGGCCTGGTAGCTCACGAATGCATCCTCGACGTGAGAGGCCTTGCCCGTCAGACGGGTATCGATGCCGAAGATGTTGCCAAGCGTCTCATCGACTATGGGTTCCACGCTCCGACCTTGAGCTTCCCGGTGGCAGGCACGCTGATGGTGGAGCCGACCGAGAGCGAAGACCTTGCCGAACTCGATCGGTTCTGCTCGGCAATGCTGGCCATCCGCGCCGAAATCGATCGTGTCGCCTCTGGGGAATGGCCAGTTGACGACAATCCGCTGGTCAACGCCCCGCATACTGCTGAAATGCTGGTAGGCGACTGGGACCACCCCTATGACCGTCAGACGGCGGTGTATCCCTCGCCGTCCACGCGCCTGGCCAAGTACTGGCCACCGGTGCGCCGTATCGACGGTGCGCACGGTGATCGCAACCTTGTGTGCGCCTGCCCACCACCCGAAGCGTTCGAGATGGACGCCGAGCCGTCACAACCGGCCGAGCCTGCCGAGGAGTCCCGCTGATGTCCGACATCGAGCTTCGTCGCACCGCCCTGCATGACGTCCACACCACGTTGGGTGCCAGCATCACCGAGTTCGCCGGTTGGGACATGCCACTGCGCTACGGCAGCGAACTGGCTGAACATCACGCGGTGCGCCAGCACGCAGGCATCTTCGACCTTGGCCACATGGGCCAGATCGAGGTGCTCGGACCGCGAGCAGGCAGGGCACTCGATCGAGCACTGCTCGGGGGGATCTCGGCGATCGCGGTCGGACGTGCCCGCTACTCGATGATGCTCGACAAGCGTGGTGGCATCATCGACGACCTCATCGTCTACCGGCTGGAGGCTGAACGGTTTCTGGTGGTGGCAAACGCGGTCAACGCTGGAACCGTCGAGGACGAGCTGATGTCACGCTGCTCGTCGGCGGGAGCGTCCATTGATCGCAGCGCGGACACGCGCATCGTCGCCCGCGAGGACCATGCACTGATCGCTGTCCAAGGACCCAAGTCCCGCGCGATCCTGGAAACCTGTGGTGCGACCGGACTCGATGAGCTGCGCTACTACGCCATCGCTGCCACGACGGTCGGCGGGGTCGCCTGCGAGGTGGCACGCACCGGCTACACCGGCGAAGACGGCTTCGAGCTGTTTGTGCCCAACCGTGACGCCGTGGCTGTCTGGCAAGCAGTGACAATTGCAGGCGAACGCGTCGAGGCGGTCCCAGCCGGTCTGGCGTGCCGCGACACGCTGCGGTTAGAAGCAGGAATGCCGTTGTACGGCCACGAACTGACCCGCAGGGTCAACCCGTATGAAGCAGGACTCGGACGGATCGTGCGACTAGAGGACCGCTTCGTCGGATCCAACGCGATCAAGCACATGGCGGGGTCGCCGCCGTCGAAACAACTTGTCGGATTGACTGCCGAAGGCCGCCGTGCACCACGCCAAGGCACGACGCTGCGCAA
>JBBDSU010000063.1:47604-59555 GCA_040904825.1 Nitriliruptoraceae bacterium | reverse complement strand
TCGGATTGACTGCCGAAGGCCGCCGTGCACCACGCCAAGGCACGACGCTGCGCAACGCCAAGGGCCGCTCCATTGGCGACGTCACCAGCGGCGCATTGTCACCGACGCTGGGCTACCCGATCGCGATGGCGATCGTCGGCCGATCCGTCGCCGATGTCGGCACCCAGCTCACTGCCGACGTCAGGGGCCATGACGTTGAGGTGACAGTGACCGCCTTGCCGTTCTATCGTCGAGATCTACGAGGCTGACAAACTGCCGGTCGTGCAAGAGTGCCGGTCGCAGACCACTGGCGAGGAGTAAACGACAATGGCGAGCGTGTTCACCCGGATCATCGACGGCGAACTGCCAGGGCGCTTCGTCTGGTCGGACGACGTGACCGTGGCATTTCTGTCGATCAATCCCATCACCACCGGCCACACCCTGGTCGTGCCGCGGGTAGAAGTCGATCACTGGCTCGATCTTGACCCGGCAGTCTGGACCCGCGTGGCCGACGTCGCTCGGATCGTGGGCACCGGCATCCAGCGGGCCTTTTCGCCGTCTCGCGTCGGCCAGATGATCGCAGGATTCGAAGTGCCCCACGTGCATGTCCATGTGCTGCCGATCGCTTCCGAAGGCGATCTCGATTTCGCCAAGGCTGCCCGTGAACCTGACCCAGCGACCCTCGACGACGCGCACACTCGGATCCGTCAGGCGTTGAGGGATTTGGGACACGCCGAGCATGTCGAATGACCTCGACCGACGCGCGATCTGAGACTGCCGAAGCCAGGCGCGAGTCCGTCGCCGAAGTGCGCACCAAAGTCGTCGCCCGTCTTGTCGGCGATCGCGTGCCCGATGAGCACGCGAGCTGGACGGCAGACTGGCTCATCGACAGCGATCTCACCGGTGTTGTGTCCCACGGGTTGCGTCAACTGCCTCGCTATGTCGAGCGCATGCGCAACGGTGGCACAAACCCCCAGCCTGAGATGACGATCGTGCGCGGCCGCGAGGCCGCGTTCGTTGTTGATGGCGACAACGGTTTGGGTCCGGTGGTCGCGACCTGGACGATGCATCAACTGATCGAACGTGCCCGCCGCGTCGGCGCGTCAACTGCGACGGTGTTTCACAGCAACCATCTCGGCGCCTTGGCGTACCTGGCACGACTGGCAGCGGCCGAACGCATGGCCGTGTTCGCGTGTCAGAACACGCGACGCAACACGATTGTGTGGGGAGGCCGCCACGCCGGACTGGGCAACAATCCAGTCATGTGGGGACTGCCGTTGGCAGGTGGCGCCAGCGCAGTGCTCGATATCGCCTCCAGCCGCATGGCGCAAGGCACTGTCAAGCACGCCGAGAATCGTGGCCTGACACTTCCCGAAGGCATGGCCCTCGACGAACGCGGCGAGCCGACAACCGATCCGTCGGCTGCGCTGCGTGGCGGACTGATGCCGTTTGGGGAGCACAAGGGCTCAGGGATCGCCTTCTTTGCCGGGGCACTCTCAGGAGTACTCAGTGGCGCAAACTTTGGCCGCGCAGTCCCCAACCCGTCAGATTTCAGTCAGGCGCGTTCGATCGGCCACTACATCGCCGTGGTTGATATCGAGGCGCTGATGGATTGGGATGTCTACCTGGAGCGTTTCGACGAGTACGTCACCGACATCAAGACCGGCCCTGCCGGTGCTGTCGACGCAGCTGTCCGTGTTCCAGGTGAACGTGCCCATGCGCAGCGCCAGCAGTCCATGACCGACGGCATCGTGGTCGAAGACGCCGTGGCTGCGCTGCTTGATCGTGGCGAGATCGTCAACGAGCTGGAGGTTGGCGCGCGGCCCTAAGTCACAACTCGAGCTGGCCAGAACCCGAGCTGATCAGAACCCGAGCTCGGCATCCTCATCGATGGGGAAAATCGGCCGAGGCAGGCGCTTCCATTCGAATTCCGTGACCCGCGACTGGGTGTGGCCTGGCGAGTTGACCCGGACCAACTGTTCGGTCAGATCGGCATAGTGCTGAAAGTTCGAGGCGGTCTTGACCACCACAGCGCGGACCTCGTCACGGTTGCGCACGTCAACGCCCAGCAGTTCCCAGAACTCAGGATGCTTCGGCGCCCGCGAATGGAACTGGGTGACGCCAACGTGCACGTTGCCGATCTTGAGCAGTGCCATGATTCCCGGATCGTGAGGTGCGAGCTCGTCAATCTCAGGCAGAGGTTCGGTCGTGACGCGCAGCACCTCAGCGGTGACCGCAATGGGGTCACCCCACGATGGGTCGAACTGCCGTCCCAGGGCAATGTCGATCGCGGCGCCTTCGCCAGCTTCGGCAGCTGCCAGCGCAGCCGGCTCGTCGATGATCGGCACCAGCGCGACGTGCTGAATGTTCTGGGCGAGCATCTCGGCGATGATGATGTTGGAGTCGCCTGCCGAGCCGCCTGACACACTGTCGCCGGTGTCGGACATCACCACGATGCCGCGGGGCGCCGCTTCCGCCTGGCGGACGGCTTCGGCAACGTCGACGCTGTCGAAATGCATCAGGTCGTGACGCAGGTCCCAGGCCAGCCGGGCAAGCTCCTTGGCGTATTCGTCGGCGAGTTCGAGATCACCGTCGGTGGTGACGATCGCTGAATAGCCGCCCTCGGCGACATCAAGCCACGGCTGCATCGGGTAGGTGGACACGCTGATGACCCCTGGCCGTGTTTCGATCTCTCGGGCCAGCTCGAACCAGGTCTTCATCGGGGGTTTCGACGTCAGATACTGCTCTTGATGGGTGATCAGCGGAATCTTGCGGAGCGCAGTGACGGGATTGAGGTCTTCGTCCAGAATCCGATACAGGGTGGTGGCAACCTTTTCGCCCGTCGCCGGATGGTTGTGCGGCTGGGTCGGGTTGCCGACAATCAGGTCAGCGTTGGCAACCATCAGTTCGGTAATGCAGGCGTGATGGTCGGTGTAGGCGGCAATCTGCGTGGTGTCGCCGACCTGTGCCCGGATGCGCTGCAGCAGCAGGCCTTCGGGGTCATCGTGATGCTCGGCGGCCATCGCGCCGTGCAAGTTGAGGAAGAGCGCATCGAGGTCTCCGGCGGCCTCGAGCTGAGCGAGCAGGGTGTCGGCGAGGTACTCGTAGGTCTCCTGGGTCACCGGGCCCCCCGGTCCAGCGCTTGCATACAGCAATGGGACCAGCTCGACGTCGTCACGCATCTTGGTGATCTTGACAAAGCCTTCGACACCCGAGCGAGGCCAGCGTCCCCACACATCGAAATCTGCGCCGATCCGCACACCGATGCGTTCGAATGCTTCCAGATCGGTGACGACGGGGCTGAAGGAGTTGGATTCTTGGCTGAATCGTGCCATTCCGACGCGCACAACTGCTCTCCCTGATGGTTCGATGCGCGCGCCAGGATGTCCCGGCTGGCCGTGGTGGCGCGCGATGCTCGTACACGCTTGACAATAGCCCGAGCCAGCGGACAAGCGACAATCGATAAGGAGCGTGTCATCGAGCGGTTGCGGGTCGTCGAGAACAACCTCATGCCACTTGTGGTCGTGGCCGCAGTGGCCGGACTGTTGATGCCGAGCGTGGGCATTGCATTGACGAGCGCGGTCACGCCTCTGCTGGCGCTGCTCATGCTGTGCGTGAGCCTGACCTTCAACGTCGCCACACTCAAGGCCGTGCTGGCTCGCCCCGGTGTGCAAGCCCTGGCGACAGGATTGGTCTACGGACCGATGAGCCTGGCTGGATGGGCCATCGGCCGGTTGGTGTTCGGCACCACACCGCTGGGACTTGGCTTCGCGCTTGTCGGGGTACTCCCGACTGACGTGTCGTCACCGCTGCTGGTCTTGATTGCTCGGGGGAATGTTGCGTTGGCCACCGTGCTCAACGCCGTCAATACAGCGCTTGCGCCGGTGGTTGTCCCGGTCCTGTTCCTGGCCTACACCGGGATTGATCTCGACGTTCCGGTGCTGCCGATGGTGGGCGAACTGGCGCTGGTCGTGCTTGTGCCGACCATCGTCGGGGTCACGATTCGCACGTGGAAACCTGTGCGCATCGCATCGACAGAGCCTGCGCTGTCAGCCACAGCATCAGCGGCCTACCTGTTGCTGGTCGTCGCGGTGGTGGGGCCGAACGCCACAGCGATCCTCGAGCAGCCAGCCACGATGATGGCGGTCGCCGCAGCCGCGGTAGGCCTCAACATCGTCGGCTATCTGGTCGGGTGGAGCGCCCGGCCGCTGCTGCCCGACCGCGCTGATCGAGCAGCGATGCTGTTCACCGTCTCCAAGAAGGAATTCAGTATCGCCGCGTTCATCGTGTTCGCCTCTGGGCTGCCCGCCGAGGTCGCCCTGCCCGCAGTGGTATACGCCGTCGTCCAGATGGTGACCTCGCCGGTCGTTGCCCGCGTGCTAGCACGCGGTGCCGCAGCACGGTGACCAGCGATGCTGGCGGAACCAACCGCGATCCGCGCGATGGCGCTTCCAGGCGTAGACCTAGCGGGTTGCTAGGTCCATCCGCAGATACTCGGTGATGCGCAGGAGTCCTGGAGGCCGCTTGACGTCATCTGCCAGGGCTTGCCACGCCTCCTCTTCGGTAATGACACGTGGAGCGGTGAGTTCGATCTCGTCGCCATCGATGGTGAGCATCGCGGAGCCGGCTGCGATGCAGTTGCGGACCCAATCTGACCGTGACCCATAGACCAGGATGAAGACGTAGCCACCTTCGACGCGATGGGCATCAAGCGGGGTCCGGTAGGTCGCGCCCGAGGTGCGGCCCACATGGGTCAGTGCCGGTCGCACTCCACGCCGAAGTTCGACAGGGTTGAACACCCGCTTGTTGATGTGGGTCCACCACCGGGGCATCGGCATGGTGCGCGCTCCTCGCTGCATGCGACCGCTTGACCGTCCGCGTCGAGCATTGAACGCCACGTGCTGGCTCGGCGCACGCTGACGAGGCTGCCCGCGCTGCGTTCGCCCGTATGGCGTCACGAACCCAGGCGGCTCGCACACCGATGCATTCGAATGACCGGCGGCGTCATCGACACGGCCCGATCCCGGGCTCGCAAGACGGCACATGCGTCGGCGATCTCGGCGTACGAGCAAGGTGCGAAGCAGCCTCGGTCCGACGTGTTGCTCCGGGTGCTTCGTGCGGCTGAGTTCGAGCCGATGCTCGTGCCCGCTTCGACGGGCAATGGTCCCTACGTTGATCTGTTCTGCGACGAGCTGGCGACTCATGTCCGCCGGGAGCCGGCTGTGCTCGACAAGGCTCGACATGAACTGGACCGAATGGTTTCAAGTGCCATCGTCAATGCCTGGCGGTCACTGTTGGATGCAGGGCCAATCGCTGTCGTAGCGGTACTGACAAGTCGCCACCCGCCGACCACGGTCTGAAGGCTGACAACCCCTTCGTACGGCTCGGGCTGGTGGATGAGGACACGCGGCTGGCTTTGCTCAGGCGGGCCCGTGCGCGCTGATGAGCTGCGTGACCTGGCACGTCGCGCAGCGCATCGACGTGGTCGTTCATTGTGACAAGCCACAGCCTGCCGGCACCCGCCGCGACAGCGACTTCGACGGCAGACTCAACAAGGGCGGTGCCGGGCCTGGTGCGCTGGTGATCGTCGGCCACGACGATCGCTGTGATGTTGGGCGGCGTCGCCGTCGACGCGAAGTGGGTGGCGCGTGCGGTAGGACTGCGCGACGTTGCTGGGGAACTTCTTGTTCGTGACGTTCGGATCGTCTTCGAACGGTCGCGTCGGATCGACGACGTACACCTGGTCGCGGCCTTCATCGCCTCCCAGTGCCACCGCCAGTTCGGCTCTCCACACCGCTGGATCGAGCAACGCCGCGAAGTACACATGATTCGAAATCCGGCCCGCATGGAAGTTCGACTCGTGTCCTGGTTTGACGAGGTCACCTTTTGCGAAGCTGTACTGGGTGTCGTGGTAGAACGGCCCTGTGACATGATCGCAGTCGTCGAAGGTGACCGGGACGTATGCGACAGTTGCGCGGTCACGCCTGCCTGCGGCGGCGTGGCTGGTCGCATCCAGAGCCGAGCATCACTGCGAAACTAACTGGGGTCCCGGGCGCCCGCCTCGGCTGGTTCTGTGCCGGGCTGGGCGGGGTAGCGGAGTTCGTTCCGTCCGATCTTGGCGTGGGCGGCTCGAGCGAGATCAATGCCAAGGACATCCGCCAGTCGGAGTAGATAAATGAACACGTCCGCAAGTTCGTCTTCCACGTCTGCGGAACGCTGCCCTTGCATGACGTGGTCGGCTTGGTTCGGTGTGAGCCACTGAAAGATCTCGACGAGTTCCCCGACCTCACCGGACAGTGCCATGGCGAGGTTTTTGGGCGTGTGGAACTGTTCCCAATCCCGTGCTTTGGCGAAGCTTCGAAGCTTGGTCTGCAATTCTGCGATCGGGTCGTCGTTCACGGCGCGTCGCTTCCATACTCGGACTCTTGTTCGGCCGCGAGCTGGATGGCGAGGCTGTCGATCCTGCTCTCGACGAAATCGCGGGTCTTCTCGTCGGTGAAGTACACGTAGCAGCCTTTCAGTCCGCGGCTGAGCAAGACGCGGTAGGTGTTCTTGACCAATCGGGTGAAGTCTTCGTCAGTGGTGCCGCGCTTGAGCCCGCCGTCATAGGACAAGTCTTTCTGGCCCACCCATCCTTCCCGGGGGCGATAGACGAGATCGTTGCCAAAGATGACGCCCGCGTAGTCGAATTCGAAGCCTTGCGCGGTGTAGATGCAACCGACTTGATCGATCCCGCCTGGTTCGCTGGCCCAGAAGTGTGACTTCGGGATGCCTTGCGCCAGTCCGGTTGCATCCGGGCGTGCGTTCCACGGCCGGCCCCATCCGTCCACTCGAACGTCGAGCTCGAGCGTGCCGTCGCTGCGGGGCCCCGACCATGGCCAGCAATAGCCAGCGACGAGTCGTGCACTATGTCCCTCGTCGGCTCGTTGCCGAATGAGGTCGTCGAGTTCTTCCACGGAGTCGACGATGTCGAAATCGAAGTTGGAATCGCCTGTCCAGAGTTGGTTGGCGGTACGCCGGATTCCAAGGGTGGATTCAACCCATCGCACGAATCCGTCGGATCCCCCGCACCGAAACTGTGCCTGGAGTTCGTGCTCATGGACTTCGGCACCATGTTCGGCCGCCAGCCGTTCGATGTCGTTGCTGTTGCCAATCTCGTCTCGCTTGACGGCTTGCATGTCGTCGATGAAGAAGACACAGACACGTGCCACTGAGAGGAGCTCGTCGATCTGAGGGCGGTCAGGATCAATGGCATTCTTCTTGCGGAACCGGTCCCAAGAATGCTTGCGGATGCGATGCGCCTCGTCGCAGATCAGCACGTCAAGTACGTCGTCCTCAGCGTTGAGGTACGAGTTGAAGAATTTGAACATGCCGCTTGCTCGGGGACCGACCCGCTTTCGCACGGTGTTGGTAAAGGCAGCTGAACCCGTGGCGTGATGGACCGCATACTCGTTGGCCGCTAGCTCCGCGACGAGGTTCAGGGCGATGACCGATTTCCCAGTGCCCGGGCCTCCGCGGATCACGAAGACGGCTTTCGTTCCTAGGTCTCTGGTCTCGGCAACCTTGGCGAGGATGCTCTTGAACGCCTCTTGTTGTTCGTCAAGCAGGACATACGCGGGCTCGCCTTGGATCATTGCTGCGGTGTGGTCGAGCAGCTTCTTGTGTGGCCGATACTTGCCTTCGCGGACAGTTCGCAGCACTCCTAGTCCACGGCCATCACCGAGATGATTGTCGAGAAACTCGACGAGCTCAGTGACCCGGTCACCGGCGAAGAGTGGGTAGACGCCGAGCAGATTCGCATGACGAGGTGCGAGAAGCTCCGACTGATCGTCGTGATGAAAATCGTGGAGATAAGAACATGCACGCAGTAGCACGTTGCCGTCGTGAAACGCTTCGTGGGCGTCCGCCAGATACTGGCGGTATTGGCCCACTTGGGCGGATGGATGAAGCGTCTCTTTGAGGCCCTTGCCGTAGCGAACCGCGACCATGTCCTCGACTGAGGACGGTTGGACGTCATCGCTCCACTGCTTGAGTTCAACGATTACAGCCGCGGGATGTCCGTTGCGATCATGCCCCGTGATCATCGCGTCCAAACGCTTGGAAGTCAGAGGAAGCTGGAACTCAAGCAGCATTCCGTGGTCAAGAAATCCGCCCAACTCGATGGCGTTGGAGAGTGCTCGCAGCGAGTTTCGCCAGGAACGGATTTCGCTTTCCGGTGGATTCCACCCGTAGGAGTCGAAGAATGCTGATCGCAGGCGGTCAGCGATCAGATTCTGCTTGGTGGTCTCGACAAACCCGCTGGTCGTTCCCCAATAGAGCTCCGCCACAACATCCCCTTTGGACCCAGCCGATCCTAATGGGCGACGACCGTCCTGAGCTGGTGCATGCGGTAGAGTCGGTCGCTTGCCATACGGCCACCTGGCACCGATGGCGCGACACTGGCTCAAATTCGGATGCCGACTCAAAGGCAGCTCACGACAGTGGGATGTCCGTGCGTTATCAACGATGAGTGGCGCCGACACGAACGCTACGACCAACTGAATCCGAGGGCTGCCGCAGCGGTGCTGGCTTTGAGAAACATGCGCTGCGGATTATCGGGGAGCGCTTTGAATCCGTGGTGGCTGTAGAAGCTGATCGCCGCGTCATCAATCGCGTCGACGACAAGCAGCCTTCCACCACCAGTCTTCATGACAGACAGCATTGTTTCGATCGCCGTGACCAACAACTCGCCGCCATGTCCTTTGCCTTGGTTGCTCACCGAGATCGCCAGGCGCGCAAGGAGAAAGCTCGGTATGACTTGGGGGCTGCCACGTCCGATCGAAGATGGGACTTCGGATCGTGCGACGAGGTACGGAGCAATGGCGAAGTAGCCAACGATCCGGTCACCTTCGACGTCTACATACACGCGTGCTGTATGCATCCGCTGGGCATGCAGAGCTGAAGTGGCCAACCAGGCATCGAGTTCAGAATTGCCTGACGTGAAGCCTGCGAGTTCGTGCGTGGGATCGAGCAGTTCGATGTGCGGCACTCAATCGTTGCGCCGACGGTTGGCACGGTCGGCGGCGCGCTGGAGGGCCGGCACGACTTCAGGACTCTCGTCGAGATGGTCGAGGAGGCGGTCAAAGTCTTGCGGGTTGACGTAGGCGACATTGCTGAAACGACGATGGGCTGCTTGACGTGACACTCCGTACACCTGACCTATCTGGGCCCACGACATACCGGCGTGGTGCGCGTCGGCAATGACTTGTTCTTCCAGTATGCCGATTGCCTCGGCAAGTCGGCGGATTGCCGCTACGCGGTCCTGTGGATCAGCCGATGCAAGCTGAGTTGTCTCGCACATCAGCGCTTCAGCGCTGCTGTGGTAATCGGACGCGGCTGTTGTCGTCATAACTGTCGTCTCTGGTCTTGGGCGCATCTTCCGGCAGGTTCGAAGCTCGTTGACAAGATTGTAAGTGCGCAGCCACGCAAGTGTCAACGAAACGTTGACAGTGAGAGCAGGCCTGATGCAAGAGCGACGATGGCGCGTTCCAGCGCTCTTGGGGCAGAGCGGGTGACGGGAATCGAACCCGCATAACCAGCTTGGAAGGCTGGGGCTCTAGCCATTGAGCTACACCCGCAGGAAAGTGCGATCGAATGCTACCTGGCCGTCTTGGATGCCATGGGTCCCAAGACCTAGATCATGAGGACTAGGGGCGGTGTCGTCGGTACGGGTGTGCCCGGTAGCGTCAGAGGTCCGCGCCAAGTGCGTCCCTGCTCAAGGGGCTCACTTGCGACAAGGTTTCCCGACGCAGGACTGAAGTAGGAGTAACGCCGTGACCACCATCCAGGATCGCTTGCGCATCGTGCCAGAATTTCGTCCCGACGAATACGAGCGCGTGCGTGAATTGCTCTTCGGTCGCCTGGAGCGGCGCTTATCACGCTGGGAGCCCGAACAGGTCGAACTGGAACTGTCGGTCAAGGACCGTGATACGTCCAAGCAGCGCATGACACTCGAATGCTGGATCAGCGGCGTGCCACGCATCGTGGCCACATCGCGCGACACCGACCTGATGAAAGCGGTCGTCGAAGTGCGCGATGAACTGTGGACCCAGATCGATAAGTTCGTCACGAAACAAGAAACGTCGCGCAAGAAGTCAAGTCGCTGACTCGACGCTTGCGCGACGTTCCTGTCGTCGGGGTGGCCGGATTCGAACCGACGACCCCCTGCTCCCAAAGCAGGTGCGCTACCAAGCTGCGCCACACCCCGGACGCGCGCATCGTAGCCGTGTGCCAACGATGCCCTGACGGGGGCGAATGGCGCGCGGTGGCACGCCCCCGGATGGACACCTGACGTCAGACCTGGAACCATCCCGACCTCACCCGGCGCCCGAACATCTCGGAGCGCCGCCGTTGCCAAGGAATGCCTGATCGTGAAGACGTCCGTCGAGACCATCGATGACCTCAACGTGAAGCTCACCGTTGAAGTCGAACCCCAACGCGTGAAGCAGGCGTTCGACCGCGCCGCTCGTGAGCTCGCCAAACAGGTCAACCTGCCCGGGTTCCGTCCGGGTAAGGCGCCGCGACGCATCCTGGAGCAACGGCTCGGGACCGGTGCCGTCGCCCAAGCAGCGCTTGAGGACGCGATCTCCGACTACTACGTCGAGGCGCTCCAGGAGGAGCGGATCAACCCGGTCGGCCAGCCAGAGCTCGACGTTGAACGCTTCGATGAGAAGGAAGGCTGTGCGTTCACGGCGACTGTCGAGGTGCGCCCGAAGTTCGAGCCGCCCGACCACACCGGCATCACCGTTACCCACCCTGACTGGCAGGCTGATGACGATGACATCGCCGAGCAACTCGAATCGCTGCGCGAACGTTTTGCTGAAGTCGACGAGGTTGACCGGGCCGCTGAAGCAGGTGACCTCGTCACCCTTGACCTGACAGTCGAAATAGATGGGGAAGTGCTCGAGGACACCAAGGTCACCGATGCGCTCTATGAGATCGGCTCTGGCGGGGTGACACCCACGCTCGATGAGGAGATCATCGGCAAGCAGGCTGGTGATGACTTCACCTACGTCGACACGTTGCCGGAGGGCTACCCCGAGCACGGTGGCGCCGAGGCGACCTTCCGCGTGCATGTCACCGACGTGCGTGAGAAGACCTTGCCGGAGCTTGACGATGACTTCGCTATGACCGCCTCGGCGTTCGACACGATCGGCGAACTGCGTGCGGATCTGCGCAACACGGTGCTGCGCTATCGCATCGAGTCAGCTCAGCACGAGTTGCGCAGCAATGTGCTGGAGGCCTACCTGGCGCGCGTCGACATCCCGCTGCCGGCGGCGATGATCGACAGCGAGGTCGAGGAGCGCCTGCACCGCATCGAACATCAGGCTCAGCAGTATGGGATGGAAGCCGACGCACTGCTCGAAGCGCAGGGCACCACCCGCGAAGAGTTCGAGACGACCGCACGCGACGAAGCCACCAATGCAGTCAAGGCGCGCATCGTGCTCGATGAACTCGCCGAAAAGATGTCGGTGGGTTTCGAGGCTGACGACATCGAAGAAGAGATCGTCCGCCATGCCCAGCGCAGCGGGATGGCGCCAGAGAAGGTCGCCGAGATCATCCAACAGCAGGGAAGCCTGCCGATGCTTGTCGGCGACATCATGCGACGCAAAGCGATCGACGAGATCGTCGCTGCAGCCAGCGTCGAAGGCGCACCTGACGACCAGACGCTCATCGAAGTTGGACTGCTGCCCGATCCGGAAGCTGTCGGAAATGTTGATGCTGATGGCGACGGCGCTACCGATGAGACCGCTAGCGGATTGATCGTCCCCGGTGCAGCAGGCTCCGGCGACGACGACGCTGCAGGTGAGGAACCCAAGCTGATTGTCCCTGGACGCGACTGACGGCGCGATTGATCGTCCCCGGTCGCGACTGACGGCGCGATTGATCACCCCGCTGCCGGATGCAGAGGTTGCTACCCGGTGACGCAACAC
>JBBDSU010000063.1:41387-47504 GCA_040904825.1 Nitriliruptoraceae bacterium | reverse complement strand
CGCGATTGATCACCCCGCTGCCGGATGCAGAGGTTGCTACCCGGTGACGCAACACGGCAGGCGATTGAACGTGCGTCGGTACGCTCGTCGCCGCCGGTGCGTCTTGGTGACGCATCGCAAGCCGTGGAGGAGTCCTGCGTGAACCTGTCAGATCTCACGACGCCCGACCTGACGGGCCACCCCTCGCCGAGCAGCTATCTCGTGCCGACGGTCATTGAGCAGACCAACCGCGGCGAGCGCGCGTTCGACATCTATTCGCGCCTGCTGCAGCAGCGGATCGTCTTCTTGGCGACACCGGTCAACGACGAGATCGCCAATGTCGTGATGGCCCAGTTGCTCCACCTCGAATCCGAGGACCCCGACAAGGACATTGCGCTCTACATCAACTCGCCTGGTGGCTCGATCACGGCACTGTTCGCCATCTACGACACGATGGAATACATCAAGTGCGACGTGCAGACCACCTGCATGGGCCAGGCGGCATCTGCGGCAGCGGTGCTGTTGGCCGCAGGTACACCAGGCAAGCGCTTCGCGCTGCCGCACTCGCGCATTTTGTTGCACCAGCCTTCAGGTGGATCCCAGGGCCAGTCGGTCGACATCGAGATTCAGGCGCATGAGATCCTGAGAATGCGCGACCTTCTCAATGAGATCCTGGCTGAAAAGACCGGCCAGTCGGTTGAGAAGATTGCTGCTGACACCGACCGCGATTTCATTCTCGACGCCCAAGGCGCCAAGGACTACGGGATGATCGACGAGATCATTTCACGCCGGAGCTGATCTGACCTCGCTGGCTGTGCGCGGGTATCCACGGTGAGCGGGCCGACGCGCGGCGACTGGTCCACCTGACGGTTACCATCGGGGCGCGTGAAGGATGTGTGCGCGGCTGGGCGGGAGGCCCGGTCAGCACGAGTAGCGACCAGCGAGGCAGTGATGGCCAAGTTCGGTGAGGCGGAGGCGCTGCTCAAGTGCAGCTTCTGTGGAAAGTCGCAGAAGCAGGTCAAGAAGCTCATCGCCGGTCCCCAGGTCTACATCTGCGACGAATGCATCGACCTGTGCAACGAAATCATTGAGGAAGAACTCGCTGAGCCGGCTGAGCTCACCTTCGATGAGCTGCCCAAGCCGCAGGAGATCTACCAGTTCCTCAACGACTATGTCGTGGGGCAGGACTCAGCCAAGAAGTCGCTCGCTGTCGCGGTCTACAACCATTACAAGCGCATCCAGGTCGATGCCAAAGCCTCAGGCTCTGACGACGTTGAGCTGCAGAAGTCCAACATTCTGCTGCTCGGGCCGACCGGATCGGGCAAGACCTTGCTGGCGCAGACGCTGGCACGATTGCTCAACGTCCCATTCGCGATCGCTGACGCGACCGCGCTCACCGAAGCAGGCTACGTCGGTGAGGACGTCGAGAACATTCTGCTCAAGCTCATTCAGGCCGCCGATTTCGATGTGAAGAAGGCCGAGACGGGCATCATCTACATCGACGAGGTCGACAAGATCGCGCGCAAGTCCGATAACCCGTCGATAACGCGTGACGTCTCCGGCGAAGGCGTGCAACAAGCACTGCTCAAGATCCTTGAAGGAACCGTCGCCTCGGTGCCGCCCCAAGGGGGCCGCAAGCATCCGCACCAGGAATTCATTCAGATCGACACGACCAACATCTTGTTCATCTGTGGCGGAGCGTTTGCAGGCCTCGAACGCATCGTCGAACAACGATTCGGCCGCAGGGGTGTTGGCTTCGGCGCAGATGTCGTCTCGGCGCGTGACGAAGACCTCGCTCGTCTGCTGCGGGGCGTGCTGCCCGAAGACCTCGTCAAGTACGGGCTGATTCCCGAGTTCATCGGGCGCCTGCCGGTCGTGTCCTCGGTTGAACCGTTGGATCGGGAGGCGCTCATCGACATTCTCACGCGGCCCAAGAATGCGCTCACACGGCAGTATCGCCGCTTCTTCGAGTTCGACGGTGTCGACCTCGAATTCACCGACGATGCCTTGGAGGCCATCGCTGATCTGGCCATCTTGCGCCAGACCGGCGCGCGAGGTCTTCGCGCCATCCTCGAAGAAGTGCTGCTCAACACCATGTATGAGCTGCCGTCGCGTGAGGACGTCGGCAAGTGCGTGATCACCGACGAGACGGTGCGAGAGCGAGCCAACCCGACGCTTGTTCCCCATGACGGCAAGGTGCACGATCTGACGCCGCGTGAACGTTCAGCCTGAACGCGCGACGGTCACACGGGAAGCGATAGCTGCCGCCCACGACCGCATCGCCGACTATCTGCCGCCCAGTCCTGTGCTTGACGTCGAATCGGACGCGTTCGGACTTGTCGGGGCGCCGCTGACCCTCAAGCTGGACCTGTTGCAGCCCACCGGCTCCTTCAAGGTCCGCGGCGCGTTGTCGCTGCTGACGGCGGCCGAGGTGCCTGAGGTCGGCGTCGTGGCCGCGTCGGGAGGCAACTTCGGGCTGGCCGTCGCATGGGCGGCGAGCCGGCTGGGCAAGCCCGCGTCGATCTTTGTTCCGTCCACCTCGCCTGCTGCAAAACTCGATGCGCTAAGGGCAGCTGGAGCCCAGTTGACCGTGGTCGACGGTGTGTACGCCCACGCGCTGGCGGAAGCCGACGCGTGGTGTGAAGCCACCGGGGCGCTGCGTGCACATGCCTACGACGATGCGGATGTCGTGGCCGGCCAAGGAACCGCTGCAGTCGAACTGTCGATGCAAGCTGAGGTCGACACCGTCGTTGTGGCATGCGGCGGAGGGGGACTGCTGGCAGGCATCGCCACATGGTGCGGATCGAACACGAGGGTCGTTGCCGTCGAGACCGAAGGCACAGCGTCGTACGCCGCGGCGCTGGCGGCAGGCGAGCCAGTCGACATCGACGTGTCGGGTATCGCGATGTCGTCGCTCGGGGCGAGCCGGATCGGTGCGATTGCCTGGGCCGTGCGCGATCTGGTCGACGAGGTGGTGACCGTCACCGATGATCAGATCGTTGCCGCGCAACGCCGCCTGTGGCAGGCACGCCGGCTCGTTGCGGAACCCGGTGGCGCGGCCGCGCTTGCGGCGGTCCTTGCAGGCTCGGTTCGACGCGATATCGACGAGCGGATCGCGGTGCTCGTCTGCGGCGCCAACACCGATCCGGGCGATGTGGTGGCATGACGACGAAACGTCGCTAAACCCCTTCAATCCGGAAATCTTTGGGAGAAATTGTTCCAGGGGAACCGCGTGGGTGTACAACACGTCTCATCTTCGACACTGCGGCCGCATTCATAGGCCAAAGCAGCCGTTGGAACTCGGGAGGTTGGCTGTGAACGACCTGGCTGGCGCGTTAGAACGATGGCGAGCAGCTGGACTATTGACCGGCGATCAGGCGGCTGCAATCGCAGCTTTTGAACAGGCCCCCGCAACAGCACCGACGCGTTCAACTACCGGAGCCGAGGCCATCGGCTATGTCGGTGGAGCGTTGGCGCTCGGTGCTGTTGGCCTCTTGCTCGGCAACGTCTGGTCCGATCTGCTGATCTGGGGGAGAGTTGCGATCCTTGTCCTCCTCACGGTCGCGCTGGGCGGTGCAGGGCTGGCCCTGACGTCCAAGTCGGTTCCGTCGATACGACGACTTTCGAGTGTGCTGCTGACGGCGACTGTTGGCGGTGTCGCATGGACTGCAGCGACCGTGGCGAGTGACTTGCTGGCCTGGCAAGACGCCGCAGTAGCTACGACGGTCGGCGGGGCTGCAACCGCAGTTGCGGTCGTGTTCTATGCCATGCGCCAGCGAGCGCTGCTCCAGTTGGCCCTGTTGGCTTCGGTGCTCGTGCTCGTTGTGTCGCTGGTTTCGCATGCGCAACTGCCATCGCGGCCGGTGTGGTACGGCCTGCTGGTGGCCAGTGTCGGGGCTGCCTGGCTGATTGCGAGCCGGGGAGGGTGGCTGTCACCCACCATCGTTGCCGATATTGCTGGCTCAGGTCTGGTCCTCATCGGGGCCCAGGTTGCCACCATCGATCCGCGGAACGTGTTCACCATCGGCGCTGGCGTCGTGGTGGCTGGTCTGATCGTCGGTGTGGCGGTCCGCGCCGACATGCTCCACCTGCTGGTCGTTGGCGCCATTGGAGTCTTTGTCCTGCTGCCCCAACTCGTGTTCGAAATATTCGGTGACGTTGTCAGCGCACCGGCTGTTCTGTTGATTATTGGTCTGCTCCTCGTGCTCCTGTCGGTTGGACTTGGCCGGGCACGCCACCTCATCGTCGACGGTCGCAAGGCGTCGGCCACCCTTGGAGGCTTGTTGTGAACAGTGCAGGCTCGGACCTCCCCTCCGACGCATCGAGCTCGGCTGTACCCGCTGGCGCAGGCGACGGCCCAAGTGTTCTTCCGAAGAGAAGCGTGGCCGCGCTTGTGGCGGCTGGCGCGCTGGTGCTCGTGGTTGTCGCCTCAGTTCTCACCTTCGGCGTGGTGCGTCCCCCACAACTCGACAGGATCACCCAAGGCCCACCAGTCGCAGGTGCTGTTGCCTGGACCCAGTGGGAGGGTGAGCGCATGTGTGTGATGACTGCCGCACCCGACGGCGAGGTCACCAGTGTCAGGTGCGATCGCGACTACGCCGACCTGATCGCATGGACCGATGAAGGCATCATCATCCGCCGCTGGTCCGGCAGCGGCTCCGAAGTGGTGATCGACCCCGTCAGCGGTCAGGTCATCGAGTCGCGGGCGATCCCCGAAGATGCTGAGCCGATCTACCCCGGTGCCATCACCTCCTACCACGAGGACGGGATGCTCATCGTCGAGGATCTCCATACAGGAGACGAACTGTGGAGGATCTCTATCGCCAGTGTCTATGGCGTCCACGGCGGTACAGCGTCACCAGATGGACGCTGGATTGCAGCTGGCGACAGTGCTCGCCGCCTGTTGGTCTTCGATCGCGAATCTGACGCCGGTCCGCGCGTCTGGGCGACCGATGTCGATCCGGGATGGATGGTCGTGTGGCAGGGTGCCGAGACAACCGAACCCGTGGGCTGACGTGACTGCCCGGTGCGGGTGGTCGACGTGGCTGTCCGCAACGGGTGGTTGACGTCGCTGTCCGTCGCGACTGATTGACGAGGCCGTTGTAGGCGCCACCCAGGCGCGTCTGGTCGACGCGTCTGGGTGAGCCCGGTAGGTAGGCTCGCTCGACCTGCTTCTTGCCTGGCGCGTGCCTTGCCCGTGTCCGGCGCTTGTTCGGGCCCTTGCGCTGGGCAACCCGCCTTCCGACCGTGATGGACGCTGAATCTGATGACAGAACTCCCCAAGGCCTACGACCCGGCAACCGTCGAACCCGAGCTCTACAAGGACTGGGACGGCGCGGGCCTGTTTCACGCTGAGCCGGACGACGATGGTGAGCCGTTTTCGATCGTGATTCCGCCACCAAATGTCACGGGCTCCCTTCACGTCGGTCATGCGCTCGACAACACCATCCAGGACGTGCTTGTCCGCCGTGAACGGATGCGCGGACGCAACGCAGTCTGGATTCCGGGCACCGACCATGCCGGGATCGCCACCCAAAATGTCGTCGAACGTCTGCTCGCGGCCGAAGGCACCGACCGGCACACGCTCGGTCGTGAGGCCTTCATCGAACGTGTGTGGCAGTTCCGCGCAGCCTCAGGCGGGACCATCCTCACCCAGTTGCGTGAGCTTGGAGCCTCCGCAGACTGGCGCCGGGAGGTTTTCACCTTCGACGAGGTGCGATCTCGCGCTGTACGCGAAGTCTTCGTCGCGCTCTACGAGCAAGGACTCATCTACCGCGGCAACCGGTTGATCAACTGGTGCCCGCGGTGTGAAACGGCTCTGTCCGACATCGAGGTTGAGCACAAAGATGTCGACGGGCAGTTGACCCGGTTCATCTACCCGTTCGTCGACGGCGAGCGCGACGCGACGGGTCAGGCTGCAGGCGATGCCCCAGTTGGGATGGAGGCAGCTACCACCCGGCCGGAGACGATGCTTGGTGACACTGCGATCGCGGTGCACCCAGATGACGAGCGTTGGGCAGCCGCCGTCGGCCGGCATGTGCGCCATCCATTCCAGGACCGCACCTTTGCGGTCATTGCCGACGACTACGTCGATCCTGAGTTTGGTTCGGGAGCTGTCAAGATCACCCCGGCCCACGA
>JBBDSU010000063.1:0-41287 GCA_040904825.1 Nitriliruptoraceae bacterium | reverse complement strand
CCTCGACTGTCGCTCCAATGGTTCGTGTCGATGCGGCCGCTGGCTGAGCGGGCGGCACAGGCGGTGCGCGATGGCGCGGTCGAGTTCGTTCCCCAATCGAGCACCAAGCCGTTTCTCGACTGGCTCGACAACTTGCACGACTGGTGCATTTCCCGCCAGATCTGGTGGGGGCACCGCATCCCGGCGTGGTACGGGCCAGATGGCGAGATCCGCGTCTGTCGTGAGGACATCGACGAGCCGGGGTGGCTGCAGGACGACGACGTGCTCGACACGTGGTTCTCGTCGCAGCTGTGGCCGTTCAGTGTGTTCGGATGGCCTGATGACACGCCTGAGCTGTCGACCTGGTTCCCAACGTCGACCTTGGTCACCGGCTATGACATCAACACCTTCTGGGTGTCCCGAATGGTGATGATCAGCCTGTGGTTCACCGACAAGGCCCCCTTCAAAGTCGTGCACAATCATGGGCTGGTGCGTGACGAGCATGGCAAGAAGATGTCGAAGTCGTTCGGCAATGTGATCGATCCGCTTGATCTGATCCACACCTATGGCGCTGACGCCACAAGGTTTGCGCTGCTGCGATCGGCTGCTCCGGGCACCGACGTGCCGTTGGCAGAAGAATGGGTCGAGGGCACCAAACGCTTCGCCAACAAACTGTGGAATGCTGGACGGTTCGCGCTGGCCAACCTCGATGGTCGTCGTCCCGGCGCATTGCCAGCGGTCGCTGACCTGTCGATCGAGGATCGCTGGATCCTGTCACGATTGGAACGGATGCACGCCAACGTTGATGCGGCCTACGATGCCTACGACTGGCCAGTGGTAGCGCGCAATCTCTACCACTTCGTCTGGGATGAGTTTGCCGACTGGTACCTCGAAGCCATCAAGATTCGCGTCTACGGCGACGACCCTGCAGCCGCCGATGTTGCCCGGTCCGTGCTGGCGTATGTCCTCGACCGGGTGCTGCGCCTGCTCCATCCGTTCATGCCGTTTGTCACCGAAGCCTTGTGGCGGGCCCTGACCGGTGCAACAGGCGGCACCGATTCGCTCATGGTCGCTGACTGGCCGGCGCCCGACAGCAGGCTTGCTGACGCCGACATTGAGCGAGATTTTGACGTGTTGAAGGGCCTGGTGACCGAGGTCAACCGATTCCGCTCGCTCAATGGCATCGCCCCGTCGGCACGGTTTGATGTCAAGGTGACCTCTGCACGGGCAGAGCTGTTGACTGAACACGGTGGGCTGGTTGCCACCCTCGCCCGCCTGTCATCAGTGGATGTCGTCCTGGCACTTGAAGATGCTCCAGGCCGCTCGACGATCATGTTTGGTGGGGGACAGGCCCAGGTTGATCTGCGTGATCTGATCGACATCGGCGCCGAGATTGACCGCCTTGACCGCGAAATCGCACGAATCGACGCAGAACTGGCCAAAGTCGCGGGAAAGCTGTCCAACGAATCGTTCGTCGCGCGGGCGCCTGAGGATGTGGTCGCAAGAGAACGCGCGCGACATGCCGAACTCAACGCCACGCGCGAGGAACTCGAAGCGCGACGTACCAGCCTCGGCGCCATCGACGACTGACGGACGCGCTGTGTCTCAGAGGCGCGATATCCGGACGTCGGGATCGGCTGCGAAAGTCTAGGTACGCGACCGTAACTTACGATAGCGTAGGGAGTGTTCGGAACTTTCTACGTGAGGATCGCCCGTGGCCGCCCATCGTCGCACTGACCGCGAATTGCTTGCAGAGCTCGAACCTGTTGCCGATGCGCAGTTGCGGGTGCACGAAAAGGTCGCTGAAGAGTGGTTCCCGCACGACTACATCCCGTATTCAGTGGGGCGTGACTTCGATCGTGACCCGTGGACACCGGATCAGTCACGGCTGACAGGGGTCGCCCAGATTGCCTTTGAGGTCAATCTGATGACCGAGGACAATCTGCCGAGCTATCACCGTGAGATCCACGCCATGTTTGGTGAAGGCGACGGTGCGTGGATCAACTGGATTCACCGCTGGACGGCCGAAGAAGGCCGTCACTCGATTGTCCTGCGGGATTACCTCGTCGTCACCCGGGCGATCGACCCGTACGAACTCGAACGTGCCCGGATGGCCCAAGTCATGCAGGGCTACGATCGCAACAACGACAGCACGCTGCACGGAATGGCCTACGTGTCGTTCCAGGAACTCGCGACGCGCATCAGCCATCGGAACACGGGACGGTATTCAGACGACCCGGTTGCCGATCGGATCATGGCCCGCATCGCCAAGGATGAGAACCTTCACATGCGTTTCTACCGTGACATGATGGGTGCGGCGATGCAGCTGGATCCTTCGGCGGCTGTCGAGGCCATCGTCGACGAAGTCATCAACTTTGAGATGCCCGGTGCAGGCATGAAGAACTTCCTGACGAAGTCAGCCCAGATCGCCAGCGCAGGCATCTACGATCTGCGCATCCATCACGACGAGATCGTCTGGCCCTTGCTGCGGCATTGGAAGGTGTTCGAGGCGGAGAACCTTGATGAGTCTGCTGAGCGGCGCCGAGACGAGCTTGCCGCCTTCCTTGACAAGCTTGATGCGCAGGCGTCACGGTTCGAAGACAAGCGAGCGGCACGTGCGGCACGCCAGGCAGCGCGCACGCCCGCATGACGAGCGAAGACTTCACTGAAGCTGTCGATGCGCTGCTGGCCCGAGGTCCGGGCCGGATGGTCCCAGACCTCGCACGCATCACGGCGCTGGCTGACTTGCTCGGCGACCCGCAACAGGCCTATCCGTCTATCCATGTCACGGGCACCAACGGCAAGGGCTCGACGGTCAAGATGATCGGCTCGCTGTGCGCTGCCGCTGGCGTGTCGGCCGGCACCTACACCTCCCCGCATCTTCAGACCATCCGCGAACGCCTGTCGCTGGCCGGACGTGCAATCGGACCTACCCGGTTTGCGCAGCTGTATCACGAGGTTGCGGCCTTCGCGGATCTGGTCGATGACCAGGTGCGTCGTCGCGATGGGCAGGCCGCAGACACGGTCACGTTCTTCGAGATGCTTACAGCCATGGCGTACTGGTGGTTCGCTGACATCCCAGTTGACGTCGGGGTGTTTGAAGTCGGCATGGGCGGCAAGTGGGATGCGACCAACCTCGTGCGTGGCGATGTTGCGGTGATCAATGCGATCGACCTTGACCATCGCGAGCTTGGCAGCACTCCGCAGGCTGTCGCGACGGAAAAGGCTGGAATCATCAAGCCTGGATCCGTGGTGGTGCTGGCGGATCAGGTGGAGTCGGTCGACGAGGTCATATCCGCTGCGGCCGTCGCCGCTGACGCGACGGTGTGGCGATACGGCGTGGAATTTGAGGTCATTGACCGCCAGGTCGCCGTCGGTGGACAGCTCGTCACCCTGAGAATCGGCGACCGCATCATCGATGAGATCCTGCTGCCGTTGCATGGGATGCACCAGGCCCGCAATGCTGCGCTGGCCGTCGCAGCCTTTGCGGCGTTCACTGACGCAGCGTTCGCCGCGATGGACGATGACGTGGTGCGCCATGGACTCGAAGCGGTCATGGTGCCCGGTCGGCTTGAGATTGTGCGCCGCGGGCCGACCGTCATCCTCGACGGAGCCCACAATCCTCACGGTGCCCGTGCGGTCGCTGCCACGCTGGCCGAATCGTTCGGGTTCTCAGAAGTAATGCTGGTGGTCGCATGCTTCGAGGACAAGGACGTTGAGGCGATTCTGGCCGAACTGGTCGGTGCGGTCTCACATGTCGTGGTCACGCGTGCACCGTCGGATCGCGCAGCAAGCCTCGACAGGATGTACCGGGCCGCGCTTGCGGCTTGGGCAGGCACCGCAGTGGCGGTGGAACGCGCCGATGATGTCGCGGCCGCGCTTGAGCTGGCTGAGTCGATGGTGGGACCTGGTGACGGCATCCTTGTTGCGGGCTCGCTTGTCACCGTCGGTGCGGCACGCGATCACTACATGCCGATCGACGACGTCGATGACGACGTTGTGCTAGAGCCTGATGACGCCCAGGCAGCCACCGAGGAAGCGTTCGAGGCACTGGTCGCGGGGCTCGATCTCGCTGACGATGCCGACGACGCAACCGATCGATGAGACTGGTTTACCCTGGCGGCTTCAGCCGGTGACTTCCGGCTAGCGACTTCCTGCCGGCATCTGCCGGCACCACATTTCGATGATCTGACGATGGAGCAACTGTGACCGACAAGACCCTCATTCTCGTCAAGCCAGATGGCGTTGCTCGCGGCCTCGTGGGCGAGGTGATCGCCCGCATCGAGCGCAAGGGCTATCGCATCGAAGCCCTGGAGTTGCGCACACTCGAGCGGGAACTCGCAGAGCAGCACTACGCCGAGCATGTCGACCGGCCGTTCTTCGCAGAGCTGGTTGAATTCATCACCTCCGGTCCGCTTGTCGCCATGTGTGTCACAGGCCCCGACGTGGTTGTCGGGTTGCGCACCATCATGGGAGCGACGAATCCGATTGAGGCGACTCCGGGGAGCATCCGGGGAGATTTTGCCACCGTGATCAGTGAGAACATCGCGCACGGCTCCGATTCGGATGACAGCGCCGCCCGCGAGCTTGAGTTGTTCTTCCCCGGTCGTTTCTGATCGGCGCGGCCCGCGCTGCGGCTTTGGGATTGGCGATCATGCGTGACCGCCATCCCCAGGCTGCGCGTGTTGCGTCGGTCCGATCGGTGGGATCGGCTGCACGATAGGGCTCCACGATTACGGAGCCTTGCTGATGTCAACCGATGCCGCACCGTCTGTCACGAACGGGACCGCTGTCGTCCCACGGATGCAGGTGACCCTCGACGACGCACAAGCGCCATCGAGTCGTAACCCGGCGTGGAGTTACGGCGAGGATCACGGTCAGGTGGACCTGGTTGGTTCGTGCCCTACCTGCGATCGTTTCGTGCGTCCCGGGGATCACCTCTCACGCCCCGCGGTGACATCGCCAGAACAGGCAGCAGACGCCATCGTGCCCCGCTTGGCCGGCGCTGACCGCGAGCGTTGCCTAGCCGTACTGCTCGATACGAAACATCGTTTGCTAGCGATGTCGACCGTCAGTGTCGGCTCGATCGACCACACGTTCATGGCTCCGCGTGAAGTGTTTCGTGATGCGCTCTCCGCCAACGCCGCCGCGATTGTGCTGGCGCACAACCATCCCTCAGGTGACCCCGAGCCTTCGCGGGACGACGAAGCAGTCACGCGAAGGCTCGTACGTGCTGGATCCCTGATCGGGATCGAGGTGCTTGATCATCTGGTCGTCGGCGATGGTTCGTGGGTCAGCCTGGCTCGGCGGGGAATTGTGTGAGCGGCGCTGACAATTGCTTGCGCTCAGTGCCGCGCCGACCGTTATTGAACGACACTAAGGCGCGGCAACGATGTCGATGACGATCTCGCCGTCGAAGGGTGTGTCAGAGATGTCGCGGGCTACTAAGGCGCCAGCCGCAAGGGCCTGACGCTGCACTTGTCCGGCTCGACTGATAACGGCGCCAGTGCGACGATCATCAGGGTGGGCGGCGGCGATGCCGGCACACAGCGCGCCGGTGAAGGAAGGGTCGCCGTGGGCGGCAGCCAAGATCTCAACGACGCGCTGAGTCAAGTCATCGCTGCTCACACTGGCGACGAGACAGAATTCGTCGCCGCCATGCCGGGCAACCAGCGCATCAGGCAGATCTGCCACAGCGGTGCGCAGGATGCCTGCGGTAGCGCGTAACAGTGCATCGCCAAACTCGTGACCATGTTGGCGGTTGAGGTCTTTGAGTCCCACAAGATCAATGACCGCTGCAGCCAGTGGCGTTGCCCTGGATGCATGGCTCAACAGTGTCGCAACGTGAGTGTTGAGGCGCTGACGGTTGGCAAGTCCCGTCAGTTGATCCGTGTGAACACTCTGTTCGAGTTGAGCCAAGTTCTCGACGCGGGTGATCGCCGCAGCGAGGAAGCTGGCGACCGCGCTGAGTACCGGTCCGTCAGCCAGAGTAAAAGGTGGCGCATCGGCAGCTGTCGTCGCGTAGGTGACGCCCCAGACGGCTTCGTCAACAATGATCGGGACGCTGGCGCTCGAGCCGTGTCCCAGGCTCTTGAGCAATTCCTGCTCGCCGGGATCGCCGTTGGTTTCGTCGCGAATCTCAAAATGAATCATTCGTTGCGCAACCCTGGCGGTCGACAACGGGAAGGTGGCTTGCGGCACGTGCTCATTGAGTTCGTGGGGGATGTGCGTAGCGCCAACTGCGACGATCGGCCTTGTCGTTGCGCGCTGCGAGTCCCATCGAGTGATGACAATCGTCGAGGCTCCCACGAGCCGCCGGCCTTCCTCGGCTGCGATCTCCAGCACCTCTGACAGCGATCCAGTCGCTCCGATGGCACGCGCAAGCCCGACGAACGATCTGAGCCGATGATCAACCTCGGTCCGGGCATTCAATTGCTGTTCCAATTCGCGCAACACGCCCCGGGCGTCAGCTTTGGGCACCGCAACTTCCCACCAGTGGCTCACCCGGTTGAGCAGTTCGGCGTGCACCTTGGGATCAGGATGCGCGGCCAGCAAGGCTGGGTCCAGGCCACCGTCACCGCGCGTGCGACTGGTCGCCACAGCCCAGGCTGTCCGGGCGATCGCCCCAGCCGAGGTATCGCGACGGATCACCGGCGCCACATTGAGCCGTTCGAGCAACCCGGAAAGGTCGTCGCTCAGTCCGGCATGACCTTCGGGCATGTCCCCAAGTCGCTGCCTGCCGTCGGCAATGGCTGTCAACAGCAGTGCTGCTTCGGCACGACGGCGGTCCACTCCGAGAGATGAACAGATCACGGTCGCCGCTGACATCGCCATCGCGCGCAGTGCGCCCTTGTCCGTGTCGGTGGCGACCAAGATTCGGGCAAGCGCAATGCCGATCTCAACGGCCTCAGGCGACAGGGGAATGCGGCGGGCAATCACCGCGCCGTCGGTCGAGCGAGTCGAACGCAGATCCAGTTCGTCCGCTGGGACCGGATGCCCATACAGGTAGCCCTGCCCGAACTGGCAGCCCCATCCCATCAGCGTCCGAGCTTGGGCGGCAGCCTCGATGCCTTCGCCAACGAGGTCGAGCCCCAGTGATCGAGCCATGCCGACCGCCGCTTGAGTGATCACCGCGCGGCCGCGGACCACAGCGTCGCCGACGGTTTCGGCATCGCTGAGCGACGTAACGAACGACCGGTCGAGCTTGAGCACGCGCGCGGGAGTTGCCGCGAGCAAATCGAGTGACGCGAATCCGGTGCCAAAGTCGTCGAGCGCGATTTCAACACCGAACCCAGCCAATGCCACGAGCGCATGCTGAGCGTCTCCCTCGCGGTCGAGTGCCGCCGACTCAGTCACTTCGACAACCAAGGCATTGGCCGGCATCGACGTCAAGGTGAGCATCTCGGTCACTCGGTCCAGATAGCCGCCATGCTTGAGTTCGAGGGGGGAAGCGTTGACGTGAATCTGCAGCTCGGGTGCGGTCGCCTGTCGCCATGCGGCGCCGTCAACCAGCGCGGTCGCCATCACCCATGCACCGAGCGGGACAATCAGGCCAGACCGTTCCGCTGTCCGCACGATTGCGGGCGCGTCAGGCAGCAGCCGGGCCAGCGCCGGGCCCGGGCGCACCAAAGCCTCGGTAGCAACCATGCGACTGTTGGCTAGGTCGACGATGGGTTGGTAAGCAAGCCACAGTGGCGACGGGGTATGACTGCCGGAGGCCAGGGCTGTGAGGGCATCAGCCAGCGCGTAGGTCTCGTCGTCCTCGGTGATGGTTCGGCCGGCACCTGTGTGCCACTCGTCCAGAGCGGCCCGGACGATTGCGCGAAGGCTTGGCGCCAATGTCACGTCATCGCCCGGCTCAAGACAGGTGCTCGCTCAGCGAGGAGGCACAACGCCGGTCGCCTCATCCGTTGCCCCTCGCCGGCCGCGGTCATGGTGTGGTGCTCGGGTGACGCCCGTGTCGTGTCGCAGTGCGCTCCACATGAGGTGGAACGCTGCGACACGATCACTGACCGTGCGGACTCTATCGACATCACTCGTCATGCGCCGATAGGTGCCGTTGGGTCAAAATCGGTTAGGCGTCGCGTCGCTCGGACGCCAATCGGCGTCCGAAAGTGCACCGACCTTCAGGCAGTTCAGCGCGGACGCGGCGACACGACGCCAGTGTTAGCATCGCTTACAGGTCGACGACTTCCGTTCACCGTCCGATCATTAGGTCATAGCGTGGCGTCCAATATCTCAAGTGCGTTCCAGTTCCTCGGCCGAGATATGGCTGTGGACCTGGGTACAGCGAACACGCTCGTGTATGTCCGCGGGCGGGGCATCGTGCTCAATGAGCCTTCGGTCGTCGCCATCAACACCCGGACAGGCGCGATTCTCGCGGTCGGCTCGGAAGCCAAGCGCATGATTGGCCGCACGCCCGGTCACATCATCGCCGTCAGGCCGCTGAAGGACGGTGTCATCGCCGACTTTGACGTGACCGAAAAGATGCTGCGCTATTTCATCCAGCAGGTGCACAAGCGTCGATTCTTGGCCAAGCCGAGAGTTGTCGTGTGCGTCCCGTCGGGCATCACGGGTGTGGAGCAGCGTGCTGTCGAAGAAGCCTCGATCCAAGCGGGTGCACGCGCCGCCTACATCATCGAAGAACCGATGGCCGCCGCCATTGGTGCAGGCCTTCCCATCCACGAACCTGCGGGCAACATGGTGGTTGACATCGGTGGTGGGACGACCGAAGTGGCGGTGATTTCCCTCGGTGGCATCGTGACATCACAGTCGATCAGGATCGGTGGCGACGAACTCGACGAGGCGATCATCGCCTACATCAAGAAGGAGTACTCCCTGATGCTCGGGGAGCGCACCGCAGAAGAAATCAAGATGGCCGTCGGCAGTGCCTTCCCGTTACCGGATGAGCCGCATGCTGAGATCCGCGGGCGTGATCTTGTATCGGGCTTGCCCAAGACGATCATCTTGTCGGCCGACGAGGTCCGCAAGGCGATGGAGGAGCCGGTCAACGCCATTATCGACGCGGTGAAAAACACCCTCGACAAGACCCCGCCGGAGCTCGCTGCCGACATCATGGATAAAGGCATCGTGCTGACGGGCGGCGGGGGCCTGCTCAAGGGCCTCGACGAGCGGCTCAAGCATGAGACCGGCATCCCGATTCACATCACCGAGAATCCGCTGTCGTCGGTCGCGATAGGTTCCGGCAAATGCCTTGAGGAGTTCGAGGCCCTCAAGAAGCTGCTGATCTCCTCGTCCCGTCACTGAGACTGGGCCAGCAAGGAGGTCACGCGCGTGTACCAGCGTCGCCGGACACGCCTCGTCCTGATCGCGGTCACCATCGTCGCACTGATTCTTGTGACGTTGGACGTGCGCGCTGGCGATAGCGGCATGGTGCATCGCGCGCGGGGGTTAGCCACCGCGGTGCTGCAGCCCGTCCAAGATGGGATCGCGGTGATCGCGCGACCAGTGATCGAGACGATGGCGGGAGCCTCAAGCTTCTTTGCGGTTCGGCGCGAAAACGAGCAGTTGCGCCAGCAGGTTGAGATCTTGGCGGAGCGCCGCCGGACGGTCACTGATCTCGAACGCGAAAACCAGGAACTCAGGCGCCTGCTGCTGATGCAAGATCGGGGGGCATATGACGTCGTTGCCGCGCGAGCGGTCATCATTGCGCCGTCGAGTTTCGAATGGACGATCACCATCGATGTGGGGTCCGACGATGGCGTCGAGCGGGACATGCCGGTGGTCAATGGCGATGGGCTTGTCGGACGCGTGGTTCAGGTGACACCGCGTGCGTCCCGCGTCTTGCTGGCGATTGATCCGAGCTTCTTTGCGGCTGCGCGTACCGCCCGCACAGGCCAAATCGGCCCGATCGAGGGACGAGGCGGTGATCCGATGATCTTCCGGCCGCTCGACCCGTCGTCCGACATTGCCACTGGTGATGAGATTGTGACGTCGAGCTACCAGGGTGGGGTTTTTCCTGGCGGGATCCCTATCGGGCTTGTCGCCGATGCTGGGCAGCTGGATGCACGCCTCGTCCGGGAGATCACGGTCCGGCCGTTTGTCGACTTCACTCGCCTCCATCACGTGCTGGTGGTGCTGTCGAGCCCTGTCGAGCCGATACCACCGTTGGTCGGCACACCTGGCTTCGATTTCCGCGCGCCTGACGTTCCGAGGTTTCACGACGACACGCTCAACGACGACCCGATATCTCCCGATGAAGACGAGGACGGTGAGACGGCCGAGACAACCTCCGGGGTGAGCGCGACAGGCGCGAGTGCCGGTGGTGGGGCAACGCCAACGTTGATGACGTCAGCGGCCTCCGGGTGATCGCCCGCACGGTGATGGTCGCCATCATGCTGCTGCTGGCGCTCGCGCTGCAGACGACCGTGTTCGTTGTGCTGCCAACCGGGTGGTTTCGGCCTGACTTGATGCTGCTGATTGCTGTGGCCTTCGCGTTGACCGACGGCCAACTGCCAGGAGTGCGCATCGGATTCGCGGCGGGCCTTCTGACCGACATGCTGGTTGCGTTGACCCCGGCGGGGATTGCGAGCCTGGTCTATGCGGGTGTGGGCTATGCCGTGGGTGGCATCCGGCCCTATCTTGCGGCGACATCGGCATCTGCACCGCTGATCATCGCATTCGGGTCAGGGATTGTTGGCACGGCGACCTACGGAACGATCGCCCTGCTGCTCGGCGATGAGAGATTGACGGCAACGATGCTGCTGCAAGTCGTGTCGGCTGTTGCCTTCTACAACGTGGTCCTGGCCGTGCCCGTGTTCGCGCTGGTCAGGCGATTGGCCGCACGGTTCCCGCTCACAGGGGGCACAGCAGACGAGCCAGTGTTCTAGGGCACGTGGCCGGTGGGTCAGCCAGTGAGTTGCGGCCCACTGGTACGGTCGAATCGGAGCCCGGCGTCTGCCGCGCCGCTGGGTCCTGATCGGTACGGCCACCCGACCGCGCACGCCCTGTCGTCGAGATTCGATGTCATCGTCCGACTCGTCACCGTTGCTGCGCCTGACCTTTCTGTCGGTCATCGCAGTCGTGTTGTTTGTCGCGCTCTTTTCGCGTTTGTGGTTCCTGCAGGTGCTTGCCGGTGATCGCTATGTCGCACTGGCCGATACGAACCGCCTGCGCACCGTGGTCACTGAACCTCCGCGGGGCGACATCCTTGCCGTCGACGGAACATCGCTGGTCAGGAACCGTCCGGCACTCGCGGTCAGTGCTGATCGGCAGGTCCTGCTGACCGAAGACGACGAGCCGCGGGACGCAGAAGCCGAACGCGTCATCGGCAGGCTGGCGGAGTTGCTGGCGTTTGATACCGACGAAGTGATGCGCCGGCTCACGTCACGCCGTTTCAGCCCGTTTCGGCCGGTGCCATTGGCGATCGACGTCACCCCTGAAATCGTCTTTGCGGTCCGGGAACATCAAGAATTGTTTCCTGGCATCATCACCGAAACCCTGCCTATTCGTGAGTATCCATTCGGCACACTGGGTGCCCACGTCGTTGGCTATCTCAATCAGATCACCGAAGTCGAACTCGATGACCCCCGATTCGCCACCTATCGCGGCGGGGACGTCATTGGACGCTCAGGCGTGGAAGCCACCTACGAGTCGGTACTGCGCGGGACCGAAGGGAGCCGGCTGGTTGAGGTCAACGCCCAGAACCGGGTGCTGAGCATCATGCGTGAGATCGAGCCCGAACCTGGATACGACCTCCTCACAAGCATCGATATCGACACGCAACTGGCTGTCGAGCGACTTCTCGAGCAGGGCATCATCGCTAGTCGCGACATCGTGAGGACTGATGGCCGCAATCTGCCTTCGACCGCAGGTTCAGCGATCGTCCTCGATGCCGACGGCCAAGTGGTGGCAATGGCGTCCTACCCGACCTACGACCCCCGCGAGTTTGTCGGCGGCTTGTCGCAGGACTACGCCGATTACCTGTACCGCACAGAAGGCGTCCCTCAGCCGATGGTGAATCGCGCGATTCAGGGGCGTTACCCACCTGGATCGGTGTTCAAGATCGTCAGCGGCGCTGCGGGCATCGTCTCAGGCCAGGTTGGACCAGAGACGCGACTTCCGTGTCCATCCAGCCTCACTTTCGGAGGAAACACGTTTCGCAACTGGAACCCTGTCAGCGAGCCCGCGATGGGTCTGGCAATGGCGTTGACACGGTCGTGCGACACCTATTTCTACGAGATCGCCTACCGAAAGTGGCTGCAGGAAGAGCGACAGATCAGCACTACACGTGCAGTCTCAAATGGTGTTGTCGATCCCGATGCAATCTCTGAGTACCTGGCGGAGGTTGCCACCCGATTCGGCATGGGCGCTCGGACCAACATAGATCTTCCCGGCGAAGCCTCAGGTTTCATCCCGACGCGGCTACGCAAGCAGGAACGGTGGCTGGACCGGCGCGACGCATGGTGCGCGCAGGCGGAGTCAGCCGAATCCGGCTCGTATGTCAAGCTGGTGCTTCAGGACAACTGCCTCTACGGCAACCGCTGGCGAGGAGGTGACGCTGTCAACACCTCGATCGGTCAAGGCGAGATCGAAACGACGCCTTTGCAGATTGCTGTGGCCTACCTGGCTGTCGCCAACGGGGGCGAGGTGCTTCGCCCGCGCGTAGGCAAAGCCGCCGTAGCGCCCGACGGCACGGTTGTTGAAACCTATGGACGCGAAGTCGTCTCCACGCTCGGGCTCGACGACGCGACACTGGCTGCGATGCGCCAAGGTTTGCGCGACGTCGTCATGTCACCCCGCGGGACTGCCGTCAGAGCATTCTCAGGGTTTCCGCTATCCGAGATCCCCGTCGCCGGCAAGACCGGGACCGCTGAACAGAAGCCAAAGGTTCCCTACGCGTGGTTTGTTGCCTACGCGCCCGCTGACGATCCGCAGTATGTCGTCGTGGTCAGCGTCGAAGAAGGTGGAGGAGGATCACAGACAGCCGCTCCGATCGCGCGCAACATCTTCGAACATCTCTTCAATGTGGTGCCGGCCGACGAAGCCATGTTCGAAGCCGGCCCGGAGATCCTGGATTGAGGACGCCGAGGGAGCGCCCGTGACACGCAGCTACGACGGTGACCGCCAGCATCGGATGATGCGCGAATCGATTCAGCAACGGTGGATGGACGCCTATGCGCCGTCACGCCACATCGACATTGTCGTCGTGCTTGCAGCTCTCGCACTGACCGGCATCGGACTCGTCGCAATATTCAGCGCGAAACTGCACAGCCTGAACCTGCAAGGGTTGCCGACGACTCTGTACATCAGCCGGCAGTTGATCGCGCTGGGTGTCGCACTGGTTGCAATGGTCGTGGCCGCTGCCATCGACTACCGCCGCCTGGCGTCGTACGCGGTTGCGATCTACCTCGTCGCTATTGTCCTGCTGGTCGCTGTGCTCACGCCACTGGGAACCCAAGTTGGAGGATCGCAACGGTGGTTGGTGCTGGGGTTCTTCCAGCTTCAGCCCTCTGAGATCGCCAAGATTGCCACGTTGATTGCGATAGCTGCGCTGTTGAGCCAAGCGAGAGGAAATCCGGGTCCCGGCGAGATCTTGCTCGGCATCGCGCTGGGGTCCGTGCCACTATTGCTTGTTTTCGCGCAACCGGATCTGGGCACATCGATCGTGTTTGCGTGGCTGCTCGCGGTGTTGTTCCTCGTCGGTGGAGTGGCCGCCCGATGGCTGTTTGGCCTGGTATCGGTATCGATGGTCGGCCTGGTGTATGTCCTTCAGAGCGACGTGATCCAGGAATACCAGCTCCGTCGCCTGACAGCCTTCCTCGACGCTGGCAACCCCGCGCTTGCTCAGGGTGCCGCGTTTCATACTCGACAGTCCCTCATCGCGATTGGGTCGGGCCAGCTTTCCGGCAAAGGCCTGTTCCAGGGCACGCAGACTGCGCTGGCGTACGTTCCCGAGAACCACACCGATTTCATCTTCACGGTGATCGGTGAAGAATTCGGCTTCGTCGGCACGGCGGCAGTGGTCGGACTGTTTGGCGTCATCGTGTGGCGCGCGCTGAGTATCGCGACCCACGCCAAGGATCTGATGGGGACGTTGCTAGCGACGGGGGTCGCGGGGATCTTGCTCTTGCAGGTCTTCATCAACATTGGGATGACCATCGGGATCATGCCGGTGACGGGCATTCCCCTGCCGTTCGTCAGTTTCGGCGGAACGTCGCTGATCGTCTGGTTCACGATGGTTGGCCTGCTGCTCAATGTCCACATGAGGCGATTCTGACCCGATACCGACGGCCATGCTGGGCAAATGAGCTGTTTGTTTCGTATCAATATCAGGGTCTGCGCAGTCGGGGACGACGCTGGTAGGGGCAGGTTTGGGCGCACCTCGTCGAGCGACGCCGAGTCTGGCCGGGTGCAGGCGCGAGATCGGTACGCTGCCAGCGGGCGTCACCTGCCAAGGTGCCCGCTGTGAATGTCATCGATGACGAGGAGGCCCCGTGCTCGGCACCGCCGCGCCACCACAGGCTCCTCCGACGCCACCTGCAGGGACCCGGGCGCCGTACAAGCTGCCCGGCTCGGACGCGCAGACACCTGCCTCGGTCTGGTCGGTCCTCAACTCTTTGCTGGACAGCGTGCGCAAACCCGCACAATACGTAGGGTCCGAGCACAACCAGATTGTGACTGACTGGGCGGTGGCAACCACCCGTTGGGCGTTGTGCTACCCGGATACCTACGAAGTGGGTCAGCCCAATCAGGGCATCCAGATCCTTTATGAGATCCTCAATGAGCGGCCTGCGGCACTCGCCGAGCGCGCCTATGCACCGTGGGTCGACCTCGAAGCCTTGATGCGGACTCACGATATTCCGGCGTTCACGCTTGAACATCACTATCCGTTGTGGGCGTTCGATGTCTTTGCTGTGACCCTTCCCCACGAACTTGGGCACACCAACCTGCTCAACTTGCTGGATCTCGGCCGCATCCCCCTGCGATCGTCCGACCGGACGCTTGAAGATCCTGTGGTGCTGGTGGGCGGCCATGCCGCCTATAACCCTGAACCCTTGGCGCCCTTCATCGATGCAGCGGTCATGGGTGATGGCGAACAGGTCACCTTGGACATCGACGACGCCATCGCGACGTTCAAACGCCAGGCAGATCCTGCGGCGACCAGGCATGATCTGCTGCGCCGACTGGCAGCGATCGAAGGCGTCTACATCCCGGCGTTCTACGAGCCGCGGTGGCTTCCCGATGGACGCTTGCGACAGACTGTCGCCATCGAGCCAGGTGTGCCCGCGCTGGTACCGAAACGGACGATCCAAGATCTAGAAGAGTGGCAGTACCCGCGCAAGCAGATTGTGCCCATGACTGAAACGGTGCATGAGCGGTTCAGCGTCGAGATCTTCCGTGGCTGTACTCGCGGCTGCCGGTTCTGCCAGGCCGGCATGATTACCCGGCCCGTGCGTGAGCGACGTCCCGAGACCATCCAGTCGCTGGTTGAAGAAGGTGTCGCCGATACCGGTTTCGAGGAAGTGGGACTGTTGTCGCTGTCGTCGGCTGACCACTCCGCGATCGGACCGGTGGCTCGCGATCTCGCTGACACCTACGAAGGCACGACCACATCGCTGTCGCTGCCTTCGACTCGCGTCGATGCGTTCAACGTGACGTTGTCGAACGAGCTGGCTCGCAACGGCCGGCGCACCGGGCTCACCTTCGCACCAGAGGCGGGTAGCGAACGGATGCGGGCTGTCATCAACAAGATGGTCTCCGAAGAAGACCTGCTGCGCACCGCCGAGATCGCGTTCTCAGAAGGCTGGCGGCACATCAAGCTCTACTTCATGGTCGGCTTGCCGACCGAGGCCGATGACGATGTGCTGGCCATCGCCAAACTTGGGATCAAGACGTACGAGATCGCTCGCCGGTATGGACGCGGCAACAAGGTGACCATCTCCGTCGGCGGGTTCGTGCCCAAACCCCACACGCCCTTCCAATGGGCCGCCCAGGACACTCCCGACGAGATCCGCCGGAAGCTGTCGTTGATCAGGCATGCCATCAAGGATCACGATGGCCTGCGCTTGCGAACCAACGAACCTGACGACGGCGTGATCGAAGGGCTGCTGGCACGAGGTGATCGGCGTGTTGCTGACGTCGTCGAGCGAGCCTGGCGGCTAGGAGCCAGGTTCGATGGATGGCACGAAATGCCCACACTGAGCACTTGGAGGCAGGCGCTCGACGAGACCGGTGTGTCGCTTGAGTGGTTCTGTTCGCGCGAGCGCGACGAGCATGAGGCGCTGCCGTGGGACCACCTCGACAGCGGGCTAGACAAAGTGTGGTTGTGGCAAGACTGGCAAGATGCGCTCAGTGACAAGGAACTCGACGATTGCCGGTGGTCGCCGTGCTACGACTGCGGCGTGTGCCCGGGATTGAGCATTGAGCATGACACCGGGTACACCGGCGGGTACCAGTTGCCAGTCCTACCGACCGGGCTTGGTGGCTCCAACGAATTGCCCGTGACCCCTGAGCGTTACGCATCACAGGGCTAGGACGCAGGGATAGCGCTCCCGCAACTACATGACTGCTGCCACGAAAGGAGGGTGAGGGCCATGATCCGCTACCGGATCCGTTGGACCAAGCAGGACCGCACCCGGTTCGTGTCAGCCCGCGACATGACCTCTATCTGGGAGCGTGCGCTACGTCGCGCGGCACTTCCGATTGCTTACTCGGAAGGTTTCACGCCCCACGCCAAGGTTTCTTTTCCGGACGCGTTGCCTGTCGGGCACGAGTCCACCGGCGAGTATGCCGAACTTACTTTTGCCGCGCCGATCGACCCTGATGTCGGTTTCGCGCGGTTGTCCTCCACGCTGCCTGCGGGGATGGACATCCTGACGTACCTCGAGGTTCCTGCAGGCGCGCCGAAGCTATCGCGCATGCTGGGAGCCACCCTCTGGGAGCTCGAGTGGCCTGCGGTCGATACGACCGAGCTGACTGAACTCCTCCATCGACGCAGCGAGTCGTTGCTGGCGAGCCAGAGTGCCCCGGTTGTGCGACGCCGTGAGAACGGTGATCGGACAATCGATGTGCGACCGGCTCTGCTTGCGATCGCCGCGTCCCAGCGTCGCCCACTCCGTGGCGACGCTCGCGCCGTGCTACGCGTGGTGCTCCGCAACGACCCACCGACCATCAGGCCGATTGATCTGCATGCTGCCTTGAATCGCGAGGACATCGCTGCGCCCGTCGCAAATCGACGAGTGGCCCAGGGAGAGCCAGTCCCCGACGGAATCCGCGAGGCGCTCAGCGGCGAGATCGAACCCCTGATGATCGACGTCGAGGCGGAAGCCGCCTGACCTACAGAGAGCCTTGTTGTGACCGACAACGACCGCGATGCAGTTTCATCCGAAACGACGAAGACCAAGCGCGAAAAGCCTCATAGCAACCAGCCTGATATCACCGACGATGTCGCGAAGGCCGTCGATGCCGACGCCGGCGACGACGCCGCCGCATCTGTTCCGACGACGCGCACTAGGACTCGCACAAGAAGGTCGTCATCGACTGCCGTGACACGTACTGGCGGCGGTCGTTCGTCGGGCCAATCCGCCGCGTCTGATGCAGACGCGGCCGCATCGACTTCTCAACGAGCTGACGATGGTGGCGCAGATGACACCGATGATGGCGACAAGTCATCGGGCAAACGGCAGTCCGACGGTGGACCGAAACGACGCCGGCGGCGAGGCGGTCGAGGTCGGGGTGGCCGACGCAACGCGACCAGCACCGGTGGGTCGGCTGATGCCAACGACGAGACCTCCGACGAGGGCGACGACGATGTCGCCAGCGAGATCGAGCGTGGGGGAACTCGTATGGCCGCCAAGCGCGGCCGAGGAAGCTCCAGCGGCAATGGCAACAACGCTGCAGGACGTCGAGGAACCGCGCGCGTCGGGGGCGTGTCAGACGACGTGCGCAGGGCGATGCTCGACGGCCCCCCACGGACCATGTTGGTCACACAGCGTCCCGATCGCACACAGATTGCGGTGTTGGAGGACCGGACGGTCGTTGAGCACTACGTCACGCGCGCTGAGGACGTCACCTACGTCGGCAACATCTACATGGGGCGGGTCCAGAACGTCCTGCCAGGCATGGAAGCGGCGTTCCTGGACATCGGCAAAGGACGCAACGGTGTCCTGTACGCCGGTGAAGTCCTTTACGACGAACTTGACCTTGAGGAAGGCGCTGACCAGCGCATCGAGAACGCACTCAAGCCAGGTCAGAAGGTCCTCGTGCAGGTCACCAAAGATCCGATGGGCACCAAAGGCCCGCGCCTGACGATGCACCTGTCCCTGGCGGGGCGTTACCTGGTGCTGGCACCGAATTCCGACCTGTTTGGCATCTCACGCAAACTTACGGACAAGGAACGCGACCGCCTGCGCAAGATCGTCAAGCGCACCAAGCCCGACGAGCATGGCGTCATCGTGCGGACTGCCGCCGAAGATGCGTCCGAGGAGCAGCTGACGGCGGATCTCCAGCGGTTGCTGGCCAAGTGGAACCGAGTCGCCCAGGCGGCCGAGGATGCCAAGGCCCTTGAGGCGGTCTACGAAGAGCCGCCGCTGGTCGTCAAGGTCATCCGTGACACATTCGGTTCTGGTTTCGCCCGATGTGTCGTCGACGACGAGTCGCTCTACCAGCAGGTACGCAGCTATCTCGAAGAAGTGGCGCCAGATCTGCTGGGCAAGCTTGAGCTCTACGGACAACCGTCGGGGAATACGCCCGACGACCCTATTGCCAGCGATAGCGGCAGCGATGACTCCAAGGCCGATACCTCTGACAACGCAGGTAATGGTGCTGGTGACGCGTCGTCGCAGGAAGAGGGAACACGCAACGACGCCGACGATGTCAAGGAGCCGGCCAGCACCTCCGAGTCCGACCGTCCTGCGACGGTCGATCTGGAGATTCCGCCGCCATTGACGCCCGAAGAGCTTGCCGAAGCCGCCCAGCGGCGCGAAGAACTCGGATCGGTATTTGATGCCTACGACGTGTCGGAGCAGTTGCGCCGTGCCATGTCGCGCAAGGTCTGGCTGCCATCGGGCGGATACCTCATTATCGAGGCGACAGAGGCGATGAAGGTCATCGACGTCAACACCGGAAAGTTCACCGGCGACGGAGACACCAACCTCGAAGAGGTCGTTCTCAAGACCAACCTCGAAGCAGCCGATGAGATCGTGCGCCAGCTGCGTCTGCGTGACATGGGCGGCATCATCATCATCGACTTCATCGACATGCTGCTGAGGGCCAACCAGGAACAGGTCGTCCGGCGACTGAAGCGTGAGCTGCTCCGAGATCGCACCAAGACGCGCGTGTCAGAAGTCTCGCGCCTCGGATTGGTCCAGATGACGCGCAAGAATGTCAGCCAGGGCCTCCTCGAATCGTTCAGCCATGTGTGCGAACAGTGCGATGGACTTGGGCTGATCTCAGAACTCGATTGAGCACGACCACCACCCCAAGCTCGGCCGAGAGCTTCGCCCGGTATCCCGCGAGCAGCGGACCGTTGCGGCGAGCGCTGGCTTTGGTCCGCATTGCGCTGGCCGGGGCGAAACTGCCGTTCGCCGTAGGGATTAGCGGAGCGGCCCTGTACGCGACGATGACGTTGGCTGCAGCCATCGCGCTCGGATGGATCACCGACGAAATCCTTGTCACGATGATTGCCAGTGGGCAGGTCGATGGGCGCGTGCTCATCATCGCTGTCGCGGTCGTGATGGGGATCGCCGTGCTTAAGGCAGCCGGCGTACTCGGCCGGAGGTTGGGAGCGTTCGTCGCCCAATATGACCTTCAGGCGGCCTATCGACGGCGAGTGACACGTCGGTATTTGGACCTTCCGATCGCCTGGCACCGCAAGCATCCCACCGGCACGTTGTTGTCCAACGCCAACGCCGATGTCGAAGCTGCCTTCTTCATCGCAGCGCCACTGCCGATGGCCTTTGGGGCGCTGGTGCTGGTGATCGCCACGTCGGTGATGCTCATCATCACCGATCCGCTGCTTACCGTCGTCGGTCTGTCGGTACTGCCATTGCTGGCGCTGGCGAACTATCACTACCAGCGGCGGATGCGGGCTGCGGCTCTGGTGGCACAGCGCACGCGTGCGGAGGTCTCCGACCTGGCTCACGAGTCCTTCGATGCGGCGCTGGTCATCAAGACGATGGGACGCGAAGCCGCGGAAACCGAACGTTTCGGGGCGCACTCACGACTGCTGCGCGACCGCATGACGCGGGTCGGTCGACTTCGTGCCTTCTTCGATCCGGTGATCGAAGGGTTGCCAAACGTCGGCATTCTGCTGGTCCTCGCGGTGGGTGCCTTCCGTGTCCGCGACGGGTTGCTGACCGCCGGCGATCTGGTCCTGATCGCCTATCTGTTTCGACTTCTGGGGATTCCGATTCGTATTGTCGGTTGGATGCTGGGAGAGATGCCTCGCGCGGTGATTGGCTGGGACCGAGTCCATCGGGTGCTCACCGCCGCTGGCGCGATGGAGCACGGCCAGCGCCGCTTGGAGGCTGGATTCGACCGTGCAGCAGGCGTCGCTGCGCGTGACATCACGTTCCACTATCCCGACGGGGCACGGGACGATCTGTCATCTGCGACCGGCGCAACAAAGCACGCAGGTCCCGCCGACGCTGCCGATATCGCCGATGACGCTGACGAAACCCGAGGCATCGACCACGTGTCGTTCGATATCTCGCCAGGCGCGACTGTGGCGCTTGTCGGGCCCACAGGTTCAGGCAAATCAACCATCGCGCAGTTGCTGGTTCGCCTGTATGACCCTGACCGCGGTGTCATGCGAATCGATGACATTGCGCTGCCCGATCTAGCTGACGGGCAGGTCCCTGCGCACGCGTCCTTGGTGTTCCAGGATGCTTTCATCTTCGATGCGACGGTGCGCGACAACATCACGCTGGGCGAGGCTTTCACCGACGTTCAAGTGCGTGCGGCCGCCACGCTGGCGCAGGCCGATGAGTTCGTTGCTGACCTGCCCCGCGGCTATGACACCGAATTGGGAGAGCGGGGAGCCAATCTTTCGGGAGGGCAGCGACAGCGCATCGCACTGGCTCGGGCGCTGGTGCGCAATCCGCGCCTGCTCGTGCTCGACGACGCTACGTCGGCAGTCGATCCGACGATCGAACAGAGAATTCTCGACGGTCTGGCCGTGGCAGACTTGCCCGCCACGGTCGTCATCGTCGCGTACCGACCGTCCACGATTGCGCTCGCGGACGAAGTGCTGCATGTCCGTGGCGGCAGGGTCGTAGGCCATGGCAGCCACGATCACCTGGTGGCAACTGATGCCAACTACCGCGATCTTGTTGAGGCATATCGGCGCGACCGCGAACGTGGCGACGGGGACGTCACGACGTCGCGACGTGAGCACGGCGAATGAGCGCCACAACCGTATCTCCGGGCGCCTGGCAGACCTTGGTGCGAGGCATCTCGCTGAGCCCGACGCTGCGCAACGGATTGCCAGGCACGGTCGCCTTGGCGTTGATCGCCACCGCCGGCCGCGCGATTGTGCCGATCGCCATTCAGCGCACCATCGACGAGGGCATCGGAACGTCAAGTGGTGTCGATCTTGCCGCTACCGGGAGCATCGTTGCGTGGGCAGGTGTGGCCGTGCTGATGACCGCCATGGCGAGTGGCGGAATGAACTGGCGCCTGACCGCCGTCGTCGAATCAGCCTTGTCGGACCTGAGGGTCAACGCATTCCGTCACATTCACGATCTATCGATGCTGCACCAGCAATCGCAGCAACGGGGTGTGTTGGTCAGCAGGGTGACGACCGATATCGATGAGATCAGCCGATTCATGCAGTGGGCAGGTCTCAACCTGATTGCGTCACTGGGGCAGCTCACTGTGGCGACCGTGGTCATGCTGGCTTACTCGTGGCAGCTCGCGCTGGTGGTGCTGGGGCTGTTCCTACCCTTTGCGGCGTTTGGGCGCGTCGTGCAGCGTCGATTGACGGTTGCCTACGCGATCGTCCGAGAGAATCTCGGCCGGCTCCTCGGCGTCGTGTCAGAAACGGTTGTTGGCGCGCCTGTCGTCCGGGCGTACGGCATCGAGAAGCGCACCCAACACCGGCTGGACACAGCCATCGCTACGCACCGCTCGTCGGCTCTGCGAGTGGGAAAGTGGGTGTCAGGTTTTTCCGCATCGGGCGAAGTGTTCGGCGCTGTCGCCACCAGCGCGGTCGTCGTCGTTGGCGTCCACCTAGGTGTAGCCGGTGAGGTCACCACTGGCACGGTCGTCGCCTTCTTGTTCCTGATCACGCTGTTCGTTGATCCGGTGCTCATCATGGGCGAGGTGATCAACGAAGGGCAGACGGCGGTTGCGGGATGGCGCAGGGTGCTGGATGTGCTTGATGTGGAGCCGGATGTTGTCGACCCATCGCCGGCCGGTCGTGATGTGCCATCGGGCCGGATTGGCGCCCGCTTTGCAGGTGTGTGGTTCGAATACCCCTCCGCCCCAGATCCTGACTTTGTGCCTTCGGATGCCGTCGAGGTTGATGACGTGGCTCAGCGCTGGGCGTTGCGCGACGTCTCGATTGAGATCGGCGCTGGCGAGCATGTAGCTGTCGTCGGCGAGACAGGGTCCGGCAAGACCACCTTCGCCAAGTTGTTGACACGACTGATGGATCCCACGCTCGGCACGGTCGAAATCGGCGATGTAGACGTGCGTCAGCTGCGGTTCTCATCGTTGCGCCGCAAGGTTGTGATGGTGCCCCAGGAAGGCATGCTGTTGTCGGGCACGATCGCCGACAACGTCCGCATGGGCCTGCCTGCAGCCGATGCAGCGTCGCGAATCGAGCTCAATGACGCCATCCGGTCGGCATTCGACAGCCTTGGCCTTGACGAGTGGCTCGACGAGTTGCCCGACGGGATGGCGACTGAGGTTGGCGAGCGAGGCGGCAATCTGTCCGCCGGAGAACGGCAGCTCGTCGCGCTTGCCCGCGCCTACGTCGCTGATCCTGCGGTGCTCGTGCTTGATGAGGCTACGTCGGCGGTGGATCCCGCCACTGAAGTCAGGCTCCAGCGGGCGCTGTATGGCCTGTCTCAGGGCAGGACCACCGTCACGATCGCGCATCGCCTGTCAACTGCGGAACGAGCCGACCGGATACTGGTGTTCGACGGTGGGCAGCTCGTCGCAGATGGGCCTCACGCGGAGCTGGCACGCAAGGCCGGTGTCTATCGCGACCTCTACCGCAGTTGGACCAGCACGACGGGTTCCAACGGGCACTAGGGCACCGCAAGACCCTGGACAACCAGGCTGCAGTCATCATGCGAGCCAGTATCGTCAACGCTCAGCGAGCCGGAGCGGAATGTGGGTCACCCACGCGACACCTTCGACGATACAGATATCCCAACCCTGGCCACCATCGGTGTGGATCGCTGGGCCGCGACCGACGTGGCAGGTCGCCGTCAGTTGCTGTCCGAGCTGAGGAGATCGGTGTTCGACGCTGCTCCAGGGTGGGTCGCTGGTGCCGCGGCGCTCAAGCAGCTGCCGACAGATGGTCCCGGTGCAGGCGAAGAGTGGATCAACGGGCCAGTGCCGGTCTTGCGGTCATTGCAAGCCTGGTCGGTGACTTTCGATCAGATCGCTACGCGTGGTCACGTTGTTCCACCAGCGATGCGGCGGCGGGCCGACGGCCGTGTGTTCATTGATGTCCTGCCAGGGCTGTCGTCTGACAAGGTTCTGTTTGCCGGATTCAGCGCCCAGGTTCGGTTGCTCGACGATGCGGGGATCGACGCCTCCGGCCGTCATCCTCCTTCGACCTATGACCCTGCTCGCCAGGCCGCCGGGCCAGCGCTGGTACTCGGCGCAGGCAACGTGACAAGCGTCGGAGTCATCGACGTCATCGACCAGCTCTTCGGCCACGGCCGGCCAGTGCTGTTCAAGGTCAGCGACGTGTTCACATCGCTAGTCGACCATTTCGCCGCAGCGCTGGCACCGGTCATCGACCTCGGTGTGGTGCAAATCGCCGTTGGTGGTCGAGAACTTGGCCAGCAGCTCGTTGATAACCCATTGTTCGAAGCGATTCACCTCACCGGCGCCGCGGCAACGCGGCAAGCCGTTGTCCAGCAGGTCAACGAGCGCGCTTCCAAGGACGCAACGCGCCAGGGACCACAGACGCCCAAGGTCACCGCTGAGGTCGGAGGGGTCACACCCATCATCGTGGTTCCCGGTCCATGGCGTCGTCGCGATATCGCCTGGCAGGGCGCCAACATCGCAGCGATGATCGCCAACAACGGCGGGTTCAACTGCGTTGCTGGCAGGGTGTTGGTCCAGCACAGGGCATGGTCGCAGCGAGCGCAGCTGCTTGACAAGATCCGCGCATCGTTGGACGAGTCACCTGCTCGCTACCCGTTTCATCCGGGTGCTGGACAACGGTGGCGTGACGCCGTCACCAACCGTACGTGCGATCACTTGGGCGCGGGCCAAGATGTAGACGGAGCATCGCCACGTCTGCCGTACTCGCTGATCACTGGGATAGGTGTTGACGACCCACTGCTCGGGCATGACGTGTTCTGCAGCGTGGTTGGTGAGGTTGCCTTGGACACGCTGCGATCGGTCCCAGAGTTCGTCGACGAAGCAGTCGACTTGTGCAACGACCAGATGGAAGGATCGCTGGCCGCAGTGCTGATCGTGCACCCACGATCACTGACTGATGCAGCAGTCGCCGCAGCGGTCGATCGTGCCATCGAGAACCTCAACTACGGCACGGTCATGATCAACCACTTTCCGGGTGTTGGGTTCGGGCTGATGACCACGCCGTGGGGTTCTTACGACGATGACGAATGGGCGCACAACACCTTCATGCTCGATCGCGTGGAGAAGTCGGTCGTGAAGGGCCCGTTCCGGCCAGTCGCCAAGCCCCCTTGGATGCATGACCACCGGACGCTGCGACATCTGGGACCGGCACTGGCGCGATACCTGGCGACCGACGACGCCAAGGCCTTGCCGCGAATCGCCTGGTCGGTCTTGCGTGCCTAATCAGCCTGGTCTGATGGGTGCCTCGGCGGCATCGCTGTGGGGGCGCAGCACCGTGGAAACGCTGGGATGAACACCGCATGACGCTGGTACTGCGTCAGCCAGCGATGCGTGTGTGACCCGTTCGACGCTGACGACGCCATCGATCTCGAGTCGAACCACGACGTCGTCATTGTCGACCTCGTGTGACAGGAGCCGAAATGCTCGGCCCACCGACCCCGTGCGTTGCCGAGCGAAGATCTCGGCGGCCTGTACAGCCGGCGGATAGCCACTGCGGCCACGCAGCCATTCTGTGGCTACCTGCCCCGCACGATGAGCCTCAATCACGGTGCGTGCGGCCTCCGCGTCGAGTCGCCCATAGACGAGGCCTTCAGGCAGCACGACGACGTTGCCAGCGAAGCGATGGCCGCCAACATGGCTCGTCTCCCAGATCTCGGCAGCGCCCTGCGAGCCGTTGGTGGGCACGCCGCGGGCTGCATCAGCGACGTAGTCGCACAGCGCCAGGGCAACCGGACGTCCAAGCTCCGCGCAGCATCGGTCACGACTGCCGTGGGTGCAGACAAGGAACAACGGGCGATCGACAGCATCCCCGACCTCGCTGGGATGGGCCTGTAGTGCATCGCCGATCGGCAAGGCGAGCAGTTCCTCATCGCGTTCAAACGTGATGCGTCGCGCCCAGGCAGCCGGGCCACTGTGGACGATGTAGGCAACCTTGGGTTGCCCTGATGTGTTCATGAACGGTCGTGGCCGCCGAATCAGCTGGATCCTTATCTGCTGACTGGGTGTCTGCTGCTGGGCTGCAGCGAGAGCCAGTGCCGCTGAGATCTCAGGATCCAGCCCGGAGCCGGTGAGCGCGTCAGGCCCCCACGATCCGGGCTGCTCGATGAGGATCCACCCGGCCGCTTGCGTCGCGGTGCCAGCGATGGGCTCACCGCATTCAGCCGACCATTGCGCGCACGGTCGTAGCGTGGTCTGGGCGGCCATGATCTGTCCTCGCGTTGTCAACTCCGGTCCCGACCATTGCGCACGGCCAGCATGGGAGGGAGGTCAGAGCTGCTGCGGTTACGAGTGGGCAGCCACCGCATCGGTGGCGTGAGATGCCCAGGCTAACGGCTGGGCCATCTCACGCCGATGGCCGGCCCGTGTTGACCCCCTCATGTCGTGCGGGGTATCTTGTCAGCCAACGGCGTTGGTGCCGTGTTTTCGTGTGTCTGCTCGTCGTCTCCAAGACTCATGGACGGTGACCTTCGCTGCCATGCGGCCCGCACGGTCCCGGCAGCCAGACGACGCGCTACAACGAAGAAGCGCCAAGCACCCGTCCGACGATCAGATTCGTTGACCAACAGCAGTGGTGGAACACGTTCCACCAACTCCAGGAGGCAAGTGTGTACGCGGTCATCGCGACGGGCGGCAAGCAATACCGGGTCGAGCCCGGTCAGATCATCACAGTCGAGCGACTCGACGGTGCGATCGGCGACGAGGTTGAGTTGCCGGCGGTACTCGTCGTTGACGGCGACAAGGTGACCACCGGTGCCGACGTTGCAGGTCGGGCCGTCAAGGCAACGATCACCGAGCACCTGAAGGCGCCACGTATCCGCGTCTTCACCTACAAGAACAAGTCGCGCCAGCACAAGCGTCGCGGCCACCGACAGATGCACACCAAGGTGACGATCGACACGATCTGAGCCGCTGTTCGCGTCGAGTGCGCCAGAAGAGCCCTCACCGGGATCCTGCCGCCGCTTGACCGACGAGAGTTCGCAGCCACGACACCAGGCTGCGATCGAGGAAGGACCTGACATGGCGAGCAAGAAGGGCGGAGGTTCGTCCAACAACGGTCGCGATTCCAACGCGAAGCGGTTGGGCGTCAAGCGGTTCGGAGGCGAGGTCGTTACCGCCGGCAGCATCATTGTGCGCCAGCGCGGCACCAGCATCCATCCTGGGGCGAACGTCGGACGTGGCGGAGACGACACGTTGTTCGCTCTGATTGACGGTTCTGTGCGGTTTTCCAAGAGCGGAAAGCGCACCAGCGCCAACGTGGAGCCGGTCGAGGCCTGACGACCGCATATAGGCGTGGTAGCGAGGGCGGCTCGACGGGCCGCCCTCGTTGCCGTTCGCGGGAGACATGCCACCGCAGCAAGGACGAACGATGGATCGCGGCAGCTTTGTCGACGAATGCACGGTGCATGCGCGCGGGGGCGTAGGCGGCAACGGATCTGTCTCATTCCGCCGGGAAGCGCATGTGCCGCGAGGCGGTCCCGACGGCGGTGACGGCGGGCGTGGTGGACATGTCATCTTCGTGGCCGACGTGAACACCTCATCGTTGATCGACCTGCACCGGGCGCCCCATCTTCGCGGCGGTGACGGTGGGCATGGTGCTGGCATGGGTCGGGATGGTCCCGTCGGCGAGGATCGCATCGCTCGTGTTCCGATCGGCACGGTGGTTCGGGAGCGGGATAGCCAAGCCGTGCTGGCCGACCTCGTCGAGAATGGGCAACGCTACGTCGCGGCCGAAGGCGGTCGCGGGGGTCGCGGCAATGTGTCGTTCACCAACCGTCATCGGCGGCTTCCGACATTCGCTGAACGTGGCGAGCAGACCTTCGATGTGTCGCTGCGCTTGGAACTGAAGCTGATCGCTGATGTCGGTCTTGTCGGATTTCCGTCGGCAGGAAAGTCGTCGTTGGTCGGTCGGTTGTCCGCTGCAAAACCGAGGGTTGCTGACTGGCCGTTTACCACACTCACTCCTCACTTGGGTGTCATGAGAGCTGGCGACACGCACGATGGCAGGCCGATCGACGTCGTGCTCGCCGACGTTCCGGGGCTGATAGAAGGGGCTTCGGAAGGCCGCGGACTGGGATTGCAGTTCCTGCGCCACATCGAACGGTGCCACGTGCTGCTGCATGTCCTCGACGGGATGCCGTACGAGGCGGATCGGGACCCGGAGGCGGATCTGGCGGTCCTGTTGCGCGAGCTTGCCGCGCATGACCCTGATCTGGTGACCCGGCCGAATCTGGTTGTCATCACCAAAGTGGACCTGCCCGATGCGAAGGTGATGGCGGAGTTGGCTCGCCCGAACCTGGAGTCTCAGGGATACGAAGTCCTCGAAGTGTCAACGGTCACCAGTGAAGGACTCGACACGCTTCGCTATCGGCTCGGAGAGTTGGTTGAGCGTCAGCGCCAGCAGCGCGCAAGCGACGAGGCGGCCGCCCTTCAAGGCGCTGCCGATGGATCGGCTGACGCTGGTGGCAGGAGGTCTCGCTCTGGGGCGCAAGGCACGCCGGAAGGCCAGGAGGTGCTGGTGCGCCTGCTGCCACGGGGACGGGACTTCACGGTGGAGGTAGCTGACGACGGATATGTCGTCCATGGACGTAGAATTGCGCGCTGGGTGCAGATGCTGCCCATCGAGGATCCTCAGGCGGCCCGGTACCTGCAAGGTCGTATGCGGCGTGCTGGCGTCGAAAAGGCGCTGATCGCCGCCGGAGCACGCTCCGGTGACGACGTGTTCATCAACGATGTCGTGTTCACGTTCGAACCGGATATCGACGACTTGCCAGCCGAGGAACGGGCTGAGATTCTTGCAGCCGAGGCTGAAGCGGACGCAGATGATGTTGAACATGCCGATCTCGGTGACCTAGAGGACATCGACATCGAGCGCGATACAGGGGAGTAGATGTGACGGCGCGATTCGATCGCCCGGCCCTGGCGGTCGTCAAGATCGGCTCGTCCAGCCTGCGCGCAGACAGCGGCAGGCTTGATCGTGCCCAGGTTCGCGACGTCGCCGACCAGGTGCTGTCAGCGCGCGCAGATGGGACCCAGGTAGTGGTGGTCTCGTCAGGAGCGGTAGCCGCCGGGATGGGCCTGCTGGGTCTCGAACGGCGGCCCACCGACCTGCCGACGTTGCAAGCAGCTGCTGCGGTCGGACAGGGCGAATTGATCCAGGCGTACCAGGACGTGCTGGAGCCCCACGGCCATCCGGCAGCGCAGATCCTGTTGAGCCAGGACGACTTTGTGCGCCGCGGCCGTTATCTCAATGCTCGCACGACGATCAGGCGCCTGCTCGACTTGGGGGCAGTGCCGATCATCAACGAGAACGACGCGATCACCCCAGAAGAGCTTGCCTATGGAGACAACGACCACCTTGCAGCGCTGGTCGCCTCGATGCTGGACGCGCAATTGCTCGTCCTGCTGTCGGACGTCGACGGGTTGTACGAGGGAGATCCGCGCACCGATCCGTCTGCGCGTCTGGTAGAGAAAGTGACCGACCTCGCTGAGATCGAGCAGTTGTCCATCGGTGGCGTGGGCTCGTATGTCGGATCAGGAGGCATGCGCACCAAGGTGCAAGCTGCCGAGGTCGCAGTGCGTTCTGGGTCCCATGCCGTCATCGCCCATGCGCGGTGGCCGGGCATCATCGGTCAGACGATTGAAGGTGCTGAAGTTGGCACCTGGTTTGTTGCCCAGCCTCGCCGGATTGAAGCGCGAAGGTTGTGGATCGGGTTCGCGTTGACGACGCATGGCCGTATCCACGTGGATAGCGGGGCTGCCCATGCGCTGAGGGCCAACAACGTGTCGCTTCTCGGGGTCGGGGTGACGGGTGCGGACGGGACGTTTGCTGCGGGCGACGCCGTCGAAGTTGTCGATCCCGCCGGCGTGGTCGTAGCACGCGGGCTTGTCAACTACGACGTGGCGGATATCGCCAAGGTTGCTGGCCAGTCGACCAGTGACGCATCGGCCGCACATGGCCACGGCTACGCCCGGGAAGTCATCCACCGAGACGACCTGATCGTCGTGGGGTGACCGGTTCATCGCATCCGCGGCGGTCGTTTCACACGGTCAGCAGCAGCTTGCCGGTTGTCGTCCCCGACTCAAGTGCGCGGTGAGCCTCGACGGCATCGGCCAACGGATAGCGGTCGTGGATGGCGACGTCGAGACGTCCGAGGGTGATCGCATCGAAGACCGCTGAAGCGCGCCACTCACGTTCGCTGACCGACGCGGTGTAATCATCCAGTTTCGGCCGCGTCAAGAACAGTGAACCCGCGGCAGACAGCCGCAGCACACTCAATGGCTCGATCGGCCCCGACGATTGCCCGAACGACACGAGTAACCCGCGCGGCCGCAGCAGTTGCAGCGACACATCAAACGTGTCACGCCCAACGGAATCGTAGACCACGTCGGCACCTTTCCCGCCGGTGAGGCGCCGGATTTCGGCAGGGACGTCAACATCCCGGTAGAGCAGAACGTCGTCGGCTCCGAGTCGCACGACCTCGTCAGCCTTGTCCTGAGTCGAAGTGCAGGCGATGACCCTGGCGCCCCGATGCTTGGCCATCTGCACCAATAGGCGCCCCACACCGCCTGCAGCAGCCCACACCACGGCAACGTCGTCTTCACCGAGCGGATGGGTCGAGTTGGCGAGATAGTGGGCGGTCATGCCCTGCAGCATCACCGCGGCAGCTGTCTCGAGATCGACTTCATCGGGGACCGACACCGCGCGTTGGGCTGTGACGGCGAGGTGAGTGGCATACGAGCCGGGTTCATTTGCCCAGGCGACCCGGTCGCCGATCTTGTGCGTGCCGACATCGCTGCCGGCGGCGATGACGGTGCCAGCGCCTTCGAGCCCGAGTCGCCCAGGAAGTGGGGCCGGATAGAGCCCAGAACGCTGGTAGGTGTCGATGAAGTTCACGCCAGCCGCCGCGATTTCAACGACGATCTGGTCAGGCCGTGGTTCCGGCAGCTCGACCTCAGCGATCGACAGCACCTCAGGTCCGCCGGTGGCGTCAAACACGACTGCAGTGGTCGTCATGGCAAATCTCCTCATGTTCCCCCGATCACGGTAGGCGATCGCGCGGGCTCGCACCCAACGACCTGCAGGCAGTGCGACTGGTCACCACCGACGAGACTGCCGTAGCCTGCCGACGGCGAGACGCCACGATGCGACTGCGACAAGGAGCGTGCGGTGACCACGGAGTTCGTGGACGTCGCCGATGTCGGTGCGCGACTCGAAGCGGCCGGCTACTTCACCGATGTAGGTATCGACACCGTCGTTTTTCTGGCGGCCAGACTCGGCAAGCCGATCCTGATTGAGGGACCTGCCGGGGTAGGCAAGACCGAATTGGCGAAGTCGGTCGCGACGGCGCTGGGTGCCGAGCTTGTCCGCCTGCAGTGCTACGAAGGGCTCGATGAAGCAAAGGCGCTCTACGAGTGGAACTACGCGCGGCAACTGTTGAGGATCACCCATGCCCGCACAGCGGCCTCCGTGCCGAGCGCACAGGCAGCCCTGGGCGACGGTTCAGACGCCGGTGCCGTGAATGACGAAGCGGTGTCATGGTCGCATGTCGAGACAGAACTGTTCAGCGAGGATTTCCTGCTCGAACGCCCACTGCTGCATGCGATCAGGCGATCGGCCGACGAGGCGACCGTGCTGCTTATCGACGAGGTCGACAAAGTCGATTTCGAGTTTGAGGCGCTGCTCTTGGAAATCCTGTCTGACTTTCAGGTGACCATCCCCGAACTGGGAACACTGTCGGCACGGCGTCGACCCTTCGTGGTCCTGACCTCCAATGCAACGCGTGAACTCTCGGAGGCCCTCAAGCGCAGGTGCCTGTATCTGCACCTTGACTATCCCACGATCGAACGTGAAGAAGCCATCGTCAGGGCGCGCGTGCCTGAACTTGACGACACCATCGTCACCCAAGTCGCGCGCGTGGTCAGAGCACTCAGAGAGCTCGATCTGAAGAAGCCTCCCTCGATCTCCGAGACCATCGACTGGGCGAAGACGATCGTCGCGCTCGGCGTCACAGCGCTGGATCGAGACCTCGTAGACCGGACACTCGGCGTCCTGCTCAAGTACGACGACGACCTCGCGATCGCGGCTGGCGGCTTGAGCTTGCCCACCGCTCAGCATTCGGACTGACGTGTGAGTGGACAACATCCTGAACCGCTGGCTGCTGACCGGCGTGTCCTTGCCATTGGGCTCATTGCCATGGTCGCCTTTGTCGCCATCGGCGTTTTCAGCGCCTCGGTGTTCACGGCGTCGGCGTGCGCTGACATTGAGGCGACCGATTTCGATGCATCAGCGGTGGTGGCCGCCATCGTTGGCGAGATCGGCGACCTGACCGATATCGACGGCGCGTGGCCGAACGGCTTGGCCATTGAGTCTGGCAGCATCATCGCAGGCGTCGACGTGACTCTGCTGACCTCCGCTGTGACAGATGCTGACTTGCAGGACATCGGCATCGGCGCTGACACCGTTGGTGATCCTCGGGGTGCAGGTGTTCGACTCGCGCCGATGATGAACGGCGCGGTCGCCATCGTGGTGACCACAGATACTGGCATTGACGTGGTAACGCTGGAGCAGGAGTCGCCTGTCGATGCGAGCGCCCGATTCGGTCCCACGGCCCGGGTGGTAGGAGACGGCAGCAGCCTGTTCGTCGTCGCGCACATCAATGACCTGACTGGGCAGTTGGATGCGTTGCGCCCGGTGTCTGGCGACCTGTCCACCGGCGTGTGTGTCGACACGGCGCTAGTTGGCTCACCATTCGCCTTCCACCTGGCGGCCGAAGGTGGCGAACTTCTGCTGTTGCGCGTAGAAGAGGATGCGACGGATCCACTCGTTGAGTTGAGAGATGCGAGTGGACGGCGGTGGGCGACGGTCGTCGATATCCCGGTCGCACCGCCAGGATTCCTTGGCGAGCGCGTCACAGCTGCGATGGGTGCTGACGTCGTGGCAGCCGCAAGGCGATTCGTACCGGACGATGGGTCCCCGGCCATCACCGGGTTTTCCCGCGCCGATGGTGAGTTGTTGTGGACGGTTGGCGAAGCTGATCTGATGGCAATCCGTCGTGGCGATGACCCTGACGCTGTGAGCGTGGCTGGCGGCGAGGCCGGCGCGTCGGAACCGCTTCGAGCTCGAGTCATCGAGGTCGATGACGATGTCGTCATCGTTGCCTTGGCTGGCGAAGTCGCTCAGCGCACCAGCTGGTGGACGATCGACGCGACCACTGGCACTGTCCTCGATGTCGCCTTCACACCTGCAGGCGGCTTCGCCTCAGGTCAGGGGGAGTCAGGGCATGGTGCCTCAGCTCAGATCTCCGACGTGGGCGACGAGGCTCGGATTGTCGCTACGGCATCGCTGAAGGACGGCACGAGGTTCGTCCTGATCGCGCAGGGTGCAGCAGATGGCCGTCGCGTCATCGGTCTGTGGTTGCGAGACGACGATGCCTTGTGATGTGACGGCGAGCGAGGAACACAAAGGCGCCGAGGTGATCACCACGGGCACCACGCAGAGAGCCAGCCGTCAGGTTCCGCGCGGTCTCGTTGAAACGGTCACCGACCTGCATGCCACCTTGAGGAGTGCGGGGGTTGTTGACTCGCCATCCTCGTTGATTGCGGCGTTGCACGCACTGGGAGAAGTTTCCTGGATTGAGCGTGCGGAGTTTCGTGAGGCGCTGGCCACCACCATGGTGACCTCGCAGCGGGCTCGTGGCGTGTTCAACGATGCCTTCGACCTCTATTTCCCAGCCGATGGCTCGGGGAGGTTCGACTTCACAGATGCCGATGATCCGGCAAGCAGCGCCACGCCGGATGCGACGGCTCCCGACGGCCCGTCGGAACTCGATGGTGACGACGATGCGTTGCTCGATGCGCTGGTCGAAGCGATCCGCAACGGTGATGACGATGCCATCGCGGCACTTGCCCGCAGGGCAGTAGGGCGGTTCGGGCAGATCGTCGGCCGAGACGGGTCGGTCGCGTGGTTCCAGTACAGGGTGCGGCGCGCATTGGATCCAGGTCTGTTGCTGCGTCGCCTGCGTGCTAGTGGCCCTGAACTGGATGCCGGCGAGATCCAGGCACCGGCTACGGACGCATCACAGTCGGCTTCACGTAGCGGGTCGACAGTGAAGATGCAGGCGTCGCCTGATGGCGACGCCTGGTGGCAGGGAGTTGTCGACACCGAGTATCAAGCCCGCATTCGAGCGTTCGAACGTCATGTTGAGGCGGAGATCCGCCGGCGCACGGCCGCTCAGCGCGGCCCGAAAATCGTCGCGTCGCGGGCAGCTGGCCGCGCCATCGAGGACCGCGATTTTCTCGCGCTGGATGCTGCGGAACGACGTCGTTTGCGCGAGGAAATTCGTCCGCTGGCTCGCAAGATCGCGACCCGGCTGGCCGTCAAGCGACGGCGCGGCCGTGGGGGACGGCTCGACATGCGCCGGACCGTGCGCGCGTCGCTGGCGACCGGAGGCGTGCCATTCCACGTCGTGCGGCGTCCCTTGCGCGCGCATCGCAGCGACTTGGTCGTGCTGTGTGATGTATCGGGGTCGGTCGCTTCGTTCGCGCGGTTCACGTTGATGCTGGTGCATGCCCTGCAGGAGCAGATTGGGCGCGTGCGATCATTCGCCTTTGTCGATGCGGTCGACGAGGTGACGGCTGCGATGGAGCACCACGATCTTGAACGGGCGGTTGGACGCCTGGGTCTCGACGCAAAGGTTGTGGGAGCGGACGGCCATTCGGACTACGGCACAGCGTTGGGCGACTTCTATCAGCGCTATCGAACCACGCTGACTCCGCGCACCACCGTGCTCATCCTGGGCGACGCACGCAACAACTATCGCCAGGCCAACGCGTGGGTCCTCAAAGACCTCCGGAGCCGCGTTCGCAGGATCTGGTGGCTTAATCCCGAGGCCCGAACCTTCTGGGATACCGGCGACTCCATTGCTTCAGCCTACGCACGACATGTCGACGAGATGGTCGAAGTACGTAACCTGCGGCAACTGGCCACGTTCGTCGAACGGCTGGGCTGAGATCGAGCCGGCGACGTCACGTGGGATTGGCACAAGGAGCGGGGATGAAGCGTGTCGGATTGCTGGGTGGATCGTTCGATCCTCCGCATCTGGGCCACCTGATCGTCGCCGAGTGCGCACGGGTCGAGCTCCAACTCGACGAGGTGCGCCTGCTGGTAGCGGGCGACCCGTGGATGAAACGGACCGTGGCGCCCGCCGCAGCACGGGTTGCGCTGACTCATCACGCAGTTGCCGATAGCGACGGGTTGGTCTGCGACGACCGTGAGGTGTCCAGGGACGGACCCACCTATACCGTCGACACTTTGGAGGAGTTGACGACATCGTCGCCTGATACCGAGTGGTTCTTCATTGTCGGGGACGACGCAGCAGCCGATCTTGAGCGGTGGCACCGGCACGAAGATCTGCTAAGCCTGGCCACGTTCGTTGTCGTTCGTCGCAACGGTGAACTCGCTTCCGGTCCGGCGGCGGCGATGCAAGGACTCGACGTCCCACCGATCGGCATTTCGTCGTCAGACGTTCGCCGGCGGTACGCCGATGGCCGCGCCACCAGGCACCTGGTGCCGCTTGCTGTCGATGACGAAATCCGTCGCAGGGACTTGTATGGCGCGTCGGGCGACTGATCAGGGACCCCTGATGTACCGTGCTGTGTGGCGCGCGGCGCCGGGAATCAACGACAGCCGCAGTGTGACCCGATCAACGCGAAGGAACGAGATTGCCGGCCAGCGACGAATCGCTCGCGCTCGCCCGTGCCGCGGCTGACGCGGCGGATGACGTCAAAGCGACCGACCTGGTGATCATTGAGGTCGCCGACGTGCTGGCGATCGCGGATGTGTTTCTGCTGGCGACTGCAGGCTCTGATCGACAGTTGAAGGCTGCCGCTGAACGGATCGAGGAACGCCTCCGTGATGAAGACCGGCGGCCGTTGCGGCGTGAAGGCTCGCCCGCGGCCGGGTGGGTGCTGCTCGATTTCGGCGATGTCGTCTGTCACCTCTTCGCGCCTGAGCAACGAGAGACCTATGCGCTCGAACGCTTGTGGGCCGACGTTCCGCAACGAGAGGCCTTGACCGGTCGTGAGCTGAGCGCCGGTCACAGTGCACCGACGGAGTGGGGTGCTGCGGTCAGCGCTCCCCGCTCAGAATCGCCATGAGGCGGATCGTCCTGGTGCGGCACGGCGAGTCGGTGTGGAACGCACAGGGCCGCATTCAGGGTCACTCCTGCGGTGGTTTGGCCGAGCACGGACGGGCTCAGGCTGCTGCGGTTGCGGGAGCGCTTGCCGCGGAATATCCCGACGCACACGTTGTGTCATCCGACCTGCCGCGGGCGGCTGAGACGGCTGCTGCAGTCGCTGCCGCGCTCGACTGTGCAGTGGAGCCAGACCCGGCGGTCCGTGAGCGCAGCTTTGGCCGCTGGGAGGGACGCACCAGGGACCAGATGGCCGCAGATGATCCTGATCTGTGGCGGCGCTGGTCATCAGGCGAAGATGTTGTCGCCGAGGTCGGCGGCGAAGCCAACGATGTGTTCGGGGATCGCGTAGAGGCCGCCTTCCACGCATTGTGGGAGCGCACCCAAGATGGGGCCACCACCATTGTTGTCACGCATGGGGGAACGATCTGGCACGGCACCCATCGCGTGCTAAGACTGGCACCAGCGACTCTTGGCGGTGTCCACAACACGTCGACAACGCACCTGGTGCTCACAGATGGCGGCACGATCCAGTGCGAGCGTTGGAACGAGATCGGGCATCTGCCGCTGAACCTGCGCAACGGTCGTGTCGGCGACGGCAACGGCCGCGTGATGGGGATGTAGAACGCCCCCAACCATCGATGTCATCGTGTTCGGCACGAATCGTCTCGGAGACGACCTTGGTGTTCAGAATGACATGGGGTGAGATTCTCTGGTCGCCGACGCATACTTGCCGCATGATCCCAGCGCACTCGACGTAGAGTCGGAGAGCGCCCGCTCGGTGGGGGCGATGAGCAGGCAAGAGAGGTCGTGGCGATGTCCGAACAGGTTGGCTCAACGGGGACGAGTGCCGCAGGGACGACGGTGCAACCGGCGTCGGGGTTGCCGCATCTGATGTTTTTCCAGCCGCGTTTACCGGGCAACACTGGCAGCACGATCCGGCTCGCTGCTGTGACCGGGGCACGGCTGCATCTGATTGAGCCGTTGGGGTTTGATCTGGACGAGCCCAAGCTGCGTCGTGCCGGACTCGATTACCACGACATGGCCACCGTCGAGGTGCATCCGGATCTCGATGCGGCGCTGGACGCGTTGCCGGATGCGCGGGTGTTTGCTTTCGTGACCCGGGCGACCACGCTGTACACCGACGTGATCTATCGGCCGGACGATGTGCTGCTGTTCGGACCCGAGACGTCTGGCTTGTCCGATGATCTGCTCGCTCATCCGCGCATCAGCGGACGGGTCGCAATCCCGATGCTCGCCCAGCGGCGTTCGCTCAACCTCGCCAATGCGGCATCGATCGTGATCTATGAGGCGTGGCGCCAGCTCGGATTCGTCCACGGGCGGTGATCTGGATCGTCGTTGTCCGGCGGGCGGTGGAAACTGACGATGTCGACAACGCGAAAACCCCCGCAATGAGGTGCTTTGCAGGGTTTTGGGGGGGCCGGATGGGATTTGAACTCACGACCTCCTCCATGCCATTGCCTCCAGGCAGAGTCGCGTCATCGCTCTGTGTGCACAAGGTGTGGGTGGCGGGTCCGATGTCGTGGGGCGTACTTCCGGCGCGGAGCAGAGGCGGTGATCAGGTGAACGTGACGTGGTCAACCAAGTGGACGCCCTTTTCCAGCGTCTTGTGCACGGGGCAACTCGCCGCGATCTCGGCGAGCCGCTTGCGTTGTTCCTCGTCGAGATCGCCGGTGATGGTCACCTCGCTGACGATGCGGTCGATGAAGCCGTGTTGGTGGTCCTCGCAGTCTTCGCAGTCTTTGATGTGGATGCGGTCGTGCTCGTAGCTGATCTCCACGCGCTGCAGGTCCCAGCCCTTGCGCTGCGCGTACATCGACAGCGTGATGCTGGTGCAGGCGGCGAGCGCGCCCATAAGGAGTTCGTAGGGGTTCGGGCCGGTGTCGGTGCCGCCGACAGCGGTCGGTTCGTCGGCGGCCCAATGATGGCCAGATGAGGTCCGGAGGTCGACGGCGTAGCCGTCGGTCAGCGTGCCGGTGACAGTGGTCATGATCTCTCGGTCTCCCTCTCGATGTCGTGCAGATGGGCGTCGGTACCGCTCAACGCGGGACGATCTCCGGGTATTCCGGCGTCCAGCGGCGATCTCGCAGACGAGCCTCGAGCAGCTCGTCGTCGACCTCGTCGCCGACACCCTCGTCGCGCGCTGCGATGGCGACGGCCAGCGCGATGCGCTGACTGGCTGACGCGACGTCTGCTAGCGGCGGAAGGAGCCCGTCGTTCGCTGCCCCGGAGGTGCAGGGGCTGGTGTCGGCGACCGCAGCGGCTGCCGCCCGCAGCATCCCGTCCGTCACGGCGGTGGCGCCGGCTGCGAGCGCTCCTGCTCCCAGGCCCGGGAACACGTAGATGTTGTTGGACTGCGCGATCGTGTGGCGGCGACCGTCGAGTTCGACGTCATCGAACGGACTTCCCGTGGCGACCAGAGCACGGCCTGATGTCCACATCAACAGGTCGGTCGGGGTCGCCTCCGCCCGGTCGGTCGGGTTGGACAGCGGCAGGATGACCGGATGGTCCGACCACTGCATCAGGGGGCGGATCATCGGCTCGGTGAACAGGCCCGGCTGGCCCGACACACCGATCAGGACCGTTGGACGGGCGGCCGTCACGACCTGCTGCAGCGACGTCGATCCGGTGTGGTCGGCCCAAGGGGATACGGCCTCCCATCGCTGGGCGAACGGGGTCTGATAGCTCGCCAAGTCATCGCGGCGATCATGCAGCAGGCCGTCGGCATCGACCAGGAACAGGTTCGCTGGGGGAAGCCCTGCCCCGGTAAGCATGCCGGCGATGCCGGTCCCAGCCGAGCCCGCTCCTACGATCACGACCCGCGCGTCCGATAGCTCGCCGCCACCGGTGGCCACTCCAGCCTGTACCGCAGCGAGCGCGACGGCTGCCGTGCCCTGGATGTCGTCGTTGAAGCTCAGGATCCGGTCCCGGTGACGCTCGAGGAGCTGTGTCGCATGGTGCTGGGCGAAGTCCTCCCACTGGAGCAATGCCCCTGGGTAGCGGTCGCGGACGATATCGACAAAGCGGTCGATCACGTCGAGATAATCCTGGCCGGACAGCCGTTGGTGGCGGGCGCCCAGGTAGAGCGGGTCGTCGAGCAGTTCCGGGTTGTTGGTGCCGATATCGAGAAGGATCGGCAAGGTTCGACGGGGATCGATACCGCCGACCGCGGTATACAGCGACAGTTTGCCGATTGGGATCCCCATCCCACCGAGGCCCTGATCACCCAGACCCAAAATGCGTTCACCGTCGGTCACCACGATGACGTCGACTTCGTCTCGCGCGGCGGCCAACTGTGCGTCGAGGTCGACGAGATGGTCGGCATCGACGAACAGCCCGTGGGGGCGACGGTAGATGTGGCTGAACTGTTCACAGGCCGCACCGACGGTCGGCGTGTAGACGATCGGCAGCAGTGCGGTCAGATGATCGGTGAGGTAGCGGTAGAAGAGCACCTCGTTGGTGTCCTGCAGGGCCCGCAGGAAGATGTGCCGTTCGAGGTCGTCGTGGAGGCGGTGGTACTTCGCGTCGACCCGGGCGAGCTGATCGTCGATGGTCTCCAGGCGGGCCGGGAGCAGTCCGTGCAGACCTAGCCGGTCGCGTTCGTTGCGTGTGAACGCCGTGCCGTGGTTGAGGGCAGCATCGTTGAGCAACGTGCGGCCGGACAGGTCGGTCGTGATGGTGTCGATGACGGTTCCTTCGAGGTGGTCAGCGGCGCCCCTGAGGAGCAGCCCGCAGAGGAGCAACCTCCTGAGGAGCAACCCCCTGCGGTCGTAGCAACTTCCGTCCCGCGGGTATCGGACGTAAGAAGGTCGATCGCGTGTCTGGGTGTGAAGAGTGCCGGAACGAGCCTTCGGACTCCATCGCGATGAGCGACACCCTGCACCACGCCACCGACAAGACGGCGCGATCCTGACAGGCCGTACTGCCCGCACCGGTTGCGGTTCAGCGCAGCACGTTGGTGATGACCTCGAAGCCGCCTTCTTGCTGGCCGACACCGAAGAACTCCTTGATCTTGGCCTCGGCGTAGCCGAGTGCCTGCGCCATCTCGATCTGAGGGGGCACGATCAGCTCGTCGGGATCGACGAGAACATCAACCACTGCCGGGTGCGGATCGGTCAGGGCCTTGGCAAGGGTGACTTCGAGGTCCTCGGGTTCCGACACGCGGTACCCCGACGCTCCGAAGGATCTGGCGATGGCTGCCAGGTCGCACGCCGGCAGGGCGGTCTGTTGATCGGCGAACCCCTCAGCTTCCTCCTCGGCAGTGATCAAGCCAAGCTTGCGGTTGTCGAAGATGACCAGAGTGATCGGCAGGTCGAGCTCCACGGCGGTGATCAGGTCGCTCGGCAGCATCGTGAACGATCCATCGCCGACCAGCGCAACCACCTGCCGGTCGGGGTAGGCAAGCTGTGCCCCGATCGCGGCGGGCAGCCCGTAGTTCATGCTGGCCAGGTTGCCGGACAAGGTGAACGACTGGTGTTCACGGATCGCGAGGTGGCGGGCGACCCACGCGGTCACCGTGCCGGTGTCGCAGACCACGATCGCGTCATCGGTCAGATGCGCACCCACCACCGCAGCCAGACGTTCGGGACGTAGCGGGGAGGCGTCACTGGTCTCGAACCGTCGCATCCACCGACGCCACCGCCTCATGTCCTGCTGGGCGTGCTCCAACCAGCTTCGGTCCGGCTTCGGGGTCAGCTGACCGCCCAGGGCAGCAAGCGTCATCGCCGCGTCACCGACCAGTCCGACCTCGACGGGGAAGCGACGCCCGATCCGTCGCGGATCGAGGTCGATCTGGATCGCCGGAACGTCGGGCGCGGGGTAGAAGTCGCGGTACGGGTAGTCGGTGCCGATCATCAGCAGCACGTCAGCGTGCTGGACCGCGTTGACCGCAGCGCGGGTGCCCAGCAACCCCAGGCCACCCACGGTCAGGGGATGGTCATCGGGGAGCAGTGCCTTGGCTCGCAAGGTCTTGATGATCGGTGCGCCCAGCGACTCCGCGAGCTCGAGGAGTTCCTCCACCGCGTCGGCGGCACCGATGCCGGCCAGGATGACCGGACGCTGCGTTTCTCGGAGCAGCGCAGCAGCATCGGCGATGTCGTCGGGGTGAGCTGCGGACCGGACCGGGCGCAGGTGGACGACCCCGTACGCAGGCCGGTCAACCGCACGTTCGGCAAGGTTTGCGGGCAGGGCCAGGTGGGCGACCCCAGGTCCGGCCAGAGCTGCGCGACAGGCCTGAAGGATCACCGACGGGACCTGATCCGGATGCACAATCGTCCGGGAGAACAGGCTGACAGCCGCGAACAGCTGGTCCTGATCGAGTTCCTGGTGTGCCGAGGTCCCGAGCAGCG
>JBBDSU010000062.1:0-15853 GCA_040904825.1 Nitriliruptoraceae bacterium | reverse complement strand
GATCTATGAACTCCTCGCAAAGCACTACATCGATGGCGCAACCAGCGCGCCATAGTCCTGCCGATCAACAACCTGCCGTCAACGACCTTTTCGACCGTCTCGAAGCTGCGCAGCCGCGGCTCACTCGTCCGGGGTGTCCCAGTCGGTGACGTCCTTGCCTGCTTCGCGCGAGAGGATGTCGAGTGCGGCTATAGCGCCAGCCCCGGCTGAGATGATCGCCTGGCTCCGTTCAGGTCGCACGAGCCGGCCAACGGCGTAGACGCGATCCACGCTGGTGCGGTACTCAGGGTCAACACTCAAGTGCGAGCCGTCTTTGGCGGCGCCAAGTCCGACGGCGAGTCCCTGCGAACCTTTGGCGCCCGCCAGGATGAGGTAATCAGCTTGGAACGTTCCTTCAGAGGTCGTGAGTGAAAAACTGTCGTCCTCAGCTTCGACGGTGGTGACCTCGGCATCGTGGAGCACAGCCCCGTGGTCGGTGACTTGGGAGCGGGCTTGGCGCTGGAACTCGGTGCCGCCTATGCGGTCGATGCCGAGGTAGTTGTGCAACTCGGCGTAGTGCATCGCGGTGTCGTCCTGGCCGAATACGTGGGTGTCGACGTCGTTCTTGGCCAGGAACAGGGCGGCTGACAGGCCTGCAGGCCCATCGCCGACGATCGCTACCGTGGTCATGCTGCCTCCCGCTTGTGATGTTACTTGCCGCGCGGCCCGCTCGATGCCGAGGCGAGGAAGCTTGACGTGCTGATTCGTGCACTGTCGGGCTCCCAACGGTGACGCCTGCGGGGGCGTGCATCCGAGTTAGCCTGGGTTGCAGAATGCCAGAGAGATGGGACGGACATGACGCAGATGGCATTGATGACGCGTGGTGAACTCACCGCTGCCTGCCAGAACGGGGCGCTGCTTGTCGTGCCGATCGGCGCGACCGAACAGCACGGTGAGCACCTGGCGGTGGGCACCGACCATCTGATCAGCGAACACATCGCTGCCGAGGCCGCAGCGAGGATCAACGCCGAGGCCACAGCCAAGACCAGCGCCGAGGCGGTGGCGAGTCCTGCGATCGTGGTCGCACCTACCTTGACCTTCGGGCATTCCCACCACCACCTGCCATTTGGTGGGACGATCTCGATCACCCCAGCGACGTTCCAGCAGGTGCTGATCGAGATCGGGAGCACGGCTGTGACAAGCGGCTTTCAGCGGCTGTACTTCCTCAACGGCCACGGGGGCAATGTCGAGATTGCGGCGACTGCGGCGCGCGAGATCACCCGGCACACCGGCAGGCCCGTCGGAGCAGGCTCGTATTGGACCATGGCACGTGACCGGCTTACGGAACTCACCGGCGAGCAATCCAGTTTGGTGCCAGGGCACGCAGGGTTCTTCGAAAGCTCGCTCATGCTTGCTCTGCACCCCAAAGGTGTACGCGACGAGCGTCCTTCGCGTGGTGCGGGCGATCCACGAGCGGCTGCGGTGCGGCTCGACGCGGGTATGCCGTGGTTCTGGCACGCGATCGATGGCTGGACTGATGAAGCGGTCGATGCGGCGGCCGAGGACGGTCACACGTGGCTGGCTGCGATCGTTGACGCAGTTGTCGAAGGGCTGACAGACTTCATCGCCCAAACGGACCGCGAACCTGAGGGCTGGAGCTCGTCGTGACGCCCGATGATTCCAGCTCGGATGGCGGCCGGGGTGCCGACATGGGTGCTCAGCGGGCCACGAGTCCCGGTAGCCCGATGTCGTTCGACGAGGTGGTCACCACGACCCGGGCAGTGCGCAAGCGGCTGGATCTTGAGCGTCCGGTTGCTGTCGAGGTAGTGCTCGAATGCCTGGATCTTGCCGTCCATGCGCCCACGGGCGGCAATGCCCAAGACTGGCACTTCGTGGTCGTCACCGACCCTGAACAACGCCAGGCATTGGCCGACTGCTACAGAAACGGAGCGCAGCAGGCACTGGCGGCTGGCCGCCAGCATCCGGCCGAAGGCCAGCGGCGTGTTTACGACTCAGCCTGGCACCTGATGGAGCACTTCGCGTCGGTGCCGGTTCACGTGGTCGCCTGCAAGCACGGTCGACCACCTTCGGATCCCGCGGCCGCCGCCGGCTACTACGGGTCGATCTTTCCGGCGATCTGGAGCTTCATGCTGGCATTGCGTTCTCGCGGCTTGGGGTCGACGCTGACAACCGCGCACCTGAGAGACGAGCGGGCTGCTGCCGAAACCCTCGGCATTCCCTACGACGACGTCGCGCAGGTCGCGCTGCTGCCGGTGGCCTACACGGTCGGGCAGCGATTCCGGGCCGCGGCGCGACGTCCTGCCGCCGAGGTCACCTCACTCAATCAGTGGGGCTCGAGATGTGACACGTAGAAAAGCTCGAAGCGTGCTCGAGGCTCAACATGCAACAATCAGCCGGTCGTCGCGTCGACGGCGAGGCGTGCCACGGCCTGCTGAAGGGCGAGGGCGGCTTCTTCCATCCGCTCTGGTGAAAACCGGAACGAAGGCGCGCTCAAACTCAGTGCGGTTGGCACCGGTAGCAACGACAAGGGCACCGCGACACATCGGGCGTCGGGGTCGTTCTCGCTGTCGTTGATGCCATAGCCGCGCGACCGGGTCGCCCCCACTTCCTGGAAGAATTCGTCGATATCGGTGATCGTCTTGTCGGTCTTGGCTGGCATGCCTTCGGCGTTGAGGATCTCGCGCACCCTGCTGGGAGGCAGCATCGTGGCGATGACCTTGCCGACGGCTGTGCAGTGCAGCAGTTCGTGATCATGCTGGGGGCCAGCCCATCTGGTCGGCTTTTGGCTCTCAACCGTGAGGGCGTAGGTAATCCGCGTGCCATCAAGCGCGGCGATGCTGGCGGTTTCTTCGAATTCGTCGCGCAACTCAATAAGCACCGGTCGGACGCGTTCGACGAGTTGGTCGAGTTGCTGTTGCGTCACGGGCTGAAGGCGGGGACCAGCCTGGTAGCGGCCCGATGCGGCGTCGCGGACGATGAACGACCGTTGCTCCAGAGTTACCAGGTAGCGGAATGCGGAACTGCGTGGGAGTCCGACGGCATGGATGACATCGTTGAGGCTGAATCCATCGCGGCGCTGCTGAGCCAATTCGATGAGGTCGCATACTCGCTCAGCCGCTCGGATCGAATACGCGGATCGTTCGCTGCCCCCAGCATCGCCGGACAACGACCTAAGGCCGTCGATCTCAGGTGATCCTGGCGTGGTCGCATCCGCCGTCCGGTCGGTGCCCGGCAGGTTCAGGTGGGATTCGCTCCCCTCGGTCATGCTTCTCGCCTGACGAACCATAATCTCGTTTTCTGTCGAACTCATACCTAGTGTTGGAGGCGGTCCCGCCTTGATGAGCATAGCCCTCGATCGGTCAATCTGGGGGCTATAGCGGGACGGAAGGGGTGTTCGTGGTCTCTATCGCACCTTCGCGGCGGGCCTGGCATGTCCTGGCAACGTTGACACGCGGCGGTTGTTCTGGTAGATCTGCTCCCATCTTGTGGGAGTAACTCTCGACGTTTGAAACGAGCGATCTAATGAGAACTGTGAAGCGGTCAGGCCGTATTCGGCGCAGCCTCGGGTTGCTGCTGGCACTCGGACTCGTACTCGCGGCATGCGGCGACGGCGATGAAGGTGCCGCCGCGCCGCCGCCAGATGTGCCTCAAGAAGTCAGGTTCTTGATTGCCGAGAACTTCTGGGCTGACTGGCGCCCGTACTCATCGACAGCGCAGAGCCAGCGGCGTGTCGAGCGGCACATGTACGACATGCTGGTGCAGTTTCCCGATGGTGACCTGGGCAACCCTCAGCCGATGCTCGCAACATCCTGGGAGATCGTCAGCGACACGGTGTGGGAGTTTGAGTTGCGTGATGACGTGGTGTTCCACGACGGTCAGCCACTGACCGCTGCCGACGTCAAGGCATCGATCGAGCTTGCGTCCGGCTTCAGCGGCGATAGCGCCTACTCACTTGGTTGGGCGCCAGCGCAGGTGGAGATCGTCGATGACCACACCGTGAGAATCTCTACTGAGGAGCCGTTCGCCCCCATGCTCGCTGAACTGTCGGGAACTCCGATTGTGTCAGCAGCCTGGCTTGAAGGCGACGAGAGTCGCCTTGAGAGTGAACCCAATGGCACCGGCGCCTTCAAGCTCGTCGGTGACGAGGTGAATATCAAGACGATGGAGGCCAACCAGGACTATTGGGGCCAGGTGCCTTTCATCGACACGCTCACCTGGGAGTTCATCCAGGATCCGCAGACACGGATGAGCGCGCTGCTGAGCGGCCAGGCGCATGCGATCGACCGTGTGCCTCCCGAGCAGATCGCCACGCTTGAGGCGGATGAAAATGTCGTCCTCAACAGCGTCACTGGCGTCGAATCTGTCAACCTGTGGGTGCCGCCAGGCCGATCGCAGGTCTGGGAGGAGAACCCGGACTTCCGTCTGGCGATCAACCTTTCCTTTGACCGTCAGCCTCTTGTCGACAACCTGGTGATGGGTGGCTCGGCCGTCGCGGGAAGCTTCCTGCCCAACAACACCGAATTCTACGTCGAGCAAGAGCCAGCTTTCACCGCTGACCTTGATCGTGCACGTGAACTCCTTGATGCGGCCGATTTGCCGGAAGAAGCCAAGGAGTTCGAGATCTGGGTTGCTGAAGGATTCTTGCCACGTGCCGTGCCGGTGGTGGAGGCGATCGCAAGTCAGATGGAAGCCATCGGTCTGCGGCCAAGAATCGTCTCAACCGACGTCGCCGGTCTGATCGACGATGCGTTCAGCGAAAACGGCACGGGAACCTTCTACCACCTGAGCTGGGCTTCGTCGGGCGACGCAAACCCTGCTGCGGTGGTCTACAGCTCGGCGTTCGCGTGGTACTTCGGCGACGAGCGGCTGCAGGAATTGATCGACCTCGGCCGCACGACGCTTGACCCTGCAGAGCGTGCCGAGATCTACGCGGAGCTCCAGTCGCACATGTGGGAGCAAGCGTGGCATGTGCCGCTGTACAACTCTGACCTGACGGTGGCCCACGTCAACTCGCTCGAAGGGTTGGTTGTGTTGCCACAGTCGTTCGTCACGAACTTCCATCAGGCCTTTCTTGCCGACTGACGGGAATTCGTACCAGGATTGCACGTTAGGGCTGCGCCTTGAGGGGTGCAGCCCTAACGTGTCGAAAGGCGGCGGCAGTATCTGATCGGTCTGCCGCGATGACTGGCGAGGAGCATCACACCATGAGGACGAGGGCCGGATGAGGGGACGAGCACTCCTCGTTCGGCTGTCGCACATGGTGCTGGTCGTCTTGGGCGTCGTCACCGTCGCGTTCTTCGTGCTGCGCTTGGCGACGGGTGACCCGGCACGGCTGGTCAATCCTCCCGGCACGCCTGAAGAGATCATCGCTCAGACCCGCCGTCGTATCGGAACCGACCAGCCCTTGATGGGGCAGTACTTCACGTTCCTGATGAATGCAGTTCGGGGGGATCTTGGCACGTCGTTCCGCGGCTCTCAGTCGGTCAGTAATGCGGTGATGACGGCCTTGCCAAACACTTTGAAGTTGGCGGCGGTCGCGGTGCTGCTGTCAGCGGTACTTGCCATCCTGCTCGGGGCCGCCGCCGCTCGACGCCCCGGCGGCATCGTGGACCGCGCGGTACTGGTGTTCGCCGCTGTCGGCCAGGCCACGGCGTCGTTCTGGCTCGCAGTAATGCTGGTGCTGTTCTTCGCGCTGAGGTTGCGATGGTTTCCAGCGATCGACATGGGAGGCTGGCGTAGTTTTGTGCTGCCGGTTACCACGCTGGTCGTGGTGCTCAGCCCGATCTTGACTCGGACGGCACGCCTGTCGTTCATTGAGACGTTGCGTGAGGACTGGATCCGGGCGGCCCGCGCCCGAGGCTTGCCGGAACGCAGGGTGTTCGCCGTGCACGGCCTCAAGGCTGCGTCGCTGCCATTGGTCACGCTCATCGGTCTGCAGCTCGGATTCCTGCTGGCGGGTGCGGTCGTCGTCGAGGCGATCTTCAACTGGCCTGGGATCGGCAAGTTGATCCTCGACTCGATGTCAAGCCGCGACTTCCCGATGATCCAAGGCGGGATCCTGGTCGCGGCGACCGCCTTCGTCGTCTTGAACCTGCTGGTCGACTTTGCCTACGCGTACCTGGATCCCCGGGTGCGGGGTGAGCGTGTATGAGTAACACCGATGAGTGACCTGACCTCGCTTGCCGACGATGCGCAACGTGATGGAAGTTCCATCTCTGCGCCGTCCGGGCAGCATGTCCTGCGGAGGATGATGCGCAGCCCGATCACCATGATTGGGCTCGTGGGGACCCTGCTGGTCGTGATCGCCGCCGTTTTTGCGCCATTGCTGGCGCCTCACGATCCCACCGTGCAGAACCTTGCCAATGCGCTCGCACCCCCTGCATGGCAAACCGGCGGGTCGGTCGAGCACCTGCTCGGCACCGACGGGCTCGGGCGCGACGTGCTCAGCCGCCTGCTCTACGGCGCGCGCAACTCGGTGTTTGTCGCAGTGTCGGCCATGCTGATCGGCAGCTCGATCGGCATGATCACCGGGACGCTATCTGGGTACTTCGGAGGCTCGACCGACGCGCTCATCATGCGTATCGGGGACATGCAGCTGGCGTTTCCGTTCATCCTGCTGGCCATCGCCATCCTCGGAGTATTGCCCGAACGTCGACCGATCCATCTCATCCTGGTGCTCGGCATTCCTGGCTGGATCATCTATGCCAGGGTTGTGCGCAGCCGTGTACTTGCGGAGCGCGAAAAGGACTATGTCACGGCCGCAAAGGCCGTCGGCGCGGGCCGCTGGCGCCGGCTGTTCCGCTACGTCGTCCCATCGGTGTGGCAGGTCGTGCCGGTCATCGCGCTCCTTGACGTTGGCTTCCTGATCATCATGGAATCCACGCTGAGCTTCCTCGGGCTCGGACTGCAGCCACCCAACGCCACCTGGGGCGGCATCCTTGCCGAAGGCCGGCGCAACATGGTCGTATCCGCATGGCTGCCGGTCTTTCCCGGTCTGGCGATCCTTTTCACGGTGTTGAGCATCAACCTTGCCGGTGATGGCCTGGCGTCGGTCGTCGATCCTCGGTTGTCACGGGGCGGGTTCCGCCGGATCGCTCCGCCGAGTTCCGCCGACCGTGGCCGACTCCTGCGACGCCTGACCGGCACGACCGACCGGGGGTCGGCGGCAGTACCCGAGCATGTACCCGATGGCGAACCGGAATCTGCGGCACCGGTGGATGTCGTGTCGCTGCTGTCGGTGCGCGACCTGCATGTGGAGTTTCCCGGACAGGACAGCACGGTGCGTGCCGTGCGTGGTGTGAGCTTCGATCTCGAGGCCGGCGAGACTCTGGGCATCGTCGGCGAGAGTGGATCGGGCAAGTCGGTGACGGCATCGGCGGTGATCCAACTCATCGAGCCCCCAGGCCGGGTCACCTCAGGCCAGGTCTTGTTGCACGGAGAGGATCTCACCCGCGTCTCCGATCATCGCATGGAGCACTTGCGTGGCCGCGAGATCGGCATGATCTTCCAGAACCCGGCCGCATCGCTCAACCCGGTCTTAAGCATCGGGTTCCAGATGCGCGAGTCGATCCGTCACATCCGCGACTGTTCGCGCAGTGAGGCGGCAAAGCTCGCCAAGCAGGCACTCATCGATGTTGGCATCGGCGACCCCGACCGCATCAGCCGCCAGTATCCGTTTGAGCTGTCGGGCGGCATGAACCAGCGGGTGATGATCGCGATGGCGCTGGTCGCCCAGCCGCGCGTGCTGCTGGCCGACGAGCCGACGACGGCGCTGGACACGACCACCCAGGCCCAGATCCTCAAGCGGCTGACGACGCTGACCTCGGAGCAAGAGATCAGCCTGGTGCTCATCACCCACGACATCGCGCTGGTGGCTGAGTACGCCGACTCGATGCTGGTGCTCTATGCCGGCGAGGTGTGTGAGAAAGGGCCGGTCGAAGAGGTCATCGGCAACCCCCGGCATCCCTATACGCGCGCGTTGCTCGAATCGGTTCCTCGCATCGAGACCGCAGACGAACGGCTGCACGCCATTCCGGGCGACCTGCCAGACCCTCGGGTGCCGCTAGCTGGTTGTCCGTTCGCGCCGCGCTGCCCCGACGTCATCGAGCGGTGCTTGAGTGAGACGCCTCGCCCATTGCCCGTCGCCAGCAGCGACAATCAACCCTCGAGCACTTCTTCGACCGGCGCTTCGACCGGCTCGACCCCGCAGGGCCAGGGTGACAGCAGCCGGCAGGTCACCGTCGCCTGCCATGTGGTTCACGCCGGCGGGAATGCGTCATGACGCCGCGACTCGAGGTGCGCGACCTCACCAAGACGTTCAACATCCGCCGCCGAGGCCACGGCGGTAGCGGGAAGATCCTTGCGGTCGATGGGGTCTCGTTGGCAATCGCACCCGGCGAGACGCTCGGCCTCGTCGGAGAGTCGGGGTGCGGCAAGTCGACCCTCGGCCGCACCATCGTGGGGCTGTATCGCGCGGATCAGGGTGAGATCCTGATCGACGGAACACCGCGGGTCAGCGGCGACCCGGAGTTGCCTCGTCACGTTCAGATGGTCTTTCAGGATCCCTACACGTCGCTGCCGCCCAAGATGCGGGTTGGCACGATCGTGGCTGAGCCGCTGCTCATCCACCACATAGTTGCCAAGCAGCAGGTCGCTGAGCGCGTTGAGCAGCTGCTGGCCAGCGTCGGCCTCAAGCCTGAGCATGCGCTGGCGTTCCCGAGCCAGTTGTCGGGTGGTCAGCGACAGCGGGTCGGCATTGCCCGGGCGTTGGCGGTCGAGCCGTCAGTCATCGTCGCCGACGAGCCGGTATCTGCGCTCGACGTGTCGGTGCAGGCACAGATCCTCAACCTGCTCAAGGACCTCCAGGAAGAGCACGGCATCTCCTTGCTGTTCGTCTCGCACGATCTGGGCGTTGTGCGCTACATGAGCCACCGAGTGGCGGTGATGTACCTCGGTCGGATCGTTGAGACGGGAACAGCCGCTGACATCGTCGACGATCCGTTGCATCCGTATACACGCACGCTGCTGGCGGCTGTGCCGTCGGTCGAACGGGGCCGTCGTGACGAGCCGCTGATCGACGTTGATCCGCCCAATCCCGCGTCACCACCATCGGGATGCGCATTCCATCCTCGTTGTCCGCATGTGGAGCAGCAGTGCCGCGATGAGCGTCCGCCGTTCGTGGAATGGCGGACGGATCGCCCGGTCGCGTGCCACCTGGTCGATCAGATCGCCTCAACCTCGGGCCGATCCGCCACCGGGGATGGCGGGGAGGCGACCTCTCACCCGAAGGCAGGCACGAAGGCAGGCGGTACGACGACAGCAGACACGACGGCAGCAGACACGTCCGCCAACGACACGACGGGAGCACAGTCATGACTGGACCGCGCATTGCGGTGATCGGCGCAGGATTCATGGGTGCGCGCTGGGCGCGGGTCATCGCTGAGTCCGGCCATGCCGAGCTTGCGATCATCGCCGACCTCGACGAGGCGACCGGCCGTGCCGTCGCCGACGAGTTCGGCGCGCAGTGGAGCGCCGAGCCGCTAGAGGCCGCCAGCGACGAGCAAATCGACGGGGTAGTGGTCGCGACACCTGAACACTTGCATGCGGAGGTGACGCTGGCCGCGATCGCCCACGACAAGGTTGTCGCGGTCGAAAAGCCGCTGGCGCACACCGTCGACGAAGCTCAGCGCATCGCCGATGCCGCCGCGCAAGCGGGTGTGCCAGTGCTTGCGGGCCACGTCTTGCGCTTCGAGCCGCGGTATGCCGCCATCAGGGCAGCCATCGAGCGGGGCGAGATCGGCCAAGTCCAGGCGATCAGGAGCGAGCGCGTCGGACTGATCGCCGACCAGCAGATATTGCAGGGGCGGACCACGATCGCGCTCTACTACGGCGTTCACGAGTTCGATCTCGCCCGCTGGTATGCGGGTGACGTCGCCGAGGTGTGGGCGACCCGCAGCACAGGAGTGGTCGCCGCGCACGGCTATGACGTCGACGACCTGTACTCGGTCGGCCTGCGGTTTTCCGACGGGGCGCACGGCACCTCGATGGTCGGATGGTGCCTGCCTTCCAGCGTGGCCAGCTACGGGCTGTCCGGGTTCACCGTGATCGGCGACCAAGGCATCCTCAAAATCAGCCAGAACGACACCGGCTATGTGAAGGTCGGCGCTGACGGTCCCGTGCACGACGACGTGCACTACTCCCCGATCGTCCACGGAAGGATCCGGGGGGCCGTGGCCAACGAGGTCGAGCACTTCATCGATTGTGTGCGCGGCATCGCCGAGCCGATCTGCACCGCCAATGACGGTGCAGCCGCCGTACGCGTCGCCCTGGCGATGGAACGCTCTGCCGACACCCACGCCGCCGTGACGATCGACCCTCCTTAGTCGCGGCAACGCGCCAACGCGGCAACGCGGCAACGCGACATCCCGGCGATAGCGAAAGGCATGCGTGATGACAATGCGCGAACTGCGCCCGTACATCGATGGCAAGTGGATTGATGGCCACGCGTCACCAACGACATTGCACAGCCCGATCGATGGTGACGCGATTGCCGAAGTCCATGCGGTCGACCTCGGCCAGCTCGACGCCGCTGTCGAGGCAGCATGGAGAGGCCATGCAGCCATGGCGCCGATGACACCATTCGAACGCTGTGCGCTCACGCATCGTGTTGCCGACGTCATCGAGGCGCGCCGCACCGACATCGCCCGCGACCTGTCGCGAGAGCACGGCAAGCCGTTCGAACGCGAAGCGCTGCCCGAGGTTGACACGGCGGTCGGAATGTTCCGTGACGCCGCCGAAGGCATACGGCGGCTCGAGACACCCGTCATTCCCAGTGCTGACCGGGCCAAGCGAGTGATGGTCATCCGCCAGCCACGTGGCGTCTACGGCCTCATCACCCCGTGGAACTTCCCGGCGGCGATTCCCAGCGAATATCTGTCAGCGGGCCTGGCCACTGGCAACGCCATGGTGTGGAAGCCGTCGGAATTGACACCGGTGACATCGGCCAACATGGCCGCGTGTTTCGAAGAAGCCGAGGTGCCAGCCGGGGTGCTCAACCTGTTGTTCGGAGATCCGGTCGAGCTGGGACACGGCGTGGCTTCACACCCGCAGATCGCCGCGATCGGGTTGACCGGCGGCAGTGCGACCGGCGCCAAGGTCGCAAGTGCCGCGGCCGGCAAGCCGATGCTGCTTGAACTGGGGGGCAACTGCCCGGTGATTGTGTTTGACGATGCCGACATCGATCGGGTGGTCGCCAAGCTCGGTCCGGGATGCTTCGCCAATGCCGGCCAGATCTGTGATTCGGTCGAACGGATTCTGGTGGCACCGTCGATACATGATGAACTCGTCGATGGACTCGTGGCCCAGGCTGCGAACCTGCAGCTCGGGTCACCGTTCGATGAGGCAACCACACTCGGCCCAGTGATCGCCGAGGTTGGTGCACACCGGATCGACGCCCATGTTGCCGATGCCGTCGACCGAGGAGCTCAGGTGCTGCATGGCGGTGCCAGGGCCGAAGGATTCCCGACGGGCCTCTACTACCAGCCGACAGTCGTCACCGGCGTGTCGCGCGGGATGGCCATCGAGCAAGAGGAGACGTTCGGGCCGGTCGCGGCGGTCATGACGTTCGCCGACGAAAAAGAAGCGATCGAGCTGGCCAACGCGTCACCGACCGGACTTGTCGGTGCAGTGTTCACCCGTGACATAGGGCGGGCGATGCGTGTTGCTGAAGCGCTGCGGGTCGGGATGGTCAACGTCAACGACACCACGGCCTACTGGCAGCCTCACACGCCGTTTGGTGGTTTCACCGGGACCACGAGCGGGCTCGGCCGGCTCGGTGGTCGCTGGACCCTCGAGGAGATGACCCAGACCAAGACCATCAACCTCGACATCACCTGACACGCCGAGGATGTGACGCCATCGCAGCCCGCCATCCAACGACGATCAGCGGGACCTGCAGCAGCGCATAGGCGACGTGGGCCAGATAGTGGGAGAAGGTCTGGGCTGGCTCGAACGGCAAGAAGAGCAGCGGCAGCACCGTCAGCCCGCCGACAACGAAGACGATGACGCCCCAGATTCCGGCAGTCACGAAGAGGCCGCGAGTCGGTCGCCGAGCTGCCACGAAGAACAGGGCGGTCGCGGCGGCCGGGACCGCCGTCTGACCGAGCATGAGCAGGGTCAACCCAAATTCTTCAAGGTTGTGAACGAGGTGGCCGGCTCCCGACACGAGCAGGGCGATACGCAACTGTCTGGCGACAAGGCGCCGGCCGTCAGTTCGCGGGTGGTCTGCGCGTGCTACCCCAAGTTGACGGTGCTCGTCGATGGCCATCGCTACCCCTTCAAGGTCAGGCCGATCGGCATCCTATCGATCGCCGTGTACTGATAGCACAGCATCGATGACTGCCTGCGCGAACTCGGGGTTGATCGGGTCGCTTCGGCGAGAAGCGCTCCCACGAGCCGCGATGAGGTGTCAGCGGCGAAGACGGCCACCAGGCCGCCTGCGATCATCGCAAGGTCTTGGCGGACGGTGCCGGTGTCGGGTGCGGGTACGGACTGAGCCAAAGATTCGGCCGCGGCGATGACAACGTCCTGCTTCGAGGTCCATCGCCGGTAGATGGTTGCCTTGCTGACGCCTGCACGTGAGGCGACTGCATCCATCGACTATCCGGCGTAGCGATCCAGGCGCCGGGGATGTCGGGGATCCTGAGATATGATTTTAAACTATCAATATTGCTATGTTATACAGTTTTACCTCCTAAATAAGCGAGGTTAGTGATGGGATCGCGAGTTCCGAGGCCGGTGGTGCGTGCGCTGACCATCGTCGGTGAGGATGTGCGTGCGTGGAGACTGCTTCGCCAATTGACACTTGAGCAGGTAGCGGACCGTGCTGGCGTGTCTGCGGCAACAGTCAGGCGTCTCGAGCACGGTGAGGGAGCAAGCTTCGAAAACGTTCTGCGGATCGCCCGCGCCCTCGGCGTGCTTGATCTGGTGGTGAAGTCGTTCGACCCGTACGAGTCAGATGTTGGCCGCCTTCGAAGCGACGAGCAGCTGCCGCAAAGGATCCGGCGTAGCCAGGGTGCGCCGTGAACGGCGGCCCCGTTCACGTGTGGCTGGCGGTCGGGGGCGACAACGTGAAAGTCGGCCAACTCTACGGACACCGTCGCCGAGGCACCGAGTCAGCAACGTTCCAGTACGAACCGAGCTACCTCGCCCGGCCCGGCGCGTACGCGGTGGACCCGATGCTTCCCTTGGCATCCGGCGCGTTCCAAACACCGGTCGATCTCGGCCTGTTCAACAGCTTCCGGGACTCGTCGCCAGACCGATGGGGGCGGCATCTGCGTGACCGTCAAGAGAAGCTGCATGCAGAGGAAACGGACCAGGCTCCACGGCAACTGTCTGAGTTGGACTACCTCCTCGGCACCCGAGATGACCTTCGGCAGGGTGCGTTGCGGTTTCGCAGGCAGGATTCGGGTCCGTTCCTGGAGGTTCCTGGGCGTGGAGTGCCGGTGCTGACCGATCTGGGCGACCTCCTTGCGGTCGCTGCTCGGATCGAGAACGATGAGGCTGGTGCCGACGAAGTCCGGCGGATGGTCCAGGCGGGCAGCTCGCTCGGTGGCGCCCGTCCGAAAACCCACGTACGTGACCGCGATGGGTCCCTGTCCATTGCCAAGTTCCCTTCGGCTAAGACGGACACGTGGGAGGTCATGGCATGGGAGTACGTCCTTCTCGAACTCGCACGGGATGCGGGTATCTGGGTATCGAAAGCACGGCTCGAGACGATCGGGAGCCAGTACGTGCTGATCGTCAAGCGATTCGATCGCGAGCTGAGCACCCAGCACCGTGTCGGGTACGTCAGCGCGCTGACCATGCTGGAAGCTCGCGACGGTGAGCAACGCAGCTACCTGGACATCGTTGAGATCATCGAGGAGGTGTCGTCGCGCGCGACCGACGATTCGCAGGAACTGTGGCGGAGGATCGCCTTTTCGGTGCTGACCTCCAATACCGACGATCACCTGCGCAATCACGGGTTTCTGCAGGTCGGCGGCGGCCAGTGGACGCTCTCGCCGGCGTTCGACCTCAACCCCAACCCTGCCTCGGGAACGAAGTACCTCCACACCGCCATCGATGAAGCCGAGACCCGGGCCAGCATCGACCTAGTCCTGTCAGTTGCCGACTTCTTCCGTCTCAGCGCTGATGAGGCTCACCAACAACTCGCGGTGGTACGCGCGGCTGTGAGCGGTTGGGCTCGCGTCGCAGCTGCCGTCGGTTTAGATCGAGCAGCGATCAACAGGATGCGTTTCGCCTTCGACCATCCCGGTATCTGACGCTCGTTGGTGCCTGATGCTCGTTACGCTGAGTCGATCGAGAATGCCCACCTTCTGGCGGGCGATGACTGTGCATAGTTGGCGATGACCGTGCATCGAAGGAGCTCCATGGCCACCAGCCCGAGACGGCCGTGTTGAACCCCGTCATCGCCGGGCGAGTGATGATCGGCGTCGGCATCGTCGGTTTGATCGCCAGCCTGGTCGGGGGCGTGGTCGCCCGGCAGTTGGTCACCGATTTCGAGCAAGGCGTCGAGCAGAGCCTGGCGCTGTCCGCGCAGGTGCTCGAGACCGTCGACGACTCGTTCGAAGCCGCCGCCGACGCACTGGAGATTGTCACCGGGGGAATGGCCGACGCACAGGGTGCCGTTGATGCCCTCGGCCGCAGCATGGCACAGGGCCAGATCGCGCTCGAAGCGCTGACTGTGCTCACCGGGGTCGACATCGCCAACACTCTCGATGCGCTCGAGGCCACCCTGCCAGCGGTCGAGGAGGCCGCTACGACCATCGACCGGACGTTGGCGGCATTGAGCGCCTTGCCGTTCGGTCCGTCCTATTCGCCTGACCGTCCGTTCGGTGAGACCATCGGTGAGCTTCGCGAGAGCATCGCCGGGCTGCCAGACGAGCTTCGCAACCAAGCCGAACAGGCCGGGCGCACGGTCGACGGGCTCACGTCGGCCAGCGAGCACACAGCGGCGACCGCCGCTGCGCTCGGTGCATTCGTGGAACGCCTCGAGACCGTGTCTGATCTCGTGGACCAGTATGCGCAGCGCACCGCTGAAGCTCGCGAGGTTGTCGAGGAGCAGCGTGATGCGCTCGCCGTCAGCGCCAGCCGGTCACGCCTGCTGATCGTTGGCTTGGCAGGACTGTTCGCGCTGAGCCAGTTCGTCCCGCTCTATCTCGGGATCGCGCTGTCACGTGGCCAGATCATCACCGTCTAGGCGGTCCGTCTCGCCTAGAGTGCTTGCGTTGGGATTGCCTGCCAGGAGGCGCATGCGCGTGGACGAGTCGATGCGGGTTGACGACGGAAAACGACGGGCCTATCTCGTTCTGGCGACGATCGGGTTGGTGTCGCCTATCGCCCTGTTGGTTGACGCTTCGAATGCGCCGTTAGCACTACGGGTGCTCATGGCCGGAGTCGTTGTGGTCATCGTGGCCGTCATCGTCGGTTTGGTGACACGCCGGTTGCCGATGGGTTGGGCTGACCTGTTGGTGTTCTCGGTTCTTGCGGTCGGGTTGCTGTTTCCGTTGGTTGGGTGGCATTTCGATGTTGGAGTGCTGGAGGCTGACCGTGACGTGCTGGCCGTCTTGCTGTGGGCCTGCCTGATGTTTCCCATCGCCTTCGTAGCGTTCGGGACACGCCGTGGTCTCGTGGTCAGCCTGGGCGCTTGGGTCGTGTTGGCCGCGTTTGCTGCTCCGGTGCTGATATCCGGGCCCGCGGGTGCTCGATCACCGATTGTCGTGAATGCGGCAGAGCAGCTGGCGGCTATCTACGTAGGGCTGATTGTCCTGCTGTGGCTGTTGTCGAGCCGGCT
>JBBDSU010000061.1:57857-74899 GCA_040904825.1 Nitriliruptoraceae bacterium | reverse complement strand
CGCCGACCTCCTCGTCCCGAACGAGGCGCGCTAACCAAGCTGCGCTACATCCCGGAAGATCTCGACACGCCCAGTTCGGGCTGACCGCGCCGTTGCTGCCCCGTGCTGTTGGACCACAGCCAGACGCTTGCGGGTGATGCGTTCCACCCCGTCAGCCGGATCCGCGGGAGCGTACCTGTGCCCAGGAATGGGCGCGAAATTCACGCGCGTGCGATCTCCAAGACGGTGGCTTCCGGGCGGCAAGCGAACCGGAACGGTGCGTAGCGGGAATGTCCGAGGCCCACCGACACATGCAGCGGGATGTTCCGATAGGTCGACAGGCCTCGAGCCTGGCGCAATGGAAGGTCGCAGTTGGCAACCAGAGCGCCGATCCCTGGCAGGCGCACCTGTCCGCCGTGGGTATGACCTGCCAGCAGCAGGTCGTGTCCGGCATCCACCAGGATGTCCAAGGCGGCACGGTATGGAGCGTGCACGAGTCCAAGGTGCAGCACCGCGTCATCCGCTTCAGCGTCGGGCGCGACGGTTGCGGGCGATGGCAAGGTGGTGGTGGGCATATGAGGGTCGTCGATACCTCCGACGGCGACCGTTCCGGCGCGTGTTAGCAACGTCACGGCTTCGTTGCGCAGCGTGTGGTAGCCCTGCTGCGCAAGCCCGTCGATGAGGCGCTGGGTGTCCAATCGTGCGCCTGGTCGGCGGGCCGTGAACGGATCTTGCGGATCCAACTGGTGTGCTGCGCGCCGCCGATCGCGGAAATAGTGGACCGGGGATCGCGGAATCGGCCCGACGAAATCGTTGCTGCCGAGCACGACGACACCGGGGCGTGTGTCGTCGACCAGTGGTGCGAGCGCGTCGATAGCCATGTCTTCAGCTGCGGGCGCGCCGAGCAGATCTCCGGTGACGACCACCAAGTCGTGATCACCCGAAGCCAGCGAATGGAGGAAGTCAACCCGGTGCTGTTGGCCGGGGATCAGGTGCAGGTCGCTCAGGTGAAGGATCCGCAGGTTGCCGTTGCCGCGAAGCGGGCCGGCAACCTCAATGCGGCGTTGTCGGTACCAGCGCCGCTCGAAAGCGGTTCCGTAGGCGATGCAGACCAAGCCGGCGGCAAGCATCGACGCGGCCGCGCGGGCCAGGATCATCCGTGCTGACCGATGTACATGATGACCCTGGGGTCGTCACCGAATTCGTCATCGCCGACCTCAGCGCCGGGGCCGGGGCGTTGATCAATCACGCGCCCGTCCTGGTTCTGATCGTCGACACTGCGATAGATCGTGCCGAACTCGAAACCGCGTTGTCGGACGAGTTCACGGGCAGCATCGCGCTCCATGCCAACGATGTCAGGAACGATCGGCAGCTCGCCGGTTCCATCGGACACCTTGATCATGATGAGCGAGCCAAGAGGCCGCTCGCTGCCTGCCTCGGGCTCCTGCCGGATGATCGTTCCCGCAGGCCGGTAATCCTCCACTTCTTCGATCTGGACGCGGAAGCCGGCTTCCAGCGCCAGTTGCTCCATCGCCTCGATGTCGGTCAGGTGGTCGAGTGCAGGAATGAGACCCGATGGCAGAGGTGGTGGGGTCGGGAAGCCCTCTGGCTCAAACGCCTCAACGGCGCCCCCCATGTAGGTACGCCACATCGGCGCGGCAATCGTTCCACCAAAGATTCTCGCATAGGACTGCCCGGCCACCGTGACGTTCTGCATGAGGGTTCGAGAGGGCGGGCACTGGTTCAGGAAGTGCTGACTGCCGCAGGCTGTTTCGGCGGCAGCCTCGTCGACGTAATGGCGCTGTCCGTTGGGATAGCCCACCCACGCTGCGGTGGCCAACTGGCGGACGAAGCCAACGAACCAGGCGTCGACGTTGTCGTTGGTTGAGCCGGTCTTGCCTCGCGTCGGCCAGCGACCGAGGTTGGCGCCGGGTGCTGTGCCGCCGCCGGACACCGGGCCAGCCAGGATGTCGACCACACGGTCGGCAACCTCGGAGTCCACGACCTGGCGGCAGTCAGGCGAGTGCTCCCACAGGACCCTGCCGTCAGAGTCTTCGATGCGGGTGATCGGGAACGGGGCGCAGTACTCGCCGCGATTCGCCAAGGTGGCGTAGGCGGTGGCCATCTCAAGCGGCGTCACGTCCGCCGCACCCAGCGCAAGGCTGCAGAAGGGCTCCATCGGCGAAGAAATCCCCAGTCGCGCTGCCATGTTGACGAGTCGGTCCGGGGAGATCTCGGCGATGAGCTTTGCGTGGTAGACGTTGCTGGAACGGGCGACCGCCTCATACATGTTGAGGATGTCGTCGCCGCCCGAGTTGCGAACGACGTATTCGCGTCCGGTGCTCACGTCGAAGCAGCCTTCAATTTCCTGCGGTCCGCGGGCATCGATGGTGGTCGACGCAGGCAGGCCATATTCCAGCGCAGCTGCGGTTAAGAACGGCTTGAACGACGATCCCGGCTGGCGGCCCGAGCCGCCAACCCCGCGCACTGCTGGGTTGACCTTTGTCCGGTCGCACAGCAACAGGCTTTCTTCGGTCTGGCCGATCCAGCTGCCATCTTCGGTGCAGGAGCCGTACGTGTGAGGTCCGATGGCAAGGGCGCGGATCGCGCCGGTGCCAGGCTCGACGCTGACGATAGAGCCCATCGGTTCCTGGGCGATCTCGTGCAGCGGCTCGTCTTCGTAGGTCAGATGCTCACGCAGTGCGGCTTCCGCCAGGTCCTGCATCACTGGGTCGAGGGTTGTGTGAATCCGCAGTCCCGTTTGGAACACACGCCGCCGGCGTTCTTCAGCGGTGGCACCCATCGCGTCGAGCGCGCTCATTTGGGTCCCGAGGTCGGACGCCAGCTGCTCGTTGACGAGCAGGCGCGAGACCCAGTCGGTCCACCACGGGTACGCGGGTGGCGGCGGCTCCGAGATCACCGGTCGAAGGGGTTCGGCGATGGCCGCCTCGGCCTGGGCCTCGGAGATGAAGCCGTGCGTTGCCATCTGGCGCAGGACGATGTCACGCCTCGCGCGAGCATTGTCGGGACTGGCGATGGGATTGTTGCGCTCGGGGGCGCGGACGATGCCTGCCAATGTCGCGGCCTCGGCCAGCGTGATGTCGCCGATGTCCTTCGAGAAGTAGCGTTCGGCCGCGGTGCCCACGCCGTAGACACCTGTGCCGAAATAGGTGCGGTTGAGGTACAGCTCAAGGATTTGATCTTTGGTGAGCTGTCGCTCGACCTCCAAGGCGTAGATCGCCTCTTCGATCTTGCGCTGGTAGGTCTGTTCAGGCGTGAGGAAGGCTGCCTTCACGTACTGCTGGGTGATCGTCGACGCGCCGGATTCGATGGCTCCCGAGCGGAAGTTCGACAGAGCGGCGCGGAGAATCGAAAAGTGGCTGACGCCTTCGTGCTCGTAGAAGCTGGCGTCTTCGGTCGCCAGCACGGCGTCGATGACGACCTGCGGGATGTCCGATAGCGCGACGGGGACACGGTTCTCCTCGAACGTGAGCTCCGCGAGTTGCTCCCCGTTGCGGTCGTAGATGAACGAGTTCTCCGGGGTGGCAGCGGCCTCGCCCATCGGCGCGATGTCAAGGATTTCTGATCGGACCGTCGTCAAGACATCGCTGGTAGCGAGCGCCGCCGGCAGTGCCATAGCACCGATGAGACCACCGATCAGTGCGATAATGCCGACGATCAGTACGAGGCGGCCGGCAACGGCGGCGCTGCGCGAACCGAACGAGCGGTCACCGTGACCCATCAGACGCGGCCTTTAGTTGCATCGAGTTGCTACATCAAGACGTGCAGGGAGATGTTCTGAGGGTATCGGTGCCTCGCGCCGAATCACCAACGCCGACCGTGCGGCCGGCCGATGGCCGCTTGCTGGGGTTAGCGGGCCGCTGCCGACTGTCTACAGATAGCCACTGGCGTTCGGAAACGAGCTCGCCGACGCTTCGGGGGGCTCCATGCTCTCCTGCACATCCTGGGGAGATTCATTGAAGGTTCGGCCACCGAATCGATCCCGTATCTGCTGATCAAGATGTGCTGCCGTTGAGGCGACCGCGGCCACTGCTGTGTGGAGCTCTGGAAGGTCCAGTGTTGTGCCCAGCAGCGTGTGCCGCAGCCACACGGCGCGGTTCGACGGGTCGTACGAGAACGATCCGAATCCCAGCGAATGGTTGGTGGTGAGAAGAAATGCCGCGAGTTCCTGCGTCAGGTCGATGTCCAGGTTTGTCACCGAGAACACTCCGACCTGAGGCCCGACAGGTCCAGGGCCCACGGTGACGAATGCGCGGGCGCCTTCGTGGGTGAACGTGAAGTTGCCGAAGGCGTCGACCTCGTAGCCGCCGAGAATCGTGCGCAGAAGGTCGGCGATGTGACTGCGCAGGTCGTCGGGATCGACGAAGATTCCGGTACGCCGTGGTGGCCGCTGAGGGTGCGCTGCGGCGAGCTTCGCCAGCTTGGTCGGACGAGTTGCTTCGTCGGTGCTTTCGGGCTCATCTGGCTGAGACGCCTGGCCAGGGGCTTGCGTCGGATCAGTCTGTGGCCCCTCGTCGGAACGTCCCTTGGTCATGCTGTCCTCACTGTTCCGGATCGTTGGTGGCGTGCCTGACGACACCGAGGGTGACGAGGATGCCGCGCCGGACGAGCCAGTGCACGCTTTCGGTACCCTCCCGCGTCATGACCTCCAGGTTGCGGCTCGGCCGCGTCATGTTCGTGGCCGTACTCGCGACGGTCATTGCTGGTGTGACCTCGTCGGCGATTGCTGCTGACTCGGCTGGCTCGTGGGCGGCTGACTCCGGCATCGTGGGTCCAGACCCGGGCTGGTGCCCTGGCGTGGACCCCGCAGAGGTCCGTACGGTCGAAGTCTTGCCGTTGCGGGGCGGATTCATCGACCCTCCGGTCACCTCACAGGTTGTCGACATCCTTGAACTGGCTGATCGCAACGGGTCAGAACTGGTGGTCCTGCAGTATTCGTCGGGTGGCGGCGTCTCATCCGGCATCGATGAGTTGATCGGCCACATCGACCAGAGTCCAGTGCCGGTCGCGGTGCTGGTGGGGCCGCTGGGAACAGGGGCGACAGCGCAAGGAGCTGCGGGACTGCTGTGGCTTGCAGCACACGTTCGTGCCATCTCTATCGACGCCACGGTAGGCCCGACGATCCCTGCCGACCTGATCGGTGAGATCGACGGGTTCGACGATGTTGAGTGGACGGTGACGCGCATCGATCAGGCTGGGGTCGCGAATGCTGACGCGGTCGCCGCCAGGCTGGGGGCCGAACAGTTGTCTGCCGACACACTCGTGGATGCCGGGCTCGTCTCGGTGACAGCGCAAGGCCTCGAGCCGCTGCTGATTGAGCTCGATGGCGCCACGGTGATGACCGCGGCCGGTGAACAGCAGTTGCGCATCCGTGCTTGCGAGGTCGAAGTTCGGTTCCACAGTCTCGGGTTGGTCCGCCGCATCTTGCATGCTGCCACCACCGGACCGTTCATCTACCTGTTGCTCGTGATCGGCATCGGGATGCTGTTGTTCGAGGTGTTCCAGCCCGGCTTTGGGGTCGCTGGCCTGGCCGGCATCGTCATGGCGGCCATCGGCGTCTTCGGGCTCTTCGTGCTCCCGGTGACGGTCTGGGCGGTTGCGCTGGTGGTGCTTGGACTCCTGCTGTACGCGGTTGATACCGCGATCGCGGGATTTGGACCGTGGACGGCGGCTGCGACCATCGCCTTTGTCGTGGGCTCGCTGAACTTCTATGCGGCCGATCCTCTGGCACTGAATGCCTGGCTGGTCGCGATCACCACAGCGACGGTGGCGATCTTCTTTGTCTTTGTCATGACCAGCCTCCTGCGGGCGCAAGCCGGGCCCGAAGGTGTTGCGGTTGATGATCTGGTTGGCCGACCGGGAATTGTGCGTTCGGTGCTCAATCCTGAGGGGCACGTCTATATCGACGGTGCGCTGTGGCGGGCACGGTGGACCGGTGACGCACGCCGGGCCAAGGTCGGCACGCCCGTGCGAGTGCATGCGGTCGACGGAGCGGTCGTCCTCGTCGAACCTTTCGAGGCTTCTGCTGTGAGCGACCAGGACGCCTGACAGCCTCGCGGGCTGGTCTGGCTCGGCGCTTGCAGATCGGCGCTAGCCATGCGTGATCTTGGGGCCTAGGGTGCGCGTCGAGAGTGCACCTTCGCAGGGGGCGTATGTGTCAGAGCCCGATATCGCGGTCGTCGACAGCGTTTCGCGAACGCGCAGTTTGCCTGAATCCCTCCAAGAGCCGGCATGGGCCCGGGATGCGCGTTGCCGCACGGCGGACCCCGCAATCTTCTTCGGACCGAACTGGTTTGAGCCTAAGCATGAGCGCCTCCAGCGCGAGAAGGAGGCCATTGCGATCTGTCGGACGTGCCCGTGTATTCTCGAATGCCGTGCATATGCTGTCGCTGAAGGCGAGTCCTACGGAGTTTGGGGCGGTCTTGGCGAAGCAGAGCGACGCGAAATGATTGATACCGAGTTCACTCGAGCAGGCTGACGAGTCAACTGACGACCATGCCTGAGGAGCTTGCCGTGACCCGCTGGGAATACGCCACTGCCCCGTTGATCAGTCACGCTCTCCAGCAGATCCTCAACCAGTGGGGATCTGATGGATGGGAGCTGGTCTGTGTCGTTGACAACGTGGCGTACTTCAAGCGACCGGTGGAGCAATGACCCGACCCCGAAGTGACGGCATCGCGCTGTCGCGCCTGGCGGAGCTGGGCCTGCAACTGCCCCAAGTGCCGAGCCCTGCCGGGTCCTACCGCCCATATGCCCGCATCGGTGACTCAGTCATGACGGCTGGCCAGCTTCCACTGTGGGAAGGACGTCTCCACCGCACCGGCAAGCTCGGGATAGACGTCGATCTTGATGACGGGATCGAGCTTGCCCGCATCGCCGGTCTGAATGTGCTGGCGGTGCTTGCTGCAGCATCGGGTGACCTGGATCAGGTCGTGATCGTCAAAGTCAACGTGTACGTCGCCTCGGCGCCGACGTTTACCGATCAGCACCTGGTTGCCAACGGTGCGTCGGACCTTTTCGCCAGCGTGCTCGAGGATCAGGGGGTGCATGCTCGGGCTGCGGTAGGCGTGGCGTCACTGCCGATGGACAGTCCTGTCGAAGTTGATGTCGTCGCTGAGATCTCAGCGGCCTGGAGCGCCTGATCCCACCAATGTCCGCAGCTGGCCGTCGAATCGGGTGACCCCGGTGCGGTCGAGATGCTCCAGCAGCGGGATTGCATACTTGCGCGAGGTGTTCCAAGCTTCGCGGGCTTCGGATGCCGTGAATTCGCGCCCGTTGATCGCGACCGTGCGAGCAAGTTCCTCGACGGCGGTGTTGATCGCGCCGGTTGACAAGGCGAACTTGTCGAACCGCACGATCAATCCCTGCTGTGCCAGCGTGGTGACGTGGCGGTAGTCGAGACCGTGACGTGATGCGAGCACGTCAAGATTGTCGGGGGCCAGTCCTGACCGCTCGAGGTCGGCGAGAAATCCTTCGATGCGCTGCTGCGTCGCCGCATCTTCGCTGCTCGCATGTTCTGCTAGGACGTAGCCGCCCTGCAGACGGGTGATTGTCCCGCGGTCAACGAGATCGTCGACGACTGCGGTGGCGAGCTCTTCCGGCAGTTGGGCCTCGGTCCACAGTGCGCTAACGATGTGTTCTCGACGGTGGGTACCGCTCCCCAACTGCGCGACGGCGGTGGCCCAGCGCGATTGCTCGTCGTTGGTGACGATCCACGCGCCGATGCGGGACAGCCCGGCTGGCAGCGCCTGGTCGGCAGGCCAACCGGCGGTGGCGACGACATCGTTGAACCGACGCCAGCCTCCTGTGAGCCCGACGAGACCTTCCAGGCGGTGTGGACCACCCTTGCCGGCGATCGATGCGATCATCGTGACTACAGCAGCCCGATCCTTGCGGCGCGGCCGGCGGCGGGCTGAGGCGTCGACAATCGTGCCGCCCGCGACGATGGCACGGCGTCCGGCGTCGCGAAGCACGAAGCGATCGCCGGTCATCAGCGCCATCGGTCGATCGAAGATCAGGCGTGCGCCGATGCCCGTGTCCCCTTCGCCGAGAGGATCGATGCGGCATGTCGTGTCGGCTGTGCCGATATGGATGTGCCAGGCGCCGACACGACCAACCTGATCGTCGTGCAGTGTCCGCAGCCACGCAAGCGCTTGACTCGTCGTCGTCCAGGGTTGGGCACCGATAATCGCGTCGCCCCGGTGTACGTCGTCGAGATCGACACCAGCGAGGTTGATGGCGACGCGGTGGCCCGGTTTCGCACGGTCGACTGACGTGCCTAAGGATTGGAGGCTGCGGATCCGGGCTGGACTGCCGGATGGCATCACACGGACATGATCGCCAGGCGACAGTGCGCCGCCGCCCAGCGTGCCGGTGACGACCGTCCCGGCTCCGGGGGCGGAAAATGCCCGGTCGACCCACAAGCGAGGCCGCCGGTCATCGGCGGCCTTAGGAAGCTCGACAATCCTGCGGCTGAGAACCTGCGCCAGCTCATCGATGCCGCGGCCTGCCAGGGTGTCGACGACGACAACCGGTGCGACTGCTAGGACGGTGCCCTCGGCGCGCGCGGCGATCTGCGCGAGCACCTCGGCGACGCGCTCGTCGGAAACCAGCGCGGCCTTGGTAACCACGACCGCGACCACGGGCACCTCAAGAAGGTCGAGCGCGTCGGCATGTTCGCTCGATTGGGCTGACCATCCATCGTCGGCGGCAACGACAAACATCGCGGCAGGTGCGGGCCCGGCTCCGGACAGCATCGTGGCGATGAAGCGCTCATGACCGGGGACGTCAACGAACGCAATGGTGGGACCGCCATCAACGAGCTGTCCCCACACGAAGCCGAGCTCGATCGATAGCCCGCGGCGCTTCTCTTCACCGAGCCGATCGGGTTCCATGCCAGTCAGTGCCCGCACCAGCGTCGACTTGCCATGATCGACGTGGCCAGCCGTGACGATGACGCGGTGGTCGACGCTCACAGCTCGGTCGGTGACCGCGCTGCCCGCACGAGGTCGGCGAGTTCTTCGTCTTGTGACGGAGCCACCGTACGCACGTCGAGTACGAGGCGGGCGTCCTCGATGCGGCCGATGACGGGGACAGCGCCATGCCGGAGTCGTTCCGCCAGATCATCAACATCGCCGGTCGGCACGGTGATGCCCCAGGATGGCAGCTCGGCGCCAGGCATCGCTCCGCCGCCGATGACGGACACCATTGCTTCGGCTCTTGTGCCGTCGCCAATTGCGCTTGCCAACGCTTCGGCCCGTTCGCGCAGCGTTTCGGGTGGGATCTCCAACATCGCGATCACGGGGATGTCGACGGGCGTCGGTGATCTAAGGTGGGCTTGAAAGGTCGCCTCAAGGGCAGCGCGTTGCAGTTTGTCGACCCGCAGTGCGCGGGCGAGTGGATGCGTGGTGCACTGCCGGATCAAGTCCTCGCGGCCAGCGATGATGCCGGCTTGGGGACCGCCAAGGAGCTTGTCCCCTGAATAGATCACGAGGTCTACGCCCGCTGCGATCGAATCCTCGACGGATGGCTCGGCTGCCAACGGCCCATCGTGGGGGCGGCGGATGAGGCCCGATCCCAGGTCGTGAACAACGGGAACACCGTGGCGTGCGCCAAGATCGACGAGTTCTTCCAACTCGACGTCGGCGGTGAAGCCGACCAGTGCAAAGTTCGATCGGTGCACCTTGAGCAACAGTCCGGTCGAAGCACCCAGGGCCTGCTCGTAGTCGGCGATCCGTGTGCGGTTGGTGGTTCCAACTTCGACCATCGTGCTGCCTGACACGTCCATGATGTCAGGAAGCCGATATGAACCACCGATTTCGACAAGTTCCCCCCGGCTGACGATCGTGTCACGGTCGGTCGCCAGCGCGGCGAGTACCAGCACGAGGGCAGCGGCCCCATTGTTGACGACGGTTGCCGCAGTTGCGCCACTCACTTCGGCGGCCAGCGCACCCAATGACGCAGTACGCGATCCACGCTTGCCGGTGACGAGGTCGAATTCGACCGTGGCGTAGCCCGAAGCTTCCATGACTGCTTGGCGAGCGTCAGCCGACAGCGGTGCACGGCCCAAGTTGGTGTGCAGGACGACGCCAGTCGCATTGATGACACGCGTCAGTTGCTGTTGACTGCGGCGCTGCAAGGCACGTTCCACCGAGATCACGATGTGCTCGGGGTCCAGCATCATCGGATCAGGCGAAGGCGATGCCTGCCATTCCTCGCGGATTGCGTTGAGATGATCCCGCAGCGCGCTGACCACGGCACGGCGTCCGTGCTTGTCGACGAGCCATTCGATATCAGGACGGTGGAGCAACTGGTCAACTTGCGGCAGCCGCGACAACTGGGCGCGGGGGTCGTCTGCCATGTCGATAGTTCCCTCGTCGTTCGGGGTGGTCGATGTCGTATGCCGCCCAGTGCAGGCACGCGCTCAGCACAGTGCAGCCAACCACACCGGCGCTGTCCATGCCGCGCGCGACCACCATGCCGCGCCGTAATCTTGCGGGATGAAGCAACGAGATATCCGCACTGATAACTCCGAGCACCCCCCGTCTGATCCGCGTGAGTCCTGGGACTTGCCACCTATCGGCAAGCTGACGCGGGTGGCGGTGCTCGACGACGTCACCATCCGTGTGCTTGCTCCGAACGCGGGCCCGATGACGCTCGATGGCACGAACACCTACATCGTGGGACTCCCTTCGCAACGGGCTGTGATTGTTGACCCCGGGCCGGAGGATCACAGTCACCTTGAGATGGTGCGCCGTGTCGTCAGCGAGCGCGATGTGACGGTCAAGGGCATTTTTGTCACCCACCGCCATCGTGATCATGCGGCTGCGGCTGCGGCATGGGCGTCGGAGTTCGATGTACCGATTATCAGTGGTTCCGAAGAAACCAGTGGGCAGGGGGGCGTGGTTGTCGGCGATGGTTCGCAACTGGACGTAGAAGGCGTCGGCGGCATCGAAGTCGTGGCTACCCCGGGCCATATTGACGACCACTTGTCGCTGCGCCTGCCGACAGGGGCACTGCTGGTCGGTGACCACATTCTTGGACGCGGCACTTCGGTGATCTCACGCAACGGTGGGAATCTGACCGACTATCTCGAAAGTCTGAGGAAAGTCCACAGACTCGGCCCGGACGCATTGTTTCCTGGCCACGGCCCCGAACTGGTCGAAGACCCCACCGCGGTGGTGGACTACTACCTCGCTCACCGGCACCACCGACTCGACCAGATTCTGTCGGTTCTGGCAGATGGACCGCTTACTGTCGAGGACATCGTTAAGCGGCTGTATCCGGAACTCGGGCCCGACATGGCTGCCGCAGCAGCCCACTCGGTGATCGCGGCCGTGCGGCATTTGGAAAGCGAAGGCCTACTGCCGCCGGGTTCGTGCAATGCCAGCGGCCTTTAAGGTGGCTGCGGGCACGCCAGCTTCTCTCCACGCCGCGTAGGTGATCCCCTTGCGGTCTGAGTATTCGTAAGCCGCCGCAACAAATGCCGCTTCGAGCGCGTCGATGTCCGGCTGGTCCTCAAGGTCGACCAGACGATTCTCAAGATCAAGCCGGCGCTGAATCAGGTCGACGCGGCGTGCGGGATCGGGTTCCGCATCTATTTCAGCCTGAATTTGGGGAATCCGTGCCTTGATCGTGTCACTGTCGAGCCGTCGCCCCGGCTTGCGTTCGGAGTCAAGCGCAGCCAGATACTCGCGCACAGCTTTTCCTTGCGCACGTCCCCTTGCGAGCGCGGCTTTGTGTTCGTCGCTCATCTGTCGAGGCACCAAGTTCTCCTTGAGAATTGCCGCCAAATACGGCTGTTTTCCTTACCAATAGCGCCGAGCGTAGCAATCGTGATCTTTTTCGCCACCGAGGCGCATTCATTTGCGCGCACGAGGGCAGCCTCTTATTGATAAGACAGGCAAGGCGTAGACGTGTCATAAAGGTGGGTTTTCCCGGATTAAGGCGATGGATACATATCGGTGCGAGTGATCTCTGGGGACGCAGGGTGGACGGGTCGCCTTAGCGACTTGGGCCATCCGCATGCGTGGGGCTATCGTCGTGGATCCGCTTTCCGCATGGCAGCGAAGCGTGCGTGCGCAGCCTGCGTTCGCGATGCAGGTACGCAACCGAGCAAGGGTTCGGCGCGGTGACGCCGGCCCGCAAGGAGCAAATTCCGTGGCTTTCGAACTCCCTCCTGCGGCATCAGTAGCCGTCAACCCGACGCAATCTGAATTGCGTCAGTGGGTCCTTGACCTCATGCCAAATGTCACCGAGACCGAGTTCGGCAATCTCAACTATCGAGCGCGGGTGCTTTCACGGCTCGGCGCGTCGACATTCTTCGTTTCGGACGAACCCACCGGCAAGCCGACGATCTCGCGTGCGGAGGCCGGCGAATGGGCGGCTCAGCAGGACGCCTACATCGCCGAGAGCGACATGGTCCTGATTGAGGGCTACATCGGGCCTGACCCAGCATTCCGCACCGGTGTGCGCCTCTACATCGAGAAGTCCAACTCCAATATCCCGGCTATGCAGCAGCAGCTGTATTTCCCGCCGGACGGTGACTTCAAGGCGGACTTCACGGTCGTCTATACGCCCAATTTGATGGCGCCTGGGAAACCCAACGATGCGCTGATCACGATTGATCTGGATAACTGGGTGACGCGTGTCTTTGGGTCGGACTACTTCGGCGAGTCGAAGATGGGCGGGCTGCGCATGTGGAACCGTCTGGTCTACGACCGTGGCGGGCTCGCGATGCACTCCGGTGCCAAGACTTTCCCAGCTGAACAGACCGCTGACGGAACCGAGCAGCTCGCATTGATCATCGGGATGTCAGGGACCGGCAAGACGACCACGACCTTCCGCAACGTCAAAGGGTCACTGCCCGTTCAGGACGATTTCATCGCACTCATGCCGGGCGGCAAGGTCTACACGACCGAAAATGGCTGCTTCGCCAAGACGTTCGGACTTGATCCCGACGACGAGCCGACGATCTATGGCGGCGCCACATCGCCGGAAGCGTGGCTTGAGTCAGTGTCGGTGACCGACACCGGCAAGGTCGATTTCTTTGACACCAACTACACCGCCAACGGTCGTTGCACCTTTGGATTGGCCGACATTCGCCATCGCGATCCGAGCGATCTGCCACTTGCGCGCTACTTGTTCATTCTCAACTGGAACGAGACGTTGATCCCTGCGGTCGCCAAGCTCAAGCCTGAACAGGTGCCCTACTACTTCATGCTCGGTGAGACGAAGGGAACGTCGGCAGGGGGTGCTGCGGAAGCGGGCAAGAGCCTGCGCGTGCCGGGTACGAACCCGTTCTGGTTCGAGGATGATTCGAGCCAGGGCAATCGCCTGCTCGAACTGCTCGAAACCTTCGGACTTGAGGTCTACCTGTTCAATACGGGCCGGGTTGGAGGCGGCAAGGACGAACCGCGCTCGAAGAAGGTTGAAATCCGCCACAGCGCGGCGATCCAGGAAGCGATCGTCGATGGCACGATCGACTGGGTCGAGGATCCCGACTTCGGCTATCTCGTCGCGTCAGCGATCCCGGGGGTCGATGACGGCGAGCTGCTCCGGCCACGGAGCCTGTATGAGCGTCAAGGCCGGCTCGACGAGTACGAGACGCTGGTAGCGACGGTCAAGTCGGAACGAGCCGCATATCTCGCCAAGTTCGCGACACTCGACCCGAAAGTTGCCACCAGCGCGGGTATCTAGCGCTCGTGTTGCGCCGTGGCACCCAGGTACTGACGCTGGCGGTCGCGGTTGCGCCGATTGTCATGCTGACGCTGTTCGACCCGCCGGACTGGCTGCCATTTTTGCCTGACCCGGTTGTCGACACGGTCGATTTCGCCGTGCTCGAGATGGCGGCCAACGTGGCGTTGTTTGTTCCTCTCGGCCTGGTGCTGGGATTTTGGTGGCCTCATCATCGACGAGTGGTGTGGTCAGCGGTGGCACTGTCGGTGACGATCGAACTGCTCCAGTTGCGACTTGAGGATCGAGTCAGCGATCCGGTTGACGTGGTGGCCAATTCGCTGGGAGCGTGGCTCGGCTACTTCACCTCCAGCCGCCTGCGACGCACCATCGAGCGGATGGCTGGCCGGCGCCGGTGAGAGTTCTGCCGGTAAATCGGCCGGTGTGACCTGCAGGTGGTGCCGCTCGACTAACTTGTGCGGGGTCCAACCCTGGAGGCCGCCCGGGAGTTCTTCATCCGCTTCACCTGCCGCCCGCCGCGCGATCCTTGCCGATGTGATTCCGGGTGAACGAGTCCTTTCTTGATCGGCGACGCCGCCAAGATCCTCATTGCCACTGCCATGCTCCCGTCGGTGCAACGGTTTGTCAGCAGAGTGTCTGGCTGACCGGGACTGCCGGCTGGCACGGCCCGGACCACCCGTGGAGCGAATATGGACGGCCCCACCGGCAGTGAACGGGTGGCGGCCGCCTTCGCCGGACATCGGGCGCTGGTGACCGGCGGAGCCGGATTCCTCGGTTCATATGTCTGCCGGAAACTGTTGGACGCGGGCCTTGATGTGTGGGCCATCGATTCATTCATCACCGGCCGTCAGAGCAATGTTGCCGACTTGGCCGACGATGTCCGGTTCACGCTGGTCAACGGCGATGTGATCAACCACATCGCGGTCCCAGACGACGTCGCTGTCGTGCTGCATTTGGCATCACCCGCTTCGCCCATCGACTACCTGCGCCATCCGATACACACCCTCAAGGTGGGTTCGATTGGAACCCTCAATGCTCTTGGCGTGGCCCGGGCTCGTGGCGCAAGGTTCATGCTGGCTTCGACCTCGGAGGTCTACGGCGACCCCGAAGTGCATCCTCAACCCGAGTCGTACCTCGGCAATGTCGATGCCATCGGTCCGCGTGGTGTCTACGACGAAGCGAAGCGGTTCGCCGAGGCAATGACCTACGCCTATCACCGCGACCATGGCGTCGATGTTCGCGTAGCCCGCATCTTCAACACCTACGGCCCGGGTATGCGCCACGATGACGGGCGGCTGGTGCCGACGTTTGTCGGCCAAGCGCTGCGAGGTGAACCGATCACCGTGCAAGGCGACGGGTCTCAGACCCGTTCGCTGTGCTTCGTCGACGACCTGGTGGACGGGATGCTGCGCCTGCTGGTGTCGGATCGGATCTTGCCGTGCAACCTTGGATCTGAGGTCGAGGTGACCGTCAGCGAGGTTGCGAGAATGGTCCGGTCGCTGGCAGATGTGGATGTGCCCATCGTCCACGTCGATCGGCCGACGGCCGATCCGCAGCGACGTCGTCCCGACCTCAGCGTTGCCAAAGCGCACCTGTCATGGGCGCCGACGGTGGACTTGGCTGACGGGCTCGGGCGCACCATCGACTGGGCTCGCGCTGACCTTGATGTCGATCCGTAGCGTCAACGGTCGGCTGGGCTCGTATCGGCTGAGGTCGTGATCAGGCTGGCTTGCTGAAGGCGCTGGAAGATCTGACGGGTCGCTGTTGACTTGTTGAGCGTGTAGAAGTGGAGCCCGGGAGCACCAGCCTCCAGCAGCCCCTGGCACAACTCGGTGGCGACGTCGATACCGATCCGACGCACCTCGTCAAGGTCATCGGCGACATGATCGAGCCGGGCGGCCAGTTGCGGGGGGAACTGGGCTCCGGAGAGTTCTGCGAACCGTTGAATCTGGCGCACGTCGGTGACCGGCATGATGCCGGGGATGACGGGTGTGGTGCATCCCCGAGCCGCGAGGTCGTCGACCATGCGCAGGTACACCTCGATGTCGAAAAAGAACTGAGTGACGCCAAAGTCGGCGGCTGCGAGCTTGGCTGCGAGGTGATCACGATCGCGGGCCATGTCGGACGATGCAGGATGACCTTCGGGATGGGCGGCCACGCCGATCGAGAACGCGCCGCCACCGATCTCGCGTGCCAGCTCGACCAGGTCGACGGCATGGTCGAGCTCCCAGAACGGCTCGGTGTCTTTGGGGGCATCGCCTCGCAGGGCCATGATGTTGACGACGCCCGCGTCGCGGTATCGCGCCAAGATGTCGGAGAGTTCGTCGCGCCGATGGCACACCGACGTCAGGTGCGCCATCGGATTGAGCGTCGTGTCACCCAGCAGCTCCACCACCAGCCGGTGGGTGCGCTCGCGTGTTGAACCTCCTGCGCCGTACGTCACTGACACGAACGAAGGTGCCAGCGGCTCGAGTTCGCCCAGCGTCGTGCGCAACCGTGCGGCCGCGTCGTCATTGCGTGGCGGAAAGAACTCGAATGAGATCGTCGGCCCGGCCGCCAGCAGCTGGTCGATCCTTGTCACGGGGCCTCCGGGTTGGTTCGCTTTGTCATCGTGCCAGCTGCATACGGACGTCGGATGCTTAGCGGGCGTTGAAGTACTTCGCTTCGGGATGGTGAACGACGATCGCTGACGTCGACTGTTCAGGGTCGAGCATGAACTCTTCGGTCAACACCACGTCGATGGCTGACGGGTCGATGAGGCGGAACAGGATCTCCTGGTCCTCAAGTCGCGGACATGCGGCGTAGCCAAACGAGTAGCGGGAGCCGCGGTACTGCTGACGGAACCAGTCTTGCGCAGTGGCGCCATCGTCACCAGCGATGCCCAGGTCCTCACGTATCCGGCGGTGCCAGTATTCGGCCAGCGCCTCAGCCATCTCGACCCCGAACCCGTGGGCGAAGAGGTAGTCCTGGTACTTGTCTTCGGCGAACAGTTCGGCTGCGATCTCGCTGATGCGTCGCCCCATGGTCACCAGTTGCACGGCGAGTACGTCGGGACGGCCTTCATCCACACTGCGGAAGAAGTCGGAGATGCACAGGAATCTGCCGCGGTCCTGGCGGGGGAACGAGAACCTGGCGAGCTCCCGCTCCAACGGTGCCTCGGGGTCCCACACGACGAGGTCGTCGCCGTCGCCATTGGCGGGCCAGTAGCCGTAGACGACCTCGGGGGTCACAACTTTCTCAGCCTTGGCGCGTGCGATCCATTCCCTTAAGACCGGACGAGCTTCGCTTTCGAGGAGCTGGCGGTAGTCGTCCGGTGTTGATCCGTCTGTGGGGGTGAATCCCCATTG
>JBBDSU010000061.1:33501-57757 GCA_040904825.1 Nitriliruptoraceae bacterium | reverse complement strand
GCGCCGCCGAGCAGCACCGGATAGCTGGCCAGGCCCCGGGTGTTCATCTCCTCGAGGTTCTCTTTCATGATGACCGTCGACTTGACCAGCAATCCCGACATTCCGATGACGTCACAGTGCTGGTCGGCGGCCACCTGCAGGATCGCGTCGATCGGCTGCTTGATGCCGAGGTTGAACACCTCGTAGCCGTTGTTGCGAAGGATGATGTCGACCAAGTTCTTGCCGATGTCGTGGACGTCCCCTTTGACAGTTGCCAGCACGACGCGGCCCTTGGTGGACGACGCTCCACCGCCTGAAGCTTGAATGTGGGGTTCGAGGTGAGCCACGGCTGTTTTCATGGCCTCAGCCGACTGCAGCACGAACGGCAGTTGCATTGCGCCCGAGGCGAACAACTCGCCGACCCGTGCCATGCCGGCGAGCAGGAATTGGTTGATGATGGCCAGCGGCGGATGGGCGGTTAAGGCTTCGTCGAGGTCGGCGTCCATGCCGTCCTTTTCACCGTCGACGATCCGTCGTTCGAGGCGTTCTTCGATCGGCATCGCCGACAGGTCAACCGCTGATGTCTTCGCAGCGCTGACACCATCGAACAAGGCCATGAAGTGGTGCAACGGGTCGTAGTCGGCCCCGGCAGTACCACCCAGGCCAGCGGCACCGCGGCGGTCGTAGATCAGGTCTTGAGCGGTGGCGACGTGCTCGTCAGGAATACGGTGCAGCGGCAGAATCTTGCCGGGGTGGACGATGGCTGAGCTCAGCCCGCGGTCGGTCGCTTCCTTCAAGAACACCGAGTTAAGCACCTGGCGTGCCGCTGCCGACAGGCCAAAGGAGACGTTGGAGACACCCAGCGTCGTCGCACAACCGGGAATCCGCCGCATGACCTCCTCGATGGCGTCGAGGGTCTCGAGTGCGTCGCGGCGGAGGTCTTCCTGTCCGCTGCCGAGAGGGAAGGTCAGGCAGTCGAAGATCAGGTCATGCGGTTCGAGCCCGAAGTCTTCGACAGCGATGGTGGCGACCCGTTCGCACACCTCGACCTTCCAGTCGGTGGTGCGTGCCTGGCCCTGCTCATCGATAGCCAGGACGACGACTGCGGCTCCATACCGCCGCGCGAGCGGGAGCAGGACGTCGGCTTTGCGGCGCCCGTCTTCAAGGTTGACCGAGTTGATCACTGCCCGTCCGCCGAGGCGGATCAAGGCGGCTTCGATGATCTGCGACTCGGTTGAGTCGATGACCAGCGGCAGCGTTGACTGGGTGGCGAACCTGTCGACGATGTTGATGATGTCGGGAACACCGTCGCGGCCGACATAGTCGACGCAGACATCCAGCACGTGGGCGCCTTCGCGGGTCTGCGACTTGGCGAGCTGGACCGCTGCGTCCCAGTCTTCGGCGAGCAGCAGGTCGCGAAAAGCACGTGATCCGTTGGCATTAACTCGCTCACCGATGGCCAGGAACGCGGTGTCCTGTTCGATGGTGACTGCCGAATACAGCGACGCGAGCGCCGGTCGCCACTCGACGACGATCGGATCTGGCGCCGACTCAGTGGCTTGATGCTCAAGGGCCGAAGGCGCGACGGCGCGACCGGCGGCCCCGGGGCGCACCAGTGTTGGACGGTCGAGTTGCCGAGCGCGGGGTGTGGCATTGGCGACGGCTTCAACGACCGCTGCCATGTGCTCGACGGTGGTGCCACAGCAACCGCCGACGACGGCCACTCCCATGTCAGTGACGAACTCGCGATGGGCGGCGGCCAGTTCAGCAGGTTGCAGGGGGTAGACGGTCTGGCCGTCGGCCAAGTGAGGAATGCCAGCATTGGGGATCACGCTGATAGGCAGGCGCGATTGGCGTGACAAGGTGCGCACGTGCTCGCGCATGTCGTCAGGGCCGGTCGCACAGTTCATGCCGAGCACGTCGATCGCCAACGCGTCGAGCGCCGCAATCGCTGCGATCGGCTCAGTGCCGAGCAGCATCGTGTTGATGTCTTTCTCGACCGTGAACTGCACGATCAATGGGACCCGCTCGCGGCGCTCGAAAAACACGTCGTTGCATGCTGCGACGGCAGCCTTGATCTGCAGCAGGTCGAAACACGTCTCGACGAGGAGAACGTCGGACCCTCCGTCGAGCAGACCACGGACCTGCCGCCGGTATCCCGCTTCCATCGTCGGGACATCGATGAAGTCTCGGGTGGTCGCCGGGTCTTTGCCCAGTGCCAGTGTCGGGGCGCGTGTTCCGGGTCCGATGGAGCCGACGACCCATCGGGGATCTCCCGGTGACGCGAACGCGTCAGCCGCGGCTCGCGCGATCGAGGCGGCCTGGCGGTTGAGATCTTCGGTCTCGTCGGCCAGTCCGTACTCGTCGAGAACCCACGGAGCTCCGCCGAAGGTGTTGGTCTGCAGCGCATGAACACCGGCATCGAGCATCCGTCGGTGGATGCGATCGACGATGTCGGGCCGTGTACGGACCACGACCTCGTTGCACCCTTCGAGGTGGTCTCCGCCGAAGTCCGCTGCGGTCAACTCTTCCTGTTGCAGCGCAGTCCCCATGGCTCCATCGAAAATCACCACGCGCTCGGCAAGCCCGTCGAGAAACGAGTGACTGTCCAGCGGGGGCAGCGTCGGGCGCGGGCCGTCGACGCCGTCGTCGACGTCAGCGTCGACACGAGTGTCCGTGTGAGTGATGCGAGAGGTGCTCATGACTGCAAGCCTACGCACCGTCAGCCGCTGGTTGGGAACGAACCAGGGAATCAGTCGCACAGGCGCCTGCGAGAATGCTCAGATATCGCTGATTCCCGGCCCGATCCGAAACCGGGCGGGCTGCCACTAGGATCGCGGCCATGTTGCGCCGAAAGCCTGATCTTCCTCCCCGACACCTTGATGCGTGGTGGGGATTCGTCGACTGTGCTGACGTGATTGAAGGCGGACGGCGCGTGCTGCTCGGGACGCTTCCGACCGGTCGCGTTGAGCCCGCCCCGATCACCGTCGGCACTGCAGCATTGAGGCGTGCCCTCGATGACGCCCGTGCATGGATGCCGGCCTGGCGACTCGATGAACTGGCCGCCGACTGGGATTCGTGCCAGGCATCGTTGGACGAAGCGTTGATGGCCGCCGATGAACTTGAGAATGTGGCCGCCTCAACTGATGAGCTCGAAGAGTTGCTCGGCGCTGTGCAGGATGTGATTGAGCCACTGGATGCTTTCGCTGACGCGGAGCGATCCTGGCGGCGTCAATGGAAACTGCCGCGACAGCGGGGACCTCAATGAACATGCCCGAGCATCCTGGCGACGCCAAGACCGGCGTGAGCTATGCCGACGCGGGCGTCAATCTTGATGCTGCCGCGAAATCTGTTGATCTCATCGGTCCGCTGGCTGCCCGAACCCGCCGCCCCGAGGTACTCGATGGCATCGGAGGTTTCGGTGGGATGTTCGCCCTCGACACGTCGCGCTACCGGCGCCCGGTCTTGGTCTCCGGCACTGACGGAGTGGGCACAAAAGTCGATATCGCCCGTCAACTCGGCATCCTCGACACGGTCGGACGAGACCTGGTTGCAATGGTTGTCGACGACTTGGTGGTGTGCGGAGCCGAGCCACTGTTTTTCAACGACTACATCTCGGTCGGCAAGCTCGATCCTGACCGGGTCGCGGCGCTGGTCGCAGGCATAGCAGACGGTTGCGTCGATGCCGGATGCTCGCTGGTCGGCGGCGAGACCGCTGAGCACCCGGGTCTCCTCGCCGAGGATGAGTTCGATATCGCCGGCTTCGGCGTGGCTGTCGTCGAGCAGGATGACATCCTCGGTTCGCACCGGGTTGCGGCCGGTGACGTGCTCGTTGGCATGGCGTCATCCGGGCTTCACTCCAACGGCTACAGCCTGGTTCGCCGCATCGTCGGTGACCGAGACCTTGCGGCCCATCACGGCTTGCAGCGCCCGCTGGGTGAAGAGTTGCTGGAGCCGACGCGCATCTATGCGCTTGCCTGCCTGGAGTTGGCCCGGCAGGTCGACGTGCATGCCATGTGCCATGTGACGGGGGGAGGACTGCCGGAGAACCTTCCGCGGATCCTGCCCGACGCGCTGGCAGTCACGGTCAACACTGGCGCGTGGGTGCGGCCCGAGATCTTTGACTGGTTGCAGTCGCACGGGCCGGTCGATGATGCTGAGATGTGGCGCACGTTCAACTGTGGCGTCGGCATGGTCGCCATCGTCGCCTCCGACGCTGTCGATGCCGCCGTGAGAACGCTTGCCGACCGCGGCGTTGAAGCGTGGGCAATAGGCGAGGTTGTTTCCGGCGACCGCCAAGCCAGCAAGGTCGCGCTCTTGGCGTGAGCCGTGCGCCGTCAACGGGTCAGCGCCTGGGGCTCGCGTGGTCGGCGGGCATCCAGAATCCGCGTAACGCTCCGATGCTGTTGATGCGCTGATGCACGAGCTCGATCGCTGCGGCTTGTGCCGTGATCCCGCTCGTGCGGGCATGGTCGATGACGGCTCGCAGGGTTTCGGGGATCACCTGCAGGCGGCGGCGCGCCCGCTGGGGAGTCCATCCGCCAGGCTGGAGTTCGTCATCGACCGAAATGACGCCGCCAGCGCTGACTACGAAGTCGGGTGCATACAGAATCCCGGCGTCGTGCAGGCGTGTCGCGTCATCCTCGGTGGCAAGCTGGTTGTTGGCGGCCCCGCAGATGGCAGCCACGCGCAGTCTCGGGATCGATTGTTCGTTGAGCACCGCGCCGAGCGCGTTCGGCGACAGGATGTCGGCGTCAACCTGAAGGATCTCGTGCGGCCCGACAACGTCGACCCCGTCAAGACCGCGGACACGTTCGACCGCAGCATTATCCACGTCGCTGGCGGTGATCCGTGCACGCTCGGCAACCAGATGCTCCACGAGCCGCCGGCCTACTTTCCCGAGCCCTTGCACGGCGATGTGCCGGTCGGCGAGCGACGATGATCCGAAGACTTCCTCGGCGGTCACCTTCAGTCCGAGAAGCACTCCTTCAGCCGTCAGAATCCCGGAGTCGCCAGAGCCGCCTTCGCTTGGGTCCATTCCGGTTGCCCAGCGTGTCTCACGTCGAACAAGCGACATGTCGTCGGGTGTGGTGCCGACGTCACAGGCGGTGATGTAGCGGCCACCGAGGCTTCCGACCATCCGTCCATAGGCGCGGATGAGGGATTCGGAGCGGATCGCGGCGGGGTCTCCGATGATGACGGCTTTGCCGCCGCCACGGTCGAGGCCCGCGCCAGCGTTCTTGAAGGTCATCGCCTGCGAGAGCCGCAAGGCATCGGTCATCGCGTCGTCGAACGAGTCGTAGGGGCGGAAACGGGTGCCACCTAAGGCGGGACCCAGCGCTGTTGAATGGATGGCGATGATGCATCTCAGCCCGCTGGCAGCATCATGGCCCACGACGACCTGCTCATGTTCTGCGGTGGCGAGTCCACTCATCCTGTCGCACACAGCGAGGTGGCCTGGCCGGCGAGGTGTCGAGCCGCCTGCCGAAATTCGGGATCGGTAACGACGGTGCGACCGTCGGCCTCGGCTTGGGCAGCCTGCTCTACGAGGGATTCAAGTTCGTTCATCAGCGCCATGAACTCTTCGGGTGAACGCTCAACGATCTCGCGCAAGGTCTCCAATGCCTGCTCGGGGTCGTCGTCGGCACCGGGCTCGTCGAAGCTGCCGAAGGCCTGGACGAGCTCGACACACGCTCGGGCACGCTCGGCAACAGAGCCAACGCTCGAGCGGACGTTGTCGACACGTTCGGTCACCGATGCGCACGCGGATACAACGAGCGCGAGCATGCCGATGATCACGATCGATGGCCGGTGTCGACGGTGATGCCGACGCCGGGTCGTTGTGGCAGTGCGGCTGACCGAGGCGATGCAAGAGTGGTTCATGCGGAAAACGTAGCGTGCCTCGACTCCACATTGGAAGAGTCGACCGGTTACCGTGGTAGTCGCCTATCTGCGGTGACAGGACGTTGAGCTGCCCAGATCCGCACACCGCTTCATCAGTCACGCACCATGGCCCGTTACCGGCTGCATGCCCGCCACCGCGGGAACGGCCGTTGACGCGAAACACTCCCACGCGACCGAGGGACTCAACGGCACCGATCGTGCCCACCTTCGAAGGAGCTTGGCACCACGATGTCCGACGACCGCCACGCTGTAAGCCGTCATCTGATGACCGACGGGTTTCCGATTACCTACCCGGACGCTGACGAGACCGAGACCCGTGAATGGATCGAGTCGTTCGACGCGGTGATCGACGAAGTTGGCCAGACCCGTGGCAGGTTCCTGTTGCTCCAGCTCCTTGACCGGGCGCGCCAGCGCAGCATCGGGATTCCGTCACTGACCACGACCGACTACCTCAACACCATCTCGCCGGCGCAGGAACCCGAGTTTCCAGGTGACGAGGAACTCGAACGCCGCATCCGCCGCTACATCCGATGGAACGCTGCGGTCATGGTCCACCGGACGAATGTCGAGCGTGGCACGGGTGGTCACATCGGGTCGTACGCATCGGCAGCGTCGCTGTATGAGGTCGGCTTCAACCACTTCTTCCGTGGCAAGGACCACCCTGGTGGCGGCGACCAGATCTACTTTCAGGGGCATGCTTCACCGGGCATCTACGCCCGCGCCTTCGTCGAAGGCCGGCTGACCGAGGATCAACTCGACCGCTTCCGGGCCGAGGTGGAGCCGGGTGGCTTGTCGTCGTATCCACACCCGCGGCTCATGCCTAAGTTCTGGGAGTTTCCGACGGTGTCGATGGGGCTCGGAGCGCTGCATGCGATCTACCAAGCCCGGTTCAACCGGTATCTGCACAATCGCGGGATCAAAGACACCTCCAGCCAGCATGTGTGGTTCTTCGGTGGCGACGGTGAGACAGCCGAACCCGAAACCCTCGGTGCACTGTCGGTGGCCACGCGCGAAGGCCTCGACAATCTCACCTTCGTGATCAACTGCAACCTGCAGCAACTCGATGGCCCCGTGCGTGGCAACGGCAAGATCATCCAGGAGCTCGAGGGTGTGTTCCGTGGTGCCGGATGGAACGTCATCAAGGTCATCTGGGGTCGAGATTGGGATGATCTGCTGGCACGCGATGTTGACGGTGCGCTCGTCAACCGGATGAACGAGGTCCCCGACGGTGAGATGCAGACCTACATCGCCCGCGGTGGCGCCTACGTGCGAGAGAAGTTTTTCGGCGCCCATCCGAGCTTGAAGAAGATGGTCGCCGATATGAGCGACGATGACCTTGCGAAGCTGCCTCGTGGTGGCCATGACTACCGCAAGGTCTATGCGGCGTTCAAGGCGGCAGTGGAGACTTCAGGCGCGCCGACCGTGATCCTGGCTCAGACAGTCAAGGGATGGACGCTCGGTCCCGACTTCGAGGCCCGCAACGCCGTCCACCAGATGAAGAAATTGTCGTCGGATGCCTTGAAGACGTTCCGGGACAACCTGGATCTTGATCTGGCCGACGAGGCGCTTGAAGGCGATCTGCCACCTTATGTGCACCCGGGCGAGGACTCCGATGTCGCCGCCTATCTGCAGGAGCGTCGCAAGGAGCTCGGTGGGTATCTGCCGGAGCGGCGGGTGGCATTCACGATGCCCGAACTGCCGTCGTCAGACGCTTTCGGCGAGCTCAAGAAGGGTTCAGGCAACCAGCCCGTTGCCACCACGATGGCGCTGGTGCGGCTCTTCAAGGACCTGTTGAAAGTCAAAGGGTTCGGGCACCGCATCGTGCCGATCGTCCCCGATGAGGCGCGCACCTTCGGGATGGACTCGTGGTTCCCGACCGCCAAGATCTACGACTGGCTGGGGCAGAACTACGAACCCGTCGATCAGGAACTGCTGCTGAGCTACAAGACCGCGACCGACGGCCAGATCATCCACGAAGGCATTACCGAAGCGGGCTCGATGGGGACCTTCCACGCTGCTGCGACTTCGTATGCCACCCACGCCGAACCGATGGTGCCGCTGTACATCTTCTATTCGATGTTCGGCTTCCAAAGGACGGCAGATTCGATCTGGTCGGCCGCTGACCAGCGTTCGCGGGGCTTCATGATCGGTGCGACGGCCGGTGGGACGACGCTCAACGGCGAAGGCCTGCAGCATCAGGACAGGCATTCGCTGCTGATTGCCCAGTCGAACCCCGGCGTTGAGGCCTACGACCCAGCGTTCGCCTACGAGGTCGCTGTGCTGGTCGAGCACGGGCTGCGCCGGATGTACAGCGATGACTACATCGAAGGCGGCGAAGACGTCGTGTTCTACCTCACCGTCTACAACGAGCCGGCCATCCAGCCGGCGATGCCTGACCATGTCGACGACCAGCAGATCATCAACGGCCTCTACCGTTACCGTCAAGCCTCCAGCGGCAAACAGCCGGCCTACATCTTGGCCTCTGGGACCTTGATGCACGAAGCCTTGCGGGCACAGGAAATGCTGGCCGAAGACTGGGATGTCGCCGCCGACGTGTGGTCGGCGCCGGGCTGGAACCGCCTGCTGCGTGAAGGCTTCGACGTCGAGGCGTGGAACCGCACCAATCCTGGCAAAGACCCCCGAGTACCGCTGGTCGCAGAGGTGCTGGCTGATGCTCAAGGCCCGTGCATCGCGGTCAGCGACTGGATGCGGGCGACACCGTTCCAGATCGCTGACTGGGTTCCGGGGCCGTTCGCAGTGCTTGGAACCGACGGCTTCGGACGTTCTGATACCAGGGAAGCACTGCGCCGCTACCACCGGGTCGATGCCGCATCGATCACCTATTGCGTGCTCGCTGAGCTGGTCAAGGCGGGCGAGCTCGACGGCGATGTGCGCGACAAAGCCATCAAGCAGTATGACCTTGACTTCAGCCGGGTGCCGTTCTTTGGCCAGCCTGGCGAGTCAACCGACGTGACACGCTGATGACGTCATCTGTAGGCGCAGCGGAGGAATCACGATGACCGCCGACGAAGCCGTCAATGTTGCCGATGCTCCGCGCGTTGAGGTCGAGACTGGCACTGAGCAGCTTCTTGCTCACACCGAAGGTGGTGTTGCCTGGCTGACGTTCAACCAGCCTGAGAAGCACAATGCGCTGTCCGAGACGATGGCGCTCAACGCCGGTGACCTCATGGCTCGCTTCGAAGCCGACGAGGCCGTGCGCGTGGTCGTGGTGCGGGGAGCCGGGGAACGGGCGTTTTCGGCGGGTGCGGATATCTCAGAGTTCGGCCGCCAGCTCGAAGATCTCGAACGAATCCACGCCGCCATCCGCCAGGCGTGGGCCAACTGGCATGTGATGTCCAAGCCGGTGATTGCCGCGATCCGTGGCTACTGCATCGGCGGTGGATTGCTGGCAGCGCTGCGCACCGATATGAGGATCGCTGCCGACGACAGTGTGTTCTCGATTCCCGGCGCGCGACTCGGTCGCGCCTATGCGTTGGAAGCCGCCGAAATGCTGCGGGCGACGGTCGGTCCGGGGTTCGCATCGGAGATTCTGTTCACCGCCCGCCGATTGAGTGCTGATGAGGCGCTGGCGTGCGGTCTGGTCAACCGAGTTGTGCCCGTCGGCGAGTGGGAGCAGGCGGTGGCTGACACCGCGACCACCATCGCTGAGAACGCACCGCTGACCATCCAACTAGCCAAAGTGGCGCTGCGTGAAGCCGCCAAGCCTCCGGCTGACCGCGATCTGGACCGGATTGATGCGATGGCGGCGGCTTGCATGGCCTCGCAGGACTACACCGAAGGGCGTGCTGCGTTCAAAGAAAAGCGGCGGCCTCACTTCATCGGGCGTTAGGCACTGCTCCGATGACGCCGGCGTTCCGCAAGTCCGCGATCTCGCCGGGGCTGTGGCCCAGTTCGGCCAGGATCTCGTCGGTGTGTTCACCGATCAGTGGGGCGGGGCCGGCAACTGCCGTCGGGGTGCGTGACATCCCTACTGGTGGTCGCAGGATGTCGACCGGACCTCGGGTGGCATGTTCGACGGTGGTCGTCATCGCAAGGTGGGCGACCTGAGGGTCGGCGAAGGTCTGATCGACCGTGTTGACCACGCCGCACGGCACGCTGGCTTCATTGAGCAGTTCGACCCATTCGGCGGCCGGGCGGGTGGCGATGATCTCGGCGACCGCGGCATTGAGTTCAACGCGATGTGTGATCCGTCCGGCTGCGTCGGCGAACCGTTCGTCGGAAGCGAGGTGGCCGGCGCCGGTGGCCATACAGAATGACTCCCACAACCGGTCGCTGGACGCGGCCAGGTTGATTGGCAGATCAGAGGCCTGATAAGTGCCCATCGGCACGAAAGTTGGGTGGTGGTTGCCTTGGCGCTCCGGGACCTGGCCGTCGACCGTCCAGCGTGCCGCCTGGAAATCGAGGAACGAGATAACTGCCTCAAGCAGCGACACGCTCACCCACTGGCCCTGTCCGCTGGAGGTTCGTTCGTAGAGCGCGGCCACGATGCCCAGCGCCAGCTGATGACCGGCCGCAACGTCAGAGATAGGGATACCGACGCGCATCGGGTCGCCGTCGGGCTCTCCGGTGACACTCATCAGGCCGCTGACGCCCTGGATGATCTGGTCAACCGCACCCCGTGACGCGTACGGGCCGTCTTGGCCGTAACCCGAGATCGAGCCATAGATCAGGCGTGGGTGCTCAGCCGACAGCGTCGCATAGTCGACGCCGAGCCGGTGCTTGACGGGCGGCCGGAAATTCTCGACGACCACGTCGGCGTCGGCGACCAGTCGCTTGAAGATCGCCAGACCTTGCGCGGCCTTCAAGTCGAGCGTCATCGCCCGCTTGCCACGGTGCAGATTGAGGTAGTCGGGACCAGTGGTCTTGCCTGAAATACCGATCTGTCCGCCGGGAGGATCGATCCGGATCACCGACGCGCCCCAGTCGGATAGTTGCCGCACGGCCGTTGGGCCAGCGCGCGCGATGGTGAGGTCAATCACACGAACGTCTGACAGTGCCGGCATGACCAGTTCCTCCAAGGCGTCGCGTCTGTCGTGCGACTCGTGCTGGCATCGAACCTTACGCGTCCTTGCGCTTGCGCCCGAAGCGGCGTCGCTTTGGGCTCGGTGCTTGATCGGATGTGCTGGAAGGAGGGTGCGATTCCTGTCGCATCACGGTTCCTGTTCCGCCAGCAGGACCGTAGCCCCAGACCGCGGCGACCTCACCCTCGCAAGCGTCGGGTGGGCTCGTTGCGGCAGGCGGGGGTAGGCATGTTTCCGGTGTCGCCGGACTGTCGGTGGCATGGATGAACCCTGCTGTCGCCTCTAACGGGGATGGCGGCGACAACAGGCCAAAGTCCGGGGCGCTGGGGATGTCGGCTCGTTCGACCGGCACCGACCGCCGCGCGTACGGCACCTCTTCGGAGCCGGTGCCGTCAACCGGATCCAGACCGCGATCCGAAAGATCCACCGTCGAAAACGAACGGTCGCTGATCCCCAGTGACGGGATGCTTGTGCGCGTGGCGGCGCTGTCAGCGGTGTGCTCGATGCTGGGTGTGCGCAGCAGGGGAGGAAGTTGCGCGAACCCTTCGACAATGCAGTCGGTCGCCGGCCAACCATTGGCTTCCTCTATGCCGCGCAGCAGTTGCGCGAATTCGATGACGGACGCGGGACGATGGCTGGGATCCTTCGACAGCGTCGACCGCAGGAGATCGTGCAACTCGATCGGAACGTTGGTGGAACGGATGTTCGGGGCAGGATCCGTTAGCACCCTGCGCTGGATGACGAGTGGATCTTCGTCGGTCGTCACGTAGTAAGGCGGCCGGCCAGCGAGCAGTTCGTACAGGGTTGAGGCGAGGCTGTACAGATCGCTGCGTTCATCGCCGGTGTCGCCAATGATCGTCTCAGGGGCGGCATGGTGCAGGGTGATAGCCGGCGTTGCTGCGCTGTCTTGGTGCAATCGCGCCACGCCGAAGTCAGCCAAAGCCGGCTCGCCGTAGCGAGTGACGAGGACGTTTGCCGGCTTGACGTCGCGATGCAGAATGCCGGCGGCGTGGGCGGTCCCAAGCGCTCCCGCCAGCTTGATCGCAATGCTGAGCGCAACCTGAGGACGCACGGCGCCGTGCAACGTGATCGACTCCGCGAGCGAGGTCTCACACAGCTCCATGACCAAGACCGGCTGGTGTTCGCGGCTGACGAACGCGCGATACAGCGTCACGATGTGGGGATGGGCGCTCAGGATCGCCAGCGCGCGCATTTCGACGTTGAACTGGTCGCGGTTCATCGCGCGAGATCGCTGGATGTCCAGGATCTTGAGTGCGACATGTTGTCCAGTGTGACCATCGACCGCTCGGTAGACGCGGGCGAACGATCCGATCCCGATCTCGCTGATCTCGGCAAATGCGTCCACGATCGTCGACCGCGCCCGTGCCCGAGGCATGCCCCACCCCCATTCCGGATCCTTAAGCCCCTGTCCGGGCGTCTCAGTTATGCACAGCACCACTGAGACGCCCGGCGATCATATCTAGCCAAGGTCGGACAATGACGGGTCGTGGGCGCTTGTTGTGGCTTTCCTCCGAAAGGGGGAGGCGGGGGCGGGGGGACACATGCGGGAGATCCTGCTGCGGATTGCCGTGAATGGGAGCTCGTCCAACGATGTCGCCGTGGCCTTCACCGATGACCACACCGTCGGCGACGTCGCGCGAGCGATCAATCGCTACTTCGGCGCCTCGGCGGCCGATGACCGACCGGTGCGGCTCTTCTGCGATCGGATTGGGTTGCCACTGGCGGCCGACACACCGATGCCAGCATCCGAGCTCGTGTCGGGCGATGTTGTTGAAGTCGTCGAACATGACCCGCCGAATGTCGCCAAGGCCGCGACACAGACAGCATGCGGTCTTGTCTGCGATGTCGTGAGTGGTGCCGGAACGGGCCGGTCGCTGCCGCTTGAGCCCGGCCGCTATGTGGTCGGTCGTGATCTGCGGGCAGATGTGTCCTTGGCTGATCCAACGGTGTCGAGCTTTCACGCGATCGTGACCATCTCGTCGAGCGGGGCCGCGACCATCGAGCCAGCGGGGCGCGTCACGAATCCGGTCGTTGTCAACGGCGCGACGATCGATCGGGTTGTTCCGCTGCATGAAGGGGCAGTTGTCCAGCTTGGGGGATGCACGCTGGCGATTCGGCACGTGCGATTCGCGACGAGCACCATCCGCGATCAGTTGGGTTGCCTGCCGCTCAACCGGACGCCGTACCGGCGCCCCCGATTGGAGGCGGTGGACGTGCCGGGTCCTGGCCGGCCACCGACGAGACCGGCCAAGCGGTCGTTCAACCTTCTTGCGCTGTTGTTGCCCATGGCGGGCGCCGTGCTGTTCGCGCTGGTTCTTGGCCGACCGGAGTTTCTCCTGTTCGCCCTCCTCGGGCCGCTCAGCGCAGTAGCGAACATCATCGGTGAGCGACGTTCAGGTGGAAGGACGTATCGGCAAGAGCTCGCCATCTTTGGCCAGCGCCGCGCCGCCTGGATCGAGCGTCTTGACGCCGCCATCACTGACGAGCGGCGTCGTCGCAACGAGGCTGCTCCGGACATCACTGACCTGACTCGCCGGGCCGAGGCCCGTTCATCCGACCTGTGGGCACGAACCCGTTCCTCTGGAGACTTCCTTCATCTGAGGTTGGGCCTGGGCACTGATGAGTGTCGAACTTCGACGCGGCTGGCCGATGCAACCGACGGCGACACCTTGGCCGCAGACCTCGTCGAGGACTTGAGGCAACGATCGATGCTGACGTCGGTGCCTGTCGTTGTTGACGCCGTCCAGCACCCCATCGTGTCGCTCTATGGCGATGCGAGCACCGTCGACGCGGTGACCTTGGCGCTGCTGGTTCAGTCGGCGACGTTGCATTCGCCGGAAGACCTTGTGATCTGCGCGGCAATGCCGGAGACAGACCGGATCGTTGACGTCGTGAAATGGCTGCCCCACACCCGGTCAACGGCATCACCGATCGCGGGCCCGCATGTGGTGCGGGGATCTGCGGCCGCCAACGACCTGGTGCGCCGGCTGTTGGATGTGGCGACGCAGCGGTCAAGTTCCTCTTGGCCGCGACTGTTGTTGCTCCTGGATGAAGGTGCCGAGGTTGACCGGCCAACCTTGTCGGCGTTGCTTGACGTTGCGGGTGACGTGGCCCTGGCAGTGATGTGGGTGGGTCGGGATCTCGGATGGGTGCCACGCCAGTCGACGGCAGTCGTCCACTGCCCGCCAGCAGCGTCGGGCCAGCGTGCTTGGCTCTGGTTCACCGACCCCGACCTGGATGCGCGGCAGCTGGACCTGGATCTTGTGGACAGCGGCGTTGCCAGTCGTATCGGTCGCGCCTTGGCGCCGGTTCGCGACGCGAGCGGAGCGTCGACGACGAACGCGATCCCACGCACCGCTGCATTGTTAGGGACGCTTGGGACAACCGCTGCCAGCCCCGAATGGATCATCGAACAATGGCGGTCGGTCGACGGCTACGAGCTGCGGGCGCCGATAGGGATCGGGCCACACGGGCCCGTGGAGATCGACCTCGTTGAGCATGGCCCCCATGCGCTGATCGCAGGAACGAGCGGGTCGGGAAAGAGCGAACTGCTGCGGGCCATCATTGCTGCACTGATCGCCAGGCATCCACCGAGCCGGCTCAATCTCTTGTTCATCGATTACAAAGGTGGCGCGTCAAGCAACGTGTTCCAACAGGCACCTCACACGGTCGGCTATGTGACCAACTTGAGCGCCGAGTTGGCGATGCGTGCGCTGGTGAGCCTCAGGGCCGAGCTTGATCGACGCATGCGACTCATGGAAGGCAAGGCCACCGATCTCAACGACATGCTGGATCGTTTTCCCGACGAGGCCCCACCGAGCCTGGTCATCGTGGTTGACGAATTCGCCACGCTGGTCACCCAGGTCCCACACTTCATTGCAGGGATGGTCGATATCGCCCAGCGGGGCCGGAGCCTGGGGATCCACCTCATCCTGGCGACGCAGCGTCCGTCGGGAGCGGTCAACGACGACATCCTGGCCAACACCAACCTGCGGATCAGCCTCCGGGTCTTGGATCCTTCGGATTCGTCGAGCATTCTGGGTGGCCCTGAGGCAGCAAAGATTCCAGCACCTCTGCGAGGTCGCGGGTTTGCCCGACTCGGCGAGGGTGGCCTGATCGAGTTCCAGTCAGCCTTTCCCGGGGCTGCGTCCACGGTGGCATCAGCCGTCGCTGAAGTGACCGTCGAGGACTTTGCTCCTTCCGGTCCTGCAACATCGCTGCCAGAGCCTGCTGGGAAAGCCGGTATCGAGCACTCCCAACTTGATGAGGTGATCGCCGCGGTCGGTGCGGCATCGCGCCAACTCGGTGTTGCGAATGGGCGGCGGCCATGGGTGGCGCCACTTCCGTTCCTGATCACCTTCGACGAAGTGGTCGGGGGTGGATTCGGAGCCGTTGATGAGCTCAAGCCTGGGCGCGACGTGCTTATCGGTGTGGCAGACCTGCCCGACCACCAGCGCCAGGCACCCGAGGTGGTTGACCTTGAGGCGACCGGAGGGCTGCTTGTTTTCGGCACAGGAGGCAGCGGCCGGACCACGACGTTGCGCACCGTTATCGCATCAGCCCTCGCGCATGCGTCCCCGGAAGACGTTGAGGTATTCATCCTTGACTATGCGGGCCAGTCGCTGGCCACAGTCGGCGACCTTGCGCACGTCGCTGCCGTGGCAGCCGGCGATGATCTTGAATCCTCGACACGGATCCTGATGCATCTGCGTGCAGAGGTTTCTCGGCGGCAGACGCTGCTGGCGGCATACAAGGCAGAGACCTTGACAGCGCTCCACCGACTGGCTCCCAACAAGCAGGTGCCACGACTCTTGCTTGTCGTCGACGGCTACGAAGGGTTCAGCCGCACCTTCGACCGAGGCTTGCACCAGTGGTCTGAGTTGTTCGTGGAGACGGTGTTGGCGGGCAGGTCGGTCGGCATCCACCTGGTTGCGTCGGTGGACCGGAGAATGAGCATTCCAGCAACGATCATCAATGCTGTCACTGGACGCTTGATGCTCAAGATGGCTGATGCCGATGCGTTGATGGATCTCGGCGTTCCCTTTCAAGTCGCACGACATGCCCAGCTTGGGGACGGACGAGCGTTGCGTCACGACGGCACCACGGTGCAGGTTGCAGTAGTCGGCAGCGATGTGAGCAAGGCGGGTCAGAGCGCAGCACTGGCGCTGCTTGCCCAGGCAAGTGCGCAAGGCCAGCAGGTGCGACTGGCTGAGTTGCCGCATGAGGTCGCTGTGGGATCGTTGCCGCCCTCCGACGACAAGGCGTTCACCCTCGGGGTGGCCGACCTGACCTTCGAGCCCGTCCGGTGTGACGTGAGCACGCATGACTTTGCGGTCATCGGCCCGGCAGGGTCAGGGCGGTCGACCACGCTGGCTACGGCCGCCCAAGGGCTTGTTGCGGCGGGGCGTGACGTGTGGGTTCTGACTGCGCCGACAAGTCCACTGGCCGTCGTGGCGGCGAGCCAGGTTGCGGTGAACCAGCGCGACTACGCGCCGATGCTTGACGCGCTGGTCACGGCGATGGATTCGGATGACGTCGAATCCGGATTGAGCACTCCGGTGCTCGTGATCGATGCGCCAGACCACGTCGGCGATGCTGTGGGGGCGCAGTTGGAACGGCTGCTCCACGAGGGGCGTGTGCGCATCCTGGCAGCGTTGCCTGACGAGATCTTGTCGGGATTCGTGACCGGTTGGATGGCGATGATGAAGCGAGCGCGCAGAATGCTGCTCCTCCAGCCAGACGCGCTTGATGACATCGGATTGGTGGCGCCCGCTGGCGTCAGGCTCCGGCCAGGACAGCAGTTCCCGTCAGGACGTGGGGTGTTCATCAGCGACCGGAACTGGTGGCTGATGCAGGTCGCCCGTTAGGCATGCTTGTCCCCAGACTCTCTGAACTCCCGTTCGTCATGTGGGAGTCGATCATTAGGGTGTTGGTGGGACGGGGTCCTTGGGGCATTGTCGGTCTGAGATCGATTCGAATCAGGGGGAGTTGTCGAGATGGCTGTCATTCGTGTCAATCCAGCGTCGATCGTCCAGTACGCGTCGTTCGCGACGCAGCAGTTCGAGCGGATACGCCTCGACCTGCAGTTGCTCACCCAAGATGCTGTCACCGTGAGGTATTTCGGACCGAACGCCGTCGGATTCAAGACAGAGATCGGCCAGATTGCTGTCGATTTTTCCCGTGCGCTGCTGAAGGATCTGGGTCAGATTGCGGAGGCCGTGTCGCTCGCTACGAGCAACATCGCCCATGCACTTGGTGGCGCGCCCGTCCGCATCGCGGTGAACGGGTCGCCGGTCGCGATGCCAGCGGTGGATGCCGGGGATGGCGCGGTCGACATTGACACGGCCGCGCTGGAGGAATTGAAGCCGTCAGTCGCCCGACGCTTGGGGACAGTGGATGCGGCGCTTCAGGAACATCTGGCCCGGCTCGAAGCAACCGACTGGCAGGGACAGGCGAAACTCGGCGCGGTCGAAGCCGTCGGCCGGTTTACGGCTGCTGCACGTGCACGCACGCAGGAAACCCGGGCGTCGGTAGCACGCTCGATTGATCAGCAGATCCAATCGGTGCTTGCGGCCGACCGCTGACGGCGCTCGCTTGTCGAGCGGATCGACGGTGAGAGGCCGCGCATCCGGCCGAACAGTCTGGTGGCCGTAGAGTGGATGCAACGAAGGGGTCTGCGGTGAATGCATCGTTTGCAGAGTTGGCGAACGTCGCGACGCCGATGGGAGTGCTCAGCCTGCGTCGTCGTCGTGAGCCGATGCGCAAGGTCGACGTGTATGAGGTCAAGCTCGGCGACGAATTCCTCATGTCGAGCCTGTTCACCGCAGGCGAGGTCGCGCTTGCCAAGCTGGGCCTCGACATGCTGGATCGAACGTCGCTTGACGTCGTGGTGGGAGGACTCGGACTCGGCTACACGGCACGCGCGGTCCTGGAAGATCCCAGAGTGGAGTCGCTGCTCGTCGTAGAAGCCCTCAGCCATGTCATCGACTGGCACACCAACGGACTGTTGCCCGAAACTCACGCGCTGGTTGGCGACTCCCGATGCCACATCGTGTGTGACGACTTCTTCGGAATGGTCCGTGGCGATGAGGCGCTGTGGCCCGAAGCACCTGGTCAACAGGTGGATGCCATCCTTGTCGACATCGATCACACTCCGTCGCACCTGCTGAACGCCAGCCACACTGACTTCTACACGCCGCAGGGGATGGAGCGCTTGGCGCGGGATCTGCGTCCCGGTGGCGTCTTCGGCTTGTGGTCCGATGCCCTGCCGGACGAGGAGTTCCTGGACATCCTGGGCACGGTGTTTGTCGACGTGCGCGCCGAAGTGGTCGCGTTCCCGAACTTCTATACCGGCGGAGAATCGTCGAATACCGTCTACCTCGGGAGACGTCGAGACGAGTACCAATAGATGCGACAGCACCACAGACCGTTGGCACCAAGGGCTGGGACGGATTCGCGCTGTGTCTGAGTCCGCCGTTCCCGAGTTTGCAGCGTCCGAACCGTTGACCGTTCACGTCTGGTCTGACGTCGCCTGTCCGTGGTGCTACATCGGCAAGCGCCACCTTGAGGACGGGATTGTCGACTTCGTTGAGAGCGGCACCCCACCGGTGGACGTGACGTTTCACAGTTTCTTGCTCTCACCCGATACTCCCGAAGATTTTGAAGGTTCCGCTCTCGATTTTCTGGTGGATCACAAGGGCATCACCCGCGATGGTGCGGCCCGCCTCCAGGACGAAGTCGCCCGTGTGGCGGCAGAGGCTGGGCTGCAGTTCGACTTTTCCAGCCAGCAAGTCGCGTCCACGCGCAAGGCCCACCAAGTCCTGCATCTGGCCTACGACCGCGGCCTGCAGTACGACCTGAAGGAACGGTTGCTCCGGGCCCATTTCTGCGAAGGCAGGCACGTTGGCCGTGACGACGACCTGGTTGATCTCGCCGCCGATGTCGGACTTGACGCTGCCGAGGTTCGTGGCGCGCTGGACGACGGCCGCTACCAGCCCGCTGTTGAGCAAGACCTTGAGCTGGCGCGGTCGCTGGGCGTCACCGGAGTCCCTTTCTTCGTCATCGATCGACGGTTCGCGATCACAGGCGCGCAGCCAGCGGCGGTGTTCAGCGAAGTGTTGGCGCGTGCTGTCGCGTCGCGGGAAGCCTCGGCTGATTGATGGCCGTCGACGGCGAGTGCTCGTGGCTGGACGCGACGCCGTTACGGTGTGCCTTCAGACGCGACACGACGAGGTCACCGTGACAGGCTCGGACCCGCGTACACCAGCTTCTGCGGCCCGTTCCTCGCGAGTTGCTCCACTTGGCCGCGGCTTGATGGGCGCATGCCCGCACTGCGGAGGCCGTGGCGTGTTCGCAGGGCTCACCGAACTGAAACCGTCCTGCCCCACATGTGGATTCTCGTTCGTCCGCGAAGAGGGCTACTGGGTCGGCGCCATGACGGTGATCATGGCGATCGTGCTTGTGGTCTTTGGTGGATGGTTCGTCGGCGGCATGCTCGTCACTTGGCCCGATGTGCCGTGGACCGGACTGCTTATCGGTGGCCTGGTGCTCAACGCGCTCATCCCATTCGTGCTCTACGGCTGGTCAAAGACGATCTGGGTGGGGTTGGATCTGACGTTCAATCCAGCCCGTGGCGAGGAGTTCGGTCAGCTGCCCGCGACGGGACCATCGACCCGTGGCTAGGCGGCCATCGCGGTCGCGCGTGGCTGGCGCCGTTGCTGCCGGGTTTGGCCTCATGATGTTTGTCCTCCTGGCCAGTGCATTTGCTGGCCCGTGGGAGTTCGAATCCCGCGACTTCGGATTTTCGCTCGCGGATCGATTCGATCAACTTCCCGAACTCGATCTGAACATTGCAGATGACGATCTCGATGAGCTCCCTCCGCAACGAGACTGGGATCTGAGGTGGCTCGACATTGTCGCGCGAGTCATCGTTGCGATCGTTGCCGCTCTTGTGCTCTGGCGGATCCTGCGAAGGATCACGTTCAGCGGCAAAGCACGCCGGCGCTCCGCCTCGAGTCCAGGCGGAATGCTGGTTGATGGGGCTGATCCTCGGTTGCCCGAGATGCAGCAGGGGCTTGAGACAGCACTTTCCCGGCTCGACGAGATCGCAGATCCTGGCGACGCGGTCATTGCCGCCTGGATCGCACTGGAGGAAGCTGCCGCCGCATCAGGAGTCGCTCGCGCGCCATCGCAGACACCGACAGAGTTCACGATGAGCATCCTTGAACGGCTCGATGCGGATCCCGTAGCAGCCGCGACATTGCTCCGGCTCTACCACCGCGTCCGCTTCGCGCATCGCCGACCAACCGACGGCGATGTGATCGCGGCAAGAGCCAGCCTCATTCGACTTGCCGAGTATTGGGATGCATCCCACGTTGCCAAGATTGGCACGAACGGCGTCACGACCGGCGAGGGGCGGCGATGAGCCAGCGTGCCGACGAGCGCAATCGGATCGTGACCATTGGTGTGCTGGCAACTCTGGCTGCGTGTGGAGCGTGGGCGCTTGGGGTACCGGTACCGCACAGTCTGTTGATCGCGGCAGCGGTCCTTGCTGTGGGATTCGTGCTGCCTGCACAGCCTGTCGAACCCGACCAGCGTCCCGCCACCCCCGCGTCGCCACGCCGGGCAGGAACCCGCCGCGAGCTGATGCGACTGTCGTGGTCCTACGGCCGCGGGTCCAAAGGCGCTGGACAGGTCGCTGTCGACCGACTCGCGGCGACCGCAACCCGCCGCCTGCACCATCTGGGCATCGATGTTGACGACCCCGACCGTCGCGACGCAGCTGAAAAGGCCCTTGGGACCTTCGCCTACAGTGTCCTGATCGCCGGCACGGTCCAAGCGCCGATTCGTCATCGTGATATGGCTCACTGCTTGACCGCCGTTGAGCAGCTGAGCAACGACTCAAGACCATCAGCCACCCACCAGTCCTCAACGTCCGGAATGATCCGATGACGCAAGCTGGCCGATCCGCCGAACAGGTGGCCAACATCGCCACCGCCGTCCTTGACGAAGTGGGCACCGTTGTGGTGGGGATGACCGCTGCGCTGCGGACCGGACTCGCCGCCATTCTGGCGGGCGGCCACGTGCTGTTCGAGGATGTTCCTGGGCTCGGCAAGACGCTTGCCGCCCGCAGCTTGGCCACGGCCCTGGGGCTCGACTTCGGGCGGATTCAGTGCACGCCCGACCTGTTGCCCGCCGATATCACCGGTTCGTACGTCTACGACCCGGCGCAAGCCAAGTTTGTTTTTCGCCAGGGCCCGGTGTTCACCGGACTGCTCCTGGCTGATGAGATCAATCGGACGGCGCCCAAGACGCAGTCGGCACTCCTGGAAGCCATGGCGGAACGCCAGGTGACGGTTGAAGGCCACACGTTCGTCCTGCCGGCACCGTTTCATGTGATGGCTACAGCGAACCCCGTCGAATACGAGGGCACCTACCCGCTGCCTGAGGCGCAGCTCGACCGCTTCATGGTCCGGCTGGCGGTGGGCTACCCCGATCGCGAAGCCGAGGCGGACGTCCTTGAGCGCCGTGTTGCCCGACGGGCCGAGGCTGCACCGGTTCAACCGGTGATCGATGCCACCGAACTGCTGGCGTTGCAGGCTGCCGTCGAGGCGATCGACGTCGATAGCGACGTCGTCAGGTACTGCGTCGACCTGGCCGCTGCCACTCGCGACCATCGGGCCGTCGAGGTTGGGGCGTCACCTCGGGGTACACAGACGCTGCTGTTGGTAGCGCGCGCGATCGCCGCCATCGACGGGCGCGATTATGTGACGCCAGAGGACGTCAAGGCGATCGCGGTCGACGTTCTGGCCCACCGGGTGACGCTGACACCGCAGAGTTGGGCCAGCGGGACATCGTCGGTCACCGTTGTCGAAGAGGTGCTGGACGCCGTCGCCGGACCCTCGGTCGCGCCTCACTCGATGCCATGATGCGTCCGGCCGCGGCGCGATTGCCGGACCTGGTGACCGTGGCCGGTGGACCGTGGCGTCCGGCAGGCACAGCGGTGGCGTCGGCGTTGGCAGCGTGTGGCCTGGCACTGGTGGGACTGGGGACCGGGCGCGCGGATCTCGTCGTCATTGCCGGGCCAGTGTTGATGGGGCTCGTGTGGAGCTGGATGAGTCGCCCGCATGAACCAAGCAGGTTTTCGGTGACGGTGCCGCAGCGAGCCGCCGCCACCGGCAGAGTTACCTCCACCATCAACATCGACCCTGCTGCGGGCTCGGCGATGGCGTTGTTGCGCCTCGCCGCACCCGATCATCGGGCTACCGACGTCGTGATCGACAGCAGCGTGGCTCGCGAGATCGATGTCTCCATCGCTGGCACACGGACAGGCCGTCAGCCGGTGTTCTCAGTGGCGCACCAGGAAGCGGGTGCGGACAGGCTTGTGCGCAGCGACGGACGTACCGCCGGACCTGTGCGTGCCACCGTGCTGCCTGTCGCCCACCCGCTCGGGCGTCTGCCGTTGCCGCCGCGGCTGCAGGGCATGACCGGATCGCACGGATCGCGGCGTGTCGGCGATGGCGGTGACCTCCACGATGTTGCGCCGTTTGCGGCAGGCTCTCGGCTGCGGCGCATCGACTGGCGCGTCACTTTGCGGGAATCTGGGCGTGGCGCCGGAGCTGCTGGTGCGGCCGGTGCGACCGGGGCAGCGGGGGCGGTGACTGACTTGTTCGTACGTCGCACCTTGGCAACCGCGGATGCTGTCATCACGCTGGTGCTCGATTCCCGTGATGAAGTCGGTCCGGATACGACGACCTGGTCGGGCATGGGAGCGCTGCATCCTGGCGATCCGACCTCGCTGGATATCGCCCGCCACGCTGCTGCTTCGATTGCAGCTGGATACCTCGAAGCGGGTGACCGAGTCGGATTCGTTGACCTGGCAGGGACTCGGGTGCCGGTGCGTCCTGCCGGTGGCCAGCGACATCTGCAGCGCGTTGTGCATGCCCTCGCGGAAGCGACTCCCGCAGGTGATGCGCGACCGATTCAACGACCACCACAGATTCCGTCGGGTGCGATGGTTGTGGTGCTGTCGACATTCCTCGACGACGAGCCGACAACAGTTGCGGTGCAGTGGGCGCGGCATGGACATCGAGTGTTCGCGGTCGATGTGCTGCCACCAGTGGAAGTCGGCCATCTCGGCATTGCCGAGCGCAACGCCCATCGGATCATCGAAATCGAACGCCAGGATCGCATCGCCGAGCTTGTGCGCGGCGGGGTCGAGGTCGTGGAATGGACGCCATCTGTCGATGATCTCACGACGCTTGCCGTCAGTCTCCAGGTGGCTGCGGTCGCTCGGCCGAGGCGCCGATGAACCGTCCTGAACAATGGAGCCAGCGCCTGGCGGGCATTCTGCGAACGTTCTCTCCGGTGGGGAGGAACCGCGCGCCGCGTGTGCGTGTCGAACTGGCCGGACGTTGGTTTCCCGGCTGGATGCTGACTGTGGCAACGGTGGTCGCGGCGCTGGGGACGATCGCCCTGGTCGCCAACGATCGAGGACAGTGGGTCCTGATGCTTGTGGCGCTGCTGTTCATCCTGGCCAATCCTGACGGCATGGCAACGAGCGTCTTCGCCGTTATCGTCGGGATCCTCTCTCTGCTTGCCTATCCGGTCGCGTTTTCCGGCCCGGTGCATCTGTTGGTCGCATTGGTGCCGCTGCTGTTCACGTGCGCGTCGCTCGTTGGCGGCATCCCGCTGATGGCCCGGGTGGAGGTTCGTGTGCTGCGGCAGCCGTTGACGAGATACCTCGTGATCCAGGCCATTGCCCAGCCGACTGCCTGGTTGGGCAGCGTCGTCGCGGCCAGCGCGATCGTCATCGCATGGATGCCGGTCGCCGCAGGCGCTGGCTTGGCTGCGGCGGGCTGGTGGTTTCACCGGCAACTGTCGAGCCAGCGGCACGCCTGAACCCAGCGGTATGCCTGATCGTTGGGGTCCGCCATGAGCGGATCTTCACGGGGACGCAACTCGGCGGGCGATCCTGACGTCTTACGAGCAACCGTGCGCCGGATTGGCGGCGCCACATGCCTGATGGAGATCAGTGACGAAGCGGTCGCCGCTGCCCGAGCCGCCGACGACATTGGGCCGGGCGAGGATTTGCCTCACGACTTCTACATCGTCGAACATCCTGACCGCGAGTTCTCTGTGTCGCTTGAGGCTGCCATCGTCGAGATCATCGACTGCGCTCAGCAATGCCAGCGGGTCGAAGTCGCACGTTGGACTTCCTGTCCGGCCAGGTACGTCCCCTCAATGGGCCCTTCGCGATCTTCGCCGTCACCGTCAAGGACGCAACAGTGGTCACGTTCAGTGAGATCTAC
>JBBDSU010000061.1:2029-33401 GCA_040904825.1 Nitriliruptoraceae bacterium | reverse complement strand
GATCTTCGCCGTCACCGTCAAGGACGCAACAGTGGTCACGTTCAGTGAGATCTACCTGCCGTAAATCCTCGACGTCACGGCCGGGCCGCCCACGGCCCGGCCGCCAGATCAGCCCACACACCTCGGGACTCGTCCCTGGTGGGTTGCTGGAACGAATAGACAACCGCGCCATCACCGGCTGCCATCGCCGCGGCGACCTGCTCCAGCGTCGCGTCAGGTTCGTTCAGCCATCCACCGATGCCTGGCACGATCAGGACGTCGGTGGTGGTCGCCAACTCGGCACCGAAGGCCAGCCATTGGTCGAACCAGGCGGCCTGTTCCTCGACATGCGCCCGGAAGTAGTTCATCGGGACGACAGCGTCGACGAGGCCGTCACGCACCCAGGAAGGCCAATTCTGCAGCGCTTCGGTCGCGGGACGTGTCACGCTGAACGCGTCGGCGGTTGGCGCCGATGGTCCCGCGCCCCAGGTCACGACGGCTGCCGACAACGCGACTTGTCGGGACGCTCCGCCCAGCGCCTCGGCGACGTGCCGTATCAACTGATGTGTCTGGGCGTGCCGCCATTCGACCCACTCGAGGTCATCTGGTTCAGGGACGTCTGTCCGTGTCGTCTCGGCATGGAAGCGCGCCAGCGCGCCAGGGTGGTATCCATGTCGCTCGGAGGCGTAGCGCACGTAGTCGAGGTGGATGCCGTCGACCGGGTAACGGTCGACAATTTCAGTGGCGATGGCCGCGACGTGGTCATGTACCTCAAGGAGCCCAGGATCGAGGTACTCATCCCAGTCGCCATCGATGGTTCGCGTCACCCAGCGGTCCTCTTCCGGTGCGTCCAGCCCATGGGTTGTGGCCATCCAGCCTTCCGGATGGTCCAGATCTGCGTACACGGCATGCCATGTCGGCGCGACTGAAATCCAGGCGTGGACTCGCATGCCGCGCAGATGGGCTGCGTCGGTCAGAATCTCCAAGACATCAAGGTTGTCGGGCATAAGCGGATCAACGGTTCGTGGCAGCACCGACGAGTTGTAGTAGGCGTCGTGGCGACGGGCGACCTGAGCAATGATCGTGTCCGCGCCTGCTGCGGCCAGTTCGGAGACGGCGGCTTCGATCGATGATCGCGATTTGAGCGTGCCGTCGAACAAGTGGATCCACGCCCCTCGCCAAGGTCCGCTTGCGGCACTCGGGACAGCTGGTGCGCCAGATTCAGGAGCGGTATCGGCTTCCGCTTCGTGGTCGCGCTCACCCTCGGGTGGTGCAGATTCGGCCGGTTCCGGCGGCGGTGCGGGGGAAGGGGCCGCCTCCTGGCCGGTCTCCTGGGGAGGTGGCTCGACGCCCGAGGTGCCGCATGCGGCCGTCATGATGGCAAGGACAATCGACACCACGATGGCGCGCGCACCTGCCGATACGCGCGGTGGCCGTGCCGGTATGGATGACGTGATGAGTGTCTGTGTCATGTCGCTTCACCTCAACCGACGGGGACATTGATCGTGGCCAGGGTCACACGACGGTCAGGATCCGCGGACCGTCGCTGGTGATGGCGATGGTGTGTTCAGCGTGCGCTGCACGGCTTGAGTCGACCGTGCGGATCGTCCACCCATCACTATCGACGACGACCTCGTCACTGCCGCCGGCCATAAACATCGGTTCGATCGCAATCACCAGACCGGCCTTGAGCTTGAGGCCGCGGCCTGCCTGGCCTTCGTTGGGCACCGACGGATCTTCATGCATCTCGCGGCCGATGCCGTGGCCGCCCCAGCCAGTTGGCATGCCATAGCCGTGCGCACGGGCGATCATGCCGATGGCGTGGGCAATGTCGCCGATGTGGTTGCCAACCGTCGCCGCGGCAATTCCCGCCTCGAGAGCCTGCTCGGTGCGCTCAATCAGCACCACATCTTCAGGGGCTGGCGAGCCGACGATGTAGCTGCGCGCAGCGTCGCCGACCCAGCCATCCAAGATCGCACCAAGGTCGATGCTGACAAGATCGCCATCGGCAAGCTGTTGATCCGTCGGAATGCCATGGACGACGACGTCGTTGACCGATGCGCAGATGACGCCAGGAAATGGCGTCGGCGCGAAGTGCGGCTTGTAGCCGCGGAACGCCGAGACTGCGCCCGCGTCCTGCAGCACCTCATCGGCAATGCGGTCCAGCTCGATCAGTGTGGTGCCGGGCCGGGCTGCCGCCTGCATCGCGTCGTGTGCGCGCGCAACGACACGGCCAGCTTCTCTCATCGCGTCGATCTCGCGAGCGGTCTTGCGGACGATCATGGCGGCTCCGTGATGGTCTGTTGAGGCAAGGACCTTACCCATCACAGATTCGGTCTCCGGTGCCGGTATGGTGTTCTTTGTCTTTCTAGGTCGTGCGGCCAACTGTCGCACGACGGAATATCATCCGCGAGGCTTCCAGCGCGTGCCGGGTTGGTCGGCGTTGCTGGCACCTCCAACGAGCCGGAGAGCGACTCCCTCGGACATGAATCTCGATCAGCGTGGCGACCGTGGCGCCGACGGGCAGGCGGGTAGCAACCCTCGCGTGCGCTGGGCGCGCTCGGCTTGCGTTGCCGTACTCGCATTCGGGCTTCCAGCCGCGGCGTTCACCGCCACGATGACAGAGATGGGCGCGCTGCGGCTGCGCTTCGCGCTCGTGTTGGTGGGCATCCTGTCGATCGTGGCCGCCCTGTATCTCAACCGTCCGTCGGCGAAGCGGCCGTGGATATTGCTGGCGTTTGGGCTGACATTGAGCCTGACCGGCGATGCGATTGTCTTGTCGGTATCGGTTGATGGTGTGGTCACCAGCAACGTTCCCGCTGACGCGTGGCTGACCTCACTCGCGGGGTTGCTGATCCTTGGGGCGATGTTCGACGCGACGCGCATCGTGCGCGGCAACGACCATGGGGGGACACTCGACGCCGTCGTCTTGGCGCTGGCCGCCGGAACTGCGGTCTGGCACCTGGGTGTCGTCGCCAATGCAGTGCCAGGGTGGGCCGGCGGCGGCACCGAGATTGCCGGGTCGCTGCAGATCCTGTTCCTCGTCGCCGTGTTCGGCTTGCTGGTGCGTACCGCCCGGGTGCTGCCCAGGGAATCGCGCGCGGTCATGGTGTTGCTGGCGGTCGGTTTGCTCAGCGCGCTGGGGGCCTTCCTGTTGGGAGCATTCCGGGAAGCATCAGGCGATATCGGTTCGCACTACGCCGGGGCACGTGCGGCTTATGGTGCGGCTGCCAACTTGATGGCCGGTGCCGCGGCGCTCCATCCGAGCATGCGCAACTTGACCGAGCGGGCCGTGCCACCGGTCGACCGCATGAGCCTGGCCCGGACGATCGCGCTGGGCTTGGCTCTGCTGGTTCCTCCAGGGCTTCTGGCGACCGCTGAACTTCGCGGCGTACCCGGAAGTCCGACGACGCTGTTCGTGGCATGGGCGGTGCTGGTGCCTACCGTCCTGGCAAGGATCAGATTGCTCGGGGTCGCACGGGATGATGCGTGGCGCCGGGCGACGTCGACTGAGCAACGGATGGCTTCGTTGGTGGCGAATACCGGCGACGCGTTGCTGGTCGTCCATCGACGCTCGCACGCAGCAGACCATGACGCACCTCATGAACAAGCCGGCGCGTCGCTCGACGCCTGGAGTGTGAGCTACGCCAGCCCCGCTTCGTGGCGGCAACTGGGCCGGCATCCTCATCAACTCGAGGGGCACGACTTGAGGGAGGTCGTCGACGAAGAGGATTGGCCCGTCGTAGACGAGCTGCTGTCATCGGCGGCGCCGATGCCTCGATCGGCGGACGTGCAGGCAGCCGGGTATTCGGCTGATGCCAAGTGGCTCGAGGTCATCGTCGACGCACTTCCCCCTGACGACGTGCCAGGACTTGTGCTCACCGTGCGTGACGTGACTGACCGCAAGCGGGCAGAGATCCACTGGGAGCACGCGGCCATCAGCGACGTCCTCACCGGACTCTTGAACCGGCGTGGCATTGAGGCGCGTCTGGAGGCTGCTTTTGAGCAGGCGCTTGCTGACGAGTCGATGCTCGGCATCATCGTGGCGGACCTCGATGGCTTCAAGCAGATCAACGATACGCACGGCCATGTGGTCGGCGATGAGGTGCTCCGCCAGGTCGCGTCTCGCCTGATGTCAGCGGTTCGTGCTGACGATGATGTCGGACGGATCGGCGGTGACGAGTTTGTCGTTGTCAGCCGGGATCTCGACTCCCCAGAAGCGCTGCTGCGGATGGCTGAACGCATGCCGGACGTCATTCGCCAGCCAATCCACGTAGATCGGCTGGAGTTGACCGTCTACATCTCCATCGGAGTTGCGCTGGCTGACGTCGAGAGGGATTCGTCGGGACAGTTGATTCGTCGTGCGGACGCCGCGTTGTATGCGGCCAAGGCTGCAGGGCACGGCAGCGTCGTCGTGGCGGATGATGCGGTAGGTGTCAGCGATGGCCGGTCGCTGCTTCATGGTGAGTCGCGCAGCGGCGGCGCGTCCCGGGCACAGCGGACGTGACAGGTCAGTGACGGCAACGGGTGCCGGTCAGCGGGAAAGCCAGCCGCCATCGACTGCGATCGTTGTGCCGTTGACGTAGTCGGACGCGCGTGACGCCAGGAACACGGTCGCGCCGGCGAGGTCTTCGGGCACTCCCCATCGGCCGGCTGGGATGCGGCTTGCCAATGCGGCACTGCGTTCGGTGTCGAGCCGGAGCGTTTCGGTCGCATCGGTGGCGATATAGCCGGGAGCGATGGCGTTGACGTTGACACCGTGCCCGGCCCACTCGTTGGCCAGCGCCTGCGTCACACCGATCAGGCCGTGCTTGGCGGCCGCGTAGCTGGCGACGCTGATGCCGCCCTGGAAGCTCAGCACCGAGCCAACCATGATGATCTTGCCGTGGCCGCGTTCGAGCATGCTGGCGCCGATGGCGCGAGCGAGCCGAAACGGATTGGTCAGGTCGACCTCGACCACCTCGTCCCAGATGTCGTCACTATGGTCGACCGACGGTGTGCGGTCGATGATCCCGGCGTTGTTCACCAAGATGTCAACGTGCTGGCCGGCGCCATCGAGTTCGGCGAGAAACCTGTCGACTTGCCCACGACGACCGAGATCAACAGCATGCAACGAGATCGTCCGCCCGGTCGCTTCCACCAGGTCTCGCAGCGGCTCGTCGTCCTCGAAACGACGGGCGACGCCCACGATGTCGGCGCCCGCCTCGGCCAGGGCAACGGCCATGCCGAGGCCGATGCCGCGCCGCGCTCCCGTGACGAGAGCGCACTGCCCATCGAGCCGAAACGCATCAAGTACTGCCATGGTCAATGGGCCTCTCGGGTGACGTCTGGACCTGACGTATTGCACGGCGAGAAATCTGATGCCGTATTCACCACCGCAATGTGCGGCTTGCCGCTGAACGCAGAGTCGGGGAGTCCACGGCGCATCCAGTCGCGGTGGAGGTAGGTATTGCGGTCCCCGCCGCCATACCACTGGGAAGTCCTCAACGGGTTCATCAGGCGCCTTCAATCGCTGGCAGGTACGGATAGGTCAGCTGGCCGGTTGCGCGTGGAGCCCGGACGCAGCAATCTGTCGCTCCCACCGCACGATACCGCTCGTTGAGTGTCGCCCGAAGATCACAGGAACCCATGACCGGCGCTGAGGTCCAGCAGTCCAGCCAGCCTTTGTTGGATGGCTATCGCGCCGTCGGCCGATGGCTTTCCGCAGCGGTGGCAGCCGCCATGACGTTGCTCGCGGCGGCCAGCGCCATGAACGTGCTCATTTTGTCAGGATCCACGATCACGTCGATGAGCCCCTTTACCGCCGGACTGTCGGCCGTCGTTGCGATCGGCCTGTGGTTGGTCGGCAGCGGCCGCCACCATGTTGCCCGTCCCATCTTCATGTCTGTCGCTGTGCTAAGCACTGGCCTGTGGCTGGTGAGCGCTGGGTGTGACGTCGGCACGGTCGATCGCTGGTGCCCGGCATCGTCGGGATGGTCTGCGCACTTGCCGAGCACTCAGGCCATTGGCGTCTTCGGGCTTTTGGCGTGGAGTTCGGTGCTGGTTGACAACCTCCGGACAGGCGCCCAGATCTTCCGCGGGATCATTTTGGTCATGGCCGGCCTGCTGGCGGTGGGAACCACGACCGCGATAGCGCTGGGACACGGAGAATGGGTCTTCCTGCCGCGAATCCGGCCGATGGTCGGGATGACAGCCTCAGTCATGTTGCTGCTCGCCATCGCCACGATGGCCGTTCGTCCCGATCGCTGGCCCCTGGATCGACTGGTCAAGTCGGATGCCGACAAGGTGGTCGTCAACCATATGCTGCCATGGATCCTGGCGGTGCCGTTCCTCCCCGGCGTGCTTGGCCTGGCCGGCCGGACGGCTGGGATGCATCCGGTGACGTTGTCGATTGCTGTGACCGTTGGACCGGCGATGGTGCTGCTTGCCGCGCTGGGTGTCGCCGTCCGGGAACAGCGGCGCGTGAGCAACTCGCTGACGGTCGCGCTTCGCCAGTACGAACTCACGGTGGAGCAGTCGCCGATTGGCATTGCCCTGGTCGATCCTGATGGCCGGTTCATCGCCGTCAACAGCCGGCTGTGCAACTTGTTTGAGCGCGACCGTGCCACGCTCTTGGCGATGACGGTCGAAGAGATCACCCATCCGGATGATCGGGCTGAGGATCTCGAAGGATCTGCGGCCTGCCTGCGAGGAGAGCGTTCACGCTACGAGATGGAGAAGCGCTACCTGCTGCCGGACGGACGTTGGTTGCCGGCGCTGCTGTCGAAAGCCCTCGTCCGTGACGACGATGGCACAGCGGTGCATTTCGTCAGCCAGGTCATCGACCTGACCGAACGACGACGCGTCGAAGATCGACTGCGTGACGATGCGGGCCGGGATCCGCTGACATGGGTGGCGAATCGGCGCGGGCTGGAGCAGTGGTACGACGAACGCGACGTCACCAGAGATCTAGGGGTTGTGTTCATTGACCTCGACGCGTTCAAGCCTGTCAATGACTCCCACGGGCATCCGCTTGGTGATTTGATCCTGCAGGAAGTCGCCGAGCGCCTTCGTCGAGAGGTCCGTGCCGATGACGCCGTCGCCCGGGTCGGCGGCGACGAGTTCGTCGTCATCGTCTGCGATGGGGCTTCCGACGGCGCTGCCTTCGATCAACTCGTGGCCCGGCTGCGCCGCGCGTTTGATGGCGACATCACGGTGCAGACGGAAGACGGCAGTGTTGTGGCAGTCAAGGCCAGTGTTGGTGCTGTGCAGGTGCCGGGGACCCTGGCGATGTCTGATGCCCTCGCCCAGGCTGATCGTGCGATGTACGACGTCAAGCGCGCTCGACGTGGCGAACTGTCGTAAGCCGAGGCGAGATGCGCATCGCGCTCACGTGCATCCGTTCACACGCACAAGTCGCCGGACACTCCTCGCAGACAGTGGTAGCGAACCTCGGCCTCGTCGGCTGACCATGCGCCGTCGATCCGCGTCATCTCGACCCGGACATCTTGTCCCCTGACCGAATCGTCGGCGAAGCCCCACGACAGGACAGCGACCGTTGCGCGGTCATCGTCGTCGCCTGGCAGAACCCGCACCGTCGATTCCCACACTTCGAGTCCGAGCATCGGACCGTCGAGCACTCTGGCCAGATCTATCACGAACAGGCCTGGTTCGGCATAGATGCCCATCACATCTTCGGGCAGGTCGAACGATCGCCACGGAGTCGAGCCGGGCTCCCACCCTTGAGGCAACGCTCCCCAGTCGAGCAGCATGCGAATCTGGTCGACGAGGCCTTCTTCTGAGCGCTCCATCGCTGCGGATGGCCGGGTGACGTCGTCGCCTTTATTGGGGTCGTCGTCGCCGACAGCGTCGTCTTCGCTGGCAGCGTCGTCCGCCGGTGTGTCGTCGGCTGCGGTGTCGTCGTCATTGCGCTCATCGAGCGTCGCCGCGAGTTCGTCGCGCTGTTGGCGCAGATCATCGCGTTCTGCAGTCATCTGCGCGAGCTCTCGTTCAAGCTCGGCGACACGGTCGTCGTTGCTCGCACAGCCAGCGACGACGAGTGCCATCACTGCGGCTGCGGTGACCGGGATACCTCGGAGAGTCGAATTGAACATTGTGGCTCCTAGAGGCACGAATGCGGGGACGCTCTGTCCTGTGGTGAGGCCGGCGTGAGGTCGTCAAGGCTGGAGGACCCCTTGGAACGGTAGCGATCAGCGTGTGCGGATTCGAGGATCTGATGACGACCCAATATGACAATAGGTAGCGGTACCAATACGCTAAGTGATGTACCGTAACGTCAGTGGCGTATCGGGCGATGACGGTGGCGGCGCAGCGATGTGTGAACCAGCCAGAGACCAACTGCAGGTGTAACCACGGAGGTGGCGCGATGCGCGTGGCTGGGGTGGAGTTGGCTCTGGACGAGACCCTGACTTCGGTTGCCGTGCTGACATGCGCGCCCGAACTGGTGACCGTCGAGCGCACGGTCACCTCGGTGTCGGATGCCCATCTGGCATCACTGTTGGCCGATCATGGCATTGACGCGGTCGGCATCAATGCACCGGTGACCGTCGCTGCGCGTGCTGCAGAGCGAACGCACGACAGCGAGTCTGAAGGCGATCTAGCCAAGGTCGTGACCGCACACCTGTCGACGCGCTATCGGATCCGGGCAACTGACCGGTGGCGTCGGGAGCATCTCAACGAGCTGCCCATGCCCACTGAGAGCGCGGCTGGTCGACGGGCTATGGCAGGCATGCGGGCGACCCGGCTGCTGGCCGACCATGAACCCACACTGCTTGATCCCACCCTCGCCGTTCGCCGCGTTGTTGAGGTGGATCCAGCTGTCGCGATGTTCCAATGGCGGCTGCCGTATTGCGGCTATGTCGCGCATGAAGGCAGGGCTGACATCGCCGAAGTGCGTGAGACGATCGTCGCAGGACTGGCAGGACGCCTGTCGGTTCCCGCGGCGTCGCTCCAGGTTCGCGATGGCGGCCAGCTCAATGCGGTTGTGGCCGGACTTGTCGCGGTCATGGCACGCCTGGGGTTGACCGAACGTGTGCCCGACGATCAGCAGGTCCATGCACGCGCCGAAGGATGGGTGCAGGTGCCCAAGCGTGACAGTCTCGACAACTTCGCGGGTGCGCTGGGCGCCGTGTTGCGTCCAGTGCCGGCCGAGCAGGGCGCTGGCTGACTGGACGGCGGGGCGACCACGGGGCTATCAATGCAAGCGATACTGGTGGTTGTGACGAGCCAGGCTGTTCATGACCCGACGTCCGATAGCCCCACTTTTGAAGCGAGTCTCCCCGCGTCACGCGGCTGAACCCGCGCATGTCGGCCGCCGGGCGGCCTTAGCGGCCGCGTTGTCGGCCTTCGTCCCAGGCGTCGGTCACCTGGCCGTCGGGCGGCGCAAGCTCGGGTTGATACTCGTCGGCATGTCGTTGCTGACTGTCGCTGTCGTCTGGGGATGGGCTGCCCGTCAGTCGACGACCGGTCTTATTGCCTGGCTCATCCGGCCGACAGTGCTGACGTGGCTGCTCATCGTCAACATGGCCATCTTGCTGGCGCGAACAGCTGTGGCTGTGCATGCTTACCGGGCTGCGCTAGGTCGTCTTCATCTGGGAACAAAGGGACCGCTCGCCGTCGCCGTGCTGGTCGTGGCAGCACTCGTCGTCGTACCGCACGGCGCTGCCGCCTACGTCACCCTGCGCTCACAGGCGGTGCTGAACGCCGTCTTCCTCCCGTCGACTTCATCGACGTTTGAACGTGACGCACCGCCAGTCGACGATCTGATGTCCGGCGATGCTGCTGGCGGCGATGCCGATGGCGTTGTCGATCACGACGAGACCGATGAGGGTGATAGTGGAGAAGCCAGTGGACCGGCCAACGGCGCCGATGGCCCTAACGGCACGACTGGTGAGAATGATGAAGGTGGGGCGGGTTCAGTTGTCAGCGATGCCGCGTCGGCCAATCCTTGGATTGTCTCAGGGCGGCTGACGCTGGCCTTGTTGGGCTCGGATGCTGGACCGGGACGCCACAGCGCTCGCACCGACGCCCTGATGGTGGTCTCGGTCGACACGTCGACCGGTACCGCCGCCGTTTTCTCCATTGATCGGTATCTGCGGGACTTCCCCGTGCCTGACCGCATCGCCGCAGACTACGAAGAGATCTGCGCGGCAGGCGGCGCTTGGGATTATCTGAATGCGCTGTATACCTGCGCGACTGGACGCGGTGCCGCCGCGTTCGCTGCGCTGTACCCGGACGCCGCAGACCCAGGCGCGCAAGCACTGACGGACACGCTGGCGCTGCTGCTGGACCTGCCGATTGCGCACTACGCCAAGGCCGACATGGAGGGCTTCGTGCGACTCGTCGATGCGTTGGGTGGCGTCGAGATCGATCTCGTCGATCCGATCACGGTACGGATGTCGCCAGCCCACGATGACACGGACTGGCGAGTGTTTGAGATGCGTCAAGGCCGTCAGACGATGGACGGTGAGACCGCACTCGCGTTCGCACGCATGCGCGATCCGGGTGATGGCCCTCGGATGCGCCGCCAACGATGCCTGGTGACCAGCGTTGTCGAGAACACCGGCGTGACGGACGTGCTTCGCCGGTTCGGTGATTTGTCGACGGCGATCGAGTCGCATGTCGTGACCAATATTCCGCTGGCCGCATTGCCCGATCTGATCGAGGTGGTCGCCCGCGTCGACCACCGGGCGCTGGTCGGTGTTGGTTTCGGCCCCCCGACCTATCGTGGGGAGGATCACGTGCCCCAGGTCTCGCTGATCCGACAGCGGGTGGACGACATCTTGAACGATCCAAGTGCTGCCCAGGAGCAAGCGCGCACGGTTGAAGGCAGTGAGGAGGTATGTCGATGAGTGGACCGATCGAGAGTGTCGACGCAGAGTGCGCCGATCAGGGTTGGCCCCGAGATCATCGAACCAGGTTGGATCGGCCTTGTTCCTCAAGGGCTGACGGCGCCGCTTGGCTGTGAGCCGCTGGGTGAACCGATCACGATGTGGTGGAATTTTGTCGCACGCACACGGCAGGAGATTGACGACGCCTACCGCGACTGGGGCCAGCGCACGGACGGTTTTGGCGACGTTGAGTCCGAACTCGACCGAATCGACGCTCCCCGGCCTCCCTGGATGCGGGCCGCCGAGTGAGCGCCGATGAGCCGGTCAGTTCTGGTCGCTGTTCTCCGTGCCGCTGGTTGCAGGCAGCTCGCGCGAGGGCAGTCGCGCGTCGGCGAGCAGCTCACACACCTGGTCGACGTAGCCCTCAGCCCGCTGCACCGGCTCGCCGAAGCGTCCGACGACCTGGTCGAGCATTTGCGCGACGTTGTGGAACGACTGGCTGAACTCCTGGCGCAGCGACGAGATCGATTCCACCGTCCGGTGCAACTCTTCACGTTGTCCGGCGAGCTCTTGACGAAGACGCGTGCGGTGACCTTCGATCGTCACCCGCAATTCTTCGTAGCGCTGTTCGGCACCGCCGACGATCGCTTCCGCCTGCTGCTTGGCCGCCTCGATTGTCTGCGCTGCCTCTGCGGCGGCCGCTTCCCGCTGCTGCTGAGCGGTGGCGTTGGCCTGCTCGATCGTCGATCGCGCCTGGGCGTCAGCATTGGCGATCGTCGACTGTGCGCGCTCGTCGGCCGAGCGGATCTTCTCGTCGGCTTGGCTGCGGGCGCGTGAAATCGTCTGCTCGGCCTCGGCGTTGGCCTGCGCGGTGGCGTGCTCTGCTGCCGCATTGGCCTCGGACGTCAGCCGTTCGGCTGCTTCGCGAGCCTCCGTGGTGAGCTTGTCGGCTCGGGCGGTGGCTTCTGTCGTCAGCCGCTGGGCTGTCGCCTGGGCCTCGCTTGTCGCCCGCTGTGCATCCGTGCGGGCTTGGCTGGTGACCTGCTGAGCCTGCTCGTTGGCTTCTGCGGTGACGCGCTCAGCTTCGGCGTTGGCTTCTGCGGTGACGCGCTCGGCTTCGGCGTTGGCTTCCGCTGTGACGCGCTCGGCCTGCTCATTGGCTTGGGAGGTGACGCGCTCAGCTTCCTCACTCGCCTCCTGGACGAGGCGCTGCGCGGTCTCTTGTGCTTCCGACCTCAGTTGGTCAGCACGCGCCTGCGCGTCAGTGAGCAAGCGATCGGCATCAGCTTGTGCATCCTCGACGCGCTGCTCAGCCTCGGTGATCAGCCGATCGGCGCTGGCCTGGGCATCAGTGAGCAACGTGTCGGCGTTGGCTTGAGCATCGGCTGACAAACGGTCGGCTTCGGCTTGCGCGTCGTCCACCAGCTTCCGGGCGACGTCTTGCGCGTCGACCTTGAGCCGCTGGGCGTTAGCCCGTGCATCGTCAAGCGTCTTCTGGGCTTCATCGCGCAAGCGCTGGCCAGCGGCTTGGGCTTCGTGCCGCTGCGCTTCGGCGTTGCCACGGATCGCATCGGCTTCTTCGGCTGCAGTGGTCTTGACGGCTTGAGCGCGCGACTTGGCAGCTCTGAGGAGTTGCATCGTCTCTTCTGATGCGAGCTCAAGGAGGTCAGCTTCGTCCATCTGGTTGAGGGCGGGCCGGCTGGCAGCCTCGGTCAGCTTCTCCTGAAGAGCCTCTACTGCTTCTTCGTACTCTTTGAGCTGCTGTTGTGCTTGCACCACGAAGGTGTCGACGTCTGGGCGGCGGTAGCCGCGCATCGCAACTTTGAACAGTCCATCGTCGGTCTCGTCGTGCGCCTCGGGTGGAACCGTGCTCGCGCCATCACTGCCGTGTTTGGCGGAAGGGTTCGACGAGGCGGATTTGCCGGCCACCGGCACCTCTGCGACCTCGTGACGAGTGTCACTGCTCGTTGTGCTCATCGGTGGTGCCTCCCTGTGAAGACCGGACGGTGACTGCCCCGGCTGAATGCCTATAGCAAACGTTGAGGGCAGATGCTAGCCCCATCACAGGGTCGTTGTCAGGTGCAATGTGTGACCAAAGTTGCCATTGCGCTACGAGGAACGGGCTGGTCACGTGCCGGCTGCATCCTCCACCCCGGTCACCGAGAGACCTGCATGTGCTTTGTAGCGCCGGTTGATGTGGATCAGCACGCCAGTCATGGCTTCGAGTGCGCCAGCGCTGCGCAGGGGCCCAGCATCCACGCCACCGCGGCTGGCGACAGCCGTGGCCAGCGATATCACGATGTCCTTGCTCGCGGAGTCGTCGCCGGCGACCAGGACATGCTCATCGAGCGGCTCGTCGCGTTGTTGCAACGACACGGCGGAGACGTGATGGAACGCGGCAACCACGACAGCGCCCGGATGGCGATCGGCGATCTGCTCGGCTGCGCTGCCCTCGGCAACCCTGATCGCTCGGGGGCCATCGCCAGCAAACGTCAGTGGATTGACGCAACTGACCACGATGCGTCCGTCGACATCAAGGTCGGTGAGGCTTTCCAGCATCCCATCGAACGGCACGGCGACCACGACGAGATCGGCGTCCTGTGTCGCATCGACGTTGCTCGCGCCGTGGACTTCACCATGCCTGGCGCCGAGAGGCATTCGGCCCGCAACGGCATGGGCCGCGTCTTCGGCACGCTGCGCATCCCTGGACCCGAGGATGACGTCGTGGCCCGCTTGGGCGAATCGGTGACCGAGGCCCTTGCCATGCGGGCCTGTTCCACCGACGATCGCGATCTTCACCGCAACTCCTTTGCCGCACGTGGCTCACCCGCGAGGACCGTAGCGATGAACCCAAGTCGCTGTGACGAGCGTGACGGGCGGGACTTCATCGCCTGGCCGGTACGATTCGGCCAGATCCAGCCCTGCTGCAGCGGTAGCGCCGTTGCAGCCACCACCAGGGAGCGCTGATGCCTCGCGTCGCCGTTGATGTCGTCCTCAAGCGCGAAATTCTCGACCCTGAAGGCCGGGCGGTTGAACGCGCACTGCCTGGACTCGGATTCGACGGGATTGGTGATGTCCGCGTGGGCAAACACCTCGAGTTCGACGTGGACATCGACGACGCCGATTCAGACCGTTTGGCGGTCCTGGTCGAGCAGATGTGCGCGGCCTTCCTCACCAACCCGGTCATCGAGTCGTTCCGCTGGCGTGTGATCGATGAGCATGAACGCGCTGACGTGGTCACGCCCGCGTCGTGACCAAGCGCCCGGTTGCATCAACGGCCAACGGCCAGCGTCCGGTGGCGCCACCTGCGCTGCCGACTCTTGACACGGGCGAGCCAGTCCTGCACCGCTGGTTCGTCCTGGCGATGCTCGCCCTGGCGCCTGTTGCTGTGGCAGTCACGCTGTGGGCGCTGGCCTCGATCCCCGATGGGCACATCCCGCCCGCTGAGCGCCGCCCACCCGGAGACGCATCGGTGACCATCGATCGTGGCGATGCAGATGTGCCGCAGACACGCGAAGAAGAGGCAGGTCCGGGGTGTGCAGAGGCGATCACCCTCATCGGCGACGCTGGAGCCAGAGCAGCGGCCCGACGGGCGTTGGGTGCCACCTGCCAACTGCTCGCCTCGGGCCGGTTCCCGCAGGCTGAAGCCGGGCTTGGGGACTGGGCGGCCGCCGACGGCGCGTTGCGATTGGCCACTTTCGAGTTGTCCGGAGTGGAGAGTTCAGCGCGTGTTGCCGACGGCCGCATCATCGTCGAGCTCAACGCAAAATTTGCGTTCGAAGATGCCACCCGTGCAGCGCCCGCGCTCATTCACCAGCTGGTGCTGATTGCCGATGACGGCTGGCCCGGGCGGACGGTGGCTGCCGACAGCGAACTCGCTGCCGCCCAGGCACAGGCGGCGGCATGTGCGAGATTGTCGTTCGCAGGCTCGCCACCGCGAGGGTGCGCCGACGTCGAAGAACTCCTGACAAGCGACGACCCGTACCAAGCCATCGTTGACGCCGGATTTTTTCCCTACTGACCTGCCCGACTGACGATTGACGGAGATGACCATGCGTATCGGCGTCGTGACCTTCCCGGGTTCACTCGACGACCACGACACCGTGTCTGCCGTTCGCATGTGCGGTGGCGAGGCGGTGCCGTTGTGGCATGCAGACCAGTCGTTTGACCGGCTCGATGCAGTGGTGCTGCCAGGCGGGTTCAGCTACGGCGACTACCTGCGGTGCGGAGCGATCGCAGGCCGGGCCCCAATCATGGATGCGATCGCAGAGTTTGCGCGCGAAGGTGGGCCTGTGCTGGGGATATGCAACGGATTTCAGGTGCTGTGCGAAGCGGGACTGCTGCCGGGGGCCTTGTTGCGCAACGAAGGCTTGCGATTCGTGTGCCGGGCGGTGCCGTTGATCGTGACATCAACGGCGACGCCGTGGACCCGTTCGTTCGCTCCCGATGAACAGATCATCATTCCAGCCAAACATGGAGAGGGTCGCTACCACGCAGACGGCGCGACATTGGATGCGTTGGAACGCGATGGTCGTGTGGTCGTGCGCTATGCCCGGGGCCACAACCCGAATGGTTCGGCTCGCGACATCGCAGGCATCTGTAATGACCAAGGCAATGTCGTCGGGTTGATGCCCCACCCCGAACATGCCGTCGACGCCACGCTGATAGGCGGAGACGACGGACGAGGGTTCTTCGAGAGTCTGACGATGGTGCCAGCGGGATAAGCGTTGCTGGCGCGAGTGCGGTCAGGCCGACACGCCCCGCCCATCGATCCGCAGCGCCCGGGCGCGCTGCCGACGTCGCGCCGCCTGCTGGTGGACGAACAACGCCAAGTGGGCAGCGATGCCAACGCTCAGGACGGTGACCGGAATCCACTGGCCGCGTGTCGCGAGCAGCATCGTCGCGATGAGCGCGAATCCGACGAGCACTGCGCGCAACAGGTTGAGCGCGTCCATAAAGTCCTCCATCCACTGCTGGCAGGTGACTGGAGGTCAGGGTACCGGTGGTGCGTGGCGTACTGCCTATCCTCGTCGTTCCAAGGTTGCAGGAGCAGCGGTGAGCGAATCGGGTAGCGGGTCGGTCGACGGCTTCGGCACCTCTGCGCATGATTGGCCATCCGACGAGGCGCTGACGGAAGACCGTGCGCGGACGCTCGGCTACGAACTGGGCCTGCGAGGCGATGAGTTCGACCGCATCCTCGACACACTTGGCCGTGTCCCGACCGTCTCCGAGTTGGGCATGTACTCGGTGATGTGGTCGGAGCACTGCTCGTACAAGTCGTCCAAGATCCATTTGCGCCAACTGGCCTCGACTGCGCCGTGGGTGCTGGCTGGTCCAGGCGAGAACGCTGGAGTTGTCGATGTCGGCGACGGGCTCGGCGTCGCCTTCAAGATCGAATCCCACAACCACCCGAGTTTTGTCGAGCCGTATCAGGGTGCTGCGACCGGAGTCGGTGGCATCCTGCGCGACGTGTTCACCATGGGCGCGCGTCCCATCGCGATCATGGATCCGTTGAGGTTCGGTGATCCTGGTGGCTGGATTGACGGAACGGGCCGCCAGCGCCCGATCGACCCGTTGCAACGCCGGATCGTCGATGGCGTCGTCAGGGGCGTCGGCGGCTACGGCAACTGTGTTGGAGTGCCCAACATCGGCGGCGAGCTTGCCTTCGACGACACCTATGCCGGCAACCCTTTAGTCAACGTGCTGGCGATCGGGGTGCTGCGCCAGGATCGCATGCAGCTGGCTCGTGCGCGCGCTGTCGGCGATGTGGCGATCCTGCTCGGCAGCGCGACGGGGCGTGATGGCATCGGCGGGGCGTCGGTGCTGGCAAGCCAGGAGTTCGACGACGGCATGGACGACAAGCGGCCCAACGTCCAAGTCGGCGATCCGTTCGCCGAGAAGCTGTTGATCGAGTGCTGCCTGGAGCTTGCCGAACGTGACCTGCTGGCGGGAATCCAGGACATGGGTGCAGCTGGCATTGCCTGCTCGACATCGGAGCTGGCGGCCGCAGCGGGCCTCGGTATGGACGTCGACCTCGATGCAGTCCTTCTGCGTGAGCCATCAATGGAGTCGTGGGAGATCCTGTGTTCTGAGTCGCAGGAACGCATGCTGGCGCTGGTCGATCCCGGCGACGTCGGCGAGGTGCTGGCAATTGCTCAGCGGCTCGGTGTGCCAGCCGCCGTGGTCGGCGCCGTCACCGAAGGGGACCGCCTGATCCTGCGTCGTGATGGCGAGATCGTTGCCGACGTTCCGGCGGCGTCACTGGCGGACGACGGCCCTGTGTATGACCGGCCTCGACAACGTCCGGCGTGGCTGGATGACTATGCGGCGATTGATGCTGACGCGCTGGACGTCGCTGCGTTCACAGAGGCTGCGGTCTACGGCGACCATCGAGGGCTGCCGGCGTTCATCTTGCGATTCCTGGCATCACCCAACGTTGCCTCGCCACGGTGGGTGACCGATCAGTACGACCAGTTTGTGCGTGCGGGAACGGTTCTGGCACCAACGTTGGGCGACGCTGGCGTGGTTCGTCTGCCTGATAGCCGCCGCGGTGTGGCCTGCGCGACCGACGGCAACGGCCGCTGGTGCGAGATCGACCCTGCCGAAGGCACCCGAAGGATTGTTGCAGAGGCGTTCCGGAATGTTGCCTGTGTCGGCGCGAAGCCACTGGCGACCACCAACTGTCTCAATTTCGGCAACCCAGAACGGCCGGAGATCATGTGGCAGCTCGCCACCTCTATCGCGGCGCTTGCCGAAGCGACGGATGCGCTCGGCATCCCGGTAACGGGCGGCAACGTGTCGCTCTACAACGAAACACGAGGACGGGCCATCCACCCGTCGCCGGTCGTCGGAGTCCTCGGAATCCTGGATGATGCGACCCTGGCGGTCGATGTCGCCTTCGAGGACGAGCTGGATGTCATCCTGCTCGTGGGGTCGCCGACCGTGGGAGGTCTTGCTGGCAGTGAATTCCAACGGTTTGTCGACGCACCGCTGGGTGGTGTGCTGGCTGGCGTCGATCTCGACGCCGAGGCTGCGCTGGCCGAAGTGCTGCACCAGGCGGCACAGCAGCGGCTGCTGGCATCAGCGCACGACGTGTCAGCTGGAGGCCTGCTGGTCACCCTGGTCGAAAGCTGCCTCGGTGGCGATGTCGGCGCGGAAGTGACTCTGCCCCCAGGTGCGGCGCTCACCCAGGCGCTGTTTGGGGAATCTCCAGGAAGAGTTGTCGTCAGCCTCTCTTCGGCCAACGTGCGAGCGTTTGCTCAGTTGTGTCGCGATGCCGAGGTGCCGGTCGTGGACCTCGGCACAGTGACAGGTGAGCGCCTCGTTGTCGCCGAGGTGCTCGACCTCGACCTTGATGATGTCCGCGAGGCGTTCGACCAAGGGGTCGGCCGCGCCGTCGAAGGCTGACGCTCGCTCGTCAGCCCAGCGAGCGAAGACGTCCGGCACCTTGTTTGCGCTCGTACATTTGCCGGTCGGCTCGGTCAAGGGCTGTGGCGACAGGTTCGTCGGCATCGAGCACGGCGACACCCGCCGTCCAGCTGACCGCGGAAATCTTGTGCAGGCGGTCGAGGAGCACCTCGGCCTCATCTGGCTCGGTGTCCGGCATCAGGACGACGAACTCGTCGCCCCCGTAGCGGCAGATGACGTCGTCAGGCCGCGCTGCCTGGCGCCATGTGCGGACCAGCTCCCTGAGGACCTCGTCGCCGGCAGCATGGCCTTTGTCATCGTTGATTTGTTTGAACTCGTCGAGGTCGATCAACGCCAACGTCGTCACACCGCCACGTCGCCGAGCACCCGCACGGACCTGCTCGGTGATGACGTCGAACCCGATGCGGTTGTAGGCCCCGGTGAGGCGATCGACGGTGGTGAGACTTCGCAACCGACGCACGAGCCGGCCCAGCACCTCGGTACCCGCCACGGTTGTCAACCCAGGGACGAACCACGAATTGAACGCGAACTGGCCCGTGATTTGCGGATGCGCCACGAGTCCCGCCCCGAGGAACACCAGAATGATCGCCAGGTAGATCCGCGCAACGCTCAGTTGACGAAACGCTGCCACGTACAGGGCTACCCATATGAAGGCAAAGGTGGTGGTCATCGCACCTCGTGGATCGGCGGTGCGTGCGATGAAGCCTGCGGTTGTGATGATGTGGATGGTCAGACCGAGGTGGACGACCGCCGATGGCCACCTCACGCCAGCAAGCCACATCGTCCCTGCCCCGAACAGCGCGACCACCGCGGCGATCTGGGCGAACAGAACGGGTGTCCCCTCCGAGACAGGGAACAGCGCCACCATGGTGCACAGCACGAAGCCGCCGAGGTAGAGGAGCACGAGCACGACGACATCAATGCGCCGGCCTCGCCAGGTTCCGTACAGGTCCACGTCGGTCGCCCGATCACGTCGTGGATGGATTTGAGCACACCGCGCACTCGCCCACACCCTCGCCCATCGCCAACGGTTCGGTGGGGTCCTTGATGTCAGATTACCCCCAAGGTTGCCCCAAGTACGCCTGCGGCCGCATGAGCGGATGTACGATCCTGTCCTCAGCCGTGTTTCGGCGATCTCTGCGATCAGGAGCCATCGGTGGGGCAGTCTCGCCTCGATGACGATCTCGATAGTCCGCGCGATGAATGCGGAGTCTTCGCCGTCTATGCACCGGGCGAAGATGTCGCGCGCCTGGCGTATTTCGGGCTGTTTGCCCTGCAACACCGTGGGCAGGAATCAGCAGGCATCGCCGTATCCGACGGTCAGCGACTGGTCGTCCAGAAAGACATGGGCCTCGTCAGCCAGGTGTTCACCGACACCGGGTTGGCCGCACTCGACGGCAACCATGCCATCGGGCACTGCCGCTATTCGACGACCGGTGGATCGTTGTGGGGCAACGCGCAGCCTCAGTACCGCGAGACCTCTACCGGCGGCGGCATCGCGCTAGGTCACAACGGCAACCTCGTCAACACCTCCGAGCTTGCTCGCCGCCTTGGACAGCCCCCGACCAATGACTCGGACTTGATGGCCGCCACGCTCGCCGCTGACATTGATGTCAGCCTCGAGGAAGCCATCGTCCGCAATGCTCCCACGTTCGACGGCGCCTATTCGGTCGTGGTCATGGACGAGCGCCGGATCCACGCGTTTCGCGATCCGCACGGTTTTCGCCCTCTGCAGATCGGACGGTTGCCGGCTGGTGGCTGGGTGGTGGCGTCAGAAACTGCCGCGCTCGACATCGTCGGTGCGGTGCTGGTGCGTGATGTCGAACCGGGCGAGGCCGTCACCATCGATGAACAAGGCCTGCACAGCCGCCGGTTCGCCCCGGCGACGCCTGCATTCTGCATCTTCGAGTGGGTGTATCTCGCGCGCCCCGATCATCGACAGGATGGCGGAAGCGTGCTCTACGCCCGCCGGAACATGGGGCGCCAGCTGGCTCGTGAAGCCCCGGTCGATGCGGATGTCGTCATTCCGGTGCCCGAAGCCGGCCGGGATGCAGCAGCAGGATTCGCTGCCGAATCGGGTATCGAGTTCGCCGACGGCCTGGTCAAGAACCGCTACGTCGGACGGACCTTCATCCAGCCGACACAGTCGCTGCGGCAGCTGGGCATTCGCCTGAAGTTGTCGCCCGTCAGAGAAGTCGTCGAAGGCCGGCGGCTGGTCGTGGTGGACGATTCGATCGTGCGCGGCAACACCGCCCGCCAATTGGTGGCGATGCTCAGAACTGCGGGTGCTGCTGAAGTTCACCTGCGCGTCACCTCCCCACCCATCGCTCACCCGTGCTACTTCGGCATCGACATGGCGTCCCGCGCCGAGCTGATCGGGGCCGACCTCGAGGTGGATGCGATCAGGGATTTCCTGGGCGCCGACTCTCTGCACTATCTCACGCTGGAGGGCCTGGCCGCTTCAGTTCCGACGGCATCGACCTGCAAAGCCTGCTTCGACGGCGACTATCCCATCGATGTCCCAGCCGAACACGAACAACTCGCCCAGATCAAGTTCGACTTCGCAAACGACGCGGGCTGAGTCGACGGCCGATCAGCCAGGGTGATCGCACAGTTTGGTTGCAACCTGATGCAACCTTGGGCGGCGCTGCGCCGTCTCACTGGCGCAGCACCGAGCGCCTGCTCCCGCACATTCCGCGGGACACAACGTCAACTCCCAAAGGGAACCGACAATGTCGCACCAGCGTTCCATCAAGTCCCGAGTCTTGTTTGCACGGCGGTGGACTGTCGTCGCAGCGGGCCTCGTGCTCGTTCTTGCGGCTTGCGCCAACGGCGAGGAGCCGCCGGCCGCCGTCGAGGAGCCAGCGCCGCCGGTCGAAGAGCCCGCCGAAGAGACGCCGGCTGAGGAAGCTGTCGCCGAAGAGCCAGCCGTCGATGGCCCCGTCGATGGCCCCGTCGATGGCCCTGTCGGCGAAGACTGTTCTGCCCAAGGTGCGCAGATCGACATCCCCACGCTGACTGACTTACCTGCTGAAGTCATCGCGATGCGGGACTTCCTCATCGACGCCGCACTTCGTTGCGACGAACAATTGCTGTTCACCGCCATCGAAGAGTCGGACCTGTTCACCTATTCATTCGGCGGTGGTGACGATGCCATCGGTTACTGGTGGGACCTTGAAGATGCTGGCGAGGAGCCGTTCCTGCGCCTGGTCCAGGTGCTGGCGACAACCCCGGCTATCGCCGATGGAGGCGGAGTCGTCGTCTGGCCACAGGTCACCACAGGACGAAGTGAGAACACCACCGCTGAAGCGTGGGCCGAGTTGACCTGGCTGACTGACGCCGAAATCGCCGCCCACCAGGGCGAAACTGGCTACCTCGATTGGCGGGCAGGCATCTCCACCGACGGTCAGTGGCGGTTCTTCGTCCGAGGCGACTGAAACCCGGCAGCTGGCCGGATGCCGCCGTCGATCACGCTCCGACGGTGACCCACAGCCATCCGGCCAGTGCGCCGATAGGCACGAGCGCAATGGCGCTCACTCGAGTCCAGATGAGCGCGGCCAGCCCGGCTGCAGCGATGACGGCGGTTGGGATGTCGATGACAACCCTGTTGCCGATCGTGATCGCCACAGCCAGCATGACCCCGAGTACCGCGGCGGTCAGACCCTTGAGCACGTGACTTGCGATCGTGGATCGCTTGACCGCAGGCATGATCCTGCCCAGCAGCATCGCCAGGAAGAACGACGGCACAAAGATCGCGGTGGTCGCAACGACCGCTCCCTGCACGCCGCCGAGCATCGTTCCGATCGCGGTGGACACGGTGAACAGCGGACCGGGAGTCATCTCGCCAATGACAATGGCTTCGATCAGTTGTTCAGTCGTCAGCAATCCGTGGCGTTCGACGAGGTCGCGTTGCAGGTAGGCCACGAGCAGATAGCCGCTTCCGAACAGCGTGATCCCGAACTTGAAGAACAACCATGCCAGTTGTCCGACGTGGTCAACTGACGCCTGCGGGGCTGCCGCCATCAGCCACGGCACCGTTGAGACAAGCGTCGCGGCTGGCGCACCGGGTTTGCGCCAGTTCGCATACAGGGCGGCACCCGCGATGGCTCCAAGCGCCAAGACCACCAGTTCATTGATGCCGAAGAGTCCCAGGCCGAGCGCGACGATGAACACGAGTCGTGTCTTGAGGTCGTCGGCTGCGCTGGGCGCGAGCTTGACCAGCGCCACCACGATGATGGCCAGCACCACCGGTTGGATGCCGTAGAAGGCCGCGTCGACGGCCGGCAGATCCCGGTAGGTCACATACAGCCAGGTCAGCCCGTAGGTGATCAGTGCTGCTGGCAGGATGAACGCCATCCCGGCGATCCAGATGCCGAGGTCCCCGCGCTGGACGTAGCCGATGTGCATCGTCATCTGGGTGGAGTTGGGCCCGGGCAACAGGTTGGTCGCCCCGATGAGATCAAGGAAGTGACGGCGTGAGACCCACTTGCGACGCTCGACGATCTCCTTGTCCATCATCGCGATGTGAGCGACGGGCCCGCCGAACGCGACAACTCCGAGGGTGAGGAAGGCCCTGATCAGTTGCGGCCATGTCGCGGCCACCTCGGCGTACCCGGGTTGATGGGGACTGCGGGATTGCTCAGCAGCGCCGTTGCCGGAGGAGGGGCTTTTTCTTGTCATGAAGCCTCCGATTCGGTCGCTTCGTCGTCGTGGCCACTGCCGGGACCGTGATGCTCGCTGGGCAATGGGGGTGCGAGGGGACTGGACCTTACGGCGAACGTGACACTTGCGTCCGCCGCATCGTTGGCTAGGGTCGTCTCGTCCGTTGGCTCGGGCATCGGCACGTGGTCCGGCCGCTGGGGAGCGGCCTATCCACAAGCCCGGTCAACGTGGGGTTCGCCGGGATCGGGGTCCGGTCTACGGTGCAGTAGAGCACGGCACGGGGAACATAGACGGGGGACATACGCGGGGGATCTATGGGGGACTCGGTGCGTCAGCGCATCGTGGGTCAGGGTGATGCTGCCCTCGATCCGCACGACGTTCATCTCGTCGTGGCCGACGAGCCTCGTCACGCCGTTGAGGTCGACGATCGCAGGGCTGAGCGAGACTTCGTGGAGCGCGCGGCGTCACTCGCGACGTTCGTTGGCGTGCTGGCGGACCTGCGCGATCGCTCGGTAGGGCTTGCCGTGATGACGGCATGGGGGCGTCGGCATCGCGGAGTGGTTGCCGACATCGGCATCGATCATGTCGTGCTCGGTCGTGCCGGGGGAGCCGTGGCTATTGTCATCGATGAGATTGCCACGGTGATGCCAGATCCTGACGTTGCCATGGGCCCCAGCGATGGCGACCTGGCCCATCCCTCTGACGCCACCCTGATGGAATGCCTCGACCGTTGGCGTGAAGGGCGCCAAGAGGTCGGCATCGTCAGTCGAGGGGGCGGCCAGCCATTGCGAGGATCGCTCGTTGTCGTTGGCGACGACGTCGTCACCCTCGCACGTGAGTCGTCGCGAGCGCGGATCCATGTGCCGGCGCGTGCGATTGTCGAAGTCCACGTCGCGGCATGGACGTTGCGATGACGACGTGTCGTTGGTCAATCGCGCGCCGATGCCGGACCGGCCGTTTGCCCAGTCTGCTGGCCCGCGTGCGACGTGGGCTCTGTGTAGAGGTGGCCAAGTTCCCCGGGAGTGATCCGGGCGGCGTTGACGAACGCTTCGACCTCGTCGGCCTTGAGTCGGATGACGCGCCCAAACTTGTAAGCCGGCAGCTGCCCTTCGTCGATCAATCGGTACAGCGTCCGCGTGGTGATGCCCAGGCGCCGGGCCGTCTCCTTGGTGCTCAGCCATTCAGGCTCGCCTTGCGATGGTTCACTTTGCGACATTTCAATCCCTTCCAGATGCCAACGATCAGTATCGTGTTAGCACCTTATCGTTGGGCTGTGACAACGCGACAGGTTGTTGCCACCTGCCGGTGTGCGCTTCAGGGGCGAGGTCTGACGCTGCTGGCCGTGAGGTCGGCGTGATGGCTTTCTGGTCGCCGCCAGGCAGTCTGCCACCGGATGAACTCGTGCCCGACGCTGGCACCCGTCGCTCCGATCGCGCACCCATGGTTCGGCGAGTTCGAGGCCTGCCCTCGTTGCGAGCGGTGGTGGGTGCGTTGCTCGTCGTCGCCGCCGCCTTGATCGTCCATTTCGCATACACCGATGCGACGGCTGAGCCTGATACGCATTTTCTCGTTGCCGCCGGGCCTATCGCCGGTGGCACAGTGGTCACCGATCATGCCCACGCACGGTCGATCTTTGGTGCGGTGGCGATGTCGCTGCCGCAGGTTGTGGCTGAACGCGCGATCGAAGCAGCGTCGATCGATGATCTCGTGGGCACGATTGTGGTGGCGCCGCTGGACCACGGCGATCTCGTTGTTCGCACGATGGTCGTCGATGATGTCGCCGAGGTGGCTGGCCACATCGTCGCGATCACGCTGTCGCCGGGCGATGCCCTCGGCGGCCAGGTGCTCGCAGGGCACCGCGTGGACGTCCTGGCCACCTACGGCAGCGGACGGGATGCCTACACCGCCTACGTGGTGCGTGATGCGCTCGTCACCGACGTTGGCCACGCCAGTGGGACCCTGTCATCGGGTGACTTGACGGTGACGCTGGCGCTTGACGCCGTGGGTGATGTGCAAGCCGTCGGGCACGCGGCTCGTGCCGCGGCAGCGTTCCTTGCGCGTGGGGGAAGCGAGGCCACCGATGCAATCCCGCGGCCATATCGACCCATGCCGCCCCGAATCGATGCCACGGAGTCGGGCGTGGAGACCGCACCACCGAGCATCTGGGACGACGCCTGGGACGATGACAATGTCCCGGGCGGGCCTGGCGATGGTGGCGTGCCTGCCGATGCGTCTGAATGGCAGGCTCCACCTTGGTGGCCTGCACCATGACAGTCGCGCGCTACGGAGTCCTGGGATTGGCGCGAGCCAACGTTGAGTGGTTCAACGCGTTCAGCCGCTGGTCATCGGCATCGATGCTCCCGATGGACTTCATCCGGTGCGTGTCGATCGATGAGGCTCGCGCGCGCCTGTCGACCGGCAGGTCTTGGTCCGCAATGATCGTGGGTGGCGACGTCATCGGCGTTGATCGAGATCTCTTCGCTGCGGCGGGTCGTGCCGGCGCGCCGGTGATTGTCGTGACCACCACCGACGCTCAGCGCTGGCGGGACCTCGGTGCGGCAGCCGTCTTGGACCCAGCAGCGGAACCTGACGACGTGTTGGACGCACTGCGCGCTCACGCAGAACCGCTTGGGGGATCGCGACAGGCACCCGAAGATGCAGAGGTCGATCGCGCCGCGTTGCCACCGGTCGGGCATCTGGTCGCGGTGACTTCGTCCGGAGGTACTGGCGCGTCAGTGTGTGCGATGGCGCTCGCGCAAGGCTGGGCTCAGCGCACCTCTGGTGGCGATGGTGATGTCGTGCTCGTCGACCTGTGTCGCAACGCGGATCTTGCGATGTACCACGACACGCGCAGCCTGGTGCCGGGCATCCAAGAGCTCGTTGAGGCGCATCGTCATGCCACGCCAACGCCCGCAACGGTGTTCGATCAGTCGTTCGCGGTCACCGATCGCACCTATCGATTGATCCTGGGGTTGCGTCGGGCACGCCATTGGGTCGGCATTCGCCCTGCCACGTTCGCGGCGACCCTTGAGAGCATCCGTCGGTGTTGGGATATGACGGTGGCCGACACTGATCCAGAGGTGGAAGGCCTCGACGAAACGGGCCTGGAAGAGATTGAAGAGCGGCACATCATGAGCCGTGTCGCGTTCCAACTGGCTGCCGTCGTGCTGGTGGTGCTCGAACCGTCGCTCAAAGGTGTCCACGCGGGGGTCAGGCTTATCGATGATCTGGTCGGGTGTGGTGTCGAACCACGCCGCGTCCTTCCCGTGGTGAATGCGACTGCCCTGTCGGTGCGGCAACGGCACGCAGTCACCGCCGCGGTCAGCGCGCTCACTGACCATGCGGCGCCAACGACCCGGCCCGGTGTGCGACGGCCCGTGACGCTGCCTCGTCGCGATGTCGACGCGGCAGCCCGGGATGGGCGTGGCATGCCGCCTCCGCTTCCTCGCATCTTGGCGACGGCCGTTGCAGACGCCCTCGAAGCCGTTGGTGAGCAGCGGTCATGGCGATCGGCGTCACCCCAGCGTGTGATACCGGGATCGTTGCGCATGTTCGACAACTCTCGCATGGTGGAGCACTGATGCCGTCGACAACGCCGGTGATATCACCTCTCCTCGAAATCGAGCAGGCTGTGCTGTCCCGGGCAATGGACGAGCATCTGGACATTGATGACGATCGGACGGGACCTCGGCTCAAGGAATTGCTCCGCGCCGAAATCGACCAGTGGCACATCGATTTTCAGCACGGCCGTCGATATCACGACATCGCCGATCCCCATGCGCTGATGATCCGTGCGGAGCGGGATCTGCTCGGGTACGGGCCCTTGCAGTCGCTGTTAGATGATGACGACGTGTGGGAGGTGATGGTCAACGCGCCTGACCAGATCTTTGTCCGTCGCCACCAGGGCCACCACGGGTATCACGACGAATCGTTCCATGACCGCGATCATGTCGTCCGGACGTTGACGAGGTTGCTGCATGACTCGTCGGGTTCCCACCGCAAGCTCGATCCAGCAGAAGGGCTCCAGGACGCGCAGCTTGACGACGGTGCGCGCCTGCACATCGTGCATGCAGAGGTTGGACGTGGATCCAACCTGCTGGTGAACATTCGCAAGTTCACCGGGGTGGCGTTCAGGAGTCTGGACGAATTGGTCAATCAGGCGATGATGCCGCCTGAGGTTGCCGATCTGCTGCGTGCGGCTGTCCGTGCGCGGCTGTCGATCATCATCGCCGGCCCGCCGGGAGCGGGCAAGACCACCCTGTTGTCATGCTGCGCGGCTGAGCTGGATCCGGTCTTGCGGGTCGTGACCGCCGAAGAAGTGTTTGAGGTTGACGTTCCGCTGCCCAACGTCGCATCGATGCAGACCCGATCGGCTCGCCCGGGCCGTCCGGCTGTCGACCTGCGACGTCTGGTCGCGGGATTCCTGCGCATGGCGCCCGATGTTGCGATCGTCGGAGAAGTCCGAGATCAAGAGGCGCTTCCGCTGCTGCTGACCCTGTCGTCGGGTGTGACGGGCTACACGACGATCCACGCCGGATCTGCCGTTCAAGCGCTATCGCGACTGCGTTTCGTCTGCCAACTGGCGGACACCCGGTCGGAGTTGCCATTGGTCGCCCTCAATGCCCTGGTTGTCGATGCCGTCGACGTGGTTGTCCATTGCGACCGAGTCAACGGAGTGCCCCGGCTTCGTCAGGTTGCTGCCGTCGAAGCCATGGAGGACGTGTCCCATCCGACCTTGCCCGTGTCGATGCTCTACGACGAGGGTTGGACGGGTGTGCGGCCCACTCGGGCGCTGGCTGCGTTGACTGCGGCCGGCTGGAGCCCGCCATCGCAGGACCCGATCCACGACGCAACTCAGGCGGCATCACGATGACGCTGTCGTCGCCAGCGATGGGTGTGGCAGCGGCGCTGATCGCGGCGCTGGGTGTTCACCTGGTCGTCACGGCGGTGGCGTTCGGATGGTCTGGGGTGGGTATCGGGCCACGTTGGCTGGCACGAGACTCTGGAAGCTGGCGTGGCCGCCTTGTTCGTGTCGTCGCACCTGACGGACGGCTTTCTGCCGAGCGGTTGGTGGGCCAGCTTCTCGTCGGGTTTGTCGCGGGAGTTGGTGGCTGGGCGATGTTTGGAACCGTCCTCGCCGCTGTGCTCGTGGGGGTCTTGGCACTGTGGGTTCTGGTGGCCGCGACACGGGCGTCGCATGCGGCCCAGTTGGAGCGTTCGCGAGATGCGTGGCCACGTCTGATTGAGGAGATCCGCCTGACGACGGTTTCGCTGGGACGCTCGATCCCTTGGGCGTTGCTTGAGGTCGGCCGGTCGGCCCCAGTCGAGATGCAACCTGGGTTCGAGGCTGCGCGACGTGAATGGGCGATGTCCAGCGACTTCGAAGCGACCCTGGAAGTGCTCACCGACCGGCTGGCCGATCCGACGGCAGACGTCGTCGCCGAAACCTTGCTGGTCGCGTATGCGGTAGGTGGCACGGATATCGATACCCAGCTCCGTTCGCTGGCCGACGACCGCATCCAGGATGTCCAGGGACGCAAAGATGCCCGAGCCCGCCAAGCAGGTGTTCGCTTTGCTCGCTGGTTTGTTGTGCTCGTTCCGGTGGGGATGGCGCTGGTTGGCCTGTCCATCGGCGATGGCAGGGACGCCTATGCCAGCGCAACCGGGCAGGTGGGCATTGGTGTGGCGCTGGCCATGATCGGTCTGTGCTGGTGGTGGGCGAGCCAGCTGCTGAAGCTTCCCGTCGAACCTCGCATCTTCCGCCGGGCTGAACGTGTGCGCCCACTCGAAGGACTGCGGTCATGAGGAGGGCGTCGTGATCGCTGGGCTCACGCTGATGGCCGGCATCGTCGGCTGGGTCGGGCTGGCGCTGGTGCTGTCCACGGTTCCGTGGTTCTCGCGCCCGCAGCTGGTCGCACGTCTGCAGCCGTATTCGGTGACATTCATGGGCCGTTCTCCGGAGTCTCGGGTGGATCCGGATGCATGGTCGGTGGCTGCCATGCTGGAGGCGGTGCGGCCAGCGGCCGCCGTCTGGGGTGAACGCATCGCCCGTGTGATCGGCCCGCGAACGCCTTTGACCGCAAGGCTTCGGCAAGCGCACGTGCAGGTTGATGTCACCGAGTTCCGGGTTCGTCAATTGGGCTGGGTCGTCGTCGGGACAGGACTCGGGTTGGTGGCCGCGGTTGCCATCACTGCACCCGGAGTCGTGGCCATTGCCATGGGTCTTGCCAGCGGTGCGGCCGCTTTCCTGGCTGTCGAGCAGCAACTCGTGCACCGGATCGAGCGCCGCCACGGCCTCGTCCGTCGGGAGCTTCCCGTGATCGCGGAACAGTTGGGGATGTTGCTGGCGTCCGGGTATTCCCTGGTGGGCGCGGCCGAGCGCCTCGCACGCCGTGGTGGTGGAGCGACCGCACGAGATCTGTCTATCGTCGTCGCCCGAGTCGGCCAGGGCGCTGACATCCATCATGCTCTGCGGGAATGGTCCGAGCGGGTTGATGTCGATGGTGTTCGGCGCCTGGTTGCGATCCTGGCATTGGACCGCCATGCCGCCGATCTCGGCCAGCTCGTTGCTGACGAAGCGCGGTCGCTGCGTCGCGATCTTCATCGTGACCTGGTGGCGCAGATTGATCGCCGTGCACAACAAGTCTGGATTCCAGTCACCGTGGCGACGTTGTTGCCCGGCGCCGTTTTGATCGGGATCCCGTTCAGCGCGGCGTTGAGTGGGTTTCTGATGGCTTAGTGGCACGACACCAACAATGGGGGAGATGACGTGACATCGATGATGAGACGGTTGTACGGATCTACGGCAGGCGAGGGTGTCATTTCGGCCGCAATCGTGGTCTTGATCATGGCGGTGGTCGGGGCGGCGCTGTACGTCGTGTTCAGTCGAACGGTGGGAGAAGCGGCCCAGCGTGTTGAGCACGAAGTCCAGCGGATTGGGGGGTGAGCGAGTTGGGCATGGGCACCCTGGCGTGAGTCCCCGGGGAGGGCTGAGACGTGTCGGGCATTGCCTGCGCTGGATGCGCCCGCCAACGCGGCAAGCATGGCCGAATCTTGTCCTGGCATCGTTGTTTGACCGTCCGAAGTCTCGCTGGTGTCGCTTCTTGGCTAGCTCCTCAGCTGGTTCGTCGCCTCTGGGGGCAGTCATCTCCCTGGCCGTCCTGTTGTCGTTTCTGTTGTTGGCCACCCAGGTATTGGTGCACCTTTATGCGACCAGCGTGGTGGATGCGGCCGCCTTTGATGGCGCGCGTGACGCGTCGACTGAGCGACGCTCGTGCAGTGCCGCTGGGCCGTCTGGTGCAGCATCGGTCGAGGACGCGGTCCGTCGGCGACTTGGAGGTCTCGGGGATGATCCCACGTTGGTGATCGCTTGCCAGCGGCGCTCAGACGTCACCACGGTCAGTATCACGGTGGCGTCTCCCGCTCGGCTGCTGCGAGGTGGACCTTGGCTTGCAGGCGTTCCCATCGACCGCACCGCCACGGTTCGAACCGAACAGGTGCGGTAACCCGATGACACCTCAACCACCTCCTGTCACCCGAGGGCTGTCAACCCAGGAAGGCGGCTTTGTGGCCGGAGCTGAGGCGCTCCTGTTCGGGGTGCTGATTTTCGTGCTAGGCACCTTGATGGTCGTCAACGCATGGGCGGTCATCGATGCACGGCTGGCTGCCTCAGCGGCAGCACGAGAGGCAGTCAGAGCAGTCGTCGAGGCTCCACCCGGCACCAACCTCGAGGTCTTGGCTTCGCGAGCCGCTCGCGACGCGGTGCAGGCTCACGGCCGGGATCCCTCGACTGTCAGGATCGAGTCCACTGGGCCGCTCGTCCAGTCGAGGTGCGCCCGGGTCCGGCTGCGGGTGTCGGTGCCGATCGTCACGATCGCCGTACCGGGCGTCACTTCACGCAGTCCCGGTGCGGCACAAGCGCCTCTGGGGCATCGTTGGTTCGAGGCAACGTCGACCTACAGCGAGGTGGTCGATCCGTACCGGTCAGGACTGCCGGGCACGGCGGTGTGCCCATGGTGAAGTCCACACGGATGGAGGCCCGGCGAAGGGCACCTGATGAGCGTGGCAACGTGCTCATCATTGTTCCTGCCGCTCTGCTGATCTTGCTGCTGCTGGCGTCGCTCGCGGTTGACGCCGCCGCCCTGTACCTCGGCCAGCGCCGAATCGCGGATCTGACGGCCTCGATTGCCAACGATGTCGTCGCCTCGATCGACCTGGACGTCTATTACGGCAGCGGCATGGTCGAGTTCGATCGCGCACGGGTCGCGGTGCGTCGTTCGCAACAGCAGGCGAGCGCGTCAGACGGCGGCCTCGAGGTGGTTGCCTGCGACCTCCACCTCGAGGCCCCGTACGTCACGGTTACGTGCGAAGGCATTGTGCGTCCGGTGCTCCTTGTTGCCTGGCCGGGGCGTTCATCGTTCTCGGTGGCGGCGGTCGAGACCGTCAGGGCGGCGAGATCCTGACCGTGACCGAGT
>JBBDSU010000061.1:0-1929 GCA_040904825.1 Nitriliruptoraceae bacterium | reverse complement strand
GACCGAGATCGAGTTCGCGACCGCCATCGACTCCGCGCCCGCCGCGGCCATGCTCGTGGTCGTCACCGTGGCCGTGACCAGGTGCGGCGTCGGTACGGTTTGCCTCCCCGTTCCTGGCGTGATCAGGACCGCTGCGACCAAGGATGTCCGTGGGGCCCCGCAATCGACGCATCATCGCGCTCACCATTCCGGCCGTCGGCACCTTGGTCGCCGACCCGTTGATGGGCCTGTTTGACACGGCAGTTGTCGGGCGGCTCGGACCAGCTCAGCTCGGCGCGATGGGACTGTCCATCGCGGTGTTGACCAGCGTGTCCTGGATCTTCAACTTTCTCGTCTTTGGCACAACGTCGACAGTGGCGCGGGCCATGGGCGCCCGTGACTTCGAGGCAGCCGGACGACGCGTCAGTCATGCGCTGCAGGTCGCCATCGCCCTGGGTGTGGTCATCGGGGCGGCGCTGTTCGTTGCGGCGCCGGTGCTGCTGAGAGCACTGGGTGCGGTTGAGACGCTGATTGAGCCAGGCACCGTCTATCTGCGCATCCGAGCGCTCGGGGTACCGCTTGTACTGATCGCCTATGTCGGGCACGGCGCGTTCCGCGGCGTCTCGGATACTCGGACGCCGCTCGGCATCGCCGTGCTGGCCAACCTCGTCAACGCCGGCTTGACGCTGCTCTTCGTGTTCCCGATGGGAATGGGCTTGGCCGGTGCGGCGTGGGCAACCGTGGTGGCCGAAGCGATCATGGTGGTCGCGTTCGGGTTTGTTCTCGCGCGCACCGGGCTGCCACTCACTGGCCACGGTCGGCCGGATCGACGGCAACTGGGTGCGTTGGTGGTCGTCAGCCGCGACCTGTTCCTGCGTACTGGTGGATTGTTGGCCGGGATCTTGGCGATCACCGCGGCGGCTGCTCGGATTGATGAGATCGCTGCGGCCGCCCACCAGGTCGTCTTTCAAAGCTTTCTTCTCATCGCATTTTTCATGGATGGTCTCGCGATCGCCGGGCAGGCCATGGTCGCCACGGCGCTCGGTGCCGATGATGCCGAAGAAGCGCGCGCTGTCGGCCGGACGTTGCTGTACTGGGGCCTGGGCGGCGGGTTCGTCATCGCCGTCGTGCTGTTCGTGGGGAGCGGGCTCATCCCGCGGGTTCTGACCAATGATGCCGTGGTGCTTGCTGCCGTCGCGGGAGTGTGGTGGTTGGCCGCGCTCGGCCAGGTCGTCAACGGACCGGTGTTTGCGCTCGACGGTGTGCTCATGGGTGCGGAAGACTTCGCCTATCTGCGGACGTGGACGATCGTCGCAGCGGCGACTGGTGGGATCGCGGGCCAGGTGGTGGTCTCCGCTGGCGGCGGGTTGCTAGGGCTGTGGATCGCCGTCCAGGTCATGATGGTGATCCGGCTGGTGTCGCTGGTGGTGCGCGTGCGCGGCGACGGCTGGTTGACGACCGGCGCCCAGTTGATCACCGACCGGTAGTCAGGATTGGCGCGAGGTGGCCATCAAGCGCCTTGTCGCAGCATTGACCGGTGTCGGCGAACCGGACGCGGGACTCGCAGGGCAACGACGTTGAACGGTTCGTCGAGCGTTCTCCGTTTGGGTGCCCGGGTGCCGTGGAAGCCTCGGTTGGGGTTGTCCACATGGCGCAATAAAAAGTCTTGACATTCCCATAGACCGAACGTATGTTCTATCCCATGAACACACAGTGGATTCGCACCGAAGCCCCGACCGGTGAGGTTGGAGCCCTACTTGGCCGCCGCGGCAACTGGTCACGGCGCCGGGGTTCGACGTGCGCGGATCGCTACCCGTTCCACGGCGGTGCAAGGCCGCAACTAGGGCGAGAAGAGCGATCTCGGTACGGCGATAGCGACGAAATGACACCTCGACCGCCATCTGACCGTGACGACCGTGATGACCGTGATGACCGTGACGACCGTGACGA
>JBBDSU010000060.1:72613-74938 GCA_040904825.1 Nitriliruptoraceae bacterium | reverse complement strand
CCACCACCGCATGACGTTCGTCTACCGGCAAGAGCACTGCAGGCGCTGCGGCACACCGGTGCGCCAGTGGGACCTCGCCGGACGTTGGGCATACGCGTGCGAGCCGTGCCAGCCCCGACCGCCGGACGAGGGCCACACTCGTCGCCTACAGTTGAGTGCCTGAGATCGCGATCAGTCACCATCGTTCGCGCCATCACGATGCGGGAGTCATCACATGCTCGACGTTCACGGTCAGCCGATCACCAAGTTTCCGTTTGTCCGCTCCGAAGGAACCGCCTTCGATGTCGGACGCAGCCACGGTGCGGCGTTCGGCGAACAAGTCGCCCATTGCATTGCGCTCTATCAGCAAGCGTTCGAGACCTCAGGAGCGCCCCCGTGGCCCGACATTCTGGAAATTGCGGCTTCTGCCGGCCAGCGGATCCGCGATCACGACCCGAGCTTGGCGGACGAACTCGATGGCATTGCGGCAGGTGCTGACGTCGATTCGCGCGAGATCTACGCGGTGAATATTCGCAGCGGTGTGCTGCGTCGCGCCGATGTTGCGCAGCAGATGGCACCTGCAGAATGCACCACGGCGGCCTGTCTGCCTGAAGCGACCGCAGATGGCCATACCCTGCTGGCGCAGAACTGGGACAAGTTCGCCAGCTGTGGAGCACACACTGTCGTCATCGAGCAGCACACTGTCGGCGAACCGGCACTTCTGTTTGTGACAGAGGCTGGCATCCTGTATCGCAACGGCATGACCGATGCTGGCATCGGGATCGTCGGCAACGCGCTCAGTTCAGACCGGGAGCGCTCCAGCGACGCCGGTTTCCCTGGTGCGGTTGCCCGACGCAGAGCACTGCGGCAACGAGACCTGTCTAGCGCCATGAGCGAGATCGTCGACTCTCCACGCGACATGTCGGGCAATCACATGCTGGCATCCGCTCACGAGGGTGCAGCCATCGACCTTGAAGCGGTCCCCGACGAGGTGTTTACCGTCGCACCCGAGGGTGGTGTTCTGGCTCATTCCAACCACTTCCTCAATGCCGATGCGTGCGCGGTCTTGCAAGACCGGCTTCCCCCAAAGCACCCTTCGACGTTGTACCGCGACTGCCGGGTCCGTGACGCACTGTCGGACAAGCGCGGAACCATCACCGTGAGCGATGTGCAAGAGGCCCTGCGCGACCATCACAAGTTCCCCGAAGCGGTGTGCACGCACCCAAAGGACCCCGAGGATCCGCGCGCAGTGGCAACAGTCTCGTCAAACGTGATGGATCTGACCGCTGGACAGATGTGGGTGGCTCCTGGCGCCCCTTGCGAGCACGACTACACCCTCTACGAGTTCTCGTACTGAGTACCCCCAGCGAGCGACCAACTGACCACGGACAACACAGTGGTCGGGGTCAGCGTGCGGTCCCAGGGTGGGTGCGGTGGCCGGCACTGGCGCTCGTCGGCCTGCGCTTTGCAATGCCCCTGATTGCGGTGCCGTTGATTCCGGTGCTCATCCGCGAGCAGATCGCGCTGCTGGTGTTGCTACGGCCACAGAAGGAGTTTCTGCTGCTGGCCGGTGCGCAAGCCAGAGTGACGGGGACACCTTCGATCGGGCTGCTTGTGCTGGCCTTCATTCCGTCGATGGTGATTGCCGTGTGGGCGTTCTTTATCACCGGGCGCGCCTACGGCCACCTGCTGGGTGACGACGGACTGCGCTGGCTCAACAGGGCGATTCCTCCCGCACGGTTGGCCCAAGCCCATCTGGTCTTAGAGCGCCGTGGCCCTTGGATCGCGGTTCTGGGGCGGCTGGCAGCATTTCCGCCGACCCTCCTCGCCGCAGCCGCGGGTTCCTCCGACGTACCGGCGCGCCAGTATCTCGCCGCCGACCTCCTCGGCGCATGCCTGTCCTTCGGCGCTGCAGTTGGCGCTGGATGGATGCTCGGCCGCACCTACGCCGAAGGTGGCCCCTGGCTGACCGGTATTGGCGTCGCCATCCTCGTGATGCTCATCGTCCTGTTGACCCGATGGATCAAGCAAGTCGAAGACGAGGTTGACGTCGACGACGGCATGAACGACACCTGACGCAGCCGAACGATCAGCCGGCGGCGACCATGCCGGCCAGGGAAGTGGCGTTGGAGATCAAGCCTGGCAGCACTCCCAAAATCACCGTCGCCGCAGCCAGCACGACAACAACGGCTGAGAGGTTGAAACCTGGCTGAAGCACTGGTGCTGCAGCGTCCGCTTCGTCCATCCACATGGTCTTGATGACCTTGAGGTAGTAGAAGAATGCGATGACCGAGTTGATCACGAGGAACACCATCAGCACGATGCCGAAGGTGGTCACTTCAGTCA
>JBBDSU010000060.1:66743-72513 GCA_040904825.1 Nitriliruptoraceae bacterium | reverse complement strand
CCGAACGGGATCAAGATGTAGCCGGCTTGGGCAATCGACGAGTAGGCCAGCAGCCGGATCAGATCACGCTGTTGCAGGGCAATCAGGTTGCCCAGCGTCATCGTCAGGATCGCCAAGACCCCCATCACCGGCGCCCACGTCGATGCCAGTGGCTCGAAGGCAATGAACACCACGGCGATCAAGCCTGCGAACCCGGCGGCCTTGGATGCAACAGCCAGCATGGCGGCGACCGGCATGGGCGAGCCTGCGTAGGTGTCCGGCGCCCAGAAGTGGAACGGCACCGCCGAGATCTTGAACCCGAACCCAACGATGACCAGCATGACGGCGCCAAGGAGCAGCGGCGACGGATCCCCGGCTGCAGCGATGGCGTTGGCGATGCCGACGAGGTCGGTCGTGCCGGTAAAGCCGTAGACGAGCGACATGCCGAACAGCATCAGTGCAACTGACAGCACACCGACGATAAAGAACTTCAGCGACGCTTCGGACGAATACAGATCGCGTTTGCGCAGGCCTGCGAGCACGAACGCCGGAATCGACACGGTTTCGAGCGCGACGAACAACAGGATCAGGTCGCGAGCCGAAGGCATGAGCAGCATGCCGACGAACGCCGTCAGCAGCAGGAAGTAGTACTCGCCTTGGAAGTAGCGACCTTCGGCAAAGAATCGCCAGCTGATGCCCAAAATGGCCAGCAGGCTGCCTAGGAACAGCAACTTGAAGACGACGGCGTAGTCGTTGACGACGAAGCTCGTCCCGAATGTTGTGCGCGGGTCACCCCAAAGGTTGACCGTGAAGCCAATCGCCACCAGTGTCCCGACCGCAGCGATCGGGTTGATGAGCTGCTTGGCGGTACCACGCAACGACAGATCTACGGCCAACACGACCAGGGCCGTGAGCGTCAGCGCAATCTCCGGCGCGATCGCGAGGAAATCGATCGCCATCGTCGTCTCGTCCTCCCTCAGGTCGTTGTTCGTGGCGCGGACAGCGGGCAGCGCCCGTGTCCAACTACCGCGGTCAACCGCCCAGGTAGCCCATCAAGTTGGTGACCGCTGCATCCTGTACCCCGAAGATCAGCACCGGGAAGATGCCAAGCGCGATGATCAGGATCAGCAGCGGAGTCCATGACACCCATTCGATCCGCATCACGTCATCGAGCGGTTCGGCCGCCCACTTCTCGGACGGGTTGCCGAGATTGACGCGCTGCAGCAGCCACAGGAAGTAGCCAGCCGTCAGCACGGTTCCCAGCGCGGCGAAGATCACCAACCCCAGGTACAGGCCGCCGTAGGCGTCGGCCAGTCCAAGCCCCGGACTGATGGCGGCCCACATCGCGGTGAACTCGCCCCAGAATCCAGCGAGGCCGGGCAGGCCCAGCGACGCCACCGCGACATAGGTCAACAGTACGCCGTAACGCGGGATCTTCTTGAGCATGCCACCACCAATGACCGCGATCTCGCGGGTGTGGTAGCGCTCGTGGAGGCTGCCGGCGAGGAAGAACAGCATGCCCGTGATGATCCCGTGCGCGATGTTGCCAAACAGCGCAGCCTGGATCCCCGCAGGGTTCATCGCCGCGATTCCAAGCATCACAAAGCCCATGTGGCCCACCGACGAGAACGCGATGAGGCGCTTGACATCGGTCTGGGCCAGGCAGCACAACGATCCGTAGATGATGCCGATGACCGCCAGCACTCCGATCAGCGGAGCGAATCGGACGGCCCCCTCAGGCATGATCGGCAGCGCGATGCGGATGAAGCCGTAGGTGCCCATCTTCAGCAGCACGCCGGCCAACAGCACGGATCCAACCGTCGGCGCCTCGGTGTGGGCGTCCGGCAACCAGGTGTGGAACGGCCACATCGGCACCTTGATCGCAAACCCGAGGAACATGCCGAGGAAGGCCCACGTCTGGAAGGTCAGGCCGCCGGGCGCCAGGGCTGAGAGTTCAGGAATAGACCACGTGGTCGCGCCAGCCTGGAAGTAGATGGCCAGGAACGCGACCAGCATGAAGATCGAACCGAACAACGTGTACAGGAAGAACTTGACGCTGGCGTAGTCGCGGCGCGGTCCTCCCCACATGCCGATGAGGAAGAACATCGGCACCAGCACGAGCTCCCAGAAGATGAAGAAGAGCACCAGGTCGAAGGCGACGAATGTTCCCGCCATACCTGTCTGCAACAGCAGCATCAACGACAGGAATGCCTTGGGCTTGCCTGGTGCCGGAAGGAACTTGGTCGTATAGATCGCGCACAACAACGTCAGCAGGTAGGTCAGGAAGAACAACGGCAGTGAGATGCCGTCGATGCCTAGCTCGAACCTGGCGTTGATGGCTGAGATCCATGAGACGTTCGTAGTGAACTGGAGGTCTCCACTGCGGCTGTAGTCGAACCCAGCCGTGATGGCCGCGACGAGCGCGAACGACACACCGGTGATCACCACGGCAGTTCGCCGGATCAACTGGTCCTTCGCCGCAGGCATTGCCGTCAGGACGCCAGCCCCAGCCAGTGGCAGGAACAGCGCGACTACCAACGCCCACGAAGCGGTGTTCGGATCCATTACTTGTCTCTCCTCTAGCTCGCCGCAGCGAACGCCAGCACCAGCACGATCACACCCGCGACGAGTGCGGCGGCATAACGCTGAACGTCACCGGACTGCATCCGCTTGAGTCGTTCGCTCCACCAGGCGGCGCTGAAGGCAGCACCGTTGACGCCGCCGTCAATGACTCGCTGGTCGAGCACGCGATACGTGGCCTCGGCAGCCCGCTTGGTGGCAATCCCCGCGCCCGCAACGACCTTGTCGATCACTTCGTTGCTCGACCACGTTGCCCATCGGGCGAACGTGTCGCGGACGGGCACCACGATCCAGCGGTAGCCGAAGTCGTCGAAACCGTACTTGTTCACAAGCACCGTCGAGAACCTGCCCATCTGAAGGGTCGGATCACGCTCCGGGTACCCGCGGCCGTAGAACCGCCAAGCAAGCGCCACAGCGGCGCTGAACACGATCAACACGATCACGAGCAGGTCGAGGTGCCAGGTCGGCGGGCCATGCAGGATCGATCCGTCTGTCGCCGCGGCTGCCTCGATCGTCTCCGCCGCCAACACTCCTTCACCAGCTGCCCCGGCCGCCTGGGCCGTGATGAAGGGGTAGGTGGTTTCCTCAATGAGGGGTGTCGACGTCCAAGACTCGAAGTTCGGCTCGCTCTGCCAGAACGGTGAGCCGATGTAGCCCGAACCAATCGACAACACTGCCAGGATCACGAGCGGAACGACCATCTGGCGCCCCGACTCATGGGGCGTGTGATGGCTGCGGTTCTCGCCAGCGAAGATCAGCAGGCACGCCCGGGCCATGTAGAACGTGGTGACGAAGGCCGCGGCGAGTCCCAGGTAGTAGACGAGGTTGCCGGTGACAAATCCCGCGCCAGCCCAGACCTGACCAGACACCAGAATTTCGTCTTTCGAGAAGAAACCGGCGGTCAATGGGAATCCCGCCAGTGCGAGAGACCCGACGATGAACGTCCAGAACGTGTGCGGCATGGGTTTGCGCAGGCCGCCCATGTCCGACATGTTGTTCGAGTGGACGGCGTGAATGAGCGAGCCGGACCCAAGGAACAGCAGCGCCTTGAAGAATCCGTGGGTGAACAGGTGGAAGATGGCTGCGGTGTAGCCGCCGACACCGAGCGCGGCGATCATGTAGCCAAGCTGCGACACCGTCGAGTAGGCGAGCACCTTCTTGATGTCGTCCTGGACCAGCGCGAGCAGGCCACCGAAGAAGAGCGTGATGACGCCTACGATCGCGACGATCGCCATCACGGTCGCCGACTGGGCCATGACCGGGAAGAGGCGTGCCAGCAGGAAGATGCCGGCCGTCACCATGGTCGCCGCATGGATCAGCGCCGACACCGGCGTCGGGCCGGCCATGGCGTCGGGCAGCCACACGTGCAGTGGCATCTGGCCAGACTTGGCGATACAGCCCACGAAGATCAAGAGCATGCCGAGGACGATCGTGCCCTGGCTGATGAGGCCGGACGCGGCAGCCTCGTTCAACTGCTGAATGTTGAACGGCGTGTCGGTGTGGCTGAACATCGCCGCCGACAGGACGATGACCCCGACGATGAGCCCGACGTCACCAACCTTCGTCGTCAAGAACGCCTTGTTCGCGGCGTCCTGATTCGACTTCTCTTCCCAGTAGAAGCCGATCAACAGGTACGAGCACAACCCGACGAGTTCCCATCCGATCACCGCCTGCAGCGTGTTGTTGGCGATGACGAGCAGCAGCATTGAGAAGGTGAACAGGCTCAGCATCGAAAAGAAGTAGGTAAACCGCGGTTCACCCTTCATGTATTCGCGCGAGTAGATGTGCACCATCAGGGACACCAGCGTCACCAGCAGGAACATCATCGCTGTCAGACCGTCGACCAGCATCCCAAGTTCAAACACGAACCCACCGCCGAGCGGCGACCAGGCGAATGCGCGCTCGAACGGTTCGAAGGCCGTGTCGGTGAACGTGGTCCAGGCGATGGCCGCCGCCAGCAGGAAGGCAATGCCAACCGACGCGATGCCCAGTTCGCTGCCCTTGCCGCGCAGGTGCTTTCCGAACACGGCGATCAAGGCTGCCGACAACAGCGGCAGCACCGGGACCAGCCAGGCGAACTCGATCACGGACACGTCGTAGCCCCTCTCACCAGCGCATCAGGTTGGCGTCATCGACGTTGACCGATGCACGGTTGCGGAACATGTTGAACACGATCGCCAGCCCCACACCGACTTCGGCGGCGGCGACGCCGATGATGAACACCGCGAACAGCAGACCACTGGCTGCAGCTTCTTCGGGGAAGAGCAGCGACTGGAACGCGACGAGGTTGATGTTGACCGCGTTGAGCATGAGCTCAACACTGATGAGCACCAACACAGCGTTGCGGCGCGCGATGATGCCATAGATACCCACGCAGAACAGGAAGGTCGCCAGCAGGAGAGGACCCAGTGGACTCATCGGTCGCCCCCTGTCTCCGGCTCCTGCTTCGAGGCGATGACCAATTCTGTATCTGACGGCTCGTCGACGGGAGGATCTGAAAGCTGGATGGCGACGAACGGCGCCTCGCCACCGGGCTCTCCTGATTCGCCATCCTCACGGCGCGCCAACAGGATCGCTCCGATCAAGGCTGCCAGCAGCAACATCGACAGCACTTCGAACGGCAGGACCCAGAAGGCGAACAGTGCGATGCCGACGTCGGCGATGCCGGGTGACGCCACGGCAGCCCGCTCTGCGCCGCCGAACTCCATGACAATCAGGCCGCCGATCACGACGAACAACACCGATGACACGGCGAGTCCCAGCCCCTTGTTCTGGCTGTCAAGGGCTTCGCGCCCGATCGGTGCCCGGGTCAGCATGAGGCCGAAGAGAAACAGCACCGCGACTGCACCGACATAGACAACCAGTTGGACCAGCGCCAAGAAGTCCGAGTGCAGCACCAAAAAGACCCCTGCGATCCCAGCCAACGTCGTAGCGAGGAACAGTGCCGCGTGCACAAGGTTGCGCGATGTGACGGTCAGCACGGCAGCGCCGGCAGTGAACAAACCGACGAGGAGGAAGACGACATCATGTCCGGTCATGCGTCACCTCCCTCGTCAATGATCCGTTGCTTCTCCTTGCGGACCCACGCTGCCTTGGCCTTGGCCCGAGCCATCCGCTCAGACTTGCCTTCAGCGATCAGCTGGTCATAGACCTCCTGATCAACCTCACCACCCTCAACACGGATATCCGACTTCTTCGGCTTGGCCTCAGC
>JBBDSU010000060.1:63462-66643 GCA_040904825.1 Nitriliruptoraceae bacterium | reverse complement strand
TCAGCAGCCTCGTCGGTGTCGTCAGCGGACGCACCGTCGTCGGCGGCGGACGCATCGTCGTCAGATGTTGCCTCGGAGTCATCGGCGGCATCGGTGTCAGACGTTTGATCGTCACTTGAGGACTGCTCTTCGGCAAGGCGTTGCTTTTCTTTGCGGACCCACGCTGCCTTGGCCTTGGCCCGAGCCATCCGCTCAGACTTGCCTTCAGCGATCAGCTGGTCATAGACCTCCTGATCAACCTCACCACCCTCAACACGGATATCCGACTTCTTCGGCTTGGCCTCAGCGGACTTGCCGCCCCCATCCTTGGCTTCAGGCTTGGCGTCGTCGCTGTCGGCCGCCTCTGCTGTTTCGATGGCTTTGGCCTGCTCAAGCTCGGCTTTTTCGATCGCCTCGGCCACCTCAGCGGGAGCCACTGCGCCGTCGTCGAGCCCTGGCGGCGGCGGAACCGTGTCCATCCACTCACGCAGACGCCCCATCTCGTGGAGCATCTCATCCATCACATATTCGGAGTACTCGAACTCCGGCGACCACCACAGTGCATCGAACGGACAGACCTCCACACAGATGCCGCAGTACATGCACAGGGAAAAATCGATGGCGAACCGGTCGAGCACATTGCGGGTCCGCGCGCGCCCGCCTTCTTTGGCCGCCGGCACTGACTCCTTGTGGGAGTCGATGTAGATGCACCAGTCGGGGCACTCACGGGCGCACAACATGCACACGGTGCAGTTCTCGTCCATCAGCGCAATGACACCCCGGGTACGCGGCGGGAGGTCGGGCCGCTCCTTGGGGTACATCTGCGTCGAAGGACGACCTGCCAGATGCTTGATCGTGACACCGAGCCCCTTCAACAGGCCGATGCCGGGAGGTGAAGTCGTAGCCATCAGAACACCACCTTGGCAACGGTGACGACCGCGAGGTTCACCAGTGCCAGCGGCACGAGCACAAGCCACGACATCCGCTGGAGCTGATCTTCACGAAGCCGCGGATACGCGACTCGCAACCACACCATCACAAAGACGATGGCCATGATCTTGCCGAGCATCACCCCGACACCAACCAGCGTGCCAACCAGTCCGCAGTCGAACAGTCCGGCTGTGCCCTCACAACCCGGCAACGGCACGCCTGGCAACGGCTGCCACCCGCCGAGATAGAGCACAGTGATGAGCGCGGCCATCACGATCATGCCGGCGTATTCAGTCAGCAGGAACATCGCGAACTTCATCCCGGAGTACTCGGTCATGTAACCGAAAACGAGCTCCGAGTCTGCGATCGGCATGTCGAATGGAGGTCGCGACAGCTCAGCCATCGCCGCAATGAAGAAGATCGCGAGTCCCACAAACTGCGGGACGCCGAACCAGAGGTTGATATCGGTCCCGGGGATCATAAACGTCGCCTGGGCTTCAACGATCCCGACCAGCGAAAGTGTCCCGGCCTGCACCGCCACGGTGATAGCAGCCAGGATCAGGGGCAGTTCGTAGGCGATGAGCTGTCCACCGGCCCGCAGGCCACCGATCAGTGAAAACTTGTTTGCGCTCGCCCAGCCTCCCATGAGGATGCCGAGCACCGACACCGACCCGATTGCCAGCGCATAGAAGAGGCCAAGCTCGAGATCGAGCGCGAACACTCCAGGTCCGAGCGGCACCACCGCGAAGATGAGCAAGGTCGGCACCAACGCCAGACCGGGAGCCAGCGAGAAGATCCAGCGGTCGGCGGCCCGCGGAATGATGTCTTCTTTCTGGATGAACTTGATCCCGTCAGCAACGAGCTGGAGCGTGCCGAACGGGCCTGCTTCGACAGGGCCGCGCCGGTCCTGCATGCGCGCCATCGTCTTGTGTTCGAGGTAGCCACCGACCAGCGGCACCACCAGGAACATGCCCAGCACGAGCGCGACCTTGAGCCCCAGCGAGACAAGCCAGCTTTCCTGGGTCAGGATCGACGTCGCCTGGTTGGTGAAGGCGGTGGCGTGGAAGGTCGTCATCGGTCGATGTCTCCCACGACGAAGAAGACGCTGCCGAGGACTGCGACGGCGTCAGGAACGAGCACGCCTCGCAGCAGGTATGGGATGGCCTGCACGTTGGAGAATGACGGTGTGCGCATCTTCAGGCGCCACGGCGTGCGGCCACCATCAGACTCCAGCCAGTAACCGAGCTGACCAAGCGGATTTTCGGTCCGCACGTAGGTGGCGCCTTCGGGCGCCTTGACCATCTTCGGCAGTTTGGAGTTCACCGGCCCAGCGGGCATGTGGTCGTGAATCTGGTCAATGATGTCGAGCGACGCTTCGATCCGGTGCAGCAGCACCGAGAAGCGGTCGAACGAATCGCCGTTCTCGCCGACCGGCACTCGCACATCGATGTCGCCGTACTTGAGGTAGGGCTCGGTGACCCGGCTGTCTTCGGGCAGTCCGGTTGCCTGCAGCGCCGGACCGGTCACGCCATACGACAATGCCACGTCGGTTGGCAGCGGCCCAATGCCTTTGGTGCGAGCCTGGAAGATCTCGTTGCCCAGCACCAGATCGAAATAGTCGGGCAGCCGCTTGCGCACGTGTTGTGACAGTCCCATCGACTGCCGCAAGAACCCCTTCGGCAAATCGATCTTGAGTCCGCCTACCTGGTTGTAGGTGAAGTGCAACCGGCCGCCCGTCGCCGACTCGAGCAGATGCTGGATGTCTTCGCGTTCACGGAAAGCGTAGAACATCGGTGTGATCGCCCCGAGCTCGATCGCGAACGATCCAACGAACATCAGGTGGTTGAGAATCCGGTTCCACTCAGCGATCAGCATCCGGATCCACTGGGCGCGCTCGGGCACCTCCATCTCGAGCATCTGCTCGACCGCCAGTGCCACGCCAAGCTCATTGCTGAATCCGGACAACCAGTCGTGCCGGTTGACCAGCGCTTTGATCTGGCGATAGTCACGGTGCTCAGCCAGTTTTTCGAAGCCCCGGTGCATGTAGCCAATCACCGGATAGGCATCGACAACCCGCTCACCGTCCATCTGCAGCACGATCCGGAACACCCCGTGGGTCGCCGGGTGCGCCGGCCCGATGGACAGCGACATGTCGGCGGTCGCAAAATCGCCGTCACCGAGGATCTCAAGGTGAATGTCCTCACCGGGGGCGGTACCCGGGTGGACCTGATCACGCGTGGTTAAGTCACTCACGCGTCGTCCTTGTCGCCGG
>JBBDSU010000060.1:6278-63362 GCA_040904825.1 Nitriliruptoraceae bacterium | reverse complement strand
TGGACCTGATCACGCGTGGTTAAGTCACTCACGCGTCGTCCTTGTCGCCGGCATCCGCGTCTGTTGCTTCAGCCTGCTCAGCCGCCTTGCGTCGACGTGCCTCGGCCTGTTCCTTGCGCCGGTCGTCAGCCTTGGCCTTGGCAGCGTCCGCCGCGTCATCGTCGCCAGCGGAAACTTCGGCGGCGGCATCAGCAGTGTCGTCGTCGGTTGCGGCGTCGTCTTGGTCGGCCGCCGAAGGGTTGGCCGCCTTGGCCTGCTCAGCCATGGCCTTGTCGAGGTCGTAGGGACCGGGCGCGTCACCGATGCCGGTCACCCGCTCGATGACATTGCCATCCTCGTCGAGTTCGACGGGTTCCTTGACGCCGGGCCACGGCTTGGCAACACGGGCGGTCAGCATGAAGTCCTTGCGCAGCGGCCAACCTTCGAAGTTCTCCACCGTGAGCAACCGCGGGGCCAACCCAGGATGACCGGGAAACTCGATCCCGAACATGTCCCAGGTTTCGCGTTCCATCCAGTCAGCACCCCGGTAGATGTCGGTGATCGACGGGCACGTTGGCGCATCCCGACCACCATCACAGCGGGTACGCAAGGCGATGCGAAGACCCGTCGACGTCGAGTAGAGGACTGCCACGACGTCGAAGCCCTCCTGTTTCGCATCCACGCCGAAGAGGCAGTCGAACATGTCGAAATCGAGCACCCGTTCATCACGACAGACGCGGGCAACTTCGACCCACGCGTCGGGAGCAACATGAACGGTGAACGTCCGGAACTCAGTCGTGGTATCGACGATGGCGCCCTCGACACGATTACGCAGGAGCGCAACGACATCGTCAACGGACAATGCTTCATCTCGGCGTGCGAGCACATCCCCCACGTCAGCCCTCCAGCGCCAGCGGGGTGTCGGCCCCGAGGGTGATCGGGTCGACACGGCGCTGTGCCATGCGGTCTTTGAGCGATTCCCCCTGGATCCGCGCCTGGAGTGCAACGATGCCGTCAAGGAGCGCCTCTGGGCGCGGCGGGCAGCCCGGCACGTAGACATCGACCGGGATGATCTGGTCGACACCCTTGGTCACCGAATACGAATCCCAGTACGGCCCACCACAGTTGGAGCATGACCCGAATGAGATGACGTACTTGGGCTCCGGCATCTCTTCGTACAAGCGCTTGACTGCTGGCGCCATCTTGTCGGTCAACGTTCCAGAGACGACGAGCAGGTCTGCTTGGCGTGGGCCGTGCGCGAACGGAATCACGCCGTGTCGAATGAAGTCGTGGCGCGAGGTCGATGCAGCAATGAACTCAATGGCGCAGCACGCCAGACCAAAGTTGAAGCACCACAGGGAGTACTTGCGACCCCAATTGAAGACGTACTTGATCGGCTTGGGGAGTTCGACGCGATCCATCACTCCCATCGCAAGACTCCCTTCTTCCAGGCGTACGCCAGACCCTCAAGGAGGGTGAACACGAACAGGAACATCGCGATGACTGCGTACCACGCTGTCGGCGTGGTGGTTGCGTCCAATTCCCCCACGATGACGGCCCACGGGAAGAGGAACACTGCTTCCACATCGAAGATCACGAACAGGAATGCGAAGATGTAGTAACGGATGTTCATCTGCGACCAGCCGTCGCCGACTGCTTCGACACCGCATTCATAGGTCGTCAACTTCAGCGGTGACGGTATCGATGGCCGCATGACACGGCTGAGCAACATGATCACCGCATACAGCGCGCAGCCGACCAGCACCAGGACGGCGACCGTGCCGTACTGTTCTTCGAACGTCACCCGGTCCTCCCTGGTGGGCCCGCACCGCGCGAGGCAGCCCGGTTCCGGGCCGCGGACGGGATGCTAGCAACCTGCCGGAGGTCCCCCCAACGGCGGGCCTGCACTACGGCGATGGAGTGCTCACTTCAGCGGCACCAGGCAGGCGCCAGTCGACCGCTGCAGCGCCTTGCTGCGACAGCAGCTCATTGACCCGGCTGAACGGCCGGGATCCGAAAAACCCTCTGTCAGCAGACATCGGACTGGGATGGGACGACGCGACGATCGGCACGTCGGCCAACCGCTGAGTCAGTGATTGAGCGTCTCTCCCCCACAGCACTGCGACAAGTGGAGCGCCGGCGGCGTGACGAGCGACCAGCGCGTCGATGGCCGCATCGGTGATGACTTCCCAGCCCTTGCCCCGGTGGGATCCAGGTGATCGCGGCCTGACAGTCAGACACCGGTTGAGCAGCAGCACCCCTTGCCCCACCCATGGTGTCAAGTCACCGTTGGCCGGCGGCGGCAGCCCAAGGTCATCCTCATACTCCCGGAAGATGTTGTTGAGGCTGCGAGGCACCGGCGTGACAACACCGGCGACGGCAAACGACAAGCCGATGGCATGTCCTGGCGTGGGATACGGGTCTTGGCCAACAATCAAGACCCTGGTCGTATCCAGCGCTGAAGCAAATGCTGCGAAGACACGGTCGCCTGCAGGCAGGAACCTCCTTTTCGCCCGTTGCTCTTTTCTGAGAAAGTCCCCCATCCTGCGAATGTCGGCTTCAACCGGTTTGAGTGCCTCTGCCCACGACGGATGCAACAGATCCTCAAGGGGGCGCGCGTCGTCAGCCATCGTTGCTTCCGATCAGGAACACACCACACGCCGGTCACCATCAAGTACGCAGGCGCTCGCGCCACGCACTGTTGCACGGCCATCGATTAACCTCACCTCGTCGATCTGCAGGGCGTCGGGCAGCGGCAATTCCAAGCCCAGACCAAGCCAATTCCACAGCCGGCGGTCACCCGCTCCCGGGATCAGTTGGATGGCACCGTCGACGATATCGACGGTGACGCGGACATCGAAAGGCACACGCTCATCTGACACGATCACTTCATTTTGAGCGAAGCGCACGGTAGGTCGGGCGATCTCTGGCACCACCACTCGCAACCAGGACTCCACGTCGGTATCGGTCAACTCGACGTCGAATGCGATCGGGCCTTGAATGCCCGGTGTCGAGAACAAGCCCGTGACTTCAGGCACCTCGATACGCACCGCCTCGACCTTCAGACGTCCGACAGCGAGCCCGGCTATGTCGATGCTGACATCGGTCACGCGGCCGCGGACGACGTCGAAGATCGCCGGCCGCGCCACCGATCGGACCTCAACCTCATCCACGTCTGTCGTCGCGCGCACCGACTGAGCTACCACCCGTTGAGTCGCTGGCACCGCAGCAACCTCGACAGCCGCAATGCACACGGTCACGACCAATGCCCCGACTATGGCGGCAATTGTCCGTGACCGCACCGGGATCAGGCCGCCCGGTCGAGCGCGTAGGCGGCCAGGCGCTTCAACGCTCGCGCAACCGGCCTGTCGCCGAACGGTTCGAGATGTTGCACGGCGGTCGCCACGTAGGCCGCCGCAACTTCTCGCGCGGCATCCAACGCGTCCGATGCGCGCAACAGCTCCAATGCACGCGTCAGTTCGTCATCGTCGAGCGGGCCGTCAAGCAGCGACGCAAGCTCTCCGTCGTCGAACTCAAGCGCAATCAACACTGGCAGGGTCCGCACCCCTTCGAGCAAGTCGGTGCCAGGAGTCTTGCCGGAATCTTCATGGTCAGCCGCGATGTCGAGGACATCGTCGGATACCTGGAACGCCATGCCGACGTTCCAGCCGTACGCAGCGGCGGCCGTCACACCGTCGGCGGCGACCCCGCTGAGCAGCGCGCCGTAGCGGCAGGACGTTTCGATGAGCGAGGCGGTCTTGCCGGAGATGACCTCGAGGTAGTGGTCGCGGGTCGCGGGGAGCACCGGAACATCCGCTGGCAGCGCACCAATCGACGCCTGTACTTCGGCGATCTGACCCTCACACAGTCGCGCCAAGGTCCGCGCCATGATGCGCGTCACGTCCACGCCCAGGTCAGCCGAGACTTCCGACGCCCGAGCAAACAGATAGTCGCCGGTGAGGATGGCGACGGTGTTGTCCCACCGCGAATTCGCAGATGGGGACCCCCGGCGTGCGGGCGCCTCGTCGATGACATCGTCGTGATAGAGCGTCGCCAGATGAACCAGCTCCACGATCACGGCGGCGTCCACAAGTTCGTGCCGGTCGGGATCACCGAGATGCCCCGTCAGCGCGACCAGTAGTGGCCGATAGCGCTTGCCACCGGCGGCTATGAGATAGCGCGCCGCCTGGTCGACAAACGCATGCGACGATGCCACTTGCGCCTGCAGCTTGACTTCGACTGCTTCGAGGATGCCCGTGACGCGCAGTCCGTCGGCCTCGAGTTCCTTGAGCACGGGCGCGGGAATCGTCAACCGTGCGGCGCGTGGCTGGATGGGCGCCGGGGATGTCATCACCTGGCCAGCACAGCGGCAGCAGATGCGAGGTCAATGAGTACCTGCGGCTGCACACCTAGGTAGGCGACGAGCGCTGCCGAGATGGCGACGCCAAACGACAGCCCTGACGTGACCACTGGCAGGCCTCGGGCGACATCGGGTTCTTCGAGGAACATCGTGCCCGCAATCCGCAGGTAGAAGAACGCGGCAACAATACTGCTCGCGATACCGATCACCACCAGCCAGGTGAGCCCGGCAGCGATGCCTGCCTGGAAGACAACCAGCTTGCCGACAAAGCCGGCAGTCAGAGGTATGCCTGCCAGCGACAGCAGGCACAGGCTCAGCATCCCCGCCAATGCTGGAGAACTGCGTCCCAGCCCGCGCAGGTCGAGCAGGGTCACTTCGCCGCGCCGCCGGCGCTCGACAGCCACCACGCATCCGAAGGCGCCGAGCGTCGCAACCGCATACGTCAGCAGATACCACAGGGTTGCCGACAACCCCGCCTCGCTGTTGGCGACCACGCCGATCGTCGCGTACCCGGCATGGGTGATCGATGAAAAGGCGAGCATGCGCTTGATGTCGGACTGCACCAGCGCCAGATACGCCCCGTACACCATCGATGCCGCAGCCAGTGTCGCCAGCACAGGGACCCACAGCGACGCAAACGACGGGAACGCGACCAGGTAGAGGCGCAGCACCACAGCGAATCCGGCGGCCTTCGTCGCCGCCGCCATGAACGCCGTGATGTTCGTCGGCGAGCCCTGATAGACGTCAGCGACCCACAGGTGGAAAGGCGCCAGCGCAATCTTGAACCCGATGCCGACGGTCATCAGCGCCAAACCGAGCACTGCCACCATTCGGGGCGTAGTCGCCAACCCGATCGTGCCGCCGATGACAGCCAAATCGACGCTTCCGGTCGCCACGTAGACCAGCGCCATGCCGTAGAGCAGGATGGCTGAGGCGACAGCGCCCATCACGAAATACTTCAGCGAGGCTTCTTGCGAGCGTCGGTCCCGCCGCGCCAAACCTGCCAGCACGTACAGCGCCAGCGAGGCGACCTCAAGCGCAACGAACATGGTGATGAGGTCGTTGGCTGTCGCCAGCGCAACAAATCCGACGGATGCCAGCAGGATCAGTGATTCGACTTCGGCGCGGTTGATGCGCCGGTCGTTGAGATAGCCATACCCCAGCGGGATGACGATCAATGCCGTCAGGTAGACGGTCAGCCGGGCGAAGAACGCAATCCCGTCATTGGCCAAGGACCCAGCGAACGCCACTTCGGCGGCAATCGATGCCGAACCTTCCACGCCAACGACGCCGGTGATCTGCCACAGGGTCAGTGCGAGGGCCGCCACGAGCGACAGCGCCGCGCCCCAAGCCTGCACGAGCGTCTGGCGTCCGGGGAACGCAGCGACCAGCGCGGGCAGTGCGACGGCCAAGGCGACGGTGATGCCTCCCGCGAACGCGTGCCCGGAAGTGATCATCCACACTCCCGCCGCCACACCTGCCGCGGCGACCGGTCCGGCGACCAGCATCGGGCGCGTCCGTGCGATGGCGACCAGCAGCAGCACGAGCGCTGCCACGGTTGGCGGCAGTTCAGGGGCAATCGCTGCCCACTGAATGTCGACGAGTGATGTCGTGGCGACGAAGCCATGCGCAGACCACACCGTCATCGTGAGCCTCCGGTGTCGTCAGCCATTTGGGTCAGGACCCGATCGACCGATGGCTCGACCAGGTCATACAACGGTTTCGGGTAGAGGCCGATCGCGATGATGACCGCCACCAGCGGCACCAGCACCCACACCTCGCGAACTTTGAGATCGAGCGTGTTCGCGTTGTCAGCCCCTTCCAGTGGGCCGTGGAAGATGCGCTGGTAGGACCACAGCAGGTAGAGGGCCGCCAGCACCGCGCCGAATGCTGCCAAGACGGCAGCCGTCCGGTTCACGCCGAAGGTTCCGAGCAAGATGGGGAACTCTCCGACGAAACCGTTGAGACCCGGCAGGGCCAAGGACGACAAGGCAACCACGAGCCACAGGCCCGCCATCACCGGTACTTGACGGGCGAGTCCACCGAACGCCGCGATCTGTCGCGTGTGGCGCCGCTCGTAGAGGAACCCGATGAGCAGGAACAGCGCCCCGGTGGAGAGCCCGTGGTTGACCATCTGGACGACCGACGCCGAGGTTGCCGTGGCATTGAGCGCAAACAAGCCCAGGACGACGAAGCCCATGTGGCTCACCGAGGAGTACGCCACCAGCTTCTTGATGTCGTCTTGCATCAGTGCGACGATCCCGCCGTAGAGGATGCCCACGACCGCCAGCCCTAAGAGCCACGGGGCGAACTCGACGGTGGCATCCGGGAAAAACGGCAGCGCGTAGCGCAGCAGGCCGAATGTTCCGAGCTTGAGGAGCACACCGGCCAGGAACACCGACCCACCTGTGGGCGCCTCGGTGTGGGCGTCAGGCAGCCACGTATGCAGCGGAAAGACCGGGACCTTGACTGCGAACGCCAGCAGGAAAGCGGCGAACAGCCATCGCTGCGCTTCGTCTCCCAGCGTCAGTTGGCGGACCGCCTCGTAGGCGAACGAACCAGATTGAGCTTGCAGCCACAGGATGGCCACCAGCATCACAAGTCCGCCGAGCAGCGTGTACAGGAAGAACTTGACGGCGGCATAGCGCCGTTGGGCACCGCCCCATACGCCGATGATCAGGTACATCGGAACGAGACTGAATTCGAAGAAGACGTAGAACAACAGCAGGTCGGTGGCGGCGAACACTCCCAGCGTCGCTGCTTCCAGCACGAGGAAGGCGATGAGATATCCCCGCGGCCGATCGGCAATGGTGTCCCACGACGCCAACAGGATCAGTGGCGTCAGGAACGTCGTCAGCAGCATCAACGCGAGGCTGACGCCGTCCACCGCGAAGGAGGCTGACGCCCCGATCGCTGGAATCCAGGTCCACTCTTCGGCCAACTGCAAGCCAGGGTTGGACAGATCGAAGGCAACAAACAGGGCGATCGCCGCCGCAAAGGCGGCCAGCGCTGTTGCCATCGCGATCATCTGTGCCGATCGAATCGACCATCGGTTCACCGCAAGGACAAGGGCGCCGGCCAGCGGCAGGAACACAGTGAGTGTCACAAGACCCATGGGTCAGACCACCCGGAGCAGCAGATAGACGACGAGCGCGAGCGCGCCGGCGACCATCACCGCGACGTAGGTACGCAGGACACCGGTCTGTGCCCGGCGGCTGGAGCGGGCCACTGTCATGGTTGCCGCCGCCGTTCCGTTGACGAGCCCATCAATGACTCGCCGATCGAACCAGGCCGCACCTCGGGCCACCGCTCCCCCGAAGCTGACGAAGACCGCGCCGTAGAGTTCATCGACGAAGAACTTCCGTTCGAACAATTCGGCGAGGCGTCCACGCAGTGGTTCGGAAAGCCTGCCTTGTGAGACATCTCGAATCGCGTACGCCCACCAGGCAAGGCCGATGCCGAGCACGGCGGCCACGATTGCCAGCGGAATCAACACGGCTTCGGTGAGCGGACCTGCTGGCGTGAATCCCAGCGCGGAGACATCGGCGACACTGGGTCCAAGGAAGCGGTAGAGCGGCCCGTCATGCACCGGGTTGAGCGCCAATCCCCCGACAGCGGACAACACGCCCAACACGATCAACGGTGTGGTCATCGTGCGGGGCGATTCGTGGGGATGCACCTCGGCGGGATACCGCGGCTCGCCCCAGAACGTCAGCAGGAACCAGCGGGTCATGTAGAAGGCGGTCAACACCGCAGAAACAAGCCCGACGAGCCACACGCCACCGAAGCCGTGCAGATACGCCTCGGTGAGGATCTGGTCCTTGGAGAAGAACCCTGCCAAGGGTGGGACTCCGGCGATCGCTGCGGTCGCAACCGCTGATGTCCAGAAGGTGACGGGCATGGCTTTGCGCAGGCCACCCATCTGCCATACGTCAGTCCGATTGGCCATCGCGTGCATCACCGACCCTGCTGCGAGGAACAACAGTCCCTTGAAGAACGCGTGGGTCACCAGGTGGAAGATGCTTTCGCGGAACGCGCCGACACCCACACCGATGAACATGAATCCGAGCTGCGAGACCGTCGAGTAGGCCAAGATCTTCTTGATGTCGTCTTGACGCAGCGCGATCAGCGCCGCCATCAGTGCTGTCAGCGCCCCGATCCAGGCGATCAGTGTCATTGCCTCAACACTGCCGACGACCACCGGCGACATCCTCACCATCAGGTAGACACCGGCGGTCACCATGGTCGCCGCGTGGATGAGCGCCGACACGGGGGTCGGGCCGGCCATGGCGTCTGGCAGCCACACGTACAACGGGATCTGCGCCGACTTGGCGACGGCGCCACCAAGCAGCAACAGTGTCAACGCCGTCGCGGTCGAAGTGGACGCTGTCGCGGCCCCATCGATCACCCCCAGGATGTCCAGCGTTCCGAACATTGCGAACGCCAGGAACATCGCAACCATGAACGAGACATCGCCGACCCGGTTGGTGATGAATGCCTTTTTCGCCGCGGTCGCGTACTCGCCCTTCTCGAACCAGAAACCGATCAAGAGGTAGCTCGACAGCCCAACCAGCTCCCAGCCGAGGAACAACGTCAGCAGGTTCGATCCGAGGACCAGCACCAGCATTGAGGCGAGGAACAGGTTCAGGTAGGCGAAGAAGCGTGGATACCGCTCGTCGCCCTGCATGTATCCCACCGAATAGAGGTGGACGAGGAACCCGACACCGGTGACCACCAGCAGCATGACCGCCGTGAGCTGATCGATGAGCAGCTCGAAGGTGACGTCAAGTCCCCCAACCGAAATCCAGGTCGGCATCGGGCGCAAGTAGGTCGCCGGCTCGGTGATGACTGTGATCGCGACGCCAATCGCCAACAGGAAGGTCACGGCGCTCGCACCGACCGCAATACGGTCGGTGTCGTCGCCGAGCCACTGCTTGGCCACAAGTACCAGCACGAACCCAGCGAGCGGTATCACGGGGATGAGCCAGGCGAGTCCGACTAACCCAGACGTCGCGGTCACGACCTCGTTGGCCTGTGCTGCTTGCGCGGCGAGGATCGTCACGTCACGACCTCAACAGTTGGGGAACGTCGATATCGAGCGTCCCGCGTCGGAAGTAGAGGTTGACGAGCAGTGCCAGTCCGACCACGACTTCGGCAGCCGCGACGACGATGACGAAGAACACAAAGACCTGGCCATCGGGGCCCGCCCACATGCGAGCGGCAGCCGCCAATGTCAGGTTCACGGCGTTCAACATGAGCTCGACACACATGAACACCACGATGACGTTGCGGCGCAGAAGCACGCCAACGAGGCCGACCGTGAACAGCAGGCCTGAGAGCAAGAAGTATGAGCCGATCGCCATGGTCAGTCCTCCCTGCTCGGGACGGCGTCCGCGCCGTCACGCCGGGTTCGCGAGCGGGAGTCTCGATCGTCGGGTTCTGCGTCAGCGACGATCGAGGCCGTGTCGGCAGTCGAGACGGCGTCAGCGTCAAGATCGTCATCGTCGGGTGAACCTTGAGGATCCGTATCGAGATCTTCAGGTTCGAGATCGTTACGGCGGGCCAGGATGACCGCACCAATCGTGGCGACGGTCAACAGCAGCGCGGCAAGCTCGAACGACAGCGTGTAGCGGGTGAACAGCCTCATGCCCAGGAAGGCGACCCCTGACGTGTCGTCACCCAAGACCTCTGCCAGCCCCCGGCAATTGACCTGACCTGTCGACGATGCGACGTCGTTGCCACACACAGCGGCTTCGCCGGTGTAGGGGCCGACGAACGCCAGCAGCAGTGCACCCGACAGCACCGCAGCGCCGGCGATCGCGAGCACTTTGGTCCGCAGCCCTTTGGAGACCAGCAGATCGTCTCGATCGACGCCGAGCAGCATGATCACGAACAGGAACAGGACCATAATCGCGCCGGCGTACACCAGTACCTGGATGATCGAAAGGAACGAACTTTCCAGGGTCAAATACAGCCCTGCGATCGCGAGCAGGTTGATGACCAGCATCAGGGCGCCATGGACGATGTTGCGCAGCGAAATGACGGCCAGAGCGGACCCGAGGGCCATCACTGAGAACACCCAGAACATCACGATCTCGGTGGTCGCTGAAGCAGCGGTGACGGTCACCTAAGCCCCCTTGCGATCATCGCGGCGGCGGTCGGCACGCTGGCGGACATTGCGCGACGTCATCTGGTCAAGCACCTGCCGCGCCGGGTCATCGAGATCCTCAGCGGGCGACGCCTCGGAGGATGCTGCAACCATCGGCAGCAAGCCCTCCGACGGCACGACATCGCCAGCCAACGAGTACTTGCGGACGGTTGCCGCTTCGGGCTGGTCGCCGCGCGTCGCTGGCGGCGTCACCGCGAGTCCACCGTAGTAACTGGCACCTCTGGCGCGCACTTCGGCGTCGGTATGCGGAACAGGGCGGGCCCCTTCGGGCATCGGTGCGATCAGGCGATCCTTGTTCCACACCAGATCAGAACGGTCGTCTTCGGAGATCTCGTAATCATGAGTCATCGTCAGCGCCCGCGTCGGACACGCTTCGATGCACAGCCCGCAGAGAATGCAACGGCTGTAGTTGATCTCATAGTCGATCGCATAGCGCTCACCCGGCGAATAGCGCTCCGAGGTGGTGTTGTCTTCTCCTTGGACGTAGATCGCGTCTGCCGGGCACGCCCACGCACACAACTCGCACCCGATGCACTTCTCCAAGCCGTCGTCATAACGGTTGAGCTGATGGCGACCGTGGAAGCGCGGCGTGAGCTCACGGGGCTCTTCGGGATACGGCGATGTCTCGGTCGGACGCAACATCGTGCGCAACGGCACGGAGAACCCGCGGCCAAGCACGGTGCGCCTCAGCAACAACCACAGCAGGGCGATCAACAGGATGAACGTTGCCGCAGTGACCAGGGCGCTGGGAACCGGCAGGTCGATCATGACGGGACCTCCTCGGTGTCATCCATCCGATCGCTCGGCCTCGTCGCGGGAGTCGACCCGGTGGGGGCAAACAGCACCCCGATCACAATCAACCCGGCGATGCCGACGAGCACGAGGCGGAGGCGATCTGGGACACCGCCAAGCTCATTGATCAAGACGAAACCTGCCGTCACCAGCGTCCAGACCAGCGCGATCGGGATGAGCACTTTCCATCCGAGATCCATCAGACGGTGGTAGCGGGCTCGCGGCAGCGCGCCACGCAACAGGATGAAGAAGAAGATGAAGGCGACGGTCTTCAGCGTGAACCAGACGGTCGGCATGAGTGCGGCGATCGGCTCCGGCAGGCCGAAGGTTGGTCCGTTGGGTCCGCCGAGGAAGAGGGTGACCACCACGGCCGACATGACCACGACCGACATGAACTCTGCCAGCATGAACATGCCGAACCGCATGCCCGAGTACTCGGTGTGGAATCCGCCGACCAGCTCACCTTCGGCTTCAGCGAGGTCAAAGGGCGGACGACCCGCTTCGGCAACCATGCCGACAACGAAGACGAGGAAGGCCGGCAGCAGCGGAATCGCGTGCCACGCCGGCATGCCGGCGATCAACCCATCGCCGGCTTGGTTGGCGATGATGTCAGAAACCCGCAGCGACCCGGTGTAGATGAACACGCTGGCCACGGCCAAGCCTTGGGCGATCTCGTAGGAGACCATCTGGGCACTCGAACGCACCCCGCCAAGCAAGGGGTAGGGCGAGTTGGACGCCCAGCCTGCCAAAAACACGCTGTAGACGTGGATGGAACCCATCGCCAGCACCCATAGGGCTCCGACGTGCAGGTCAGCGACCACGAGCGTGAACGTCTCACCGAACAGGGTGATCTCGCCACCAATCGGAATCACCGCGATCGTCAAGAACCCGGCAACGACACCGATCAGCGGCGCCAGGGTGTAGACAGGCTGCTTGACCATCGACGGTGTCACGTCCTCTTTGAAGAACATCTTGATGCCGTCGACCAGCGTCTGCAGCATCCCGAACGGACCGACACGGTTGGGTCCGACTCGCGACTGCATGCGGGCGACAACCCGGCGTTCGGCCCAGATGAGTACCGCCGTCACCAGCAGGAAGTAGGTGAACACGGTGATGGTTGTCACCAGCGAGACCCACAATGGTGTTGTCTCCATCATGCGGCCTCCCCGTCAGCCCCTGTGGCTGCGACCTTGACGGTGGCGACCATCTTGCCGGAGGCCTCTGCCAAGGCCCCTGCAGGCACCTCGGTCGAGTTGGCCGGCACAACAACGGTCCCGGGGACGACGTCCGTCACGATTTGGGCCGTCAGACGCATCGTCGCGCCGTTGGCGGCAACCTCGATCTCGGCACCGTCGGCGATCCCCACCGCGTCGGCATCCGACGGCGCGATCAAGGCCAGCGACCCGCGCGCTGTCGCCAGCAGGTCGTCGGCGCCGGTGAGCATGGTGCCGCGGTCAAGTAGCAGGGCACGAGCGAGGACCACGAACTCGTCGTCGTTCAGCGTCGATGGATCCACCACCTCGGCGTCGACATCCTGCGGGAACGCGTGTGGCTCGCTGCGGCGGCCGACGCGCTCCATCTCAGCGCGAATCATGTCGAGGTCATCGGCACGCAGGTCACGTCCAAGCATTGCGGCCAATTGGCGCACGATGTCCCAGTCGTCGCGCACCAGGCCGGGACCATCGACAGCCCGATCGAACCGCTGAGCACGACCTTCGAAGTTGGTGGCCGTGCCGGTGCGCTCTTGTCGAGCCGACGCGGGCAACACGACGTCGGCGTGTGCCGCCACCGTCGCCGTCATCGCAAGATCTTGCGCGATGACGACCGGCACCTTGGCAAGCGCTTTTTCAGCGAGTGCAGTCGACGCCGCGTCGACCATCAGATCGACCCCGATCAGGTGCAGCACATCGATTTCTCCGGCGGCGGCAACTTCGAGGATCGCAGACAGATCATGTCCTCGTGCCGCGGGAAGGCTGCCTCCCCACACTTTGATGACCGCGTCTCGGTCGGCCGCATCCTCCAGGCGACGGCCGCCGGGCAATGCGCCAGCCAGCAAGCCAGCTTCGACGGCGGCACGCGCTCCGGCTCGACGTGGCAACCACGCCATCGCACCGCCGTACTCGTCAACGATGGCCGACCCAGCAGCGAGGCTGCCTGCACCGGCACGCTCACCGATCAAGATCGCTGGCGCTTTCGCGTCACGCAGTGCTTCCACGACATCATCAGGCCCCTCGCCGCGGGCGAGACCGGCCAAGACGGCGCCTTCGCCTCCCGGGTCGGCGGCGACATGCCGCCAGGCCATCGATGCCAGCGTCCCAAGGTGAGGGCCGACAACCACGATCCGTGCTTTGCCGTTGCGCCATGCCTTGCGCACCCGCAAGTGGACGATCGGCACCTCTTCTTCGGTATCGGAGCCGGCAACGACAATGACATCGGCTTGCTCGATGTCGCCGTAGCCAGCGGTCGCTGTCCCGCCGACGGCGGCCAACACCTCATCGAGTTCTGACCCAGGTGCGAACCTGGTGCGATGATCGACGTTGTCGGTCCCCAAGACGCTGCGGGCGTACTTGCTGACGACGTAGGCGTCTTCGTCAGCGAGCCGGCCACCTGTGAGCACCGCGACCCGCGACGTGCCGTTGGCCTCAGTGCGCGCCCGGCTGAGCGCGCGCGAGGCGACGGTCAACGCCTCAGACCACGACGCTGGACGCAGCTGGCCGTCCTCGCGAACCATCGGCTCGGTCAGGCGTGTCGGCGCGGTCACATGAGCGAATCCGAACCGGCCCTTGTCACAGTTCCAGGCCTCGTTGACGGCCATGTTGGTCCGTGCAAGCTGCCGCTGGATCTCACCGCGACGCGACTGGACGGTCAATGTGCAACCGGCTGAACAGTGATCGCACACGCTTGGTGCGGTGACGACATCGAAGGGTCGTGCCTTGAAGCGATACGACGTCGAGGTCAGCGCCCCAACGGGACAAATCTGGATGATGTTGCCGGAGAAGTAGCTGTTGAACGGTTCGTCTTCGTAGATGGCGACCTGTTCAAGCGCTGACCGTTCGAGCAGTTCGATAAACGGATCGCCCGCGATCTGGTCGGCGAAGCGCGTGCACCGGGCACACAGCACGCAGCGCTCCCGGTCGAGGAGTATCTGCGAACTGATCGCCACTGGCTTGGTATAGCGGCGCTTCTGATCAACAAACCGGGACGCGTTGGAGCCATGTGCCAGAGCCTGGTCCTGCAGCGGGCACTCCCCACCCTTGTCGCACATCGGACAGTCGAGGGGGTGGTTGACCAGCAGGAACTCGAGCGTGCCTTCCTGGCCCTTGCGCGCCAGCTGCGACGTCAGATGCGTCTTGACCACCATGTCAGGCCCGGCCGGAGTGGTGCACGCCATCATCGGCTTCGGCGCGCCTTCGATCTCGACAATGCACTGACGGCAGGCGCCAACAGGGTCGAGCAACGGGTGGTCGCAGAACCTTGGCACAATCGTGCCGATCATCTCGGCGGCACGGATGATCAGCATCCCTTTGGGAACGGTCACTTCACGGCCGTCGATGGTCAAGGTGACCGTATCCACAGAGGTCTCCGACTCGCTCATGACAGCACCGCCATGCCAGGTGTGCGGACAGGCAGATCGCGACGAGGCTCGTTCGCCCCAAGCGGGCAGCGACCCTGGCGAATGTGCTCGATGTAGTCATCACGGAAGTACTTGAGGCTGGACACGATCGGTGAGGTCATGCCGTCACCCAGCGCGCAGAACACCCGGCCGAAGATGTTGGCGCACAACTCTTCCAGCAACTCGAGGTCGGCGAGCTGGCCAGACCCTGTTTCGATGCGCTGGTAGATCTGGGACAACCAGAAGCTTCCCTCGCGGCAGGGCGTGCACTTTCCGCACGACTCATGCTCGTAGAAGCGCGTGAAGCGCCACACGGTGTCGACGACACAGGTTTGGTCCGAGAACAGCATCAAGGCCCCGGTCCCAAGCAGAGAACCTGCCTCAGCAATGGCTTCGAACGTGTAGGGGAGTTCCGTCTCACCAGCCGGCAGCATGGGGGTCGATGACCCGCCAGGGAACCAGAATTTCAGTTCGTGACCGTCGCGCATGCCTCCGGCGATCTCGATCATGTCGGCCACCGTCGTACCCAACGCAACCTCATAGTTGCCCGGCTTGTTGACCTCTCCGGAAATACACATCAGCTTGGGGCCGGGTGACTTTTCGGTGCCCCATTGCCGCCACCAATCGGCTCCGTGCCGAACGATGAACGGCACAGCCGCGATCGACTCGACATTATTGACCGTGGTAGGGCAGCCGAACAATCCGTGGGCGGCGGGGAATGGAGGTCGCAGACGCGGCTGTCCACGGCGGCCTTCGAGCGAGTCGAGCAGCGCGGTCTCCTCGCCGCAGATGTACGCCCCGGCACCGCGATGCAGGGTGAGGTCGTAGCGGCGGCCCGAGCCCATGACGTCAGCGCCGAGATAGCCCTTGTCGTATGCCTGGGCGATGGCGGCAGACAGGCGGCGGCCAGCGTGCACGAACTCGCCACGCAGGTAGATGTAACCATGCTCACTGCCCAATGCGAGACCAGCCACGATCATGCCCTCAACGAGCTGGTGGGGATCACGTTCCATCAGGAAGCGATCTTTGAATGTGCCCGGCTCACCTTCATCGGCGTTGCACACGATGTACACCGGCTTGCCGGTGTCTTGGGCCACAAACGACCATTTGAGCCCGGTTGGGAATCCTGCACCACCGCGACCCCGAAGGCCAGCCTCCTTGACGAGATCGATGATCTCGGTCGGCTCCATCTGCAGCGCAGCACGCACACCGGCATAGCCGTCGTGCTCCTCGTAGACATCGATGCCGGCGACTCCGTCGATGTCGCAGCGGTACGACATCGCTGAAGCGAGTCCTGTCGTTGTCATCGTCAGGCTCCCTTCGCGGCAGTTGAACGCCCTTGACGACCGTGATGCACTTCTTCACGCACACGACGTCCACCATGCCCTGCCGGGTCGCCACCGGGGTGGGTGACAGGCAAGTCAGTCTCGCCGGTGCGATAGGTCGGTCCAGCCGCGGCGGCCGCTTGCCGCTGGGCAGCCTCGACCAAGTGGTCATGCATCGCGTCGTCGATGCCCGAAAGCTCCCGCGATATCTCGCGGAAGGTGGCTGGCGTGTGACCTGACAGCGGTGAGGCAACCGGCTCGCCGGCCTTGGCTTTGGACAGCAAGTCCGCCGCCTCGTCGCGCGTGACCGGGCCATACATCTCGTAGTTGACCTGCACGACCGGCGCGGCGTCACAGATGCCGAGGCATTCGACTTCCTCGACCATCACCCCTGCCCCGTCGCGGTCAATGCGGCCAGGTCCGCAGGCTTCACGCCAGTCATCCCAGATCGCGCCACCGCCGGCGATCTTGCAGGTCGGATTGGTGCACACGCTCAGCAACCAATCACCGAACGGCTCGCGCTTGTACATCGTGTAGAACGTCGCGACCGCAGCGGCCTCGGCGTGCGTAATGCCCACCATCTGGGCACAGAACGCGACACCTTCGTCGCTGACGTAGCCCTCGTCCGCCTGAACGAGGTGCAACAGCGGCAGCAACGCAGCCCGGGCGACCGGATAGCGCTGCACGAGGCGCTCGGCATCAGTGCGCGTGGCATCGGAGATCGGCATGTTCAGCGGCCTTCGGACACAGTGGTGACAGGCGCCGCAATCATCGCTGTGATCATCGATCGACCCCACCCATGACCGGATCGAGTGACGCAACGATGGCAATGACGTCGGCGACCATGTGCCCCGTCGACATCTCGCTCGCAGCCTGAAGGTTGACGAAGCTGGGTTCGCGCACGTGCACGCGGTATGGCTTGTTGGTCCCCACCGACGTGATGGCATAGCCGAGCTCCCCGCGAGGGGACTCGACGGGCTGGTAGACCTGCCCTGCGGGAACGGCGAACCCCTCGGTCACATGCTTGAAGTGGTTGATCAACGCCTCCATCGACTCGCCCATGATGTGGCGAATGTAGGCCGGATCGTTGCCGACGCCGTCGGCGCCGATGGACTGCTGCGACGGCCAGGCGATGCGCTTGTCGGCAACCATCACCGGACCGCCGGGAAGGGTGTCCAACGCTTGGCGAATGATCTTGAGTGACTGCCGCATCTCCTCAAGTCGCACCAAGAAGCGCGCATACGAGTCACACGCAGAGTCGATGGCGACCTCAAAGTCATAGCGGTCAATGTCGCAGTAGGGCTGCGCTTTGCGCAGGTCCCACGGCACGCCCGCGGCACGCAGCAAGGGGCCGGTGACACCTAGCGCAAGCGCCCGCTCGGCAGTCAGCACACCGACGCCTTGGAGGCGATCGACCCAGATGGGGTTGGCCAACAGAAGATCCTCGTACTCACCGATCTTCTCGGGCAGCTTGCGCAGCAGGAACTCACACCGTTGAACGAAGTCGTCGGTGACGTCCTGGGCGAGGCCACCGGGACGGATATAAGCGTGGTTCATCCGCAGCCCCGACTGGGACTCGAACAGGTCGAGGATGTGCTCGCGCTCGCGAAACCCGAACGTCATCATCGTCGTTGAGCCAAGCTCCATCCCGCCGGTTGCCAGCCACACCAGGTGGCTCGAGATCCGGTTGAACTCGGTGAGCACGACCCTCACCGCGTTCGCGCGCTCAGGCACCTCAACATCAAGCATCTTTTCGACACCAAGGCAGTACGCAAGTTCGTTGAACAATGGCGCCAAGTAGTCCATGCGCGTGAAGAACGTGCACCCCTGAACCCAGTTGCGGAATTCGGCGTTCTTCTCAATCCCGGTATGGAGATAGCCGATCACCGGTTGAAGCTTGGTGACCGTCTCGCCGTCCAGTTCGAGCACCAGGCGCAAAACGCCATGGGTCGAGGGGTGCTGGGGGCCCATGTTGACAATGAGGCGATCGTCAACGATGGCGTCGACGACCTCTTCCCAGTCAGCGCCTTCGACGAAGACGTCGTCGGCGGACATCTCGCGCGTCGTCATCGGATCACCTCGCGGATAGAGCGCTCATCGGGAGGTGGAATGAACTTGTCGTTCTGATACTCGATGTCGACACCACCGAGCGGATAGTCCTTGCGATGCGGATGGCCAAGCCAATCATCCGGCATGAGGATGCGGGTCAAGTTGGGGTGTCCGACGAACTCGACACCGAAGAAATCGAAGACTTCACGCTCGTGATAATTGGCCGTCTCATAGATGTCGGTCACCGAATCGAGTCGTGGCTCGCTGTCGGGCGTGGAGGTCGACACCTTCAACCAGTGGTTGCGGCTGACCGAGCGCAGCACGTAGATCACTTCGATCGCGCCGACCTCACGTGACACCCGGTAGTCCGGCCAGCCGGTAGTGGCCGGCTGGCGTTCAACGACCATGTCTCCGGCAGGCCAGTGCACCCCCGACAAGTCAGCGAGCAGTTCACACGACACCTCGGCGTCGTCACGGCACCAACGGATGATGTCGGTGAGTTGTTCCGGAGCGACATGGACCATCAGCTCGTCACGGACCACCTCGGTGCGCACGTCGTCGAAGGCTGCAGCGACGCGCTCGGCAAGTTCGTCGGTCGTCAGGGCCGTGCCGGTCAGACCGTGGTTGCGGTCGGGCACGTTGGCTGTGGGGGTGGCAGGTGTGGTCATGCGCGGGCCGCCTGGTCGGCGAACGACTCGCCGCGAATCTTGGCGTGCAGCTGCAGGATTCCGTCGAGCAGCATCTCAGGCCGAGGCGGGCATCCGGGCACGTACATGTCAACCGGCACGATGTGGTCGACCCCCTGCACAAGCGCGTAATTATTGAACATACCCCCCGAGGTGGCGCACACACCCATCGACAGCACCCATTTGGGGTCTGACATCTGGTCGTAGATCCGGCGCAGCACCGGGGCCATCTTGTGCGACACACGTCCTGCGACGATCATCAGGTCGGCCTGCCGGGGCGAGGCACGAAACACCTCCATGCCAAACCGGGACATGTCATGGCGCGGCCCTCCGGTCGCCATCATCTCGATGGCACAGCACGCCAGGCCGAACGTGGCTGGCCACAGCGAGGTCGACCGGCTGTAGTTCACAAACCGCTCGAGATTGGTCAGCAGGATGCCGTTGGGCAGCTTGGTCTCTAGTCCCATTCGAGGCCTCCGCGACCGATCTCATAGATGAACGCAACCCCGAGGATGCCGATGAATACCGCCATCTGACCCAGCCCGAACCAACCAAGCTCGCGGTAGACGACCGCCCACGGGTAGACGAACACAGCTTCGATGTCGAAGACAAGAAACAGCATCGCCACCATGTAGAACTTGACCGGAAATCGAGTGCCCTGCACGTCAGCCAGCGGCTCGTTGCCGCACTCGTAGGCGGACAGCTTGGTGGGGTTGGGGGCACGCGGGCCAACGAGGCTGCTGACCGCCAGCGACCCGCCCGCGAACAACGCGGCCAGGGCGAACAGCAGCAGCACACCAAGGAACTCGCTCACCACGCTCTCCCACCCTCCTCGTAGTCACGGCGCCCCACCGGCAGGTCCCGCCGCGACGTGTCACCGCACGGACCGGTCGCCACGTTGCCCCCGGCACAGACTCGCACCGTACGGGCCACGTGACGCTGGCTGCAAGACGGGTCAAGCGCTGACGGTGTAGTCATGCCGCTGGCGCCAAGCGCTGGAGGGTGTTGATGACCGCATCTTTGGCGTCCGCCGGGCGCTGATCGGTCAGATGAGCCATCAGCTTGAAGACGAGCTCCATCAGGGGCCGGTAGGGCATGCCGTACTCGGTGCAGACGTGCATCACCTGAGGGTGACCGACGAGCTCAGCGAACACACGGCCAAGGGTGTAGTAGCCGCCCCAGCGTTGTCGCAGCTCGGTGTCATACCGATCCAGGACCGCTGTACGACGCGCCGCAAGGGCTTCATCGACAACCTCAGATGCCAGCGCTGCGGCTTCCATCGCGTATGAGATGCCCTCCCCATTGAACGGGTTGACCATCCCTGCCGCGTCGCCGACGAGGAGCACACCGCGCTGATGAAGAGGCGTCCGGTTGAACCCCATCGGGATCGGGCCTGTCCTGATCTGATCGGTGCGCCGGTCTTCGGACGTTTCCCAGTCGTCGGCCAAGCCTGTCGTCCAGGCTGTCAGCATCCGCCGGTAGTCGATGGCCTGGAAATCCTTCGATGTTGACAACAATCCCAGGCCGACATTGATCGTGCCGTCGTCGAGCGGGAAGACCCACCCATAGCCCGACAACAGATTGCCATCGACATCACGGAGGTCGAGGAACGAGCTGATCCATTCGTCGGCAGACCGCGACGAGCGGTAGTACGTGCGAGCCGCGACAGCCATCGGGCGGTCCGTGCGACGAACCGAGCCCAGGTGCCGTGCCAAGCCGCCACCCGGTCCGTCGGCGGCAATGACGACCTTCGCGTCGATCCGTCCAAGGCGTCGATCAGCGTCGCGATAGGTGACGCCAGCCACGCGATCTTGGCGCGCATCGCGCCACACGGGTTCGAGGACAGTCGCTGACTCGATCAGTCGTGCACCACGCGCTTGCGCGTTGCGGGCAAGGGTCTCATCGAACACTTTTCGCGTCGCAGTCGCACCCCATGACGGCCAGTCATCCAACTGAGGCCACTCAAGCTCCATGACGGTCCGGCCACCGTGGATGCGAAGGCCGCGCTGAGTCGCCCAGCCATCGACGCGGCCATGTGCTTCATCGACAAGTCCAAGATCAAGGAGCTCCTTGACGACACGGGGCGTCAAGCCATCGCCGCACACCTTGTCACGCGGGAACGTGTCTTTCTCAAGGACGATGACATCATGCCCCTGGGAAGCCAGCCGGGCAGCCGCTGACGAACCGGCCGGACCCGCGCCCACGACAACGACGTCGGCGACCTCGGTCCCGAGTTCGAACGTCGTCATCGTGCCTCCCTCCCCATGCCTCCCTACCCGTGCATTCTGCCCCTCACAACCTGCTCGTGAAACTTTTCACGAGCAGGTTGTGAGTCTAGCCTTCAACTCCGCACCGCGCGGTGCACAGCCACGATGCCACCCGACAGGTCCCGAACTTTGACCGACTCCCATCCGGCTTCGCGCATCCACTGGGCCACCGTCACACGATCTGGCCACGCCAGGATCGAATCAGCGAGGTAGCGGTAGGCCGGGGCTGATGACGAAACCAGCCGTGCCACCTTCGGCAGCATCCCGACGAGATACCGCTGGTAGACGGTCCTGAACCACCGGCGCGCCGGAGTCGCGAACTCGCACACCACTAGGCGGCCACCTGGCCGGGTGACACGAGCGAATTCTTGGAGGGCCAGCTTCTGGTCGGGAACGTTGCGCAGTCCGAACGAGATGGTCACCGCGTCGAAGGTCGCATCAGCAAACGGCAGGACCATCGCATCCCCGTTCACCCAGTAGATGGCCGCGTCGTCACCCCGCCGAGCACCTGCGGCCAGCATGTTGAACGACAAGTCGAGCGCGACAACCTCCCGGGCGCCGGCCCGAAGGAGTTCTCGCGCAACGTTGCCAGGGCCACTTGCAACATCAAGCACGATCCCATCGGAGGCACCTGCCGCGGCAGCGGTAATCCTGCGCCAGCGAGCATCCTGACCAAGCGATAGCGCCGTGTTGGCCAGGTCGTAGCGCGGTGCGACACGATCAAACATCGCCTGCACGAGTGCAGCGTCCTTGCCCTGGCTGGACGCAGCCGGCAAAACCTCGTCTGTGGCGGTGCCCACTTCGCGGTCGCCATGATCGTTGCTCATGCAGTGTCCAGTGCGAAGGCCGAGGAGCGAGGGACACACGTGCACCGAGTTGCCAGCGCGCGGGAGCAGGAGGCTACCTCAACGCCCTGGGCTACCTTCGGCCCGATCCCCCCCACGAGGTGGCAGCACGGACACTCCCCATGACACGGGCGTCGGACAGGGTCCGCCGACCGCACCCGACAGCGCCGATGCCGCACTGTTGCGTGCGGTCGCTGACGACGAGCACGCACCGTTCGACCTCGATGATGTCGCTGCCGAAGCTGGCACGACGCGCGTGCTTCTCGAAGCCGTCGAGCGGGCTGGACTCCTGCTGCCCCATCACATCGATGACACCGGCGTCGCCCGTTACTCCCCTGCAGATGTCCAGGCCGTCCAAGCGGGACTGGCGATACTGGATGCGGGTCTGCCTCTGGCAGAACTGTTGGATATCGCACGCCACACCGACGATGCAGTCGCCGTGATTGCCGATGCTGCGGTCGAAGCGTTCCTTCGCTTCATCCGTGATCCTGCTCAATCGACGTCGGACACACCCGACGAGCTTGCCGACCGTCTGATCACCGCCTACCAGCGCATGCTGCCTGCAACAGAGCGACTGGTGGCCCATCACCTGCGCAGACGGCTGCTCGCCAAAGTCGCGGCACGTGTCGCTGAGGAGGCCGACGCCCCGCAACCCCACGATACGAAGCGCGCAACCCAGTCTGACGGTGGCGGGACTGCTCCATCGTGACGCTCATCGCCCGCGAATCAAGCGTCGCACCGCTGAAGGTCACCTCCCAACCGTTGATCACCGACGTGCGGCTCGTGGATCTCATCCCCGATGTCGCAGACGCGACCGTGTGGTCCACCGTCGACGCATCCACGGGCTTGGACGAAGGACTTGTCGGCTGGGGGCGAGCTGCCGTCATCAAGCCGCCCGCAGGACCGGCCCGATTCGCCGATGGCATGCGTGCACTGGGCGATGTCGCCGCGACAGCCACGATTGACGACACGGTCGACGCTCGTGGCAGTGGTCTGGTCGCATTCGGGTCGTTCACCTTCGATGATGACGCTGCCGGGTCGGTGATGATCGTTCCGCAGGTGATCGTCGGGCGGCGTGACGGAACAACCTGGCTCACTGAGGTCACACCCGTGGACGGGTCAGGTGTCCGCCCGCTGCAGCCAGTGACCGATACGAAGCAACGAACGGCTCGCCCGGTGGACACCGATCGGCCCCGGTACGCCGGAGCGACTCGCTCCGACGTCCAATGGCTCGAAGCGGTCGCCGCAGCGATCGACCGGATCCGTCAAGGCGACGTGGACAAGGTTGTCCTGGCGCGCGATCTGGCCGTGTGGTCTCGGACACCGTTCGATCCGAACGTGCTGGCTCGACGGCTCCAGCGCCACTTTCCAAGCTGCCACACGTTCGTTGTCGACGGCCTGGTCGGCGCAACACCTGAGCTGCTTGTCGGAAAATTCAGCAACCGGGTGACCTCCCGGGTGTTGGCCGGAACAATTGGCCGCGACCACGACCCTCGTTCCGATGACGAACTCGCTGCCCGTCTCATGGCATCCGACAAGGACCGTCGCGAACATGCTTTGGCGGTCGACTCGGTGCGGGACGTGCTGTCGGCACGGTGCCGTGACCTTGCTCACGACGATGACCCGACGGTGCTGAAACTCGAAAATGTGCAGCACCTGGCCACCTGGTTCGAGGGGACACTTGACGCCGTGACTGACGTGCTCAGCCTTGCGGCAGCCCTGCACCCGACCGCTGCCGTCGGAGGTACCCCGCGGCAAGCAGCCCTTGCGCTCCTCAGGGACCTTGAAGGCATCGACCGTGGCCGCTACGCCGCCCCAGTTGGCTGGACGGACGCGTCCGGCGACGGTGAATGGGGTATCGCACTGCGATGTGCCGAACTGGCTGGGACTCGAGCGCGACTATTCGCTGGAGTGGGCATCGTCGAAGGTTCACTTCCAGAAGCCGAGTTGGCCGAGACGCGTCTCAAGCTCCTCGCCATGCAGGCCGTACTGGGCGAAAGCGCCGATCTCGGGAGATGACCGTGGAGGAAGACAAGCGGGTGGGACAACCGGGTGCGACCCTCGCGTGTGACCCTCGCATCTGACCATCTGCTGCAGCGCGATCGAGCACACCCGTCACCAGTCCTGGGACAACCGTTGTGCGATGTGCTGGTCCAGTTGACGATGGAGGGCGACATTGTCCGACCTAGACGTCGACACGTGCACCAGGTGCCGCCCCGGTCGCGCGGTCGACGCGTGCAGGGCAGCCACAAATCCCGGCGCGTCATCGGCTCGCTGGTAGTCAAGATCATGGAGGAGAGCGACGTGGGCGAAGTCTCGCCCGTGAGGCGTTCCAAAAACACGCTCGAAAGCAGCCGGGAACTGAGCTTGCGGAAGAAATGAAAAAATGCCGCCACCGTCGTTGTCGACAACGACGAGAGTCACCGACGAGGCAGGCGTGCGTTCGTCGGCAGACAGCAACCATCCGTTGACGTCATGCAGACTCGCAAGGTCTCCGGCGACACCGACGACCGGCACGTCGGGATCAGTGGCCAGCCGCACCCCCAGCAAACTGCTGACGAACCCGTCGATGCCTGAGGCTCCACGGTTGGCGTCAACAACAACCTCCGCGCCGACGCCCATGTAGCGGTCAAGGTCGCGGATCGGCATCGACGACGCAGCTACCAGCCGCGTGCCAGCAGGCACGACCGCCGGCAGCAGGCGGGCAATGGCCGGTTCGGACAAATCCACCGGCTCAGTTGGCGTGGCGATGGCAGCATCCGTCGCCAACCCGAGGACCTCGTCGATCGCTGTGGCGACAGCACGGTCTGCATCGCGCCACGCGGCACACCATCGGCCGTTGTCAGTGCCCTGGTCGGCTGGCCCATCGGCAAGCCGTGCCAGCAGGCTCTCAGCCAGCCGGTCAGCGTCGGCGACGATGATCTCGGCGATGCGCCGGTCGGGATCGATCCACATTCCGTCGGGATCGATCACAATCTGTTCAGCGTCAGTCAGCGCGGCATCGATGGCCGGTGACAGCGTGGCACGTCCCACCCGCAAGGCAATGGCAGGACGATGGCTGCCCATGAATCCTGGATGAGCACACACGTGATGGCCGTGGCCAATCACCGCGCCATGGCTGCGAATGGACCCGGTCGGTTCCGCCAAGACCGGCCATCCCAACCTGTCAGCCAGTTCCAGCAGGACCGACGTCGACTGCCGGGTCTGGCCGACGACAACCACTCCTCGGCGCGGCCCGTCATCCCCGACGATGAGGTTGAAGAGTCGCTCGACTGTCGCAGGGGCGGGCTGCACGACGCCAGGCTCGACATGCACCCACCGCCGGCTGTCGTCCCGGCCACCTTCATCATGGCTCCAGGGCGCCGGTGCGCTGCGCCCATCGTCGGCCGCCGGAACCGTCGGCTCCCGAAAACCGACGTTGAGGTGGACCGGGCCGGCCGGTCCTTTTCCTCCGGCGACACCGAGGCTGGCCGCCACGGCGCGACTGATGACCGATCGCCACAGGCCGGGCGCGTCTGCCCGATCTTCGGCTGCAGGAACATCGAATGCCCACCGCACGGTGCTGCCGAACAGCCCCACCTGATCGATGGTCTGGTTGGCGCCGGTCTCGCGCAGTTCAACCGGACGGTCAGCGGTGATCAGGACCATCGGGACCCGGTCCAGATCCGCTTCGATCACGGCGGGATGCAGGTTGGCCACCGCCGAGCCGCTGGTGGTCACCACCACAGCGGGACGGCCGGATGCCCGGGCCAGCCCCAGCGCAACGAATGCGGCCGACCGTTCATCAGGATGGACGTGCAGGGCGATCCGCGGGTCGTCGTAGAAGGCAAACGCCAGTGCGGCGGATCGTGAGCCAGGAGCCAGCACCGCGTCGGTCACGCCATGGCGTACGCATTCATCCACCATCGCCCGCGCCATAGCAGTGGATGGGTTGGGGGCGGCCGTGGTCATGCCGCGCTCCTGTCGACCAGCGATGTCGGATCCGGGCCTAGGTGTTCGCGTACATCGCTCGGCAGGAAAGCAACCGCTGCGGCAAACCTTGCCACAAGGTCGTCTGCCTCCTCCCCCACCGCCACTGCTTGGGCAAGGCGGGCGGTATCCGGCGCGCGCCGCCCGGCCGGGATCTCACCGTTGACCGGCACCAGTGGGTCGTCGACCACATCGGCCGCCAGCATGGTGGCCGTGCCCAGGCCACAGGCATAGGGAAGATCATCGAGTCCCGCGGCGAATGCCGCGCCGGCGGCCAATCCGATGGTGGTCTCGACAGCCGACGACACGACTACCGGCAGCCCGGCAGCATCGACAACCTGTCGTGCCCGATGCACTCCCCCGAGCGGTTGCACCTTGATGACCAGCAGATCGGCAGCATCGAGTCCCGCGATGCGTTCGGGGTCCTCTGCCGTCCTGACCGACTCGTCGGCAGCAAGCAGCACGTCGGTCCGGGCTCGCAACTGGCGCAGATCGTCCAGCGTCGCGCACGGTTGTTCGGCGTACTGCAGCCCACCGGCCGCTTGCGACAGGCGCGCGAGTGCATCCGCCGCCGTATCTACATCCCAGGCGGCGTTCGCATCAACCCGGATCGCAGCACGGGGTCCGAGTGCGTCCCGCACCGCAGCGACCCGGTCGATATCGTCGGCGAGTCGCTGACCCGGCTCGGCAACTTTCACCTTCGCCGTATTACAGCCAGACGTTCGCGCGAGGTCGTAGGCGCGGCCAGCGTCGACGGCAGGAATCGTCGCATTCACTGGAATGCTCGTCCGCTGAGGAGTTGGGAAAGGGCGAGTCGCCGCATCAATCGCGGCCGCCAACCATCGCGCCGCGTACTCGGGCCCATAGTCGAGAAACGGCGAGAACTCTCCCCAGCCTTCCGGGCCTTCCAACAGCATGCCGGACCGGTGGGTGACACGGCGGAATCGCAGTGTCATCGCCACCGAGAACGGAACCGCACGCAAGATCGTCACGCTGTACCCATCAGGCCACACCCATCACGTCGAGAACCTCACCGAGCCGCAAGCCCACGGCTAGCAGCACACCGTAAGCCAGGTGGGTCCGTCCGGTCCGCTCAAGCACCGAGATCAGCCCTCGGCCGGCAACGCCAGCGCCAACCGGCCTGATAGCCGACCATGCCAGCGGAGTGACACCCAGCGCAAGCAATGGCCATGGCGACGCCGCCGCCAGAGCCACGATCGCCGTCCATACCAACGAGCTTGCGACCAGCCCAAGGAACAGTCCGCGCGTGCGGATTTCGCCGAGCCGCACTGCCAATGTGCGCTTGCCGGTGGCCGCATCGGTATGGACGTCCCGCAAGTTGTTGATCACCAGCAGGGCAACAGCCAGCAGACCCACAGGCACTGCGGCCACGACCGCCAGTCCGTTGACCGTGGCGTCCTGGACCACCTGGGATCCAACAGTTGCCACGAGCCCGAAAAATACGAACACGCTGATCTCGCCCAAGCCTCGCGACGCGTACGGGCGGCGACCACCTGAATAGCCAAGGGCTGCAACAATGGCGATAGCACCGACGACAATGAGTGCCCAACCGACCATCCATGCCAACACGAGTCCCGCGACAGCCGCGACCGTCAGTGCTGTTGCCGTAGCAACGCCCATGGCCCGCGGGGTCACCAGACCACTGGCAACTGCCCGCCGTGGCCCCTGACGCGCTGCAGTGTCAACCCCCTTGACCCCGTCAAACAGGTCGTTGGCATAGTTGACTGCGACCTGCAGACTCAGTGCGACCACCATCGCCAGCCCGAAACCGATCCACGACAACTCTTCAAGTGGTCGTGATGCAGCGGCGGTGCCGACGAGCACCGGAGCGATGGCCGCGGGCAGCGTCCGCGGCCGCGCCGCTTCGATGTAGTGCCGCATCACGCCTCGCAGTCGCCGTCGATGTGCCGGCCCGGCCTGGCCAAACGTCGCGCCAGAAGTCGGGCTCAGTCGTGGCGTCAGTAGTGGTAGGGAGCGGCCGACCAGTCGGGCGCACGCTTCTCAAGGAAAGCATCCCGCCCTTCAGTCGCTTCATCGGTCATATAAGCCAGGCGGGTCGCTTCCCCGGCAAACATCTGCTGGCCAACCATGCCGTCGTCGGCCAGGTTGAGCGCATACTTGAGCATTCGGGTCGCAGTGGGCGACTTGGCGAGAATCTTCGCCGACCATTGGAGCGCAAAATCCTCGAGCTCGGCGTGGTCGACCACCGCATTGACCATTCCCATCCGGTGAGCCGCCTCCGCGTCGTAGACGTCTCCCAGCAGGAAGATCTCACGCGCGAATTTCTGACCGACCTGCTTGGCGAGATAGGCACTTCCGTAGCCGCCATCGAACGATGCCACATCAAGATCGGTTTGCTTGAACCGTGCGTGCTGTCGGCTGGCGATGGTGAGATCACACACCACATGCAGCGAATGGCCTCCCCCGGCAGCCCACCCAGGGACCACAGCAATGACCACCTTCGGCATGAACCGAATCAGGCGCTGGACCTCAAGGATGTGGAGTCGACCGAGCGACGCCGCGTCGGCAGGACCATCACCATCTTCATAGCGGTAGCCATCCCGCCCGCGGATCCGCTGATCACCCCCGGAGCAAAACGCCCAGCCGCCATCGGTGGGCGAAGGACCGTTGCCGGTCAGCAGCACACAGCCGACATCTGACGACGTACGCGCATGCTCCATGGTTCGGACGAGTTCGTCGACTGTGCCTGGCCGGAACGCATTGCGCACCTCTGGCCGGTCGATGGCGATGCGCACCGTCCCCTGGTCGACCGCGCGGTGGTAGGTGACCTCGACGAGATCATCGAAGCCGTCGACCGGTTGCCACCGTGTCGGGTCGAACAGTTCGGACACCACCACCGGTGCCTCCTCATGGGGACATCAACGCTCGCACGTACGCTACCTCCCAGTCATCGCGGACTCGCTGCAGCGACAGACATCAGCCGACCGCGCGCACTGGTCACAACTGGGAGTCCATGATGGGATCGAAGGTGACGGTGGTCAGCGCCGACCCGCAAACTCTGCCGACGACCCTGAGATCGGCCTGGGACGCTGGCAGCGCGGTGCTTGTGCTTCCCGTCGATGCTGTCGCGGCGCGAGGCGTGCTGCGATCGGTCGCAGACCTGCCGCCAGACATGCCTTCGACGTTGCCATTCGACCTTGACCTCGACATCCCCGACGACACAGCGTTGATTGTTGCAACGTCCGGTTCGACCGCTGCACCCAAAGGCGTCGTGCTGTCGCACCGTGCCGTCACCGCCTCAACAACAGCCAGCCTCGCACGACTCGGCGCCCGCCAAGGCGAGGTGTTCACGCTCGCGCTGCCGCTGCACCACGTGGCTGGCATTCAGATCCTGTTGCGCTCATGGGCGTGCGGCACCGACGCTGAGTTCCTGACGGCTGCGACCGGCAGCCAACTCGCGGCAGCGCACGGCGATCACATCTCGCTCGTCCCGACACAGCTTGCTCGACTCATCGACTCAAGCCCCGAGCTGCTGGCCCGATGGCGATCAGTCTTGGTTGGTGGAGCGGCACTGCGTCCCGCACTCGGTGACAACGCCCGTGCCCACGGCGCGCGCCTGGTGGCCTCGTATGGCATGACCGAAACGGCGGGAGGCTGCGTCTATGACGGTCAGCCGCTGGACGGCGTGGATATCGACGTCATCGACGGCAGAATCCATGTGCGTGGGCCCGTGCTGTTCTCGGGCTACCTGATCGGTGGCACCTTCGAACCGGCGCCCTCTGACGGCTGGACAACACCCGATGTCGGAACGTTCGACGAAGCCGGGCACCTGGTCGTCCTGGGGCGCGCCGATGACATCGTTGTCAGCGGCGGCGAAAACATCCCTACTGGGCTGGTCACCAGCCGGCTGATCGCACACCCGGCCGTGGCTGACGCGACCGCGTTCGGGGTCGACGACGCCGAATGGGGCCAGCAAGTGGTCGCTGCAGTGGTGCCGGCAGACCCATCGAACCCACCCTCTGCCGATGCGCTGACATCCTGGATCCGACAAGATCTGGCGGCCGCATGGGCGCCCCGGCGATACCTGATGATCGACCGCCTGCCGCGGACGGCAATGGGCAAGCCCGATGTCGCCACGTTGCGAGACTTGGCCTGAGCGAGCTACAAGCCGGCGTAGGAATGCAGGCCAACGATGACATAGTTGGCGATGAGATAGGTGCCCATCAGGATGACGAACGCCGCGATACCGATCCACGCAGCTGGCCGGCCTCGCACCCCTCGTGTCGCCCGCGCGTGGAGATAGCCGGCGTAGGCGATCCAGGTCAGCAGCGCACCGGTTTCTTTGGGGTCCCAGCCCCAGAACCTGCCCCAGCTCTGCTCGGCCCACATTGCACCTGCGATCGTGCCGACCGTCCACAGGATGAAGGCGAAGGCGATCGTGCGATGAGCGAGTCCTTCGAGCGTCGCGCCTGACGGCAGGTAAGGCGTGAACCACCAGGCAACCAATGCCGCAGCAACCAACGCAAGATTGATGGTCATGAACCGGCCCCAACCTGCTGCGGACGAGTCGGCCGAGACAATGAAGACCCACGACACAGATGCTGCACCGGCAAACGTGCCCACTACCAGCCGCCACACCGAAACCTGCCGACGGACCGCGGCGTGGTGTGCCGACACCGCTTTGAGCGCAACATCACTGTCAACCCTGAGGGCGCCATCTGTGTCGACGGCATCGGCGGTAGCGGTTGCGCCAGCGGCGACGTCAAGTGTGTCGTCGCGACCGTCGACTCTGTCGGCCAGACTTCCACCCAGCCCAGGTGCCAGCGGCTCGTGTGGCGGATCATCGGATCCAGGTGCGTCGTCCGAGGGGTTCGCCCGGTCACCTGAGTCGCGCAGCAGATACAACGCGTGGAACACGAACGCGGCGGTGAAGATGCCCATGGCACTCACCAGCAACGACACGTGGAACGGTCGCCACCAGGTGTCCAGGATCGGCATCAACGGACCGGGCTCGGCATACATGAAGCCCGCAAATCCGAGGACGAGCGCACCGGCTAGTAGAACGAACCCGTTGAGGTCACTTCGCCGACGGGCGAACGTGAGATAGCCCACCCCCACCGCGACGCCCACGAGGGCCATCATCGAGGTGACCTCGAACATGTTGCCGAGCGGCAGCCGGTCCTGGGCAAATCCTCGGGCGAATTCATGGGCGACATGCGTGGTCAGTCCCGCGATGGTCGCGGCGGCTGCCACTCTGCGAGCCAACCTGCCGCGCCGCAGATCGCGAGCGCGGCCGACCGTGGTGGTCAATGCATACAAGTAGACGAACGCCGCGGTGAAGTACAGGCCGATGGTGACCGGCGCGTACAGCACCCTGGAGATAGCGGCGAGATCCTGCTGCGTCATCGTGATTCCTCACTTGCCTGTGCACCAGCCGGGTCTGGCGAGCCGTCAGGCTGGTCGCCCACGATTGATGCGAGTTCCTCGACGATCTCATCACGCTCGGCTTCGAAGATCTCATGTCGCTGAAACGCGCGGCCTGAGACCTCGATCAGGGTACGTCGGCTGTCACCGTCCGAACGAACCGTCACCCACAGGCGGCGCCGGTATGCATAAAGCGCCGGCACGAGTCCACCGACCAGCAATGCGGATGCGAGCAACAGCCACGGGATCTGTGGGCGATAGCTGACCTGGAATCCGACCCAGCGCCTGAGCTCGACGAACCTGACCGTCACGTTCTCAAGCTCGACATCTTGACCAGGCCGCATGAATCCCCATCCGACAAGGTCCATCCGCTCGGTGTCGAGCTCCGTGATGAGTTGCTGAGTAGCGCCCAGCTGGAGGTCACCTCTCCATTGGTGGAAGATCAACAGCGGAGCTTCGTCCCAAGGTGCCCCGGTCAGTCGTGGCAGCCCGTCGTCTCCGTCCGGCGCGTACGGAAAGATCTCGATCTCGAGGCCCACATCGGGGTCAGCCGCCGGCGCCTTGACCGCACCGGTGAAGACACCTTCGTCGTCGACCACGGTGGTCAGGAACCCGGCGTGAACAACGTCCCCATCAACCTCGATTTCGATCCATGGCGCATAGCCCCAGTCCAGCTGGTGGATCTTGACGCCGTCGATCACCAGCGGACGGTTGCCTGCTACGTCGGCGAGGAACGGTTCACCGTCGACCGGAGTAATGAGCACATCCGAACGGAACGTCGTCGGCTGGCCGGCTCCAGGGGCATGCGGGTCGCGGATCCAGTCGACATGGAACTGCTCAAGATCCAGCCGCCATCCGGCGTGGTCCTCCGGGCCAAACCATCGACCTGGTCGGTAGGTCCAGTAGGACACTTCGGTGTCGGCAAATCCCGGTGCTCCTTCGATGACACCACGCTGGCCTTCGAACGTGAGCAGCTGGCCGAACACGATGGCAGCCAGCAGCACGTAGAAGCTGACATGAAAGACAAGACTGCCGCCCTCACGACTCCAATGGCCCTTTTCGGCGGCGACTTGCATCGGCGCTGTCGCTGGCTCGACCGCCTGACCATCGGACTGCGCATCGGACTGTGCATCGAGCTGGCCATTCGCCGGCCCATCGAAATGACCGTCGTCGGAGCGGCGGGTACGCCAGTGACGCCGATCCAGCACCTGATCGGCAGCGGCGAGCACGTCACCCGGCGAACGGTCTGTCACGATGCGGCGCGGCGCCTCGCTGGGTGCGTGACGCAGCAATGGGGGCCGGCTGTGGCGCACCAGACGCACCCAAGCGCGGATGCGTGGAATCAGGCAGGCCGTCAGACTCAGGTACAGCGCCAGCAGCAAGGCGACGAACGCAGGTGACCCGTAGACATCGAACGCTCCGATGGTTGCAAGAACCGTCGCAACAGCGACGCCGGGGCCTTCGTCGCCTGCGAGCCACGCGTCGACGGTTGCCGGGACGTTAGGTGCCTGAGGGACTGCCGTGGCCACCGCTGTCATGAAACCGAGCACACCCAGCAACATCAGCGCCGTGCGCATCCGCACGAGCCAGCGCCAACCCATCATCACCGAATCAACGAAGAACACGACGGCGCCTGGGGCACGACGGCGCCAGGCACGCTGGGGCGACCCGATACGACGCGGCGACGGGTTTGCGCTGGGAGGCGGAGCGGAGTCCTCGCGGCTCAGATCGGCACCTCAAAGCCCTGGATCAGCGGCCGCAGCCAGAAGATGAAGCGATCCCACAACCCCACGGCGAGCGCAAAGCCGACCAAGGCGAGCATGCTGCCACCGATGATCTGCAGCCGGCGGGCATTGCGCTGGAGGAACCCGAGCGCCCCGGACATGCGACGGAACATGACACCGAAAAGGATGAACGGCACCCCGAGCCCGAACGCGTAGATGAAACCGAGGAACGCACCTCGCATCGATACACCGGCGGTCACGCCGGCAGACAATGTCAGGATCGCGCCTGCGGCTGGCCCAAGACACGGCGTCCAGCCGACACCGAACACAAACCCGAGGACTGGTGCCGATGCCAGGCCGCCGTTGGGTGCTTTGTCGGCAACTCTGACTTCGCGGAACAGGCGGCCGCGCGCCATCAGAATGCCGAGGATGACTACGACCGTCCCCATGATGATGCGCGTCGGTGTCGAGTACGCCAATCGACTGACGAAGCCGGCGGCAAATCCGAGCATGACGAAGGGAATCGCAAAGCCCAGGACGAACAGGACCGACCCGACGAGGACTCTGCCGCGGGTCTTGAGGCCGCCTTCAGCCAAGTCCTGGCCGGACAAGCCGGTCATATACGACAGATAGCCCGGTACCAGCGGCAGCACGCACGGTGACGCGAACGACACGAGTCCTGCGGCCAAGGCGATGAGTGCGGCAACGATGACGTTGCCGTCAAAGATCACCGCCTGGATAGTTTCGGCCATCGGCTCAGCCTTCGCTGGCGATGGCATCGGCCAAGCCGATCACCTCGCCGGTGCCGATGATGCCAAACACGCGGGCAGCGACACGACCTTGGGCATCAATGAAAATCGTGGACGGGATCGTGCGCGGCCCGATACCTCGAAATCGAGAGGCATAGACGTTGGCCGGGTCGTACACCGATGGGTAAGGCACATCGAACTCTCGCAAGTGTGCGAGAGCGTTGGCTTCAGCATCCTCGATATTGATCCCTAGGAAGGCCACCTCGTCCGCAGGCAGGCGTTCAAACGCTTCGTTGAGATCGGGCTGCTCGGCACGGCATGGTCCACACCACGATGCCCAGAAGTTGACGACGACCACCCGGCCCCTGAGATCTTCCAGGGAGATATCTGCACTGGCTTCGTCGTTGCCGGAACCCTGTCCCAGGCCAGCGACCGTGAGCCGTTGCAGGCGATCCATTGGCGCCTCGGCCCTGTCATCGATGGGGATGGGACATAGCCCCGGCCGTACACCAGCGATGCGATCACACGCTGCACTCGCCTGTGTTGAAGTGCATGCAGCCGCAAGGAGTGCCAGGAATCCCGCGAGCACATAGGCACGACGCACGACGACCTCGCAGCACTCGGGGTTAAGCCAGGTTGTTCAACCGCAGCCGTTAAGCCGGGGCGAAGGGCGACGATGGTGCCCGTCGACGACCCCGGGCGCCAATCGAGGGCACACAATCGTGCGCTGCAACCACTCGAGTGACAACGGTTGCTATTGCGCGATGGGCACCGCGAGGTCTTCGGCGGCTTCGATCTGATCGGTGGCGAGCCGTTTTTCCTTCGCCTCGAGCCGATCGAGCCAAAGCAGACTCACCAGGAACATCCCCAGCGAGATCAATGTCCACAGCATCGCGGGAAGCGTGCGCTGACCCGGGTCGAAGAACGCGAACCAATCGACTGGTTCACCGACTGGCACAGGGTCCAGCGGGACTCCGTCGGCATCGAGGAAGTTCGCATAGGCCTGGAACTGGGCGGTCACCAGCCGAAGGCCTGTTGAACGGTCGTCGGTCGCCGTGGGGTCGGTGACATTGCGAGCCGTGAAGAAGGTTGGCGCCCGACGGGCCGCCTCATCAGGACGTCCCGAGGTCGCGTCGGCCTCATAGACCTCGCGACGACTGACACCGATCTGGGCAACTCCGTTCGCGTCGACTGGCAGGAACTGTTCGCGCATCCTGTCAACTGCCTGGCCGACGGATCCGTTGATCGACGTGAAGAACGGACGCTGTTGCGCCTCTTCGAGTTCCAGGTCGCCGTAGCCGGCGTACTCCTTGACATCGACAAAATCGTTCAGGTTGTTGACGCTGGTGAAGAAGTCCGCCCGCTCAGAACCAGGTTCGAACGCATACCAACTGGACGCGTAGTGGCTGTTGCCTTGGCCCGGAAGGTGCGAGACGCCCAGCCCAGCCGGGATGCCAGGACCACCGAACCACCAGAACAGGCCCATGATGGCGGCAAACCCGAACCACGCGACCCCTGTGATAGCGGCGCCCTTCTTGGCACCGTAGTTCGACCACAGCAGCAGGAACACCGAGCCAACAAAGAAGACAATCCCCAGGGGGACGGCGAGCATGGCCGCCGGATGGTCCGCAGGAATCGCGGCCTCGACTGCAACGATCAGCTCCATGCTCACTGGCCTTCCTGTGCGACGACGGGGTCGCCACCGATCTGACCAACACGCGGACCACCGGTCACCTGGATGGTCTCCAGATGGTCGATGACCGCCTCAATGGCCTCTGGTGTCAAGGTCTGGGCGAATGCCGGCATGGGCGCCTTGCCGGGCACGACCCGGCCATTCTCAATGGTGTGGCGGACAACTTGGCGCGCTGCCGAAAGTGAATCCGGATTGGCGGGATCCCAGCCATATCGCTCGAAGACATTGACCAATTGGGGCCCTGCACCACCGAGCGCGTTCAGCCCGTGGCAGCGTGCGCAGTTGGCCCCGAAGATGTCGTCACCCGACCGGCCCACGAAGGCCTGCGCGTCGATCTGGTCAATCTCGCCAGTCTGTACCGACAAGATGTAGGCGATGATCGATTCGAGTTGGAAGTCGCTGTACACACCACCTGCGTCGGTGCTGAAACCCTGCATCGGTGTACCGGCGCGGCCATGGAACACGGTCAGCCACATGAATTCGCGGACATCGGTGACCACTTCGGATTCCTGATAGCGCGCAACGATGTTGTCAAGACGTGGCGCGGGCCAGGGCGTGTCGATGTCCTGGTCAGGATGCGGCGCCGACCCACCTTCAAGGTTGACTCCGTGACACGAGGCACAGGCGTTCTGATATTCGGCACGGCCGGTCGCAACGTCCTGCTGGTACTGCTGCTCCAGCGCATTCTCGATCCTGCCCGGCTCGATCAACCAGTACAAGGGCAGGAACAGCGCCGAGAAGACCGCCAGCGCGACCGCCCACGACATTGCCCGCTCCAGGCCCTTGCCTTCCAACTCCTCGTCGGAGTGGTGGGGGCGCATGGCCAGCGGGATATCGGCCTGCTTGCGCGGCCCGCGGTTCTTGCCGGGGCCGACCACGAAATAGGCGAGCGCGAAGCCGGCGAGGGCCACGAGCAAGATGATGATAGGAACGGACGTACCGCTCCCAGCGCTCTCGACGAGCACGAACAGGTCAGGCATCACACCGGCTCCCGGACTCAGACGTCGACACAGTTCGGACCCTCGGGCGACTGCTCGAGGACATTTGCGGTACGGGCAGGCCCGGTAAGGGCGTTGCCCAGATCGACGACGAACTGGCCATCGTCGTCGATGAAGGACGAGTAACGGTCGAGCCCACGAGGGGCCGGGCCGTCGGTCCATTCACCGTAACGGTTGTAGCGAGATCCATGGCAGGGACACTCGAACCACTGCGACGTCTGGCACCACGGGACCGCGCAGCCGAGGTGAGGGCAGGACTGCGTATTGATCGCCATGAGAGCGAGTTCGTCGTTGATCACGGCTTGGTGCTCATCGCCATAGGCCTGCATCGCACCGGTCACCGACGGGTCCCAGACGATGATCGAGACTCCGCCTTCAGGTACCCGAATCGGTGTTCGGCTGCTGGAGATCTCGGACGCCAGGTCGGCAGCGTTGCCAAGCGCGACTTCGCCGAACAGGCCGTCGCCGAGTCGTGGCCACATGAAGCCAAGGGCCGACAGCCCAAAGCCGCCCAGACCGGCGCTCGTCGCGCCGATCAGGCTGTAGCGGAGGAACGTCCGCCGCTCAACCGGCTTGAGCCGGGAGGAGGGCTTGTTGTTCTCGGTCATGTCAGCCTCTGGATGGAAGGAGTACTAGAGGGAGAAGCCAAGGCCCTGAACCCACGGCCAGACCCATTCATATCCGGGACCTCGCAGGAACGAGCCGATCATCGTTAGCAAACCCCAGAACGCAATGAAGAAGGTGAATGCCATGTTGGCGAACTTGCGGTTCTCGGGCCTGGCAGAAGGGTTCTTGTCGGCGTATGGCACAGCCATCAGCAGGACCACGACCACGCCGACGATCGAGATGCCTGCCACCATCGGGTGGAAGTAGGCCAGCAGTTCCTGCAGCCCCATGAAATACCAGGGAGCCTTGTTGATGGCCGGCACTTCGTTGGGGTTGGCCAGTGATCCCAGCGGTGCGTCGAGGAAGAACGACGCGATCAGCAGCACCGCGCCCATTGCGAGCAACGCGACAAACTCAACGAGCAGCAAGTGCGGCCAGGTATAGACCTTGTCCATCTGCTTGGACTGGACCTGCTGGATGCCAGCGGGCGGCACAAGAGCGAGCAGTCGGTGGGTGTGCTGGCTGGCAGGAGGGACACCCATGGACGGCGCTTCGGCAGCGCCCAGTGACGCGGCAACCCGTGCGGCACGCTGCTCGGGCGTCAAGCGCCCGCCACCGTTGCCACCATCGTCGGCAACCGCCGTCTTGGTTGCTACGCCGCCACCGCTGCCACGCGAAGAGCGAAATTCTTCGAGCTTGGCCGCAGCCTCGTCGGCTGGACGAGGCCCGAGCGTGGCGCCTTCGGCAAGCTTGGCTTTGCGGACTGACGCCGCCTTGGCCTTGGCCCGCGCGATGCGCTCGCTCTTGCCCTCGCCGATCAGGCGGTCGTAGACCTCCTGATCGATCTGGACCTCGTCGCTCATAGCTGTTCCTCCGTGGCCGCAGCTGGCCGGGCGTCAACCGCGATCACAGCGGTCCCGAGATTCCGCCGTCCTTGCGGATCCGCCAGAAGTGGACCGCGAGGAAGATGACGAAGATGAACGGAACAAACAACACGTGCAGTACATACCACCGCAGCAAGGTTGGCGGTCCGACCTCGAGCCCACCGAGCAGGACAAACGAAACCTGTTCACCGAAGACCGGCGAGAAGCCCGCGATGTTGGTACCGACCGTGACGGCCCAAAGTGCCAGCTGGTCCCACGGCAACAGGTAGCCAGTGAACGACAGGAACAGGGTCAGCAGCAGCAAGATGACGCCAACGACCCAGTTGAACTCACGCGGCGGCTTGTAGGCGCCGTGGTAGAACACGCGCGCCATGTGCAAAAAGACGGTGAACACCATCGCGTGTGCACCCCAGCGATGCAGGTTGCGCACGAGCGTCCCGAAGGTGACCGACGACGCCAGCTCCCGCATGTTCAGGTAGGCGATCTCAGTGCCGGCTCCGGCAGCCGGGGTATAGAAGAACATGAGGAAGATGCCGGTGACCGTCAGCAGGATGAAGAGGAAGAAGCTCAAACCACCGAGGCAGTAGGTGTAGGTGAGCTTGAGGCCATGCCGCTTCACCTTCACGGGGTGCAGGTGGTAGAGGACATTGTTCATCGCGGCGAGCGCACGGTCACGCGAGGTATCGCGATAGCCCTTGCGATAGATCGACCCCGGACGGAAGATTGAACGCCAGATCACGTTGTCTTGGACGCTGCCCTTCACCTCGGTATAGGTGGGGGGCTTGGGGAGCTTCGGCACGTTCGTCCCTCTTCTACGTTCGGTCGGACGGATCAGGCGTCGACGCGACCCAGCCACAGCGCGTCCGAAGGACAGCGCTCGACACAGATCGCACAGCGGGTGCACTCGTTGTCATCGATGATGAACACCGCGTGCGACTGCTGAGCCAGGGTTGTCAACGCCGAACTGTCGGCGTCTTTGATGATGTCCGGAGACATCATGAAGATGCACTCCCACGGGCAGACGTCCTCGCATGCCCGGCACAGAATGCACAACTCGGGCGTCAATCCAATGTGGCGCTTGGGCTTGACGCGTTCCTGCAGCCAATTCGCGTCGACCTGCTGCACGGTGTAGTCGTCGAACATAAGGGGATGTTCACCGCGGTCCGTCTTCCCCACACCTGCCTCCTTTGGTCGTCGAGTGTTGCCTGCTTACGAACTCGTCAGCGGTAGCCGCCGCCCTCCGGCTTGTCCTCGCCGGACGCAAGTGTCTTCGGCAAACGCTGTTGCACCTTGATCGCAAGCCAGATACTCGCCGCAATCGCGCCGACCATCAGACCCATCAGCACGCTCTCAGTAATCACGCCGTACAGGTTCGAGGCCACGTCAAGCTCGGTCCCGTTGGGCAGATGGATCGTCATGCTCGCCGGGATCACCGGGCCTTCAAGGAGGTTCGCGTTGGACTGGACGAACTGGATCCAACCGTGCGGGATGACGCCATGGAGCCACCACATCAGTGATGTCCCGGCGATCACTCCCATCGTCGCTGAAACCCATTCACGCTTGCCGTAGGTGATCTTCGCGATCCACAACGGCAGGGCGAACAGCGGCCCGAACCACAGCGCCATGATCGCCAGACCGACCCAGCCACGACCGATGTTTGCCGGATCGCCAAACTGGTACAGCGCACGCAAGACCTCGGGAAGGGTCGCGAAGAACTCGCCGAACCACTCGAGCACCGTGCGTCCTTCCTGTCATCGCGCCGGTGGCGCGTTTCCGATCGGCACAGAGCCTGTGTGCTCTGCGCCGCGCGACCAGCGGCCACCACGTCGTCGCAGGCGGCAACTGTCGCCCTCGACCACTACGAAGTCCCCGGATCGCCGGAGGTCGGGGCAACGGTATCAATGTCGCCGAGACCCGGACAAACGCCCCCGTCCGCTCCGTGACCGCCGGGGCGATACGGCGGGCAGTGCCCGGCACCCATGAACGCCCCGAACCGGGCGCCCGTCAGGCAGTGCTGGCGATCTCTTCAGCTGCTGCGGCGGCAGCAGCCGCGACCAGGTCAAGGTCGCCATCATCAAGCGTCGTCGAGGTGAACATGACCTCGTGCCCTGACGGAGCCAGGTAGACCCCGCGGTCGAGCATCGCATGAAAGAACCGTGCATAGGTGGCGTGATCGGCGGCGCCCACCTCGGCGGCGTTTGCCGGGGCGGAGTTGGCGAACACCAGACCGGCGAGCGTCCCATGGCGGACCACCGTGGCAGGGATGCCAGCGCCTGCAAATGCCGACTCGAGGTCGTCGGCGAGCCGGTCCGTCACTGCCGTCAAGCGTTCGTAGACGGCCGCATCCAGGTGTTGCAACTGCGCCAGGCCAGCGGCCACCGCAACCGGGTTTCCGGACAATGTGCCGGCCTGGTAAACGTCGCCAACCGGCGCCAGACGATCCATGATCTCGGCAGGGCCTCCGAAGGCCGCCAACGGCATCCCACCGCCAACGATCTTGCCCAACACCGTCAGATCGGGGGTGACGCCGTGCACCTGCTGTGCGCCGCCTCGGGCCAATCTGAACCCGGTGATGACTTCGTCGAACACCAGCAGCGCACCGACACGGTCAGCCGAGGCTCGCAGAAGTTCGAGAAAGCCATCGTGCGGTGGGACGAGATTCATGTTGGCTGCCACAGGTTCGCACACGATCGCCGCGAGCGAGTCCGCGTGGGTCTGAACAGCAGCGGTGAGCGCTTCCGGGTCGTTCCACGGGACAACGACCGTGTCGGCGACCGCGCCCGGGGTTACTCCCGGCGAGCCGGGGATGCCGAGAGTTGCCACACCGGAACCCGCGGCGACCAACAGCGCATCGACATGCCCGTGGTAGTGCCCGGCGAACTTGATGATCGTCGGCCGCGAGGTGACCCCTCGTGCCAGGCGCAGCGCCGACATCGACGCCTCAGTGCCGGAGCTGACCAAGCGAACTTTTTCGATCGAAGGGACGGCTGCAGCAATCTCTTCCGCGAGTTCAATTTCGGCCAGAGTCGGCGCGCCAAAGGATGTGCCGAGTGCGACCGCCCGGTCTATGGCCTCGACGATGCGGCGGTCAGCGTGTCCGAACGGCAGCGGCCCCCAGCTCGTGACCAAGTCGACGTACTCGTTGCCGTCGACATCGATCAGGTGGCTGCCTGCCCCGCGTGCAACAAACCGCGGCGTGCCTCCGACCGACGCGAAGGAACGAACAGGCGAGTTCACCCCACCCGGAATGACCTCGGCAGCGCGGGCAAACAACTGTGCTGAACCGCTGATGTCCATAATCGGGGCAACTCCTCAAAGTCAACGCCTGGCAATGTCCAGCGCGGCGTAGGTGATCACGACATCAGCACCAGCTCGAGCAATCGAGGTGACCGCCTCGATCATCGCGGCGTCAGCATCGATGAATCCCCGCTCGCCCGCCGCGGCAATCATCGAATACTCGCCCGAAACCTGATAGGCGGCAATCGGCACGTCGCAAAGCTCACGCGCCTCAGCAACGATGTCGAGGTACGGCATTGCTGGCTTGACCATCACCACGTCCGCGCCCTCATCAAGGTCGAAGAGGATCTCACGCCGCGCTTCACGCCGATTGGTTGAGGCCATCTGATGGGACGCGCGGTCGCCGGCGACCATGGTGGACTCTGCCGCATCCCGAAACGGTCCGTAGAACGCAGATGTGAACTTGGCGGCATAGGCGACGATGCCCACGTCGTGATGGCCGGCGTCGTCAAGTCCAGCACGGATCGCAGCGACCTGACCGTCCATCATTCCCGATGGTGCGACGAGATCAACGCCAGCGTCGGCGTAGACAGCGGCATCGCGCACGTAGCCCGCAACCGCAGCATCGTTGAAGACCAGACCCGCGTCATCGAGAGGGCCGCAGTGGCCGTGGTCGGTGTATTCGCACTGGCAGACATCGGCCCAGACCACCACCTGATCACCGACACGGCGGCGGATGGCCTGGGTCGCACGCGGCACGGGGCCTTGTGGATCCCATCCTCCGCTACCTGAGCCGTCCTTGGTGGCGGGAATCCCGAACAACAGCAGTCCGCCGACCCCGGCATCAACGGCCGCTTGAGCGACCTCTGCTGCCTCGGCAGGGGGATATTGGAGGACGCCGGGCATCGAAGGAATCGCTTCGGGGCGGTCAAGGGAATCCTTGACGAACACAGGCAACACCAGCGACGACGGATCGATCCGTGTCTCGGCAAACATGCTGCGAAGCGCCTGTGTACGTCGTAGCCGTCGCAGACGTGCCTGGGGGAAACCTGCCACGTCACCTGCCGATCGTCGCTGCGCTGCTGGCTGGAGGTCTGTCTTCGCCTGATTAGTCGTCATCTGATGGGCAAGCGTACTGATCGTGGCGGCTTGTCTGACCGGGGCTTGTCTGACCGGGGCTTGTCTGACCGAGGCTTGTCTGACCGGGGCTTGTCTCGCCGGTCAGATCACCAACCGTCAGCCATCAGCGTGCCTGCTGGTTGCGGCAGCGACCAACGCTTCGACTAGGCCATCAAGGTCGTGAAGCTTCGCCTCTACGGCCACTTCGATGCCAAGGTCCCGGCATGTCTGGGTCGTCACCGGGCCTATCGACACCACCGTCCCGCTCCACGGGCGCGCACCAATCAGCGTGTGGAAACCCCGGACCGTCGATGACGACGCAAAGGCCAGCAGGTCGATCTCCCCTTCGGCCAGCGACGCGGCAACGTCCTCGTCGAGTCGGCTGGGGGTCACCGTCCGGTAGGCCACGATTTCGTCGGGTTCATAGCCTCGTCGTCGCAACACGTCGGACAAGACCGGGTTGGCAAGGTCAGCTCGAGGCAACAGGACACGGCCCGAGCCGTCAGGAAACGAGTCGGCCAGCGCGTGCGTCGTGGCCTTGTCCGGAATGACGTCCGGCCACACTCCCAGCCGCTGATCGAGTGCAGCTGCCGTTCCCGGTCCCACACACGCAACGGTTGCCACCGAACCGACCACCGCCGCGTCCAGCCCTTCGGCTTCGAGCGCGTCCGCCAGCGCGTCGACACCGTTGGGTGACGTGAGACAGACAGCGACATACGCGCCATCAGCGAGATCACGGGCGGCACGGCGCAACTCGTCGAGATCACCCGGAGCAATATCGATCAGCGGGGCATGCACAGCTTCGCCGCCGAGTTCGGCAATGCGTCGCACCAACACGCCAGCCTGGCCGGGAGCACGCCCGACGAGCACTCGCAAACCCGACAGCGGTCCAGTCATCAGCCGGCCGATCCCTGCGTCGGCCCCGAAGGCGGCACCGAACCCGGCTGCGGCTGCTGACGTCCGAGGGCGGCTGCTCCGCCAGCCTCCAACAGGCTCGCGGCCATCGACCTGCCTAGCGTCAACGGCGCGTCAGGGCCGGTTTCGTGCGAGGCACGGTAGAGCCGGGTGCCACCGAGGTCGGCCACCATCCCAAGCAGCACGAGCCGCCGACTGCCATCTCCCGCCGTGCGAAGCTCCGCATGCGCACCGATGGGCGCGGTGCATCCCCCTTCGAGCGTCACCAACAGTTCGCGTTCAGCCGCCACTTCGGCCCGTGTGTCGGCATGGTCGATGAGCGACAGCGATGCCAGGGCTCCGGCATCATCGGCGCGGCATTCGATTGCAAGCGCGCCTTGGGCGGGGGCATGCAGCATCTCCCCATGCTCAAGTGGCACCGCCGTCAGTCCATCGACCTCAGGTGCCAAACGCAGGAGGCCAGCGACTGCCACCACGATGGCGTCCAGCTCACCATCGGCGACCTTGCGCAGCCGGGTGACGAGGTTGCCACGAAGAGGCTGGACGACAAGATCCCGGCGATGATGCAGCAGCTGCGCCCGGCGACGGGCAGATGACGTGCCGATGGTCACCCCGATGCGAGGGATGTCCGCCAGCCTCCACCCTGCATGCGACACGAAGGCGTCGCGTGGATCGACTCGCGCTGGTACCGCCCCGACCGTCAACCCCGGCGCAGGGTCTGTCGGAAGATCTTTGTACGAGTGGACGACCATGTCGCAATCGCCTGAGGCGACGGCCTCGCGCGTCCGATCGACGAACAGGCCCTTGGCGTCGAACGATTCGATGGCACGCTCAGGGTGGTCGTCCCCGGTCGTCGCCATCGGCACGAGTTCGGCAGGACGGCGAGTCGCAGCCGTCAACGCATCGGCGACCTGCTGAGCCTGAGCCTGCGCAAGTGCCGATCGTCGGGTGGCAATGCGCCAGGGACCCTTGGCCGGCGGCGGCATCCGGTCACTCGTCGAGATCGAAGAGTTCGCGCAAGGCAGCAACGTGGACGTCCGCCGTCCCTTGCTCCGCCCTGGCACGCAGCTGCACCGTCGGGGAGTGCAGCAGGGTGTTGACGATGCCTTCCGTCAGTGCTTCGACTGCGGCTCGCTGGCGCTCGTCAAGTGCATTCAACCGCGACGCCAGGCGATCGATCTCAGCCTGCCTGACCGCTTCGGCCTTCAGTCGCATGTCACGAATCGTGGGATCAACCAGTCGCTCCCGTGTCCAAGCAAGGAACCGGTCGGCCTCAGCGTCGACGATGACACGGGCCTGAGCGAGCACGTTGGCGTGGGTGCTGCGATCGACGACGTCACGGACATCGGCAACGTCGACGATGTCGACGCCGTCGAGCTCTGCACAGGACGGATCGACGTTGCGCGGCACGGCAAGATCGAGCAGCACAAGCGGCCGGTCGCCCGATGTAGCTCGCGATGCCGCCACCAGCTCGGCGTCGATGAGTGGCTGCGACGCACCCGTGGTGCACACGACTAAGTCGACACCGGCGATCGCTTCAGCGAGGGTCGGCGCGATGGTTGCCGGCACTGGCAAGCGGCCAATGAGTCGACGGGCCTTGTCCTCGCTGCGGTTCCACACGACCACATCAGCGACCGCGTCGGGCGACAGCTGCGCTGCCGTCAGGGCCCCCATCTTGCCAGCTCCAACGATCGCAACCTTCCGGCGCACGGTCCGCGGGCTTGGGGCCGGCGACATTGCGGCGAGGCGCTGAGCGGCGGCCAGCAACCCAACTTCGACCATGGACGACGCACCGTCGGCGATTGAGGTTTCGTCCCGCAGCCTGCGGGCCACCAGCGCTGCCTGCCGGAACACCCGTTGGAGCACACGTCGGGCGGCACCATGGCGTCGCGCGACTTCGGCCGCCTGGCGTACCTGGAGGCCAATCTGGCGTTCACCGACGACCATCGAGTCCAAGCCTCCAGCGACTGCGAACAGATGAGCGGCGGCGCGATCGTCGTGAAAGCTGTAGTGCAAGTGTTCGAAATCTTGAGGATGAATGTCGGCACGATCGGTGAACCACGCGAGGATGTCGGCGAGTCCCGGATGGAAACGGGAAACAACCGCGTAGACCTCGACTCGGTTGCATGTCGACACCACGGCCGCTTCAACCACGTGATCGGAGGCCAACAACTGGTCGAGGACCTTGGCCATCTCGTCGGGGGCAACGGTCAGCCGCTCGAGCACCGGCAGGTCGGCGCTGCGATAACTGGAACCCACGACAATCAAGGACATGGACCAGGCACCTTCGGTTCGGCGTCGCGGCGGGCGCAGAGGTGACGCGTGGGCCACCCGCTGAGCCAGATGGACAAGGGCACCCGCGGCTCACTCGCGGGGCGAGATCGTGGCGGGACGCCGGCAGCGCTCCGCCCGTGCAGGCCACAGGGTAGCCCGGCGCGCGATTCGGCCCAAGACCGGCGTTGCATTGCCGTTCAACTCCCACACGAGTCCGTCGGCGCGCGATATCTCAACCAGCGGCGGCAGGCCGCACCTTGGCCATCTGCTCGTAGAACGACAGGATCTGCAATTCGGTCGATAGATCGACGGTGCGCACCGACACGTGGTCGTCAACCTCGAGGTGGACGGGGGCAAAGTTCAGGATCGCCGTCACCCCTGCCGCCGTGACATGATCGACGACACGTTGCGCATGGTCGGCCGGCGTTGAGATCACGGCAAACGTCACATGGCGCTCTGCGACAATCTGTTCCACATCATCGATCGCCTCGATGACATGATCGCCGAGGCGGGTCCCCACCTTGGACGGATCGGCGTCAAGCAGTGCCACAACCTCGAACCCTCGGCGGTCAAATCCTGTGTAGCTGGCAAGCGCCCGGCCAAGGTTTCCGACCCCGACGATGATCACGCGCCGATCCCCGGTCAGGCCAAGCACCTGGGAGATTTCCGTCGTCAGTTCGGCGACGTGATACCCGACCCCGCGGGTTCCGTACGTACCGAGAAATGAAAGGTCCTTGCGAACTTTTGCCGAGTTCAGACCGGCCGCTCGCGCCAGTTCATCGCTTGAGATGGTCGCAATGCCCGACTCGGCGGCATCGACGAGCACTTTCAGATACAGGGGCAGCCGCGTGACCGTCGCCTCCGGGACCTTGCGCTCCAACGTGTCGCCCTTGTCTGCCGAGCCGCGACCGTGCGTCGGAATGCCATCGCACATCGCGTCAACTTCTCACCGGTCGCTGCGCTCGCCGGTCACTGCGAAGGCTATGCGGTCGGCAGGTCAGCCTCCCAACGGGGCGGTTGCTTCCCACCGCGCTCGGCGGACACCCCGACGGATCACTCCCGGCCGTATCTCGAAGGCACCCACCTCACGGCCAGCGATCACGACGACCGGCACACGCACCCCGAAACGCGTCACCAGCTCGTCATCTGTGTCGATGTCGACCAGGGTGATATCAGTTCCGCGGGCCTCGGCAGCAACCAAAGCCTCCGCGCGACGGCACAGCCCACATCCGCTCCGGGTGTAGACGACCACCACAACGTCCGCGCGTAACCGCGGCCACCAATGCCATCGTCGACTGCGGCGCATGGCCGCCGACGGGCTGCTGGGATGGCTATCCATCGTCGGTGGAGGTGATCGTGGGACGGGTTGTACGCACGAATCCGGTGTACATGACCGTCACACCGATCGTGAATCCGATCGCATGCCCAACCGTGTCACCCAGGAACGACAGCACCCCACCTGCCGCAGCGATCGCAACACCGAGTGCGATCATCAAGTTGCCTCGTACGAGGTGGGCAAGCGCGGGACCTTGTCCGGTACGTCCCCGGAAGATCCAACGCGCGATCGCGTCCGCATAGCCACCGGTCCGCACGTCTGACAGCACCTGGCTATCGGCCTGCCGATCGGGCCGACGCCATACCAGCGCAGCGCTGCTGACCAACGCACTGACAACGACGGTGATCGCACCGATCGAATTGCCTCCGACCGCGAAACCACGAACAAACGGTGCGAACAGCAGTGCACCTTCCGGAAGCCCGTCGCTCGGCAACGTTGCCACATAGGGAGCCGAAACCACGACCCAGGTCGCGGCAGCGCTGTAGACCAGCAGCGCGAGCGCGGCGCCGCCAATCACCGTCCGTTCACGCCCGATCAGCAAGACCGCACCCCACAGGAGTGCAAGGACGGCGGAAGGCACCCACAACGCGGGTTCCTCGGCGACGACCGCTTGGCGTGCCACAACCAATCCGATCACCACCAGGATGCCTCCCGTCCAGCGGGAGGTGGCGATCGATCGCGCGTTGACCGCGATCGATCCCAAAGCGAGCCACGGCACGTTCAGCACACCGCCGAAGAGATAGAAAGTCCGGAACTCCATCGATGTCCAGCCACCGACGACCCCCGTCAACAAGCCCAACGACGCGACACAGAACATCACCAACGCCACGCCCCAGATGAGCAAAGGAGAACTGCTGCGACCGCGTGCCCACCACCTGCGCAGCAACGTCACCGCAAACATGGCGCTCACACCTGTTGCGAGAGCCGCCGTGACGATTGCCATCTCACATTCCTCTCGGTCATTGTCGTCACCGAAGTGACCGCTGGTCATGCTGTTGCGAGACGCAGACACGTCGGTACATGAGACACGATACGCAATGGGTCGAGGAGACCCACGCCCAGCCACTCACTACGCTGCTGCGCATCGCAACCGTGCCGGTTTCGACACCTAACCGCGACATCTAGCTTCGACACCGTGGGGTCCAGCGTGAGGCCAATGACCGCGCTCGTGCTGGTGCTGCTGCTTGCGGCACTCATCGTCGCAACAGTGGTCCAGCTCCTCAGCGCCCGGGCGATGTAGCCGCCCTCACTCCAACCCGTGGCGTGGGAAATAGACACGGCGGGCGGCGTTGATCGTCGCTTGTGCGACGCGCTCGGTATCAGCACGCATCGCAGCGGTCTGAGCCACGAGATCGTCGGTGAAGCCATCTGGGGGGCGGCCAAGCCCTCGTTCGGCAACGAGCTCCCGCCACGTCATCGGTGTCTCAACCGGCATCACCGCGCCAGACATCTCGGCATACGCCAGCGTCCAGGCGCGAGGGACCACTCTGGCCAGCGCGTAACCCCCGCCACCAGTGGCGACCCATTTGCCCGCTGTCACCTCATGAGCAAGCGAGTGCAGCCGTCGGTAGATCTTGGCAAAATCGTCGACGGTCAACGACAAGTGCGCCAAGGGATCTTCGTGGTGCGCGTCGCAGCCGAGCTGGGTGACCAACACCTCGGGCGCAAACGCTCGCACGAGCGGATCGGCAATGCGGTCGAACACTTCCAGCCACACCTCACCGGTCGTACCCGGGTGCAGCGGCAGGTTGATGACACTGCCAGCTGCGTCGCCGGCGCCCGCGTCGTTGATGTGCCCGGTTCCGGGAAATAGGTGATGCCCCGATTCATGGATCGAGATGGTCATGACACGCGGGTCATTGGAAAACATCCGCTCAACCCCGTCACCGTGGTGCACGTCGATGTCGAGATATACCACTCGCTTAGCGCCGCGATCGAGCAACTGGTCGATGCCGGCAGCCAGGTCGTTGTACACACAGAAACCGGCAGCCCGAGACGGCATGGCGTGGTGCAGGCCTCCGGCCGGGTTGAAGGCATGCCGGGCTGCACCGGACATCACGAGGTCGGCGGCTGTCGCAGTCGCGGCACAGACATGGAGCGCAGCGGCGTGCGCGCCCTCAAACACCGGTGTGTCGCCGGTGCCCAGACTGAACTGCGCGGCTCCAGGCCCATCAGGGTTGGCCGACAAGCGTGTCACCGCATCGATATACGCCGGATCATGGCGACGCAACAGATCATCAGGTGAGTACGACCTCGGCGCGACAACTCTCGGCCGGCCATCGGCTCCGGCGTCGAGAAGTCCGCATGATCGCATGAGCTCGACGGCCAGCTCCACCCGCACCGGGGCCAATGGATGACGGGCACCAAAGTCGTAGCGCAACAGCGCCGGATCCCAGATCAATACGGCGTCAGCAACCGCAGCGCAGCTCACGGCATCTCCTGGGATGGGCTCGAGCGTGATGGGCGACTATCTCGTCGTCGCGGCGCAGGCTATGGGAGCGTGCCGCAGCGCCCGACACCAGCCACGGGAGGCCGGAACAGCGGGTACCTCAATCATGTCGCAGTGCGACCACCGGATCCAGCCGCCCTGCGCGCCGCGCTGGCAGCACACCGAACACCAGCCCGACCGCAACGGACACGCTGAACGCGAGGATGATCGACCAAGCCGTCACGCTGGACGGCAGCGGCGAGACGATAGTGACGATCGCAGCCAGCCCAATGCCGAGCAACAGACCGACGACACCTCCCACACCTGTCAACACGACCGCCTCAACGAGGAACTGCCGGGTGATGTCACGTGGCTTTGCGCCCAGCGCCATGCGCAAACCGATCTCGCGGGTGCGTTCAGTGACGCTGACCAGCATGATGTTGGACACACCGACACCTCCCACCAACAGCGAGATGCCAGCGATTGCACCGAGAACCCAGGTCAGGATCTGCAGGATGTCACCCACCACGCCGATGATCTCATCTTGGGACAGCACGCTGAACTCTTCGGAGTCCAAACGTTGAGACAACACCCTCATCACCGTCGCCCGGTCGGCCTCTACGGACGCAGTCGTCGCAGATCTCACGAAGATCGCGTCGAGACGATCCGTAGCGAAGAGCCGTTGGGCGGCCGCCAACGGCACGTACACCTCTCGATCGCGATCGGGGCCGAACGCCGCTCCACCAACCCGTTCCATGACGCCGGCGACACGGAAGCGGGTACCGCCGATGGTGACGTTGCGGCCGATCGGGTCGAGCTCGCCAAACAACGCCTCTGCTGCGGTCGCACCGAGGAGCAGGACACGGCGGGCTGTGACAAAGTCTGACTCGCTGAATCGCTGTCCACGCGCGATGCTTCGGACGACGACCTCGAAATACTGTCCAGTCACGCCATTGACCGTTGTGGTCAGGCGCCTGCCTTCGGCCTGAAGTGATTCGCCTCCGAGGACTGAGCCCGCCACCCCACCGTCGAGCGCACGGTCGAGACGATCGACGTCGTCAGCGACAAACCGGCTGCGTGTCGGTGCTGCTGAGCCGAAGTCTCCGTCGCCCGGAAGTACGAACAACAGATTCGATCCCAGGCCCTCGATCGTGCCGGTGATCTCCTCGCGGGCACCCTGGCCGATCGCAACCAGCAACACCACCGACATCACCCCGATGAGCACGCCAAGCACCGTGAGCATCGACCGCAGGCGATTGGCCACCATGGCCCGGATGGCGACCCGTAGCGTCTCAGACCACGTCACAGGGCTCGCCCTCCGCGTTGGCCACCCTCAACTTCGGAGTTGTGCGCGGCGAACTGCCGGCCGGTGCCCTCGCGGGTGGCAACCTTGACGACGACGCCGTCACGCAGTTCAACCCGAGTCTCCGCCAGATCGGCGACTTCCCGCTCGTGGGTGATGATGACCAGCGCCGTCCCGCGTTCACGGTGGAGGTTGGTCAACAAGTCCATGATCTCGTTGCCCGTCACGGTGTCGAGATTTCCGGTGGGCTCGTCAGCCAGGATCAGCGCCGGATCGGTGACCAGCGCCCGCGCAATTGCGACGCGCTGCTGCTGACCGCCGGACAGCTCGGTCGGGCGATGGTCGGTTCGGGACGCAAGCCCGACGGTCTCAAGCGCGTGCTGCGCTCGTCGCCGTCGCTCTGCTGGGACCATGCGGCGATAAACGAGCGGCAGCTCGACGTTGTCGCGGGCTGATAGCCGTGCGAGCAGGTGAAACGACTGGAAGACGAAGCCGATGCGGCGGTTGCGTAGATCTGCCAGTGCCGCGTCCGACATGCTGCGCACATCACGGCCGTCGTAGAGCACCTGGCCTGCCGATGGACGATCCAGCGCTCCCAAGAGGTTCAGCAACGTCGACTTGCCTGAACCTGACGAGCCGATGATCGCCACACTGTCGCCCACATCGACGGTGAGATCGACACCCCGCAGCGCACGAACAACGACGTCACCGCCCATGTGGTAGGTGCGCTCCACGTTTCTTGCCTCGAGCAGCACCGGCTTCGGGTCGGTCATCGACGAGCGCCGACGATGACGGCCTCGCCGTCTTCCAGCGACTCCAGGCCGCCGACGATGACAAGATCTCCAGGCTCGATCTCGCCCTCAACTGCGGCCGACTCTTCGCCGATGGCGACAACGATCACCGGGACCAGCCGCAGGACTCCATCGACGACGATGCCGACCGTGTCGGTCGCCCCACGTCGTGATAGCGCTGAAGTCGGCACGAGCAAGGCATTATCGACAGACCTGACGGCGATCTCTGCGGAAGCCGTCAAGCCCGCACGCAGGCGCACATCCGCAGCGACCTCGGCGAGTTCCACCCATACCGGAAACATCCGGCCCGCCGCGCCGGCACGCTGCGTCGACGCCAGTGCAACGTGGGCAACTGTCCCCTCCAGCGGCCGGGTCGGCAACGCATCCACCCTGACTGTCACAGCTTGACCAACCGCGATGTCCAGCACGTCGAGTTCGTCCGCTTCGGCCCGGACGACGAAGGCTGACACGTCATAGATCGTCAACAGGGCTTCACCTGCGGCCACTCCCAGCCCTTCGGCCACCATGCCCCTGGTCACCGGCCCCGACGGGGTGGCAAGCGCCGACAGATCGAAACCGCCCAGCGCCCCCGCATCAAGACCTCCCGCAGAGCCGCCGGCATCGTCGCCGCGACGCAGCTCGACAACGCCTCCGATCGGCGCGAGAATCGTCAGGTCTTCCGCCCGCGCTTGAGCGGCCGCCAGCGCGATTTCGGCCTGGCGACGCTGTGCTTCAGCCGCCGTCCTTTGGGCCGCACTTGCCTGTTGGGCCTGCTGGCGCGTCTGGCGCTCGGCAGCATCAAGTTGGACCCTGGCGTCTTCGAATGCTGCTTCGACCTCCGTGAGGCTTTCGCGTGCGGAGACGATCGCCTCATCAAGATCATCGCCCGTCAACGGGCCCGCACCGGCTTCGAGCACGGCGATCTGTGCCTCAAGTGCGGCGATCGTCGCTGGAAACGACGTGTCGAGCTGCGTGCGGAAGCCTCCGAGCACCGGCGACAGGTCAACCGTGGCACCCGCGGCAGCCGCAACAAGGGCAGTGGCTGCATCGAGGGCAGCCTGCGCCTGTTCGACTTGTTGTTCGACATTGTCGGACAACAGTCGAACGAGGGGCTCGCCCGGCACCACCGTCTGACCATCAGTCACCAAGAACTGGTCGACGGTGGCTGACGTTGGCGCGGTGATCGTCACCTGTGCGACAGGATGGACCCGCGCCGCCGCCGCGACAGTCTCTGTGACTGAACCGATCTGCACCTCGGCGACGGTGACTTCAGGTTGATCGCTGGCGCACGCCATGCCCAGCAGAGCAAGCACGACCGCACCAACCAGTGGCACGCGAACGATCCTGAAACTGTGAAGCAATGCCACCGGCCTGTCGCCAGCGCGATGAAATCGCACCGATCGCCTGGTCCAGCCAACGGTCATGTTGCACCAAGTTCACGAGCACGAAGATGAGCGGCTGCAATTGCGCGGCTGAGGGCATCACTGAACCCTGCGGCGTCGAGCGCAGCGAGTCCCGCCTCGGTCGTGCCCCCAGGGGAGGTCACGTCGGCCCGCAAACGAGCCGGGTCAGCGTCTGGTTCTCGCAACATCGCAGCACTGCCGGTGAGCGTCTGGATGACGAATCGACGCGCCGTCGCTTGGTCGAGGCCAGCCTCGACCGCAGCAGCGATCCACGCCTCGACCATGCGGAACACATAGGCAGGTCCGGAACCCGACACAGCCGTGACCGCATCGATGAGATCTTCGTTGACCACCGCCGCGTCACCCATCGGCGCGAATATCTCGGTCGCCGCGGCTAGGTGCGAAGACTCCGCGTGTTGTCCACCTGCGATGGCGGTCATTCCTTGGCCGACGAGCAGCGGGGTGTTCGGCATCGCGCGGACGACGGGAACCTGTCCAATGACCTGCTCGATCGCGCCGGTGGTGATCCCTGCAGCGACCGACACCACAAGGTGAGCTGACTGAACGGCCGCAGCGAGAGACGGAAGCTCATCGAGCAACACCTGTGGCTTCAGGGCAAGCAACACGATGTCAGCTGCACTGGCTGCCGCGGCATTGTCCATCGTGGTTGCAACGCCGAGATCTTGTGTCAGCGCGTCGCATCGTTCAGCCCGTCGCGCCGTGCACACGATGTCGCCCGGCTGCCATCCAGCCCGACCGACCAGACCTGCCACGACAGCCTCGCCCATCTTGCCCGTCCCGATCACGGCCATCCGGTACTTCACAAGCGGTCTCCTGTACATGCTGGGTGGCCTGAACTTCTCCGGTTGGCAGCGCCGCGTACGAAGGTCATCCCACAGTGTTGCCAGGCAAGCCCACTTTGGCTCGCCATCGTTGTTCGTAGGCGAGATACGTCGCGAAACCGGAGCGCAGGACCTGATCGAAGGTGTCATCGGCGAGGTTCAGAAGGCGCCCCATGAGCTCGTCAAACCTCACGCCATTGAGTCCCACCACCGGCACCGACCCGACGATGACGAGGTCGTCATCGGACAATGCGAAGTGGACCGGCCCTGAGGTCAGATTGCGGGTCAAGAGTATGCGGTAGACCTCATCGTGACGCTCGTCAGGCTTGACGCTGAAGGGTGATGACACCCGCACAGTGCGTTCACCGACTTCGATGAGCACCGCGATGTTGCGCTTGTGCTCGCCGGAGAGCGTCACTGCAATCCGACGTTCATCGAGTTCAACTGCAGCCAGACCAGCGTCGGCCAACGACGTCAGGACAACCTCGCGCGCCCGTTGGTCGACCTGCACCGGCATCTCCTCGTGGTTGCTAGACCGCCACGTCCGCACCCGACGTCTGATCGCAGCACTTGTCGCGACGCGCTGCCTGATCGCGGGCACGACGGACGTGCGTGTACGCATCGATGAGGCGCATCACGGTCGCGTCCCAGGTGCTGCGACGTGCTTTGGCCAGTCCGGCTTTGCGAGCCGCGGACGCGGCTGCGGGATCATCCAGCAAGCGCACAACTGCGCGAGCGTGATCGACCGGATCGTGACCGTCGACCAGTCCACCGGCGTCGGCGACCACAGAGGTCAGCCCGCCGACCCGGGCCGCGACCACCGGCACACCCGTCGCCTGCGCTTCGAGCGCGACCAGCCCAAACGTTTCACTTCTCGACGGGACAAGGACGACATCGCTGGCCCGGTAACGATCAACGAGTTGCTCCTGCGGCAGCGCAGGCTTGATGCTCACAGCGTCGCCGACACGCAACTCGTCAGCGAGCTGCCGAAGCTGTTCAGGTCCGGTCGCATGCCCGTTGTTGCCCGACAGGCCGCCAATGATCTCGAGGGTCGCGTCGCTGTATCGCCGCCGGACCTCTGCCAGGATCCGCACGGCCAAGTCCGGTCCTTTGAGCGGCTGGAGGCGCCCGACGAACAGCAACCGCGGACCTCCCTGCCTCTCGGAGAAACGCGTGGCGGCGCGGTCGGGATCTGGATGGAATCGCGCCAGGTCTACACCCGCCCGCACCACGGTCAGCTTCTGCCCGCCGAGGCCATAGGCCTGATGCAACAGGCGCGCTTCTCCACAGGTCAGCACCAGAAGCCGATCGGCGTCACGCGCGATGCGCTCTTCGGCAACGAGTCGCAACGGCGTTTCTGGTACATCGCCTGGCGCCAGGTTGGCGTTCTTGAGCACGCCCAGCGTGTGGAAGGTGTGCACGAACGGAACATCCCATCGCTGAGCGAGGCGGCGTCCGACCCATCCAGAAAGCCAGTAGTGGGTGTGCAGCACGTCATGTGTCCCCATGGTGGGGTGCCGTTGGATGCCCAGCACGTAGGCACACAAGAGGTTGGCCAGCGCGTCTTTGCCCACAGGGTGCGCCGGTCCGGCATCGATGTGATGGACGCGCGCACCGCCGTCAACGGTGATCGTGTCGGGAACGTCGCGGCTGGTGCGACGCGTAAAGACATCTACCTCGATACCCCGGGCCACCAGTCCCGCCATGATCTGCCGCACGTAGACGTTGAGCCCACCACCATCGCCGGTGCCAGGTTGGTCGAGCGGCGAGGTATGCACGCTGACCAGTCCGACACGGCGCACCCGAGCACCGCCGTCGGCTGTGGCCGCGCGGGATCGGCGATCAGACTCCGGTCGATCATCGGTGGCTACGGGTGATGTCATTCCAGGTCCGCCTGGTCAGGCCGGCCGATCACGAGTCGATCAAGCTTCCGGTCAACAGCTCCGTAGCGGTACTTGTAGGCCTCGTCACCGCGCAATAGGTCGAAGACTTCGATGTCTTCGTCGCACGCCTCTTCGATGAGCATCCAGATCAGCACTTGCCCGGGCGCGAAGGCGGCGATGTCGACATCGAACGATGAGTTGTACAGACCCCATTCGCCCTGACCGACCAGCGACACGGTCATCGCCGCAGGCAAGCCTCCGGCATCGAGCCGGTGCAGGCGAAAGGTGCGTTCACCTGCGAACTCCCTGCCCAGCGCCGAAAACCATGCACGGATCTCGTCACGGCGGAAGAAGCTGGCCTTCTCAGGGAAACTGGCGAGGGCCTGCTCAAAGAACCGATCAAGCTCAGCTTCTACGTCATCTGCGGCAACTTCGATAAGCGTCAGCTCGCCGACGTCTCGGGCCAGCTTTCGTTGCTTGCGTTGCATCTCTTGCCGCACCCGGCCGGAAAGCCGCTTGTGGTAGGCAGTCAGCCCACCGGTGAGGTCTACCCGCGGGCAGACGGCTTCCACTTCTTCGTGCAAGACCTCGAGGCCGACCATCTCGGCCGACCGACGGATCTCATCGGCCCAGCCAGCGTCGTCGATCAAGCCACCGGCGATGAATTCGTCCCAGTCAACATCAGCCGCAAGATTCCGGAGGTACGCGTCAGCGACGTCAGCCCGATGCTCAGGCCTTGCAATCGGTCCGAGGTAGTCGGTGACCTCGGTGCCACCAAGAAACCGCCGCAGCTCCAGCGGCCTGACCGGACCACCGGCACGGTCATTGGCGTCGGCAATCACCCCCACCAACTCGTCACCTTGATGGAAAGTGTGCACCCGGATCGGGAAGCGTTGACCCAACGTCTCGTGCCACAGGCGCAGGTATCGGGGACTGTGAAACACCGTCGCAGACGGATCGTCAGCGAGCAGGTCTTCCCATGCGACGTCGGAGTCCGTCGCAGGAATGTTGTCGTGCGTACGCAGTTCGATCACAGGATCTCCCGTCGGGCGGTGGAGCCCGGTTCCCGGAGCGACGACAGCCCACAGCCGGGCATCGTCCATCGGGTGCGACTTCACCACTGGTTCCGATCTGGGAATGGTAATGGCCCCGCTGGCCCGCTACCCCGTCCTTGAGTGCCATGCTCTCACCCGGGATATCGCATCTCACGAGAGGAAGGCCGCTCAGGCGCCCTGTCGCGGGCTTGAGCGATCACGTCCATCGCGTCGGCGCGCGAACGCCAGCCACGCACCTCGACCAGCTTCTGTTCGAGATCCTTGTAGATAGCAAAGAAGTGAGCGACCTCATCCAGGAGGTGCTGCGGCACAGCGTCCAAGGATCGCAAGTCACGCCAGCGCGGATCATGATCAGCGACCGTCAGAATCTTCTCATCAGGACCC
>JBBDSU010000060.1:0-6178 GCA_040904825.1 Nitriliruptoraceae bacterium | reverse complement strand
GTCACGCCAGCGCGGATCATGATCAGCGACCGTCAGAATCTTCTCATCAGGACCCTTGTCGTCACTCATGTCGAGCATGCCCAACACGCGAGCGCGGACCGTACATCCAGGAAACGTCGGTTCACCCAGAATCACCAGCGCATCGAGGTGATCGCCGTCCAACGCCAAGGTGTCAGGAATGAAGCCGTAGTCACCTGGGTATCTGACCGAGGTAAACAGCATCCGATCGAGAACGAACGTCTGCCGGTCAAAATCCCACTCATACTTGTTGCGCGACCCCATCGGGACTTCGATGAACACCTCGATGATGTCCTTGTCCATGGCGATCCAGCCTTTCGCGACGTTGACACGATGCCTGCAGCCACCACGGCCAACGTAGGACGACCAACGTAGGCTGACGACCACACCATCCGCGGTCGCCACCGCGTCGAACCGTTGACACAACGTCCTGATGAACCAGGCTCGGCCAGCGGTTCTCGGCTATTCGTCAACTCATCCACCGAACCAGCGAGGCAGCTCATGATCCAGGCTGGCAGCCCAGCACCAGACTTCACCCTGTCCAACCAGCATGGCGAGGACGTGACCTTGTCGAATCTGGCAGGCGCGCCCGTCGTCGTCTATTTCTACCCGAAAGCCGACACGCCGGGTTGCACGACCCAGGCGTGCGATATCCGTGATCAATGGGCGGAATTCGAACGTGCTGGCGCCAAAGTCCTGGGCATTTCACCCGACGAGGTGGACGCGCTGGTCAAGTTCGCTGACAAGTACGACCTGCCTCACACGCTGCTTGCCGATCCCGATCGGCAAGCGATCTCCGCCTACGGCGCGTGGGGCGAACGCAAGATGTACGGCAAGACGTTCGACGGCGTCATTCGATCGACGTTTCTTGTCGGACCCGATGGCGCCGTGGCTCAGGTGTGGCCGAAGGTCAAGCCCAAGGAGCATGCTGACGACGTGCTGGCCGCGATCAGCGAACTGGTCAACGGCGCGGACGGTCGCGACGACGCGTGACTGCCGGGTCGTGCCCAGGCGGGCTCTCGTCGCCTACGACCTGCACGACTTTCCACCTCGTCCCACCGCCCTCAACCAGGACGCCGGGCTCAACGGCAGCGGGCCCATAGCCCAGCGCCATCTCACCTTCCGGATCACAGCTGGTGATCTCAACCGCCAGGGCTTCTGATGGTGGCGTCTCCCGCTCGGCAACTGCAAGCTGGAGGAGGCGGCGACGTGGCCGCCCGAGCATCCACATGCGCGCAACCGCTTCCTGGCCGGGATAGCACCCTTTCGCCAGATGAACGTGGGTCGCAAGGACGCCAGCCTCTTCGGGCAGATGCGGATGACGCACCTCGCTGGCCCAGGCGGGCAGTGCCGCTCGGATCCGCCAGCGTTCGAGATCGCCGCTGTCACCTACCCGGGCGCCGTGGGCGACTAGCTCCTCAGAGATGGCGGACAACGTCGCCTCCGGCGCGATGAGGTCAACCCCCGACGGCCGGTCCACGATCAGCACGCCATCAGCGAGGCGGCAGCGCCCCTCGACATGCCCGAGTCCCGCGGCCGCCAAGACCTCCCCAGCCCGGTGGCCTCTGACCGCCAGCGCACTGTCATCAACGAGTTCAAACCGCGCATCCAGCAGAAAGGTCCTGCCGCCCAAGGTCTCGACGATCCAGGTGGCAAGCTCATCATTGGGCGCGAGCAGGGCGAGGCGATCGCCCAGCGTCACAAGGTCGAACATGCCAAGCGGAGCCCCGTGGGGGTCGAGATGCAGCGCCCCACGAATCGACCCGATCGGTGCGTCGACCACGTGCTGGGTCGTGACATCTTCCAGATAGCGCTGGCGATCATCACCGGTCACATCGACACGACGCACTGGTGACGACACGACGACGAGTTCGTCGACACTCGTCGATGACTCATAGTTGACGGGCACGACTACTCCGGTGGGCCGACGGTGATGCAGTGTGTCGCACTCCACGGCCGTCAGGCAGCAAGACCCAGGTGATCGTCGATCGTCCGGCGCAGATCCTCAACGTTGGGAACGCCACTGGAGCGAGCGACAATTCGACCGTCGGGCGCGAGCACCAGCAGGGTAGGGACCCGCAGAATCCGGTGCTCTTCGGTCAACGCCAGGTGGTCGGCGGCGTCGGCGTACACCCAGGAGAAGCCCTCCCTCTCACGGGCGAAATCCCCGAGGACACCCTTGGCCGTCTCACATGGTGCGCATGTCGGGGAACCGATCAGGACCGCCCCGGCGTGTGAGCGCGTCAAGTCAAGTCCAACCGCCTCAAGGTGACGGCCATGCACCGCGTCGGCGGACGATGACGCGGTCAGCCGGCCGTCGCGTGCACTCCACCAACGGCCGAACGCGATCGCAGCGCCAACGATGGCGACCACGATGATGAGGCGGAACACGATCGGATCCATGATCAACCTCTCCGTGCCAGCAGACGCCGGCCGATGACGTACAGCTCGCAACCGACGCAAATTCCGGTGAACGTCAACAGCGCCGACAGTGCCAGTACTGCCCCGACAGCAACCCATCCGGCTGCCGTCGCTCCGGTGAAAAACAGCACAAGCCCCACGGTCAACACCGCAAACCCGCAGATCTGAGCGAACCGAGGCGGCCCTTCCAATTCAGTTGCCGGCGGAGCACCGAGTTGCATACGACGCTTCAACCAACGGAACACGTTGCCGTAGATCGACCACCGAAGCCCAGCAAGACTCGACACCGCAAACACGAACCACTGCCAGGTCACCAGTCCGATACCCACCGGGCCCTGCACCACGAGCGCGACAGCCAGCACCAAGCTGGTGATCGCCGCACCGAACCTCGGTCCACGAACGTCGATGAGCAGGCGGCCCTGCGCGTCAGTCGCCAATTCAGGCATGGTCAGGCCCCCCGAGACGTCGAGGTGTCAGCCTCGATGAAGATCTTTCCCGTTGCCTTGCGCAACAGGATGCGCACAGCGGTGCGCCCACGCTCATCACGAATGCGCGCGACGTCGACAACCTCATGGCCTGAACGGTCAGCCCAGCGCGCGTACGCCGCCGGCGCCCCAGGCTTGGCGGTCAACACTTCGAGATGATCGCCAGGGCGCAGTGGCTCGATCGCCGTCATCGCCCGTGCAACGCCACGCTGGTAGTCATCCCGGCGCGAATCGATGGTGACCACCGGGCTCGGAATGGCGCCGATGCCTGCTTCGTCGAGTTCCGCACGCACCACTCCCGATGACGCATGCACCCGCGCGGGTGCACCGGCGGCCGTCAGCGCTCCCCGGAGGAATCCGACAGCCAGGGCATCACCGACCGCACCATCGACCTCACCCACCAGGCGCAGGCCAACTTCGAGCCCTTCGACCACGACCGCGTCGTCGCTGACTTCCTCAATCCGTGCCTCGGGGAACGCAACCCTGAGTGCTTCAACGGCAATAACCGCCGCAGCTTCGAAGTCCCGCGTGTCGGCACGCCCGCCCGCTGCAGCCACAAGCTTGCGGCCCTGCTCTTCGGCAAGGATCGCCAGCTTGTCAAGGTGTTCGGTCAGACCAGCAATCAACTGGACGACCGTGTGAACAGCGAGCTGGCTTCCTGGTGGAACTCGGGCGGGGTTGGTGCCGTGCGCTTCTTCCCGCGCCACGTACACCTTGGCGGGACGGCCGCCACCGGGGTGCTTGCGCCGGCCGGTGACCACCAGGCCAACCTCGGCAAGCAAGTCGAGGTGGTTGCGCGCCACGTTGGGATGCAATCCAAACATCTCGGCGACGTCGCGTGCGGTCAGCGGTTCGCCGTGTGTGCGCAGCCGGTGGTAGATGCCAGCACGCGTTGGCACCCCCAGCGCGCGCTCAACCGCTGCCTCCGCCGGATCTGGCGCAGGCAGTCGACTTACGGGCGCGAGCGTGGCAGTTGCCATGGGATTGGTTGTCCACCTTGGACGTACGCCTAAAGCGTGCGATCGTGATCACGACGGCGATGTCGTGCGCTTCAACGAGACACCGTCGAGTGACCGAGGTGCATCGTCGCGGTGACGAGCACACGGTGCGGCGCTCAGCAGTGTAAACAGTGCAAACCCTGTCCGCACATTCGCGCCGGATCTGGCATCCTTGAGATCACGACGCCACGCGAACCCGCGAACGGCGGCCGAGGGTCCGACCCGTGACGACGAGGTAGCGCGTGCACCTGCTGGTGTTCACCGATCGGCCAGGCGGCGGCAAATCGCTGCTGCCGGCCCTCGAGTACCTCGATCACACCATTCAAGACACTCCCATGGATCCGGCTGCCGTCGGCACCGGATGCGAGCTCGCCATCATCGACGCGACCGGCGACCTGCAACAAGCCTCCACGCTCACCAGAGCCGTCGCACTTGGCCCACGCGAGGTGCCCGTCATCGTGGTGATGTCCGAAGGCGGGCTCGCCGCACTCAAAGCAACGTGGGGTTTCGACGACTGGCTGCTCCCTCACGCATCGCCAGCAGAAATAGAAACCCGCCTGCGACTGACGCGCGACCGCGCCGCGATGCTCCGGCCCCACCATGCTGCCAATGTGGGAGATCTCGTTGTCGACGAAGACAGCTACCAGGTCAGGCTGCGGGGGCAGCCACTCGACCTGACCTACAAGGAATTTGAGCTGCTCAAGACGTTGGCCAATGCCCCTAACCGGGTGTTCACCCGCGAAGTACTGCTCCACGACGTGTGGGGATACGACTACTTCGGCGGCTCACGCACCGTCGACGTCCATGTCCGCCGCCTGCGCGCCAAGCTGGGTCCCGAATACGAGCAGATGATCGTCACCGTCCGCGGTGTGGGCTACAAGCTCGTCCCACCAGGCCAGCGCGTGCGTCGTGGCCCGGAAGACGCCTGACATCCCGTGCTTTGCGGGGGTTGCCATTACCTGGCGGTTCCGGCATGAGGCAGGACATAGCGCACGTCGGTGGCGACCAGAATGAATCCCGCATCCTCGTAGAGACGCACCGCCGGCCGGTTGGACAGATCCACCCACAGCATCACCGCGTCGCAGCCTCGGTGCTGCAGGCGGCCGATCCCCGCCGCCAGCAATCGTCGGCCAAGTCCCCGGCCGGCAACCTCCGGATCGACGGCGAGGTTGTAGACCTCACCGACCGTCGCTGACCGGCGCTTGGTCCAGTGGACACCGACAACCTGGCCATTACCTCCCCGGTCACCATCCCTGTCGCCAATGCGAACCGCTACGAGGAGGTCGCGCGGGTCAAACCATTCCGCTGCGGCGTGCTGGTCAAACCGTGTGCGGTCCCAGCCCGCTTCGGCGGTGCCGTCATAGGCAGCCGCCAACACCGCGACGACGGCTGCAATGTCATCCTCGGAATCGTCGCTCGGACGAATCACGATCGATGCCGGATCCTCAGTCGCTTGATCGTCCCAGTTGCCAGGCGAGGCTGCGACGGTCAATGCCATGACCCCCAGATGTCGGTCGACCAACCCGCCCGTATCGCGCATCACGCTGTCGAGCACGTCGTCAACCTGGCGAACCCATATCCCGACCGCGGCGGCCCCAGAGCCGGCTTCGTCGCCGAGCCAGGACCGAAGTCGCCCGAGCAGCGCCGTCACTACCCGCCCGGAACGGTCACCGGTTCGCTCAACAGCGAGTTCCACGTCAAGACTGCTGTCCGGTCCAGGGGAGCGGCGGGCTCCGAGATACCCGGCGATCTGGTCGTCGCCGTCGGCGAGGGCCACCCAAGCCTTCCATTGAGCGCCAACAGCGCTCCCAGCCATCAGCGTTGACAGCCGCCGACCCTCGGCTTCGTCGACTGCGGGCAGCGGTTCGGGTGAACCAGCCGGCCACCAGTCTGTCGCACACCGATCGAGGAACTCAATGGCTCGACGAGCCTTGCCGGCGTCGTCGACGTCGATCAGTCGGAGCGCTGGCACCACTCCATCTCCTGGGGGCCGTTGACACCCCACCCCGCGAACACCATCGGGCATGACCTGACTCCTCGTCAGCGTCGACGGTAGACCTGCAGGCGCCACCACGTCGCGCATCGGCAGCGAGGCAGCCTGTCGCGACAACCAACCAAGACCCCGGCGCCAAGCGGGCAGATTGGCAGCATGGTTACCTGCGGGTTATCCTGCGCGCCGATCGTGTGGTTGCGTGCCAGGCGAGGGCCGCTAGCTCAACTGGCAGAGCATCGGACTTTTAATCCGCTGGTTGCAGG
>JBBDSU010000059.1:3101-16613 GCA_040904825.1 Nitriliruptoraceae bacterium | reverse complement strand
AGGTCCGGATCTGGCGAGTCCGGGTCCATCAGACCCGGCGCAGCACCTTGCCGGGCCGCGCATCCGTCTGATCTCCGCCATCGATCACAACTTGACCAGCAACCAGCACGTGGTCGACGCCCACCGGCCGCTGGGCAGGCTCAGTGAACGTTGACCGGTCGATGATCGTTTCAGGGTCGAAAATCGTCACGTCAGCCACGGCACCTTCGCGCAGATAGCCCCGGTCGGTAATCCCGAGCCGGTCGGCAACCGCGCCAGTGCACTTGCGCACAGCATCTTCCAGGCTGATGACCTGCTGCTCACGCACATAGCGTCCAAAGATTCGTGGGTAGGTCCCGAACGAGCGTGGGTGCGGCTTTTCGGCACCTTGATCGAACGGGATTGCCGACCCGTCAGAGCCCACCATCGACAGCGGATGAGCCAGGAAGACTTTCATGTCTTCTTCGGTGCGGTAGAAGAGCACGACCCGGTCAGCGTTGCCGTGATCCAAGCACAGCCGCAATGCGAAGGCGGCAGGATCCTCACCTGAACGGGCAGCGGCTTCCTCGATCGTCATCCCTACCGACCAGTCGTCGGGAGGATCGACCCGCGACAGCATCACGCGATCCCAGAACCACGGGATGCCTCCAAACCATCCGGAAGAGAACTCTGCCAGCGCCCGGTCGTAGACCGACGGCTCTGCCAGTCGCGCCCGCATCGCGTCGGTGCCGCCTTCCTGGACCCACGACGGCAGATACTGGGTCAGCGCGGACGACGAAGCGTCATACGGGTAGACGTCGAACATCACATCGAGTCCGTCACTGCGCGCTTCCTCGATCAGTGCGGTCACCTGGTCGGCTTTGCCCCAATGCTTGGGAATGTTGATCGCGGCGTGCGAGTACTGCAGGCGTGCGCCAGCAGCCTTGGCGGTCCGCAATGCTTCGACCACACCCCCGAAGTCGAGCTGGTTGGAGGATCCCCGCGTGTGCGTCGCATACAACGCGTCACGGCTGGCCACGACTTCGCACAGCGCGACGATCTCATCTTCGGCCGCATAGGTTCCGGGCACGAGCGTCAGTCCGGTCGAAAATCCGAACGCACCCTGGTCGAGTTGGTGCGCCAGCAGACGCCGCATCGTGTCCATCTCGTCATCAGTCGGTGCGCGCTGATCAAGGCCCATTGCCGCGGTCCGCAACGAATGATGCCCGATCAACGGTGCAACGTTGAACGCTGGCCTGCCCGCATCGACTTGCGTGGCGTAGCCGTCGAAGTCGGTCCAGGTGACCGGCCGTTCGGTCGGCGACAGCCCACGGCCCTTCAACTGGTCGTAGTGACGATCCAGGCGCGATGGCTCGATCGGGATCGGCGACGCACCGCAGTTGCCGGTGACGTCAGTGGTCACCCCTTGGGCCACTTTGCTCTGGCACGAAGGGTCCAGCAACACGGCCTGATCAGAATGCGTGTGAATATCAATAAACCCCGGGCTGACCACCCGATCGGTCGCATCGATCACCCGGCGGCCGGGCCCGATATCGTCACCGATCGCGACGATACGTCCGTCTGAGATAGCCACATCCGCGCGACGGCCAGGTGCGCCGGTGCCATCGTGGACGGCACCGCCGACGATGACCACATCCGCAGTCATCGTGTTCTCCTGAGCACCCGTCCCGAGCGGGCTTCGGTCTGCTCCCCTTCATCGACGGCGATGGCCCCGTTGACGATCACATACGGGATGCCGGTAGGAGATTGCGCGGGATCGGTGAACGTCGACCGGTCGATGACCGTGGCGGGATCCATGATCACGATGTCGGCGACCAGGCCTTCGGCGATCTGCCCACGATCAGCCAGCTGCAACCGCTCAGCGACCCCACTGCTGGTCTTGACGGCCGCCTCTTCCCAGGTCAGCAGACCCTTATCGCGCACATACCGGCCGAAGATGCGCGGGAACGTTCCGAAGGAACGTGGATGGGGCTTGTTGGCACCTTGGTCGAGCGGCAACGCCGAACCGTCGGAACCGACAACTGCAGTGTGATGGGCCAGGAACGTCATCATGTCGTCTTCGGTGCGGTAGAACAGCACCACTCCCGGGTAGTTGCCGTGGTCGAGGCACGTCTTGAGCGTGAACGCTGCCGGAGTCATGCCAGCCTTGGCGGCAGCCTGCTCGATGGTGAGCCCAACGCACCATTCGTCGCCCGCACCCGTGCGGGTCATCAGGACCCGGTCCCAGAACCACGGGATGCCCCCGAACCACCCGGCGGCAAGTTCCTGCTCTGCCCGTTCAAGCGCTGCAGGATCGGCCAACCGTGCCCTCATCGCCTCGGTCCCGCCGTCCTGCACCCACTGGGGCAGATACTGGGTCAACGACGACGACGAGGCGTCGTAGGGATAGACGTCGATAGCGATGTCGAGACCGTTGTCACGCGCCTCATCGACCAGCGCGAGCATCTCGACGGCCTTGCCCCAGTGATCCGGGTTGTTGATCGCCGCATGCGACGCCTGAAGGCGCGCACCGGCGGCGGTGGCCGTGCGGATCGACTCTTCCATGCCACCGAACACGCGGCCTTTGGCACCACGCTGGTGGGTCGCATACAACGCGTCGTACTGCGCGACGACCTTGACCAGCTCGGTGACTTCTTCTTCAGGTCCGTACGCCGATGGCACATGCGTCAGGCCAGTTGACATGCCGAATGCACCCTGCTCCAGGCACTCGGCGAGCAACCGTTTCATCGTTGCCAGCTCGTCGGGTGTCGCTTCTCGCTGGTCGACACCCATCGCGGCGACTCGCAACGTGCCGTGGCCTGCTAGCGGCGCAACATTGAACGCGGGCGGGTTGGTCTCAACGGTGGCGACATAACCGTCAACATCGTTCCATGTCAGTGGCGGCACGCCATCACCGATGCGATGCAGATGATCGGCGTGCAACTCCATCTTGTCGGGTGCGAACGGGAACGGCGCGAAACTGCAGTTGCCGGTGACTTCCGTAGTCACACCTTGCAGGATCTTGCTCTGACATCGCGGATCGAGGATCAAGCTGACATCCGAGTGCGTATGAATGTCGATGAAGCCGGGAAGGATCTTCAAATCGGTTGCGTCGATCACTCGTGCCGCGTCGGTCGCAGGGACCTCACCAACGGCGACGATCTTGCCGCCAGCAATCGCTACGTCGGCCTGGCGTGACGGTCCACCGGACCCATCGACGACCGTGCCATTCTTGATGACCACATCTGCCTGCATCTGACGACTCCCATGATGTCGATGGTCCGAGCCCTGTTGGACCGTGCCCAACTGCCGCGCTCATGCCTTCCTACCTCACTTCGTGCCTGGCGACAAAATGCGACGCCGGCGCGGGGATTTCCCCGCGCCGGCGTCAAATCACGCTTCAGGTCCAGCGGTCGATGCCGCGAGCCCGAAGGTCATCGGGTCAGCGGTTGAGCCGCGTCTCCCGGAAGTGAACCTGCGAGTCGATGTCCATGAAGGTACCCGTGACATCCGGGTGCTCCAGGACGAACCGCGGCTGCGCGAGCACAGTCACGACCCACATGTTGTCGACGAGCACACTGTTGAGCTCGGCGATGCCCGCTGCCACTTCGGCGTCGGTCACAGCGGTGTTGAGTGCTTCGATTGCCGCCGTGTACTCGGGGATGAGCGACTCGACGTTGAACACCGGGTTGTTCTGGTGCCGGTAGATCGAGTTCGTCGAGATCCGGGTCGGGAACTTCTGAGCGTTACCGATACCTCCGAAGAGGGTCTGGAAGTCACCGCCGAGCAGGCGCTCGGTCCGGGTCGCGGCGTCCACGACGTCAATCTCGAGCGTGAACCCACAGGTGGCAAGCTCCTGCTGCATGATCTGTGCCGACAACTCCTGCGTGGCGTTGCCGGACGAGATCAGCACCGCAGCAGTCCACTCGCTCTCCGGCAGGCCGGATCCCTCGAGCAGCTCGCACGCACGGTCGATGTCGTACTCGAGCGAGTCCGCAAGCGCGTTGTCGTAGGCCGGCGATGTCGGCGCGAACGGCAGGCGCAACGGGGTACCCGTACCACCGTAGATGGCCTCGTTCAACGCGTCATTGTTCGACGCGTAGTTCATGGCCATGCGCACGTCGACATTGTCGAACGGTGCACGCTCGGGGTTGATCCGCCACTGGTCGATGATCGCACCAGGAGGCGCCTCGTTCATGACGAAGCCCTGATCGAGGAACCGCAGCGTCGAGTCCATCCTCGGCAGGTTCAGCACGTCGACCACACCCGACTCGAGCGCGGAGTCCATGGCGTCCTGGTCACCGAAGATCCGGTAGAAGATGCCGTCAAGGTACGGAAGACCCTCTTGCCAGTAGTCGGGGTGGGCTTCGAGCGTGACGCTCTCACCGGGAATCCATTCGACCATCCGGAACGGACCGGTCCCGTTGGCTTCGCTGTCATAGACATCGAAGAACTCAGGGTCACCCATCGCCCACGATGCAAGCAGGTCGGTGATCTGCAGCTGAGCGATCGGCTGGTTGAAATTCACCACGATCTCGTAGTCGCCGGTGGCCTCCCAGTCGCGCACCGCTGCCGAGCTCGGACCATAAGCCTGGTTGCCCAGCTCCGGGTCGGTGAACGCGTCGATGTTCGCACCGACATCCGCTGCGGTCATCTCGCGACCCGAGTGGAACTTGACGCCCTCACGGATCTGGATGGTGACCGAGTCTTGCGCGGCGCTGATCTCCCAGCCGGTGGCGAGCCACGGCTCGGCGTTCAGCCCATCACGGTAGATGGCGAGAGGCTCGTACAGGTTCTGGTGGAACGGGAAGAAGATGCCCTGCAGTCGGCTTGAGTCCCACCGCTGCACGTCGTTGAGCACTCCCACGTTCAGAATGCCGCCAACGGCTTCGGAGTCATCTTCTTCCGCCGCTGGCGCCTCAGGTGCCGGCGCCTCAGGTGCAGCCGGCGCCTCAGGCGCAGCGTCCTCATCTCCGTTGCCACACGCAGCCAGTACCAGTGAGAACACCGATACCAGCGCGAGCAGCTTGATCAATCCTCGTGATCTGCTTCTCATTACTTCCTCCCTGATTAGGGCGAGCCCCCACCGGTTGGCAGGCAACTCATCTATCGCCTCTGGTAGCCATGACGTGGCCATCAGAAGACATCGAAAATCCTACGATGATAGTAGTTGACCCTCGGGTGCCATGTCGAGGGGCGATTTGGCGCGCGCGTTCATCAACGATCATGCGTACGAGATCCTCGGATCGAGATAGGCATAGATCAGGTCAACGATCAGGTTGATGACGGTCACCACCACCACAATGATCAGCACAGCCCCCTGAACCAGGACGTAGTCGCGTTGGAGGATCGCGGTATACACGAGTCTCCCCACGCCCGGATAGGTGAAGACCGACTCCGTCACAACTGAACCCGACAAGAAGCTGCTGACCTGCAGGCCAGCAATCGTCACGAACGGCAACAAGGCATTGCGCAGTGCATGCCGCCCGACCACGTACGTCTCCTTGAGACCCTTAGCACGCGCAGTCCTCACATAATCCTTGCCGAGGACTTCGGTAAGTGCCTGCCGAAGAAACCGACCGAAAATTGCAGAGACAAAGATCCCGAGCGTCAGCGCCGGCAACGCCAGGTTTCGGATCGCCTGTCCTGGATTCTGAAAGAACGGGTAGTAGTCAGACACCGACGGGAACCATCGGAATGTGACGGAGAAAACCAGGATGAACAACACGCCCACCCAGAACGTTGGCAGGCTCAGCGACAGGACCGCCTGACCGCTGGTCAACTTGCCCAGGAAGGACTTGGGCTTGAGTGAGCCCACGAAAGCGATGGGCAATGCCAAGATGGTGCCGATAAGGAACGCGAACACGCCCAACTGCACCGTGGGCATGACGCGCCGGCCGATGCGGGTTGTGACCGCCTCGCCGCCGAAGTAGGAGAAGCCCATGTCGCCTTGGAGGATGTTGTTCATCCACGTCAAGTACTGGAGATGGATCGGCTGGTCCAACCCAAGCCGCGCGCGGACTGCCGCGAGCGCTTCAGGGCTGCCGTCTTCGCCGACGATGGCTGTGGCCGGGTCACCTGGCAACGCATAGACCAGCCCCCAGACCAACAATGAGGCGATGATGAGCGTCGGGATCGTCTGCAGCAGGCGACGCAGGGTGTAGGTGATCATGCGCGTCCCTCCAGTTCCGCGCTCGCGGACTCGGAACTGCCTCGCAGCTTCTGCATACCGCGTCCCATCAGATCGAGTGACAAAACGGTGATGGTCAGCAGCACGCCCGGCATGATCGAATACCACGGCGCCTGGTGCATGAAGCCTTTGCCCTGCTGCAGCATGTCGCCCCAGCTTGGGGTCGGTGGCACGGTTCCCAGTCCCAGGAAGCTCAAGGCCGCCTCAAGCAGCACAGCGACCGCGGCAGTGATGACGACCTGAACGATGATCGGCCCCATCGCGTTCGGGAGGATGGTGCGCATCATCGTGTAGACGTGACCCGCACCCAGTGCCTTGACGGCGGCGACGTATTCCTCCTCCTGAATGGACAGGGTCGACGCCCGGACGATCCTGGCGAAGTTGGGCACCGAACCGATCCCAATCGCAATCACCAACCCGACGAAGCCTCGCCCGGCCAGCAGGATGATCATCATGGCCAGCAGGATGCCGGGGATGGCGATCTGCACATCGACGTAGCGCATGATGAGTGCGTCCGGCCATTTTCCGAAGTAGCCGGAGATCAGACCCAACGGCACGCCGATCACCGCAGCGACGGAGACCGCGGAGATCGCGGTGGCCAGCGACACTCGCGCTCCGTACAGCGACCTCGTCCACAGGTCGCGACCGAGTTGGTCGGTACCAAACCAGTGATCGGTGCTCGGCGGAAGGAACCGCTGACTCGGGTCGAGAGCGAACGGATCATAGGGTGAAATCGCCGGTGCGAACAGGGCGAGCACCGACAGCACCAGCACAATTGTGGCGCCAATCACGAGCGCCGGACTGCGCCGGAATGTTGAGGCAACAAAAGCGGCGGGCGACCGCCGCTCCTTTCCAGGTGGCCCGTTGCCAGACTGTGCGCCCTCAGGCGCCCGCTCCTCCACCGCACTTTCCACGCAGCTTGCCTCTCGTCAGGTCACGCACCCGGTCAGCGGAACCAGCGGCGCCTTGCCAATGTCACCTACGCGCGCGACGTCATCTCCTGATCACACCCGCCGGGGCCACCGCATCGATGCGGCCGCGACCGCGAGACTCTATACGGAACTTGGACGCGATCGAAGCCCAACTCCGGCCGGCACGTCGCTCCCACTGACCAAACAATCCCGAAAATCTTCGCGCATTCCCACACCAGTCTTACGCCAAATAAAGCGAATCCCATCCTCTATGGCCAGATCATCGAGAAAGCGTGCGCTTGGCCCGGCGAAGTCTAAGAGGCTCCTAGTAGAGCGTCAAGACTCACGTGCCGAACACACCGGTCCGCCTGTCAGAACTTCGATACTCGCTAGACCTGTTATCTGGATCTGGCTAGGGTTATCCGAATTCGTGTGGAGAATGTGCCTGTCTGCGCTTGTCGCATGACAGGAAGACATCGATCCCAGCACCGGGTCGGAGGGAGAGCAAGTTCGTGCGGACCCACCTTCTCGACGTCCAACTCGTGCATCCGTCGCGGGGACCCGACGAGCAGTCCAGCCACGTCACCATCGAAGGCGGCGTCATCACTCGCATCGACCGGCAACGACCGGCGATCGCTGATGGCGATGATGTCATCGACCTCGAAGGGCGTGTAGCGACCCCAGGCCTTGTCAACGCACACGACCATCTCTACTCGCATGCCCTGAGAGATCCGCTGCCGGGATGGGGTCTTCCCGAGATGCGCGAGTGGCTCGACGCGCGTGACGTGCCGACGACACTGTCAACGATGATCACTGCGGCACTCGACGAGTTGACCCAAGGCATCACGACAGTGCGCGACCTGGGCGCACGTCACGGGCTCAACACCCACCTGGCCCGCATCGTTGGCGGCCAAGGATTGATCGGCCCCACCGTCGTGGCCGCCGGCCGGCCGGTGGTCATGACAGGCGGACACGTCCATGGATTCGGCCGCGAGGCCGACGGACCCTGGGACTGCAGGCGGGCGGTGCGCGAACAGGTCAAGGCTGGCGCCAAGGTCATCAAGATCATGGGGTCCGGAGGCTTGTCTCACTACCCAGCCGAGGACTTCGGACTGCCGCAGTTCACCGAAGAGGAACTCGCCGCCATCGTCGCTGAAGCACGATCGGCCGGCGTGCCGACGTGCGCCCACGTCTTCGGTGCCGATGCCGTCGCGCGGGTGGTGGCCGCCGGCGTCGACAGTGTCGAACATGGTGTACGCATCCACGACGACACACTCGAAGAGATGGCACGCCGTGATGTCGCCTACGTGCCGACGTTGGCGAACATGCGCAGAATCGCTTCGAACAGTTTCAACGAAGCCGCGGGCATCCCTGACCGCGCAGCCGTGCTGACCGAAGGTGTGGTCACTCCCCATGCTGAGACCTTCGCCAGGGCCGTCGAGGCAGGCGTCAAGATTGGCCTCGGCACCGACTCCACCGGCACCTACCTCGAAGAAATCGAGGCCATGGTTGAGATCGGCCTGCCTTTCGACCGTGTGCTCGTGGCCGCCACCACCGACGGGGCCGCGATCTGCCGCCAACCTGCCGGCACATTGGCACTCGGCCAACGCGCCGACCTCGCGATCTACGACGAGATGCCGGCCACGGCACAGCAACTTGTCAGCCCGAGCACGATCTGTGCAGCCGGCCGAACGTTGACCGTCGGTTCACTGCAACAGATGCTTGGCGACGCCGGCCCGTCGCACTGACGGCTACCCCGCAAACAACCGCCCCGACCAAGGTCCCCCACCACATCCGCCAACCAGATCAGTCTTTGCTCACACCCCCCGACGGGTTATCGTCACACCCGCCCGATGCAGGATGCGAATGTCGGGATGGGCGTCGGTGACACGTCGGCATCAGCGCACGAACGAACTTGGAGCCAGCCATGGGAGAACCACTGCTCAAAGTCGACGGCCTGCGGGTGATCTTCGGATCACTCGAATCGGGTGTCAACGCCGTCGACGGCGTCAGTTTCGAAGTCCATCCAGGCGAGACGCTCGGCATCGTCGGCGAATCTGGCTCGGGCAAGAGTGTGACGGTGATGTCACTGTTGGGCCTTATCCCTTCACCGCCGGGCAACATCGCTGGCGGCACCGCGATCTTCGACGGCGAAGACCTGCTGGATATGCCACGGCGACGCCTGCGCCAGATTCGTGGACGCGAGATCGGCATGATCTTCCAGGACGCCATGACTGCGCTCAACCCTGTGCTGCCGATCGGCTTCCAGATCACCGAAGCGCTGCAAACCCACGATGCGGATCTGTCCGACAAGGACGCCACAGCCAAGGCCATCGAGTTGCTCGCCGGGGTAGGCGTTCCCAACCCCGAGCAGCGCGTCAAGCAGTACCCGCACGAATACTCGGGTGGGATGCGGCAACGAGCGATGATCGCCATGGCCATGGCCAACAACCCGCGGCTACTGATCGCCGATGAGCCAACGACCGCGCTGGATGTCACGATCCAAGCTCAGGTGCTGGCGGTGCTCAACAAGGCCAAGGCGGACGCCGACGCTGCGACAATCCTGATCACCCATGACCTTGGTGTCATTGCCGAGATGGCTGACCGCGTCGCGGTCATGTACGCCGGCAAGATCGTTGAAACCGGCACGGTCCATCAGGTGTTCGAGCAGCCGCGGCACCCGTACACCATCGGGCTGCTAACGAGCCTGCCCCGACTCGACGCGCGCGCTGAACGGCTCATCCCGATCCGAGGCAACCCGCCCAACGCACGTAGTTTCCCGTCCGGCTGCCGGTTCCACGACCGATGTGACCTGATGGGTGACCGCGAAGTGTGTGTTACTGACATGCCCGAGCTGGCCGCCGTCGGCGACCATCAGTCGTCGCGCTGCCACTTCCCCGATGAAGTACCCGGCTATGCCGAGCGTCTCCGCGAACAGATGAAGCTGGTCGGAGACCGTCCCGCCGAGAGCGAGGTTGCCGACCGATGAGCACCGTGACGACGACAGCCCCAACGGGCAGCACGACCAGCCAGGCCGATGACGACGCACGCTGGGACGAGACACCGATCCCGATAGGTGAGGAACTTCTGCGGGTCGAAGGCCTCAAGAAGTATTTCCCGATCAAGGCTGGCGTCACCCGCCGCACAGTCGGTCAAGTCCAGGCAGTCGATGGCCTTGACCTGACGCTCAAGGCCGGAGAGACGCTGGGACTGGTCGGCGAGTCTGGCTGTGGCAAGACCACCGCAGGCCGCACGATCATCCGCCTGCTCGAACCGACGGGCGGCAAGATCATCTTCAAGGGTCGCGACATCACCAAGCGTTCGCGCGGCCAAATGAAGCCGGTCCGGCGTGATATGCAGATCGTATTCCAAGACCCGTTCGCGTCCCTCAACCCGCGGCTGAAGGTCAAGGAGATCATCAGCGAGCCGCTGCGTCTGCACGGCCTTGCTGGCGGCGGCACCGAAGACCGTGTCGTCGAGCTGATCGAGCAGGTCGGACTCAGCGCCGACCACAAGGAACGGCTGCCGCACGAATTCTCCGGTGGCCAACGCCAGCGCATCGGCATTGCCCGAGCACTTGCCCTCAACCCGCAATTGCTGATCCTCGATGAGCCGGTTTCCGCGCTCGACGTGTCGATCCAGGCGCAGGTGATCAACCTGCTGGAGGAACTCCAGGAAGACCTCGGACTGGCCTACATCTTCATCGCACATGACCTGTCGGTGGTACGCCACATCTCCGACCGGGTCGCGGTGATGTACCTGGGTCGGCTGGTAGAGATCGGCGAACGCGACCAGATCTACAACGAGCCTTTGCATCCCTATACACAGGCGCTGCTGTCAGCGGTGCCGGTGCCTGATCCCAGCTCGACGCATCAGGAGAGCCGGATCCTGCTGTCCGACAACATCCCGAGTCCGTCGAATCCGCCGAGCGGCTGCCGGTTCCGCACGCGCTGCTGGCGGGCAGAGGACGTGTGCGCCGAAGAGGTCCCTGAGCTCGAGGTGCGGTTCGGGCAATCACACGAAACCACCTGCCACTTCAGTGATTTCGGCCGCCGACCCAACTGATGCCGGGCGAACTGATCGCGGTCGAACGGCGCATTACCCCTGCCGACGAGCATTTCGTGCACGGGTTCTTTGTCGTCCCGCCATGGGATGACGAAGAACGACTTCACATCGTTCACAAGCTGCCGTTCTCTGACCACATGCCCGATCCCGGCGACGAAGCCATCGTTGGGGTCATTGACACCCACGATGACGACACGTTTATCCCGCTGGCGACAACCACAGCCTGGAACTTCAAGCTTGGCGCGATGGCCCACTGGATTCCCGGCCGTGATCGCACGATCGTGTTCAACACTTACGACGGCACGGGCTACCGGGGCCGGATCTTGTCCGTCGACGACGGTGACAACGAGCTGATCGCCCATCCGGTGTTCACCGTGTCTCGTGACGGGCGCTACGGATTCGGCCACAACTTCGCCCGCGTCCATGAGCTGCGTCCCGGCTACGGCTACTACGCGCACGGGACCTCGACCCCGATGCCCATCGCGCCTGACGACGACGGCTTGTTTCGTGTGGCACTCGACACCGGCGAAGCCAAGCTGCTCGTGTCGTTCGCGGAGCTGGCCGCTGACTACTGCCCGGCAGACCTCGACCAACCGTTGCTCATCGGCCGGTCGCTCACCAACTGGTCATCGACCCGGCTGCTCATCTCGTTCCGCTACCACAATCGGTCCGACGACACCTGGCCGACAGCGATCGTGACCATGGATCTCGACGGTGACGACCGCCACCTGTTGTGTGACTTCGCCTATGTGCCGAAACATTTCGACTGGTTCGACGACGACCGTCTGTGGTTATGGGCAACCTGGCCCGACACTGGCCGCGGATTCCACCTTGTGACTGACCGAACGGGTCACCGTGAACCTGTCGCACGAGGGGGCCTTGCTGTCGACGGGCACTTGAGCCGCCGGGTCGGTGGCGGGCCAATCCTGACCGACACATTCCCCGACGCCGACCGACTACAGCACCTGTACCTCTACGGCCCGGAATCCCAGAAAGCCGTCCACCTCGGCAGCTGGGATTCGCCGTGGATGGGCTCAATGGATCTGCGCTGCGACCTCGATCCTTCCTGGAGCCCGTCGGGACGGTTCGTGACGTTCAACTCGATCCATGAAGGCTTCCGAGGGGTCTACCTCATCGATGTGACGGACATCGCCTCAGACCTGACCTGACCAGACCTAGCCTGAGTCGCGCGGCAGTTCTGGAACCGGGCGCCCGTCGATCCAGTTGGCGATGATCGGCACCACCTCTTGATAGAACGCGGCCATCCCCTCTTCGGTGACGTAGCCAAGATGCGGCGTGAGCACGACGTTGCGCAGCGATCGCAACGGATGGCCGACAGGCAGGGGCTCTGTGTCGTATACGTCGAGTCCCGCACCGGCGATCACTCCGGTCGCCAAGGCCTCCACCAGCGCGGCCTCGTCGACGATCGGTCCGCGTGAGGTATTCACCAGGTAGGCGGTTGGCCGCATCATGGCGAGTTCATCCCGACCAATCAGCCCGCGCGTGCGGTCGCTGAGTCGCGTATGAATCGACACGACATCGCTCGTAGCGAGCAGCTCTTGTTTAGTCACCGGCTCCACACCCTGGGCCTTGGCATGCTCGGCGTCGACGTGCTGGCTCCATGCGACGACCCGCATGCCGAACACCCTGCCGATCTCGGCAACTCTGGTCCCGAGCTTGCCGAGTCCGATGACTCCGAGTGTCCTTCCTTCCAACTCAATGCCGAGCGTGTGCTGCCAGCCGGCAGACTTCAATGTCCGGTCCTCAGCCACGACGTTGCGCGCCAAGGCGAGGATCAACGCCCAGGTCAGCTCCGCCGTCGGCATCCCAGGGCTTGCGGTGCCTGCCACGGTGATGCCGGCTTCGGCTGCAGCCTCAAGGTCGATGGCGGCGTTGCGCATTCCGCGCGTGACGATCAGACCGAGGTTGCTCATCCGTTCGATCCGTTCGCGCGAAAAACGCGTGCGCTCTCTCATCGCCAGCACGACGTCAGCGTCTGCGAGGATCGCAACCAGCACATCGTCGTCGGCGACGTGGTGGTCGACGACAACCAGTTCGACACGCGCGCCCAACTGATCCCACGGCCCGAAACGCCGCGCCAAACCTTGATAGTCATCGAGGACGACCACCCGCACTACACCGCGATCGCTGCGCGTCACGACACACCACCCTTTGCGTCACCGGCAGCCAGATCGGCGGTTGCATCCCTGACCGAAGCAACCCCGTGAACCGCGCCGAACGAGGCGACGGCCCGGCTCGCACGATCGTTCCCGAGGACCGGCGCCAGCAATCCGTGCACCTTGGCTTCGACCTCGTCACGCGACATCGGCGCATCCGCGGTGCCTTTGACCGCCCGGGTGTGGTGGGTGGCCGACCCGCCATCGCGTG
>JBBDSU010000059.1:0-3001 GCA_040904825.1 Nitriliruptoraceae bacterium | reverse complement strand
TCCGCGGTGCCTTTGACCGCCCGGGTGTGGTGGGTGGCCGACCCGCCATCGCGTGTCTCGATCGTCACGATGCCTTGACGCCGTGGACGCGCAACGCTGAGCTCGTCGTCAGGGATCAACGTAACGCGACTCCTGATTGCGCTGACGGCGGGGTCTTCGATACGCCCATAGTCCTGGGAGCTCGCGAAGGTCACTCCGCCGTCGACCAGCATCAGCGCGACCATGTGCTGCAGCCAGATGTCGGGCATCGAGCGATTGTCAACGACGCCGGATTCAATCGACGGCAGTCTGACCGTGACTGCCTCGACATCATCGGGACCGATCCCGTGTTCGGTGATGAGCTCAAGCGTCGAGTCCAGCGCTGCCTGGATGGGTGACCCGACCGGCCATTTCTTGATGTTGGCGCCCATGATCTCGTAGCGCTCGCCGAGGTCTGCCGACAACTGCGACCTGTCAGGATTCTCCGACAAGATGTCGAGCAGATTCCCGGTTCCGTCGAGCGGATCATCGACGCCTGTGAAGCCAGCCGCCACCATCGACGCGGCCAGCACCCCGTTGCTCGCTGGCATCCCGCCAAAGACATAGGCCTTCTCGACATGGGCCTCATCACGATTCCATGACCGCACGCCCGACGCGCATTGGCACGCGTACGACAGGGCATAGCGAACCTGGCGTTCATCGAGTTGCAGCAGGCTCGCAACCGCTGCGGTCGCGCCGAACAGCCCGCCGATCGCATGGGTCGAAAATCCACGCTCGTTGGTGGCATCACGTCCCACCGAGAAGACCAGCCGTGTACACACGTCGTAGCCCAGGACCACCGCACGCAGCAGTTGTTCACCGGTCGCGTCAACGTGCTCGGCCACCGCGAGCGCAGCCGGAACGATCGCACACCCTGGGTGTGTCAGCGACGGCGCGTGGGAATCGTCGGTCTCATCCGCGTGCGCCATCATGCCGTTGGCCAGCGCAGCGTTGAACGCAGTAATGCGAAGATCAGTTGTCAGCACCCGGGCCTCATGGACCCCTCCAACCCCGCCGGCCCACGACACGGCCAGGCGGCCAGCTCGCAGATCCGCTCCTGACACCATCGCGCCGATGGTGTCGAGCAGATGGTGGTTCGCCTTCTCCGTCACCTCGTCGGGCAACGGCTTTTCACCCGCCGCAACGATGTAGCGCGCGAGCGTGGTCGTTGCTGACTCATTCATGTCGGTTCCCTCTCCCAAGATTCCCTCTCCCAAGATGCTTGGTTCATTTATCCTAACGCGACTATGTCATAGTTGACATTGGTTATCCACTGGACTATCCAACATGTCGTGGGATACTGCCATACTGACGGTCCGTCTCACGGTCCGCCCACAATCCGCCCCTCCACACAACGCGAGAGGAACCACCCAATGCGAGGCATCGTCGTCTGTCCCCAGCCCCGAGCCGCCGATGTCGGCGCCGACATCTTCGAGCAGGGAGGCAACGCCTTCGATGCCTTCATCGCAACCGGTTTCGCACAGATGGTCGTCGACCCGTTCCAGTGCGGCGTCGGTGGTTTCGGACTGGTGACGTACTTCGACGCATCCAAGGGCGGCGGGATCGGCGCCATCGACTTCCACACCCGTGCGGGCTCCAAGGTCACTCCGGACATGTGGGAAGCAGATTTCCGCGGGGTCACCGAGATCAGCAACTACACCCTGTTCGACGACCACCGCGGCGAACTTGGCTACACAGCGATCATGACACCTGGGCTCGTCGCAGGGTTCTGGGAGACCCATCAGCAGTTCGGGACGCTGCCGTGGGAGGACCTGGTCATGCCAGCGGCCCGCATGGCACGTGAAGGCATGCAGATGACTCCGACCATGCACCACATGCTGGTCCGCAAGAACCAGGCAGGCCTGCCCGACGGCTACGACCGTGTGTCCAAGACCGAGGCATGCCGCAAGATCTGGCTCGGCGACCGCGGCGAGTTCCTCGATGTCGGTGAGGTCCTCAAGAACCCTGACTATGCCGACACGTTCGAGGCGATCGCCCGCGGCGGAGCCGACGAGTTCTACCGGGGCGAGCTGGGCCGGCGCATCGCAGAGGACCTTGAAGCCAACGGGTCGTATGTCACCGCCGAAGACCTCGCCAACTACACGGTGAGAACACCCGACCCCGTAGCTGGCACCTATCACGACTACGAGGTGTTCTCGTCGTACCCGCCCGCCAGCGGCACGGTCCTGATCCAGATGCTCAACATCCTGGAACATTTCGACCTGGCGAGCATGGGCCACAACTCTCCCGAATATCTCGACGTGCTAGCGCGCACCATGTCGGCGGCCCACACCGACCGGATGAAGTTCCTCACCGACCCGGACTTCCACGACGTTCCGGTCGACATGATCTGCGGACCTGAGCGGGCCGCCGAGCTTGCCGACCGCATCAAGGCCGGCGAGGCGTTCAAGTTCGAAAAACAGAAGCCGGAACAGGGCACCACTCACGTCGTGGTTTACGACGAGGCTGGCAACGCGGTGACGTGCACGCACACGCTGGGATCCGCCTCAGGCGTGGTGACACCAGGGCTTGGCTTCACCTACAACAACTCGATGAAGCTCGGCGACCCGATCCCGGGACGGATCCGCTCGTTCGCGCCAGGCAAGGCCCGTTACACCGGTTCGGTTCCGACGATCGTGTTGAAGGACGGCAAGCCATTCATGATCGCTGGCGCGCCTGGCGGCAGCGTGGTCATCTCGGCAACGTTGCAGGCAATCCTCAACGTCATCGACTTCGGCATGTCTCCGCTGGAAGCTGTGACGGTTCCTCGCATGCACTGTGAAGGCCAGGCCGTGCACCTCGACTTTCACATTCAGGCATCCACACGTCGAGCGATCGAGGACATGGGCCACGAGGTCAAGCAGGAGCCGATCAGCAACCTGACCTACGGGCGCCCGTTCGCGATCACCATCGATGCCGACGGCAACTGGCGCGGTGGTTCTGACCCTCGCGGCGAGGCAGGCATGGCACAGGTCCTGTGACC
>JBBDSU010000058.1:66567-79701 GCA_040904825.1 Nitriliruptoraceae bacterium | reverse complement strand
CAAAGAAGTTGGCACCCCCAGTCGTGCGGAACAGTTCAGACAACGCATACTCGGGGCTCAGGTACGACAGGCTCCATCGCAGGCTGAATGGTCCGTGGATCTCACGTTCCTCTAGCACCCGCAGGTAGGACGCAAGCTCCATAGATTCGAAACGGATATCGGTGATATCGAGTTCCTGGCGCCAGTACGCCGCGATCGCTTCTAGCCACGCTTCTGCGCCACCACCGGTGCTGTGATGCAGCGTCAGGGGTCCGTCCCATCCCCCAGCGTCAGCCAGCAATGCTCGAGCCAGGCCCGGATCGAAATCGCAGACCTGGCAGGCATGGGGCCGGTGTGCGTCGAGGACCGGAGGGATGAGGCCCGTTGCGGGTTGCATGCCGCCGCCGAGGATGTCATCGATGATCTGCCGACGGTCGATGGCAAGGGACAACGCCTGCCGCAGTCCCAGACGATCGTCAAACTCGGGCGCATACAGCGGCAATCCCAGGAACGCGAAGGACGAAGTCGGTGAGCGCACAACACGGTCGCCGAAGTCATCATCGACATTCAGCCGGTAACCGGGCGGAATGCTCTCCAGGACATCCAGCGCCCCCGCACGAACATCCAGGTACGCCGTTTCAACCGCGGCGTTGCCGGCATAGATCAAGAACGTCGCTTCGCGCAGATGTGCTGGCTCGGCACCGGCCCAGTCGTTGTACCGACGGAGCACCGCTTCCCGATCAGGGTCGAACGACACAAGCTCAAACCGACCGTTGCCGACGGGAGCGCGACTGAACGCGTCAAGGTCTTCGTAGGCGATGGAAGGCAGGGGCAGGAAGGCCGCATCCGACAACTTGGCGAAGAACGGTGCGAACGGTTCGAACAAGGTCACCTCGATGGTCATCGGGTCGATGATCTCAAGGCCACGCAGGCGGGTGGCTTCGCCATCGGCGAGTTCGTCGTATCCGACAATGTCGGCAAAGAAATCGCGGTTGCGCATCTGATTCGCGGGATCAGCAGCAAAGTTCCAAGCATCGACAAACGACGCCCCAGTGACCAACTCGCCGTCATGGAACGTCCATCCGTCGGAAACGGTAATGGTCCAGGTCTGGGAGTCTTCCGTTTCGATCGATGACGCCACCAGGAGCTCAGATTGTCCGCTGTGCGCATCAAGCTCGACCAGACCGCTGAACACCTGTGCCACGATCCGGCCACCGCAGGTTTCTCTGCTGTGCTGAGGGATCAGCGTCTGTACCGGGCAGCCAAAGACGGTGGCAGTGCCGCCGTTGACGTCGTCGGTCGGGACCTCGGAAGACTCTTGTCCGTCAGGCTCCGCTGCAGGCGGCACCACTTGCCGTGTCGACGTCGGCGAGCAACCAGCGGCCAGCATCGCCACCACCGCAACTGCCGCAGCCCATCGGCCGCCTGATCGCGCAACCGTCGGCGCGTGTCGACCAGACATCGCCGCGCGATGGGCCGTCAAGGTGGCGGGCTCGATGGCCATGTCCGACAACGACCGGGTCAGTCGCGCAGTGCGGTGATACCGGGCAGTTCACGGCCTTCAAGCAGTTCGAGTGAGGCGCCGCCGCCCGTCGACACGTGGCCAACCTGATCCGAGAGTCCCAGCTTGCGAATGGCGGCAGCAGAGTCCCCACCTCCAACAACAGTGAAACCCGCACAGGCGGCGACGGCCTCGGCGACCGATCGGGTCCCTGCGGCAAAAGCATCCCATTCGAAGACACCCATCGGTCCGTTCCAGAACACATTGGCGGCGCCGGCGACCAGTTCACTGATGCGGCGGGAGGATTCCGGACCGATGTCGAGGCCCATCGCATTGGGCGGGATCGCATCGACAGCGACGATGGTGGCGTCAGCGTCGGCAGCGAAAGTGTCGGCGACGACGACATCGACCGGCAAACGCACTTCTACGCCCCGCCGCCGAGCGTGCTTAACCAGGTCCCGCAGTTTCGTGACCTGGTCCGACTCCAAGCGTGAGAGCCCGACGTCGTGGCCTTCTGCCGCCAGGAAGGTATAGGCCATCGCTCCACCAACCGCGATGGCATCAACCTTCTGCAGCAGACGTTCAAGCACGACCAATTTGTCTGAAACCTTGGCGCCGCCCAGGATGGCGATGTAGGGGCGTTCGGGTTCATCGAGAAGATGGCCCAGGGCCGCCAGCTCACGCTCGACCAACAACCCGGCGTAGCCGGGGCGTCGGCTTGGCACTCCGGTGATGGACGCGTGAGCACGGTGTGATGCGCCAAACGCGTCGTTGACAAACACATCGCACAGCCCGGCCAGCGCATCGGCGAACGCAGGGTCGTTGGCCGTTTCCCCCGGCTCCCACCGGAGGTTCTCTATCAACAGCACCTGGCCTTCGCCAAGGCTGGCCGCGCGAGCCGTGGCGTCGGGTCCCACGACGTCGCGCGCCATGTCCACGTCCTGGCCAAGCAGCGCTGCCAAGCGCTCAGCCACAGGCTGCAATGACGTCGCCGGATCATTGGCTGCCTTCGGGCGACCCAAGTGCGACGCGACGATCACCTTCGCTCCCTGATCGACCAGTCGATTGATCGTGGGCACCGAGGACGCCACGCGCAGGTCGTCAGTGATACGGCCGTTATCCAAAGGAACGTTCAGGTCTGCGCGTACCAACACGCGTCGCCTTGATGCGTCCAATGCATCAAGGCGACGTACACCGTCGAGCAGTTTGCTCACAGGCGAGCACCTACATACGCCGTGAATTCGGCTAGGCGAGTGGAGTAGCCCCACTCGTTGTCGTACCAACCAAGCACCTTGATCAGTCGCCCCGTGGCCATCGTCGCCAACGAATCGAACACGCACGAGTGGGGGTTGCCGACGATGTCAATCGAGACGATCGGGTCGGTCGTGTACTCCATGATCCCGCGCAGCGGGCCTTCAGCCGCAGCCTTCATTGCGCCATTGACGTCATCGACGGTGACGTCACGTGACAGTAAGAGCGACAAGTCAGTGACGGAGCCATCCGGGATCGGGACACGTAGTGCCAGGCCATCCAAGCGTCCTTGAAGTTCAGGCAATACCAGCGCGGCGGCCTTGGCGGCCCCTGTCGTCGTCGGAACGATGGACACAGCTCCGGCCCGTGCCCGCCGCGGGTCACTGTGGGGTGCATCGTGCAGTCCCTGATCGCCGGTGTAGGCGTGCACGGTGGTCATCAGGCCTTGTTCGATCCCGAAGGCTTCATGCAAGGTCTTGGCCATCGGCACCACCGAGTTGGTGGTGCATGAAGCCATGGAGATCACATCGTGCGAGGCCGGGTCGTACTCGTCCTCGTTGGCCCCCAGCACGATCGTCTTGTCCTCGCCCTTGGCTGGCGCCGAGATGACCACCTTCTTTGCTCCAGCCTGAAGGTGCTTGGCTGCGGTATCACGATCGGTGAAGAACCCAGTGGATTCAACGACGATGTCGACACCCAAGTCTCCCCATGGCAGGTCCGCCGGATCGCGCTCTGACAGCACCTTGACCGGCTTTCCGTTTACCACCAATTCGCCGTCGCCAGCTTCCACCGTCCCGTCAAAGCGCCCATGGACACTGTCGTAGCGCAACAACAGCGCGAGCATGTCGGTATCAGTCAGGTCGTTCACGGCGACAAACTCCAAATCGACGCCGTGCTTGATCGCCGAACGCAGCAAGTTGCGACCGATGCGACCGAATCCATTAATTGCGACACGCACTGCCATGATGGCCAACTCCTCGTTGAGTAGGTCTTCTCGTCATTCGTTACGGCCATGCATGTCGTCATGCGGCCAGACGGAAGGAGGGTGGGATTAGATCGACTGCTGTACCCGCCGACGTCGGGATTGACCCTACCATCGGCACGGTCACTCTCGACTGCCCGCCAGCGCAACAACACGCTGCAAGCGCCGTGCGACGGTGGCCTTGCTGACCGGCGGGTCGACTAGTTGTCCAAGTTCGGCCAGCGAAGCAGCGGGGTTGGCCAACCTGGCAAGGGCCGTTTCGCGATCTTCGTCGCCGAGTACCTCCCACCCAAGTCGTTCGATGACTTCCTCGATCTGGCGAATCTGCCTCGTCGCAGCCTGCACGCTCCGGCGAACATTGGCAGTGTCTGCGTTGGCGAGCCGATTCGCCTCATTGCGCAACTGGCGACGCAGGCGACGGTCGTCCCAGACGAGGAACGCTGACGAAGCTCCGGTCAGAGCCAGCAGATCTCCGATCGCCTCACCCGACTTCACGACGACACGGTAGAGGTCCGTCGATGCTGTGGGCTCCAGCACCACTGGTTCTACGCCCGTTGCGGCGATCAGATGTTCGCGTGCGACCCCCACGAGTGCCTTCGACTCAACCCGCATTTCTAGATGAGCGGGTCGTCCCGGGGCCGAAATCGAAGTTGCACACAGCAGCGTCGCGCGCAGCCATCCGACGCGATCGGTGCAACCGTCGACGACAGTCCGCGTCGACAGGGGCCCGTTGTCGAGTCCGAGCGTTGCACGCAGGTCGCCGGTAATGGCACATCGGATGCCGAAGCTTGTGTGACCGCCAACCCCTGCGCCAGACCGCACCATCAGCTGAGGCGCGGCATCGAACGCGTATGACAGCAACGCATGAACGCGACGGGCGACGGCCCCTGAAAATGACACAACTTCGAGCATTCCCCCTTGGCGCGAAATTCGTCCGTCATCGGTACGCGAGACGATAATGCTGCCGCGAAGCGCAGCGATGGCGCCCAACTCCATCTTGGCCTGTTCGAGCCCGGGAAGTGGCAAACGCGCCAACTCCTGGCGGACGACTTCAGTGAACCCGCCAGGCGGCTTCATTCCACGCCAAGATCCCGGTGGCGCACGGCAACAGGTAGGTCCGTCGTCGAACGCAAGTAAGCCCCAATCTCTTCACTGATGGTGACCGATCGGTGCTTGCCACCCGTGCATCCGACCGCAATCGTCAAGTAGCGCTTGCCTTCCTTGACATATCCCGGCATGACGACGTCGAGCAGTTGCTGACACGCCGCGATGAACGGGGCGGTATCTGGCTGGGACAGCACGTAATCACGGACAGCCTCATCGCGTCCGGTCAAACCGCGAAGCTCCTCAACCCAGTGGGGATTTGGGAGGAATCGCACGTCGAACTGAAGGTCGGCATCGCGCGGCGCCCCATGCTTGAAGCCAAACGACAGGACATCAACACGCAGCGCGGCAATGTGGCGCTCGTCCATCAGCGTGATTACACGGTCGCGCAGTTGATGCACGTTCAAGTCAGTCGTGTCGACAATCAGGTCAGCCATGCCGCGCACTTCGCGCAGCAACTCCTTCTCACGACGGATGCCGTCAAGCACGCTGCCACCATCCGCAGACGGGTGCCGCCGTCTGGTTTCTTCGAACCTGCGATGCAGGACCTCTTCATCGGCCTCCAAAAACACCATGCGGACGTCGACGTCCGTGCTCCGCAATTGCGACACGTCACCGACGAGATCGTCGAAGAATTCCCGACCGCGCACATCAGCCACCAGCGCCAGCTTTGAGATGGACGATCCTGGCGCAAACGCCAATTCGGCAACACGATCAATCAGTGCCGGTGGGAGATTGTCGATCACAAACCACCCAAGGTCTTCAACGACATTTGACATGGTCGACCGCCCGGCGCCGGAAAGCCCGGTGATGATCAAGATCTGAGCTCGCTCGGCGCCGCTCACCTCAGTCGACCTCCTCGCCGTTGAGCTGTGTGTGGATCGTCTCGGCGAGCGTACGGGAGATGCCTCGGACGGACGCAATGTCTTCGACGGTTGCCAGAGCAACGGCTTTGGCTGACCCAAATGCCTCGAGCAAAGCCTGCCGTCTTCCCGGCCCTACTCCGGGTATCGCGTCGAGCGCTGAACGGGTCAGGCCCGCGGTCCGCCGCGATCGCTGATAAGTAACCGCAAAACGGTGAGCCTCATCTCTGAGTCGCTGCACGAGGTACAGGGCTTCCCCTCCGCGGGGCAAGACCACTGGTTCGCGCCGACCAGGCAGCCACAACTCCTCGTAGCGTTTGGCCAGGGCCACAAACGACACATCGTCAATGTCGGCACCAGAGGTCCGGGCACCTTCCAAGGCGGCATTCAGCTGGCCAATTCCACCGTCGATCACCACGAGATCCGGTCGCAGTGCGAACTTCTCGGGACCGGCAGCGCCATCACTTCCATCGCCGCGCTCGGCAGGACGAGGACGAAAACGGCGCTCTAGGACTTCACGCATGGCAGCGACGTCGTCGTTGGTGTCTCGTGTCACCTTGAAGCGACGATATGCCGACTTGCGAGGCAGTCCATCCTCGAACACCACCATGGACGCCACGACCTGGGTGCCTCCTAGGTGGGAGATGTCGAAACACTCGATCCTCAACGGCGCCACCGGGAGATCCACCGCTTCCTGCAGGTCACGCAGAGCCCTGGTCCGCGCGTCAAAGTCGTGTGCCCGACGTAGCCGGGTGCGTTGAAATGCATCCCGGGCATTGTCGGATGCCATGTCGAGCAGTTGGCGTTTGTCCCCACGCTGAGGAACACGCACTACAACGGCGGCCCGTCCCCTCGGTTTCCGTTCGCCTGAGGTGCGCAATTGCTGCCGACGGTCCGACAGGAGGCCGGTCACCACGGACACATCGTCGGGCAGACTCGGCACCACGACCGTGGGCGGGATCTCGTCGGCGCGATCATCGGCATACAACTCGACAAGGAATCGGCGCAACAATTCTTCGTCGGTGACCTGCTCGGCTTTGTCAACCGACCATCCCTTGCGCCCACTGAGGCGACCTCGACGGACGAAAAGGACCTGCACCGAGGCCTCAAGGTCATCGCCGTGGATGCCGACCACATCAAGATCCTCGTCACGTCCTGAGACCACCTGCTGCTGAGCGAGCACTTTGCGGGTTGCTTCGAGTTGGTCGCGCCGACGGCCCGCTCGTTCGTACTCCTGTGCTGCTGACGCCTCCCGCATTTCTCGTTCGAGTTGTCGCACCACGGGGCCGGAGTCTCCGTCGAGAAAGTTGGCCAGTCCATCGACCAGCTGACGATGATCGTCCACGCCAATCTCGCCGGTGCATGGAGCAGCACACCGTTCGATGTGGTGCAGTAGGCACGGCTTGCCAAGCCTCTGCGCCCGACGATAGACACCATCCGAGCACGACCTGACGGGGAACACAGGCAGGAGCAAGTCGAGAGTTTCGCGGATCGCGTACGCATGGGCATAGGGACCGAATTTCCGGTCACCACCTGAGATCTTGCCCCGCTGGACACGCGCTCTGGGGACCTCGTCCGACGTGGACAGGACCAGGTATGGATAGGACTTGTCGTCCCGATACTGGACGTTGTAACGAGGTCGATGCTGCTGAATGAGGGTGTATTCCAGGTGGAGCGCGTCGACCTCGCTATCGACGACGATCCATTCGACGGCGCTCGCAGCAGCCAGCATCGCGCGTGTCCGTGGTGCCAGTCCCGCTGCCGACTGGAAATAGCTCGCTACCCGAGACCGCAGTGATTTGGCCTTGCCGACATAGACAACACGCGATTGGGCGTCTCGGAACAGGTAGCAGCCTGGTGCGTCGGGCACGGAGCCCGCTTCTGGACGGAAAGATTCTGCCGGGTGGCGCATGTAATGAGCGTAACCTGATCAACAGCGCCGACTATCGGGGCACAGCCGCAACCGCACCGGCACCATGAACTCTTCGAGGTGGCATGCCAGTAGATACGGGTCCGACGTCCGCACTCGACATCACCGATACGCCACTGGCCCAGTCGGCGATCGAGATCTGCGGCGACGACGCTGTTGCCGGATGGTTCTGCCGCCTGGTCTACGACTCAACGGGCAACGAAGTCCTAGCACGGGCGGCTGGCGTCGTCGGGACGTTTGGCCGCGTCGTGGCCATCTTGGTCGTGGCCTACCTCGTTACACGTCTGTTGCGCATGTGGATTTCGGGTTTTGCCCGCCGAATGGAGCGGACGATCGAGCAACGGCTCGATCAAGCACAGCAACGCGGTGCCATCTCCAGCACCCACCGTTACCGAACACGCCGACTGCAACGCCTGCAAGCCATCGTTGGCGTGATGCGCGGCATCGTGGCTGCTGCAGTGTGGATCATTGCCGTCCTTGTCGTCCTCAACGAACTGGACATCCGACTCCAACCCATCCTCGCTGGTGCCGGATTACTGGGCGTCATTGTTGGATTCGGTGCCCAGCAATTGGTTAGAGACGTGCTCGCGGGCATCGCGATGTTGATTGAGGATCAATACGGCGTGGGTGACTGGATCGAGGTCGACGGCAGATTTGGTGAAGTTGAACGCGTCGGACTGAGATCCACGGCCTTTCGAGATCTTGACGGTGTCGTGCATCACGTCCTCAACGGCTACCTCCAGCACGTAGGCAATCTCTCGCAGAAATGGGCACGGTCGACGTTCGATGTTCCCCTCGCACTGGAAACGGACATCCCTGCAGCCAAGGCACTGATCTACAAGGTTGCGACCGATCTTGCAGAGGATCCCGTCTGGGGCCCGGACATCATCGGTCCTCCAGAGGTCTGGGGCGTGCAAGAATTCGGGCCTGAAGGCATCAAGATTCGCCTGGTGATCCCTACCAAGCCTCTGCGCAACTGGGACATCACCCGCCAGCTGCGCGAACGGATGAAGCTGGCGTTCGACCATGCCGACATCAAGATGCCAAGCAGACTCATCGCCCTTGGAGGTCAAGAGCCAGGCCATCCCGTCCGGACGGAAACCGTGGTCCATCGACCACCGGATGCGCCTGACCCAATGCCTGACTCTGCGTGGGTCGATGAAGCGGCAGCGGCAGCGACGACCGATCTCACTGACAGAGACGTCACTGACCGACTCCGCATGGAGGGCGGTCCACGACCACGTCCAGATTGAGGTCGACAAGCCACTGCGCAAGGGCACCTTGGATCGGTGCGTCCTTGAGCGAGGTGTCAACCCAGGACTTCGCCTAGGAACTTGCCCGTGTAACTAGCCGGCATCGTGATGACATCTTCAGGTGTGCCCACCGCGACCAACCGACCGCCCCCCGAGCCCCCTTCCGGACCCAGGTCGATCAGGTAGTCCGCAGTTTTGATGACATCCAGATTGTGTTCGATCACGATCACCGTGTTGCCCTTGTCAACCAGCCGGTGCAGCACATCAAGCAGGCGGCGGACATCTTCGAAATGCAGACCGGTTGTCGGTTCGTCAAGGATGTAGACGGTCTGGCCAGTAGCCCGCTTGCGGAGCTCACTCGCAAGCTTCACACGTTGCGCCTCACCGCCGGACAACGTGGTTGCGGGTTGTCCCAAGCGGATGTAGCCAAGTCCAACATCGTCAAGCGTCCGCAGGTGGCTCGCTATCGACGGTTGATGTTCGAAGAACTCCAGTGCTTCGGCAACTGGCATCTCCAGGATTTCCGAGATGGTGCGGCCCTTGTACCGAACTTCAAGTGTCTCCCGGTTGTAGCGCCGACCCTCACAAATCTCGCACGGAACGAACACATCGGGAAGAAAGTGCATCTCGATGCGCAACGTCCCATCGCCACGGCACGCCTCACATCGGCCGCCCTTGACGTTGAAGGAGAACCGGCCTGGTTGGTAACCACGCACCTTTGCGTCGGGGGTTGCTGCGAACAGTTTGCGCACGTGGTCGAACAAGCCTGTGTACGTCGCAGGATTCGAGCGCGGAGTGCGCCCGATTGGTGACTGGTCGACAACCACAGCTTTGTCGACGTGCTCAAGGCCGGTGGTGCGCACGTGCCGCGCCGGCGCCTGCCGAGCTCCATAGACGTGCCGCATCAACACGCGCGAGAGAATGTCGTTGACCAGCGTCGACTTGCCCGAGCCTGAGACCCCGGTCACACACGTGAAGGTGCCAAGTGGGAACTCGACCGTGAGATCATCAAGGTTGTTGGCCGTCGCGCCATGGATGGTGACCGTGGCACCGGACCCGGGTCGTCGCGCTTCGGGTACGGGGATGAATCGCTCACCGGCAAGGTACGCACCGGTAAGAGAGGCTCGCGTGCGTTGCTTGAGCCCAGCGACTGAGCCCGCATAAACGATGTGTCCGCCGTGCTCGCCTGCACCCGGCCCGATGTCGACGACATGATCTGCCGCATGGATCGTCGCTTCGTCGTGTTCGACAACGATCAACGTGTTGCCCAGATCTCGTAGCCGGAGCAGCGTCTCAATGAGACGTTCGTTATCACGCTGGTGCAACCCGATGGAGGGTTCATCGAGCACGTACAGCACCCCTACGAGACCAGCGCCGATCTGTGTCGCCAGACGGATGCGCTGGGCTTCACCACCCGACAGCGTTGCTGCAGCACGATCGAGCGCCAAATAGTCAAGCCCGACATCGAGCAAGAACTGCAGGCGAGCACGGATTTCCTTGACGACACGCTCGGCGATCAGACTTTCGCGTTGCGACAGGGTCAACCGCTCCAGCCAGCGGTGCGCATCGGCGACACTCATTGCTGTCAGTGCCGCGATGTCAACATCGCCGACCGTGACAGCCAACACCACGGGCTTCAGACGCCGTCCCTGACAAGTCGGGCACGGCACTTCCTGCATGTACTGCTCAACCTGCTGGCGCACATGGTCTGAATCGGTATCGCGGTGGCGGCGCAGCAATGATCCCAGCACACCTTCGAACTTGGCCTTGTAGGAGCGACGGCGTCCATAACGGTTGGTGTAAGACACTTGAATCCGGGTATCGAGCCCATTGAGGACAACGTCGGTGACCGCGGGATCAAGGTCCTCCCAGGCAGTCTCGGGATCAGCGCCCAGATGCTCAGCGACTGCACGGAGCAGTTGCCGGTAATAGTTCGATTGCGTTCCGCCGGATGCCCACGGCAGCACGACGCCCTCAACGAGCGACAGTGATTGATCACCGATGACCAGGTCCGGGTCAACCTGCAGTTGAGTGCCCAATCCTGAGCAGGTGTCGCACGCGCCATAAGGCGAGTTGAACGAGAAGTTGCGAGGAGCCAAGCGATCAAAGCTGATGCCGCAGTGGCTGCAAGCCAAATGCTCTGCGAAGGTCAGACTGCCGTCGTCGGGTGCATCCGACGAATCATCGACGACGTCGATGGCCGCAACACCATCAGCCAGTCTGAGAGCCGTCTCGATTGAATCCGTCAAGCGCCGACGTTGGTCGTCTCCGCGCTGCACGAGTCGGTCAACAACGATGTCGACATCGTGACGTCGGTTCTTGTCAAACGCCGGAACCTCATCGATGAGATGCACCTCACCGTCGATCCTGACACGGGTAAAGCCGTCGGTCGACAGTTGTTGCAAAAGCGCTGCGTGCTCGCCTTTTCGGCCTCGTACGATGGGAGCGAGCACCTGAAACCGCGTGCCTTCAGGTAGCTCAAGCACGCGGTCGACGATCTGTTCGGCACTCTGTTGCGCAATGGCCCGACCACATTCAGGGCAATGTGGTTGACCAATGCGGGCATAGAGCAGACGCAGATAGTCATAGATCTCAGTGATCGTGCCCACCGTCGACCGAGGGTTGCGAGAGGTCGACTTTTGGTCGATCGAAATGGCCGGCGACAATCCATCGATGAAATCGACATCCGGCTTGTCCATCTGCCCCAGAAACTGACGGGCGTAGGCCGACAAGGACTCGACGTAGCGCCGCTGACCTTCTGCATAGATCGTGTCGAAAGCCAGGCTGGACTTGCCTGAACCGGAGAGTCCGGTAAAAACAATCAACGCATCACGAGGCAGCTCAAGGTCGATGTCGCGAAGGTTGTGCTCACGCGCACCACGGATGGTGATGCGGTCGCGGTGACGTGATGCTGCTGGGGGCAATCCGGTGGCCTCAGGGTGATCGAATGGGTGGGCAAACACCACAATGCCACACGTAGGCTCCTGCGGCGGTTAGCCCTTCGCACGAGCTGGAGGCAGCGTGCGCCTCAGCGTACCGACCGGCCGCCACCGCCTTTGGAGACGTTAATGGAAACTGACCGTCGTGGTGAGGACTTGCATGACCATGATGATGGCTACACCGGGCATGTGGAGCCTTCCGGACCGTGGATCGATCGCCGGGATGGCCCCGTAGAGATTCGGAAGCTGTCAGTTGGCCCGATGAACAACAATGCCTACGTGGTCTCCTGTGCCGCAACACGAAGAGGCGTGCTCATCGATGCGCCTGCGGACGCTGACCGGCTGCGTGAGGCGATTGCCGGACGCGAGATTGAGGCGATCTTGCTCACCCACGGCCATGCGGACCACCTGGGTGCGTGGGAAGAGTTGCGTGACGGCGATGGCTTGCCGGTGTGGGGACATGCCGCTGACAGCCCCCTCCATCCGGGTCCCGTCGACCGTCAGCTCAGTGAAGGCAACCGTCTCGTTGTCGGTGAGATCACCATTGACGTCATCCACATTGCAGCGCACACCGAAGGATCGCTGCTCTATCTCACGTCAGGCACGCTTCGCCCCCATCTCTTCAGCGGCGACACGCTCTTCCCTGGCGGGCACGGCAAGACGACAACACCTCGTGATCATGAGCGGATCATGGACGGCCTAGAGAGCCAAATCTTTCGCAGATTGCCCGACGAAACCTGGGTCTACCCCGGGCATGGCGACGACACAACCTTGGGCGCCGAGCGACCTCACCTCAGCGAGTGGCGCGCGCGTGGTTGGTAGCTGCTGATCAGCCGATGGGGGCACTGGCAACACCGATGGCTGCCACAATCAACAGCAGAGTGATAATGAATCCGCGGGCAACCTTGCGGTGTGACGCCACCGCCATTGGCTCGTCGCGTGCTTTGCGCAGAGTGACATGACCGATCACAAGCGCCAGCAGCGCCAGCGCAGGATGGACATAGGCGATCACGGCAGAGCTGGCATCCCAATACGAGCCCATGCCATACAGCACGATGCCAAGCAGGACATGGACGTCCAACAGGATCATCGCGATGGCGAACGGCCTGACGGTGAATTCCCTGGCATCCCGAGCCTTGCCGAACGCCAGCACAATGGCCAGGACGAACACGACGGTGACGAAATAGCCCAGCCACGGATGAAGATGGATCAGCACACTGGTCACACTGGAACCTGTCGGCTTGCGCACCATCATGGCGCGGGAATGATCGGTGGTTCAACACTGCCGACGGGACGCCGACAAGGTTGCGCCGGCACATGCCAGCTTCAAGC
>JBBDSU010000058.1:50821-66467 GCA_040904825.1 Nitriliruptoraceae bacterium | reverse complement strand
CAACACTGCCGACGGGACGCCGACAAGGTTGCGCCGGCACATGCCAGCTTCAAGCCGGAGCCTAGCCAGATCGGATGACGAGGCCGATAGCCAGGTCGGATGATGAGGTGGGTCCCAGCTGCAATGATCCATGAACGAGGCTTCTTTAGCCTCCATCTCGAGCGTGCACGACCTGGACCGCGCTTATCGTGTCAGGGCGCGACGCAGCGCCCACGCCGCAAGCGCAAACAGCACCGCAGCGTAGGCAGCGAGCACGACGAGTTCGCTGCTCACCGCAGCGACGCCACCTCCGCGGCGGACGATCTCAGCCATCGCGTTGTTGGCCCACGCGTGGGGCGTGACCAATGCGATGCGCTGCATGACCGCGGGGAAGATCTCCAGCGGAACCATTGACCCTCCGAGCGCCGCCATCACCAGCCCAGCGCCAATGCCAAAGCCTGAGGCTTGGGCATCGTTGCGGAACACCGAGCCAACGAGCATCGCTGCCGCTGCTGCAACGAGACAGAACAAGACGATCACCAGGCCGGTGGCGATCGGGTCGCCCCAATTGACCTGGAACAGCAACGTCGTCGCGACGATGATGTAGGCGGCTTGGGTGATGGCGATGCCCATTCGTCCGAGCGCCTGGCCAACGACAATGCCGCCGGTCGTCATGGGCGTCGACAACATGCGCCGGGCAACACCAAGCTGTCGAGACTGGATGAGCGTCGCACTCGCCGTCAACGATGTGAGGAAGACAAACAGGAACAATTGACTTGACGCTCCAAGGTCAAACTGCCCAAGGCCGGTGAACTCCTGAGCGAGTGGGTCACCGCCCCGGGCCTCCATCGTGACCACAGGACCAGCAATATCCGTCGCCAGCGATGTTGCCAGCACCACAAGTTCGTCAGGGCCGTCCACGAGCCCGTACTCGATGGCAACAGCGGCAGCGTCGTAAGGCTGGCCTACTTCGGCGGCTGCAGACGCAACAATCTGGCGTAGAGCCTGAGCTCGAGCGTCAGGACGTCCGATGAACGAGATGGTGACCGACTCAAGCGCTGCCAGGCGTGCCCCGAAGTCATCGCCAAACACCACGCCCCCACTGATGCGTGCGCGTGCCACAGCGTCGACGAGCGCATCTTGATCCTCGTAGACGACAAGCTCGATGTCGTCGCTTTCCGTGACAGTGTCGAGCACTTCGGTGGCGAGGTCGTCGTCTGGGTCATGGACAACACCCAGTTGAATCTGGGCGCCCCCAGCAAATTGGGCGCCGATGAAGACGACCAACAACAGTGGGAGCACGAAGACGAAGAAGATATTCGAACGTTCACGCAAGAAACGGCGCAGCTCGACGACGGCAATGCTCAGCGCGCTCATGCCGTCACCTTTCGCAGGCGCAGCGCTCCAAGTGAGCCGGTAACTACCCCGATCGCGAGCAGCACCCCAGCGGCCGGAAGGACGCCTGTCCACGACCCTGCTCCCACCTGGTCACCAAGCCCGCGAAGGAACCAGCCATGCGGCGAGAACAGAGAGAGGCTGGCCATCCAGCCTGTTGCCCCAACGGGAAAGAACACTCCGCCGCTGAGTCCGAATGCCATCGCGACAATCGACTGAAGGTTGCCCGCTTGCTCAACGGTCGTGGCGTATGAGCCGACGAGCGCCATGACCCCCAGTGCGCACAAGACACCTGCGACGACAATGACAGCAACACCTAGTGGCGGACCCCAATCAACGCCGAGCACCAAGCGGTTGCCCAGGGCCAACACAGTCATCGACACGACACCGATGACAAACGCACCCGTCGCCTTGCCCAAGTGCACAGCACCAACACCGATTGGAGCCGCCAGCAACCGTGGCAGAGTGCGTTGCTCTCGTTCTTCCAGCAGTCCGGTGATGCCAAAGGTCACCGTGAAGAACAGAAAGAACACTGCCATGCCTGCGCCGAGATAGCTCGTCGGGTCAAGTTGCCGAACCTCGGTATCCAGCCCGCCGACCGTGAGCAGTGCCGAGGTGGCCGCCGCTTGTGCCGTGATCGCATCGACCTGGCGCGGATCGAAGGCGCTGCCAGCAGCCGTCGCCGTCGTTGCCACCGACAGGGAGACTCGACGGATCTCCGTGAGGAACCCCTCGGCGATCCCGCGTGCGACCTCGGTCGACAATGCACGATCAGGGTTATGCAGCACCGTCAGCTCGGCCGGCGATCCTGCCATCACCTGGCCGGAAAAGCCCTCCGGCAAGAGCCACGCGGCAGAAACCTCGCCATCGTCAACCATCTGCCGCGCTACGTCGGCGCTGTCGAGGTAGGTCGCGTCGACAAATCCTTGGTTCACCAGCGCCGGCACGAACTCTTGGGTGAACGCCGCTGCGATGGGTCCGCCGTCCTCGTCGACGACCGCAACCGTCAGCAGGAAGTCATCATCCGACGGAAAGATCAGAGAGAACACCAGCGTCAGCGCCATCGGCACAACGAAAGCGAACAGCAGCACGCTGCGATCGCGCGCTCGCAACCGCAGGTCCTTGCCGAGGATGGTCAGCGCAGCACTGATCACATTAGTCTCGCAGCGCTTTGCCGGTCAGGTGGAGGAAGACATCCTCCAGATCGGGTTCACGCACACTAACCCCGTTGATACCCACTCCGGCTTCAGTGACCGCGGCGAGCATGGAAGCAAGCCGCTCACCCGCGTTCTCCACCAGGCACACCACCGCCGTGTCATCAACGTCAACAGATCCGACTCCGGCAACGCCGCGGCATGCTTCGGCAGCGCGTGTCGCGTCACCCGCCACTTCGAGGCGCACCAGGTCGTTCTCCCCGACCATCGAGATCAATTCCCGGCGGGTCCCCTCAGCGATCACCTTGCCCTGGTCGATGATCCCAATCCGGTCACACAGTCGTTCGGCCTCTTCCATGTAGTGAGTCGTATACAGGACAGACATGCCTTCATCTGCAAGCGTCTCTATCGAAGCCAAGATTGCGTTCCTTGACTGCGGGTCGACGCCAACAGTCGGCTCGTCAAGGATCAGCAATGTCGGCCGATGCAGCAGCCCAATACCGATGTTGAGGCGCCTCTTCATGCCGCCTGAATAGGTCCCTGCTCGATCGTCGGCGCGGTCAGCCAACCCTGTGACATCCAGGACTTCATTCACGCGCGTTTGCCGGGCATCGCGCTCCATTCGGTACAAACGAGCAAAGAAGGTGAGATTCTCTCTGGCGGTCAGATCGGGGTAGATCGCGAGATCCTGTGGCACCAGCCCGACCGAAGCTTTGGCATCTGTCGCCGACGGGGTCATGACTTGCCCGGCAACACGAGTTTCGCCAGCGTCGGGCTCAAGCAAGCCGGCGATCATCGAGATGGTCGTAGTCTTGCCGGCCCCGTTGGGCCCGAGCAATCCGTAGGTCTCACCTTGGGCAATGTCGAGATCGACGCCGTCGACAGCCTTCAGCCGCCCGAACGAACGCTCCAGTCCGCGGCAGGTCAGCACAACGGTGTCCATGTCCCCCAACACTCCTGTCCTCCCCTAGACGTTGGCTGCCTCCATCGCGGCCAGTTCGCGGCGCAACTCGGCGATTTCGTCGCGCATCCGCGCGGCAAACTCGAACCGCAGGTTGGCAGCCGCTTCGTGCATCTCCTCTTCGAGACGTTGGATCAACGCCGCCAGCTCTTCGCGAGCAGGTTGGGCGTCGCCTTCAGGGATTGCGACGTCTGGCGACGGCGCGGAACGATACTGGACGCCGGCCTCTTGAGCACGGACTGCCTCAATGATGTCACCCACACGCTTGCGAATGGTCTGAGGATCGATGCCGTGGGCACGGTTGTGCTCCAACTGCCGCTCACGGCGACGGCCCGTCTCGTCAAGTGCACGTCGCATGGCGTTGGTCACATGGTCGGCATACATCACGACCCGTCCGTCAACATTGCGTGCCGCTCTGCCGATCGTCTGAATCAAGGACGTCTCAGATCGAAGGAACCCTTCCTTGTCGGCATCCAAGATTGCAACCACTGACACCTCAGGCAGATCCAGGCCTTCTCGCAGAAGATTGATGCCGACCAGCACATCGAATTCGCCGAGCCGCAACGACCGCAGGATCTCGACCCGTTCGACCGTGTTGATGTCGGAATGCAGGTAGCGGACCCGGACCCCGTGGTCGAGCAGATAGTCAGTGAGGTCTTCGGCCATCTTCTTGGTGAGCGTGGTGACGAGGACGCGCTGGCCGCGTGCAGTGCCCGCCGCCACCTCGGCCATGAGGTCGTCGATCTGGCCATCTGTGGGCCGGACAACCACGTCAGGGTCAACGAGACCGGTCGGCCGGATGATCTGCTCAGCGATCGCGCCTGACTCCCGGCGTTCATAGTCGCCAGGCGTCGCCGAGATGAACAGGCGCTGGCCGATGCGCTGCAAGAACTCGTCGAACATCAGTGGTCGATTGTCGCGCGCAGACGGCAGTCTGAAACCGTGCTCTACGAGCGTGTCTTTGCGTGACCGGTCACCCGAGTACATCCCGCCGATCTGGGGCACCGTGACATGCGATTCATCGATGAAAACGACAAAATCGTTAGGGAAGTAGTCGAGCAGCGTGTAGGGCGGGTCACCCGGCTCACGTCCGTCGAAATGACGCGAGTAGTTCTCGATACCGCTGCAGAAGCCGACCTCTCGAATCATTTCGAGGTCGTATGCCGTCCGCATCTGCAACCGTTGGGCTTCGAGCAACTTGCCTTCGCGCTGAAACTCTGCGACCCGGTCGTCAAGTTCGGCAGCGATCGACGCCACAGAGCGCTCGACGGCCTCCGGCGACGACACATAGTGAGATGCCGGGAACACCGCCAACTCGTCGATTGATCCTGAGACCTCGCCAGTCACCGGGTCGACGCGAACAATTCGCTCCACTTCGTCGCCGAAGAACTCGATGCGCGCGACGCGTTCGTCGTCCGCCGGAAATACTTCGAGCGTGTCACCCCGGACACGGAATGTTCCCCGCGTGAGCACCAGGTCGTTGCGGGTGTACTGCAGCGACACGAGTTTCCGCAGGGACGCGTCGAGACCAGCTTCAACCCCGGTCCGCAACCACAAGACATGATCTTCGTATTCGAATGGGGACCCGAGGCCATAGATGCAGGACACCGAGGCCACCACCACGACGTCGCGTCGTGAGAGCAGCGCCATCGTGGCACGATGGCGGAGCCGGTCGATCTCGTCGTTGATCGACGAATCTTTCTCGATGTAGGTATCCGACGAGGGGATGTAAGCCTCGGGCTGGTAGTAGTCGTAGTACGACACGAAGTACTCGACGGCATTGTCGGGAAGAAACTCGCGAAACTCGTTCGCCAGTTGCGCGCCGAGCGTCTTGTTGGGCGCGATGACCAGACACGGGCGCTGCAGACGCTCGAGAACCTTCGCCGCTGTGAAGGTCTTCCCCGTACCGGTCGCGCCAAGCAGCGTCACGGCACGCTCACCGTCACCGAAGGCTTCAACAATCCGGTCGATGGCTTGAGGTTGATCGCCAGCTGGTGAGAAGTCGCTGACCACGCGAAATGGCACATCATCGCGCGCGTTGCGATGCAGCAACGACCGATCGTTCACGGCGACCTCCTTAAGACAGTGAGGGTAGGTCGCCGATGATCCTCGGCCACACCTGACCTCACTGGTTGACGTCACCGCTGCGTACTTACCGTCCGGGCTGTCAACCGGTCAGCAGGTCGTACACCTCGTCCGCTCGGCGCTGCAGCGCATCAAGATCCGCGTCGTTGTCGATGACGTGGTTCGCCAACCGCCGTCGAGTCGCGTCATCGGTTTGGGCAGCCATGCGTGCCCCCACGTCGTCGGCGTCCATGGCACGACCCGCAACAACTCTGTCGATGCGCACGGATTCCGGTGCGATGACGACGACGAGCACATCAAAGTCGGCGTAACGCCCGGTTTCGATCAGCAACGGATGGTCGACCACTACGAAGGGGACGTTGTCGCGCTCGCTGGCAGCATCAATCGCTCCCAGCATCCTGGTTTCAATCGCTGGATGCGTGATGGCCTCAAGTTGGCGGCGCGCGTCTTCAGAGGCGAACGCGATGGCAGCGAGGCGTTTCCGATCAAGGTCGCCGTCTGGACCCACAACGCCATCGCCGAACGCCGCGACGATCGTCTCAAATGTGGCGGTTCCTTGGCGCACAACATCCCGGGCGATGGCGTCGGCATCGACGATCTCAGCGCCGCGGTCAGCAAGCATCCGCGCGACCGTCGACTTGCCGCTACCAATCCCTCCGGTCAGGCCTACAACCTTCATGAGACGTCCGCTCGCTCGGGACGACGAAGGCCCGTGCCGAAGCGGTCATCGCCACCAGCACGGGCCCAAGATCCGTCGGCACAATCCCGATTAGCTCTTGTCTTCGTCTGCTTCGTCGGCGTCGGAAACGGCCTCGCCATCAGCATCCGATGGTGCGTCGGCATCGGCGGCTGCCGCAGCGTCTTCTGTTGCATCGTCTGGTGCAGCCGGCTCAGGGAGTTCTGCTTCGGCGAGCGCCACTTCTTCAGGGCTGGCTTCCGCGTTCGATGACGACAGTCCAGCTTGAGCGAACGCGGCCGCAAAGGCTCCCGATGCCGGAGCATCGTCGCCGCCAGACGAGTAGGCCGCTTCAACGGCTGGCTCTTCGTCATAAGTCTCTTCTTCGACCGGAGCGTCTCCCTCGACTGCCTGCTTGAGCGACAGGCTGATCCGGCGACGGACCGTGTCGATGTCGATGACCTTCACTTCGATCTTGTCGCCGACGTTGACGACCGCCTCGGGCACCTCAACATGGCGTTCGGCGAGTTCCGAGATGTGCACCAAGCCTTCGATGCCGTCGGCGACCTTGACAAAGGCCCCGAAGGGAACGAGTTTGGTGACTTCTCCATCGACGACTTCCCCGACGGCGTGCTCGCGCGCAAACATCTGCCACGGGTCTTCCTGCGTCGCCTTCAGCGACAGGCTCACACGTTCACGGTCGAGGTCTACATCAAGCACCTCAACCTCGACTTCGTCACCAACTTCGACGACCTCGGACGGGTGATCAATGTGCTTCCACGACAGCTCGGACACGTGGACGAGGCCGTCTACACCACCGAGGTCGACGAATGCACCAAAGTTCACGATCGAACTGACCACCCCGGCGCGAACTTCGCCCTTCTGCAGCGAGTCAAGGAACTCGTTGCGGAACTCACTCTGGGTCTCTTCGAGGAACTTCCTGCGTGACAGCACCACGTTATTGCGATTGCGGTCGAGCTCGATGATCTTGCATTCGAGCTGCTCGCCTACGTAGGGAGCCAGGTCCCGCACGCGACGCATCTCGACCAGCGATGCGGGCAGGAAGCCACGCAGTCCGATGTCGAGGATCAAGCCGCCCTTGACGACTTCAATGACTGAACCGGCGACGGTGCGGTCCTCGGTGTAGATCCGTTCGATCGTGCCCCACGCGCGCTCGTATTGAGCCCGCTTCTTGGACAGCACGAGCCGGCCTTCCTCATCTTCCTTGTTCATGATGAGGGCCTCGACCACATCACCGACCTGCACAATGGTGTTGGGGTCGACATCAAGCTTGATCGATAGCTCGCGTACGGGGATGACGCCTTCGGACTTCCATCCGATGTCCAGCAGCACCTCGTCAGGGTCGACCTTGACCACGACCCCTTCGATGATCTTGCCCTCCTCCATCGCCTGGACCGTGTCTTCAAGCGCAGCTTCGAAATCGCTGTCAGACAGGTCGTTGTCAACGATGACATCGCCAGTTGACGTCAACGTCCCACCTGGCTCTTGCAGGAGGACGACATCATCGACGCTCGTGGGAGGTCCGTCAGACGGCTGGGTGGCCGGCGTGCCGGAGGTGGGCTGGTCGGGGGTAGAGGTCTGGGACATCGGGGCAGGATCTCGTGGGTTCAGGGGATAAGGACGCCCGTCATCGTGATGAACGTCCGGGACAGTGCGCGCAGCAGCGCGGCCACGCGCGGAAGGATGCTATGCACCCAGTAGTAGGGACAGGGTCGCAGCCCAATGCGATTCTGTCAACGCGAGACGTGCGCAATGTCTCCCGGAATGGTCAACTTGCGGGGTGGTGTTGCCACCTGTCAAGCATCCAGCCAGCAGGCTGGCGATTGACCGGCGCCGACAACGGATGGCCGCTCGTCACCCTCCGATCACCATCACGAAAGGCGCTCTCGTCGACTCCACCGCCGAACCCAGCGCCATTCCCCCGGCCGAATCTGGACTCGTGTTACACCCTGACGGGCTTCTGCGCTGTTGGTGGTGCGGTCGCGACCCTGACTACGTCGCCTATCACGACCTGGAATGGGGTCGGCCCGAGCGCGACGGCCACAAGCTGTTTGAAAAGTTGTGCCTCGAAGGGTTCCAGGCTGGACTTTCCTGGCTGACCATTTTGCGGAGACGGGAAGCATTTCGCGCCGCATTCCACGGTTTCGATCCTCAACGTGTCGCGCGTATGGAGTCGGCCGACGTCGAACGCCTGGTGACTGACGCAACGATCATCCGCCATCGAGGCAAAATCGAAGCAACGATCGCCAATGCCCGCATCGTGACGAACTTCGCTGATCTCGACGCATTCAGCGCGTTCATCTGGGACCACGCACCAGAGGTTGACTCGTCCCCCACTTCGGCCGGTGAAGTGGCGACTGCATCCCCCGAGTCACACGCCCTGGCCGCATCGCTGCGCGCGCTCGGATGGAAATTCCTTGGTCCGACGTCCGCTTACGCGTTTCTCCAGTCGATGGGAATGGTCAACGATCACCTTGTCGGTTGTCACGCACAGCCAGGCGCCGCGCACGGTGAACCGCCTGTCCGATAGCGATTGGCGCCGGCCTGCTCGCTACCGTCGGCCTGATGATCAGGAGGACCGCATGTTCCGACGCCGTCGCCAGCTCGCTGTTGAGCCGCTACCCGACGGGCTCCCGAAGAGGGGCCTGTTCACCGAGCCGATTCATGTGACGGCGCTGAGCGCGCTCGATCCCGAACGAGTCGACGAGGGTTGGCGCGTGACGTTCATGGTCGAGATCCGAGACGACGCCGGACAACGGTGTCCGGATGTCGCCATCGAAGCCAAGACCACGAGTCCGCTGCGTTCGGCGGTGGCGGTAGGCAATACCGACATGTTAGGGAGAGTCCGGTTCCGAACAACCGGACCTGACGGGACTTACCGCATCGAACTGATCGACGTTGCCGCCGGCGGCCTGGATTGGGAACAATCGACATCGCCTGCGGATCTCACGATCGATATTCCGTAGGTACGCGTGCACGACGACCGTCGGTCGCGGCCTCTGCCTATACCCCACCATCATGCAGCGCCGGTAGGTACTGGCTCAACCGGGTCAATGCTTTTCAGCATCAAACCAGGTCGCCCCGGTCGCCGTGTCGACAAGCAGCGGCACAGCAAGGTCGGCGACACCTGACAGCGTGTCGATGACCAGTTCCCGGACCTGTTCACGTTCGTCGTCGGTGACTTCGAGGATGACTTCGTCGTGTACCTGCAACAACATCTGGCTCGACAGTCCTTGCGCCCGGATCGCCTCATCAAGCTTGATCATCGCCAACTTGATGACATCAGCGGCCGTGCCCTGGATCGGCGCGTTGAGCGCCATCCGCTCAGCCATCTGGCGCCGGTTGCGATCATCCGAACGCAAGTCGGGCAGGTATCTGCGGCGTCCGAACAGCGTGGTCGTGTAGCCGTCACGCGTAGCCACCTTCACAGCGTCTTCGAGGAACGACTTTACTTTGGGAAACCGCGCGAAGTAGGCGTCAACGATCTCTTGCGCTTCGTTGGGCGGGATGCCAAGTTGTTGCCCAAGACCGAACGATGTCAAGCCGTACGCCAACCCGTAGTTGACCGCCTTAGCCCGATCACGCAACGCACCATCGACCGCTTCAAGCGGCCGATCGAAGACTTTCGCTGCTGTGGTCGCATGGATGTCTTCGCCATCGGCAAACGCTGACAGCAAGCCCTCGTCGCCCGACAAGTGGGCAAGAATGCGAAGCTCGATCTGGGAGTAGTCCGCGACGAGCAAATGACCAAAGCCTTCGCCGGCAACGAACGCTCGACGTATCTCACGCCCTTCTCGCCGGCGCACCGGAATGTTCTGAAGGTTGGGATGTGACGATGACAGGCGTCCGGTTGCAGCCACGGTCTGTGACAACGTCGTGTGGATCCGGCCTGTCCCCGCGTCAACAAGCGGTGGCAAGGCGTCGACATAAGTACTGAGCAATTTTGTGAGCTCGCGCCATTCGAGCAGTGCCTCCACGATGGGATGTCCATCACGGAGCGACGCGAGCGCATTCGCGTCGGTCGAATAGCCCGTCTTGATCTTGCGTGTCTTGGGAAGCCCGAGCTCGTCGAAGAGCACCTGCTGCAGTTGGGGGCCCGAACCGAGATTGAACGCACGCCCCGCGTGATCGTGGACTTCGGCTTCGAGGTGCCCTACGCGTGTCGCCAACCGCTGTCGGATCTCATCGAGGACGGCAAGGTCGATCGCCACGCCCACATGCTCCATCCTGGCGAGCACAGGAGCCAGCGGCATCTCGACGTTAGCCAACAGATCCCGCTGACCACGTTCATCGAGCACATCCCCGAGCGTGACCGCTAGCTCAAGTGCGGCTTCGGCACGCAGCGCACGCTCACGCCAACTGTCATCACCGATGGCCAGCGACAGCTGGTCATCACCGTCGCTCGACTGGTTGGGCTCAAGCGTGCGCTGAAGGTGCTGCAACGCAAGACGCTCAAGGTCGAACGTGCGCTGTTCGGGGTTGACCAGGTAGGCAGCCAACTCGGTGTCGAGCACTATGGCCTCAAGGCTCCACCCTTCGGCCATCGCAACGTGGTGGAGGAGCTTCGCGTCATGGGTGACCTTGTCGCGGCCACTATCGGCCAATAGGGCGGCAATCGCGGCAACGTCGTCTTCTCCCATGACGTCGCGATCGATGGCGACCGGGTCAGATTCCGGACCAGCCAGGCCCAGCGCGGTGACGCGTAGGTTTGGTGGGCGTCCGGCGACAGCGGCAACGATCGCCACTGGGCTACCCGCGTTATCGAGCCAAGCGGCAACCGTGCCGGGTTCGAGTTGGTGAGCAGGTCGCGTCATGCCCGCCGCATCACCGGCCTCGATCGTGCCGAGAACTTCGGCGGCGAAGCGGTCATACAACGCCCGAAACTCCAACGTCCCGAACAACTCTCGGACCGCTTGCGCGTCGATGTCGCTGCGCTGATAGTCCCCTAGCTCGAAGGTGAGGTCAACGTCCGTACGCAGGCGCATGATCTGGCGATTGAGGCGCACTTGTTGCTCTTGTTCTGCCAGCATCGCGGGCACCTTCTTGCCCGACACTTCGTCAAGATGGGTGTAGATGCCGTCGATATCGCCGAATTGATCGATGAGCTTGGCGGCAGTCTTGTCACCAACACCGGGGACACCCGGCAAGTTGTCCGACGAATCACCGCGTAAGGCAGCGAGGTCGACGTAACTCCCCGGGAGCACTCCGAACCGGTCTTCCACTGCGTCTGGGGTCATCTCGGCCATCTCGGTGATACCACGCAACGTGTACAGCACCGTGATTCGGTCACTGACGAGTTGCATCGCATCCCGGTCGCCAGTGACCACGGCGACATCGAAGTCGGCGTCAACGGCACGCGTTGCAATGGTGGCCAACAGATCATCGGCCTCGATGCCTTCGATCTCCACGGTTGGAATCGCCATGGCGCTGAGGACCTGCTTGATCATCCCGATCTGAGGTCGGAACTCTTCCGGTGGGGCAGCCCGCTGCGCCTTGTAGTCCGGGAAGGCTTCCGTGCGCGCGGTATCACGGCCCTTGTCGAATGCCACAATGATCACATCCGGGTCGCGGTCAGCCAGCAGCTTGATCACCATGCTCGTAAATCCGTAGACAGCGTTGGTGAGATCGCCGCTGTGGGTCCGCAACGTGTCAGGAAGGGCATAAAACGCGCGATACGCCAGGCTGTGACCGTCGAGGAGAATCATCTGGCGTCGTGAAATGGCCAACGGGAAGATCCTCGTGTGCGGAAACGTTGGATCAGCGTAGTGGCGTGCCCGGCGCCACCCTCGGCGCGCCAGTAGGGCACGCTGTGCATGCAGCGCCATAGCGCGACGGATCCCGTGACCACTACCAACGAGAGGCGAACTTCGTGACTCAATCGACCGAACTGATCATCGATGTAACAGACGCCGATTTCGCCCACCAAGTTGTCCAGCGGTCTCACGACATCCCCGTGATCGTCGACTTCTGGGCCGCCTGGTGTGGACCGTGCCGGACACTCTCGCCGATGCTCGAGGCTGCTGTCACTGAACGTGGCGGCGAGGTGATCCTGGCCAAGATCGACGTCGACACAAATCAAGCCACCGCCCGCCAGTTCCAGGTCCAAGGCATCCCGCAGGTCTTTGCCTTCAAGGACGGGGCCGTGATCGATCAGTTCACGGGAGTCATCCCACCCCAGCAACTGGCTGCATTCATTGACCGGCTTGTTCCGTCTGCGACAGACCGCGCTATTGCCGCCACAGATGGGCTTGATCGTGACGACAAGATCGCCGCACTTAGACAGGTCGTCGCTGCCGAGCCTGCCCACAAGGCGGCGGCCCTTTCGCTCGCCGAGATGCTCATTGACGACGATCCGGCCGAGGCAACACGACTCGCCACTCGCCACCTGCCTGATCCTGACGCCGAGTATTTGGTCGCGCGCGCTGAACTGCGCGCATACCGCGACATCGATATCGACGAACTCGCGGCAACGGTGAACGGCGGCGATGTATCAGCCGCACCAATCCTGGCACGTGCGCTGTCGGCACAGGGACGTCACGACGAGGCCATCACCTTGCTGCTCAGCATGATTGAGGAAGGCGGCGACACACGTGATGCCGCACGCGAGCAACTGCTCGCACTGTTTGTCGTCTTGGGCGACGACGATCCACGTGTCGGGGAAGCTCGTCGGCGGCTGGCTGCTGCCCTGTACTAGCGGTCACTCCGGGGCGTTGAGGCCCGGCTTGTGTGCCGCGACAACACGTCAGGAATCTCTTACGAAACGCCGGGCAACGTGATGCCCGGCATAGACGTGTTCAGTCTTCCAACTCTCCGATGATCCGCTCGGCGACTTGACGCATCGTCTGTCGCCGTTCCATCGCCTGCCGCTGCACGAACCGGAAGGCTTCCGCTTCTGAGAGATCCTGATGCTGCTGTAACAGGCCCTTGGCGCGCTCAACCAACTTGCGCGCTTCGAGGCGACCTTGCAGGTCATCAACGGTGGCCTCCAAGCCCGTCATCTCACGGAACCGGCCCGATGCGATCTCTACGGCTGGCAACAGATCGTGCTTCTGAAAGGGCTTGACGAGGTAGGCCATCGCACCGGCACGGCGCGCCTGTTCGACCAGTTCGCGCTGGCTGAATGCCGTCAAGATGAGGATCGCTGCCAGTCGATCGTTGGCGATCTCCTCAGCGGCCTCGATGCCGTCCATCACCGGCATCTTGATATCGAGAATCACGAGGTCGGGACGTAGCTCTCGTGTCAGGCGGACCGCTGAGGCGCCGTCGGCCACTTGAGCAACGACCTCGAACCCTTCCTCTTCGAGCATTTCCTTCAGATCAAGCCGGATCAACGCCTCATCTTCAGCAATGAGCACACGTGTCGGGCTTGGCTCGGCTACCGGAGTCGACAACTCCCGGTCGGCTGGTGTGGTCGTGTCGATCATCCACGAACTCCTATCAAGCACGCATCATGCACGCGCGAAGCGGGTGGTACCCCCGGTGGGACTCGAACCCACAATCCCTCACGGGAAGACGGTTTTGAGCCGTCCCTGTATGCCAATTCCAGCACGGGGGCATGAAAAAACGATGCGCTGGTCACCGCTATCAGCGGTGCGACTGTACCGCGCACGCATCGCTATCCGACAGTGAGGCCTGATCCCGGCCTGGCTCAGCCAGCGACGCCGGTTCGAAGTTCGCGCACCAAGGCGCCGACACGGCTGGGGGCCTTGGCAGGATCGCCGTCACCGATCGCCTGGACAATCGCAGATCCGACGATCACTCCATCAGAGAACGAGGCCACCTCTGCAGCTGATCGGCGGTCTTTGACACCCATGCCGACGGCGACAGGCAACTCGCTGAACCGCCGCACACGCTCGACGAGTATGCGGGATTCGTCGTAGGCAACTTCTTTCACCCCGGTAACGCCAAGAAGTCCTGCTGCATAGATCCAACCCGTCGACGCTTCAGCGATCGCGGCGAGGCGCTCGTCGGTTGATACCGATGACGCCATGAACACCGTTGCCAACCCGTGCTGGATGGCCTCCGACCGCCATGCCGATGCCTCGACGACCGGAAGATCGGGAAGGATGACCCCGGCGATCCCAGATTCCGCGCACTCACGCGCAAATCGTGCATAGCCCCGGGTATCGGCAATCGTCACATAGGTCATCGCAACTTTAGGGACCTCCAGCGCGCGCATCCCCTCCACCAGATCAAGCAGTGATTCAACGGTCGCACCGCGATCCAGGACCGCTTGGTTAGCGGCCTGAATGATCGGTCCATCCATCATCGGATCCGAAAACGGAAGTCCGACCTCAATGATGTCAGCACCGCTCTCAACGGCTGCAGCAAAACACGCTTCCGACGTCGCGTCGTCGGGATAACCGGCCGTCAAGTAGGTGATCAGCGCAGCCCGGCCTTCGCTCGACGCCTGAGCAAACGCCGCTTCGATAGCAGCCACACCCGCGCCTGGCCGCGCTCGATCGCCTGCTTCAGCAGCGACGGCAGGGCCACTGGACGATGGGAGCTTTGTCGTGGCCATCTGGTCACCTTCCCTTGCGTGCCTCGAAAGCACGATCAACACCGACATCCCAACCGGCGACTTCGACCACTTCGTCGACATCCTTGTCACCCCTGCCAGACATCGTCACCACAATGCGAGCACCCTCGCCCAACTCCGACTTGCCGTGTGCCAGCACCCAACCCACGGCATGTGCCGGCTCCAAGGCAGGGATGATCCCTTCGAGTTCGCAGGTTCGTCGAAAACCGTGCAAGGCATCTTGATCGGTCGCGCTGAAGTAGAGTGCTCGGCCTGTCGACGCCAGCCACGCATGCTCTGGTCCCACGCCGGGATAATCCAGACCTGCAGAGACTGAGTGGGCAGGCAGGACCTGCCCATCGTCGTCAACCAGCACAATCGATCGTGACCCGTGCAGCACCGCCTCGCGACCCTCGCTGATCGTCGCGGCAGAGCGGCCACTGCCCACACCTTCGCCCGCGGCCTCGACGCCGACCAATCTGACCTCTTCGGTTTCGATCCAGTGGGCAAACGATCCGATTGCGTTCGACCCGCCCCCAACGCACGCCACCACTGCGTCCGGCATCCCACCGGCTTGTTCGGCGAATTGCGCAGCGGTCTCAATGGAAATGATCTTCTGCAGTTCACGTACGATGGTGGGGAACGGATGCGGCCCCATGGCCGATCCGATCAGGTAGTGCGTTGTCGCGACGTTGGTGACCCAATCGCGCATCGCTTCGTTGATGGCGTCCTTGAGTGTTTGGGTCCCGCTCGTGACCGGTACCACTTCGGCGCCGAGCAGTTGCATGCGCACGACGTTCAGCCGCTGGCGACGACAATCTTCGGCGCCCATATAGACGGTGCATTGGAGGCCGAAG
>JBBDSU010000058.1:27263-50721 GCA_040904825.1 Nitriliruptoraceae bacterium | reverse complement strand
TCCGGGACATACTGCCCTCCGAACCGACCAAAGTAGCCATCTGAAGAGGTAGGACTGCTTTGCCCGCCGGCAAGACTTCCAACGTCCATGGTCAATTCCAGTCCGTGTTGACACGTGGTGCGAGACACAGCACGTCACGCAGCGAGTTGGCTCGTCTCACCGCTGCACCGCTTCATCTACGCGACCCGCCGCGACCAGCCGCGCCAGTGCGGCGCCGGGATCATCCGACGACACGAGCGCCTCACCGATAAGGACGGCATCTGCACCTTCGCGAGCATGGCGGACTACATCGTCTGCATCTCGCACCCCTGACTCAGCCACCGTCACAACTTCTGGTGGGACGCGCTGGCGCAAGCGCGCGAAGGCCGTGCGGTCAATCTCGAAGGTGCGCAGATCCCTCGCGTTGATCCCGATGATGTCGGCACCCGCTGCAAGCGCAGCTTCTACCTCACGTTCATCGTGTGCTTCAACGAGCACGTCAAGGCCCGCTGCCTTCGCCTCAGCCAGCAGCGTCGCAAGCATCCGATCATCGAGCGCTGCCACGATGAGCAACACCGCAGCGGCACCTGCGTCCCTGGCCTCCCAGACCTGATACGCATCGACGATGAAATCCTTGCGGAGCGCCGCAACGCCAACCGAAGCCACGTCGATGAGATCGTCGAGCGAACCCTTGAAGCCGTCAGGCTCGGTCAGAACCGAAATCGCCGCTGCCCCGGCATCTCGGTACACGGCAGCCAACTCTGCCGCCACAATGTCCAGCGCCAAGGGCCCACGCGAGGGTGACGCTCGCTTGATTTCGGCGATGACTGCCACACCCGGCCCCTGCAGCGCAGACCGAAACGATGGCGGCAGCACCCGCTTGTCGGCACGAAACCGCAATTGTTCAATCGATTCACGCGCAACCGCCGCATCGACGCGACGCCGTGCACCGGCAACCAGGTCATCGAGATACGTCGGCATTGCGTTCACCATCTGTCGTCATCGAGAGTCAGAGCAGCGTGTTGTGATGCTAATCGTCGTGGCCAATGGCCTGGACGCGATGCATTTCTTCAGCAGCATGGATCGCGGCCAGCACCGCATCAGCCTTGCTGCGCGTTTCTTGTTCTTCGGCTGCCGGCATCGAATCAGCCACAATGCCGGCCCCTGCCTGAACGAAAGCGTGACCGTCTTTGATCACAACCGTCCTGATGGTGATGCAAGTGTCGAGATTCCCGGCAAAATCGATGTAGCCGACCGCGCCAGCGTAAGGCCCTCGACGCGTGGGCTCCAGGTCATCGATGATCTGCATCGCACGCACTTTGGGTGCACCCGACACGGTGCCAGCCGGGAAGGTCGCCTTCAGTACATCGACGGGACCCAGACTCTCCTTCAACGTTCCGCTGACCGAACTCGTCAGGTGCATCACATGGCTGAACCGCTGGACTTCCATCATCTCGTCGACCGTTACGCTCCCGATTTCACAGACGCGCCCCAAGTCGTTGCGCGCCAGGTCGACCAGCATGACATGTTCAGCGCGTTCCTTTTCGTCAGCCAGCAGTTCGCTGGCCAACGTCCGATCTTCTTCTGCTGAGACGCCTCGGCGTCGGGTACCTGCAATGGGCCAGGTTTCAACCCGTCGGCCGTGGACTTGGACAAGCGCTTCTGGAGACGAGCCTACGACCTGCGCGTCGCCGACATCAACGAGATACAGGTACGGCGACGGATTGATGACGCGGAGGGCTCGATAGATCTCGAATGCGCTAGCTGCTGTGGGGAGAACAAACCGTTGACTGACCACCGTCTGAAAAGTGTCACCCGCATAGATGTGCTCTTTGACCCGCTCGACCATCTGCTCGTAGTCGCCGTCGGCAAGGTTCGATGGCGCCCGATCGGGTTGGCGGCGCACCGGCGGTGGTACGGGAGCGAGTTGTCGTAGTGGCCCTCCTAGCCGCGCGACCACTCTGTCGAGCGATGCCATAGCGGCGTCGTAGAGCGCGTCCACATCGCTATCAGGGACATCCGCGGTAACCACGTTCTCTACAACTGTCAAGACCTGTCGCAAGTGGTCGAGCGCAACGACAGTTCGCGGGAACATCATGACAACGTCGTCGACGCCCAAGTCGTCGCGCCCTGTCGCCGGAATCCGTTCGATCTCGCGCACCGCGTCGTACCCGACGTAACCGACAGCACCACCATGCAGCGGGACGTCATCGAGTGGAGGTGCGCGAAATGCCTCGGTTGCTGCAGCCAGAGCATTGAACGCGCCAGATGCATTTGCAGCCTCGCCTGGGGGTATGCCGTCCCAACGCACCACACCGTCCCTGCTTCGCAACACGAGAAACGGATCGACACCTATGAACGAGAAGCGCCCCCAGCGTTCGCCATGTTCGGCGGATTCCAAGAGGAAGCTTGGGCCGTCGCCAGACAGTTTGGCGTAGACCGACAGGGGAGTTTCAAGATCAGCGAGCAACTCTCGTCGGACGGGCACCAGGCCGTGATCTGCTGCCAGTTGACGAAACTCGCGCCGCGAAGGCTTCACCAACGGTTCCGATGCTGTCATGGCGTGCCCTGGCTCATTGACAGGGCGCGGTGGAAACACGTGCGCTGGCCTGTGTGGCAGGCAACACCCTCGCCTTGATCCACGTGAATAAGGAGAGCATCACCGTCGCAATCGAGCGCAATGCCGATGACACGCTGGGTGTTGCCTGACGTCGCGCCCTTGTGCCACAGCTCTTGACGTGAACGACTCCAAAACACGGTCTCGCCGGTCCTCAATGTTGCCTCAAGCGCCTCGCGGTTCATCCACGCCACCATCAACACTTCGTGGGAATCGTGCTGCACCACGATCGCCGCGGCCAATCCTGCCCCGTCGAACGAAACGTCATCGATCGTCGCTACATCGGTGCAACCAGAGGCAACGGGCAGCGGATCAGATTCGTTGCTGCCACGTTGGTCACCACCCGGCTGCTGCTCCATGGTGCCCCATCTCCTCTTCTGACCGTCTGGCAACTGGGCACCAGCGGCTCTGTCCACATGGCTGTCATGCTTGCTCTGGCACGTACGGACCGTGGGCACGACGTTGACCAGTGCGACCATCAGCGAACGACAAGCCGACCAACGGCGGACCCGACGAGCGTAACCAGTCCACATCCCGGTGAGCGACCGCCCGGGACCTTCACCCGCTCGAATCCCCATTCGCCACGATGTCAACGTGCCTGGCCGCTTGCCGGGGTAAGGTGGGGCGCTTGACGTGAACGTGCCGACACCGGACGATCATTGAGTGTGACCATCAGGCCCAACACCTGATGGCCGATGGACCCGACGGCACGCGGCCACGCGATAAGGGCACCGAGGAGGACGTGGTGAGCATTCCCGCAGCCTGGCATCCGGACCCGACTGGACGGCACGAGTACCGCTACTGGGACGGTCAGCGCTGGACTGAACATGTCGCCAACGCTGGCCAACGGGCCATCGATCCCCTCGATGGCCGCCCGGCCGCCGCCTCCGGCCAGCAGGCGCCTGCCCAGGCATCCAGCGTCGAGCAACCAACGCAACCCGCAGCGCAAGCGACACAGCCTGCAGCCCAAACCGAAACGCAAACCGCAACTCCTGCTGCGGCTGAAGGCCCCACACAAACCACTGGCACCGACCCAGCACCCGACGCCTCGACGGTTCACGCGCCAGCACCATCCATCGGGGATGCGCCGGCCTCGGATGCTTCAGGTGGCGATGCACCCGAAGCTGATGCCGCAACCACCCCTTCCGCAGAACAGGCCACACCAGCGTCAACCTCGAGTGAGCCTTCGACTTCCGTCTCCGCCGAAAGCGCACCTGCCGACGAAGGTTCCGCGACAGGTTCCCATCTGTATGCCGTCGATCAACCGGCTCCAGGCGCAGCGGACGACACCGATACTCAGGACACCACCACACCCGCCGCCGACGATGACTCCACCTCACCTCAGGATGCTGCCAGCGCCCTGGTGGAACCTCCGCCGTTGCAACACGACGGAGATGACCCAGCCTCCGGCACCGCAGACGGCACCCGTCCCGAGGTCGCAGCAGACGGCGACCCAACCGAACCGTCGTTTCAGCCCGCGGCCGGCGCGCGCCCATCGGACAACGAAGCCCAGGATGCTGCCGGCAACGCCAAGAAGACCCGGCGCACCGCCAAGAAAGCCGGCGCTCAATCGTCGGCTGGCACGCGCCGAGACTCGTTAGGTAACGGCCCGGCAGTAGCAGCGCTCATTCTCGGTGTGGTCGCTGCGTTGGTCGCTCTTGTCCCCTTCGTGGGGATGATTGCTGTGCCATTAGGACTTGGCGCCGTCGTGTTAGGGCTTATCGGTCGGCGCAGAGGCAAGCGTTCGGGAATGGGAAAGGGCACAGCGACGACCGGTCTGATGACCGGGGCAGCTGGCATGATCCTTGGTGCGGCCATCACGGTGCTGTTTGTGTGGGTGGTCCAGCAATCCGGATTCGGCATCAATGAATTAGCAGCGTGCATCGACCAGACTGGAGACGCGCGTTCCTGTTCACAGCAGTTCCAATCAGCGTTCTTCGACCAACTGTTCGGCCGTAGTTGACGACGGCGATCGATTGGTAATCCGCAGTGCCGCGCAATGCATGCCCCAGTGCCGCGCAATGCATGTCACTCGGAACCGGCGCGGCCAGGTCCGCCTTTCTAAAGCGGCGCGCCGACGACGCCCCTGCCGACGCTGCGATGCCGCTCAGTCGTCGATGCGGACGGTGATGCCAGCCGCGGCCAGATCGCGCTTCACCTCGGCAATGCTCAGTTCGCCGAAATGGAAGATCGACGCCGCGAGCACAGCAGACGCACCAGCATTGGCAGCTTCAACGCAATGCGCGGCCGTCCCGGCCCCGCCACTGGCGATCACCGGCACGGACACAGCAGCGGTAATGCGTCGGATGAGTTCGAGATCGAATCCCGCCTTGGTGCCATCCTGATCCATCGACGTCAGCAGGATCTCGCCGGCACCGCGCTCAACGGCCTCGATACACCACGCGACCGCGTCCAAGCCGGTTGATGTCCGTCCACCGTGGATCGTCAACTCCCAGCCTTGGTCAGCGTCGACAGGGATCCGCCGCCTGGCGTCCACTGCGACAACCAGAGACTGAGAGCCCACTGCTGCAGCGGTTGCCGACAACACGGAGGGGTCGTTCACGGCCGCCGTGTTGAACGCGATCTTGTCAGCGCCAGCCCGCAGCATCTCCCGAGCATCGTCGACGGTGCGCAGACCTCCGCCAACGGCGAAGGGAATGGAGACCTGGTCAGCGACTTGCTCGACGACGTCGACCATTGTGCGACGCCCATCGCTTGACGCAGTGATATCAAGGAAGACGAGCTCGTCAGCTCCTTCGTCGTCGTACACCGACGCCATGGCGACCGGGTCACCTGCATCGCGCAGGTCAACAAAGTTGATGCCCTTGACCACGCGCCCATCAGTGACGTCGAGGCACGGAATGACGCGAATAGCCAGCTCGGAACGTTGGCTGGTTGATACTCCATCGGCAGCCACGTCAGGTCCGGTGACGTCCGGATGATCGTCGCTGTGAGGGCGTGATACTGGTGTCATGGTGTGGGCGTCAATCGAGCCAACGCCGACGCAACGTTGAACGCTCCGCTGTAGATCGCTTTGCCGACGATGACAGCATCAACCCTTTCGTGGCATTGCGCCAGTGCATCAAGGTCATCGAGATTGCTCACGCCGCCCGACGCGGTCACGGCCGCAGACGTCGCATCGGCGACCTGGCGAAGCATGTCAATGTTAGGCCCTTGCAACATGCCATCACGCGCCACGTCGGTGTAGACAAACCGCGACACTCCCATCGCAGTGAACCGTTCAAGCGCTTCGAACAGGTCGCCCGCCTCCTCCGTCCATCCGCGTGCTTGCAGCGTCGTGCCGCGAGCATCGAGCCCAACGGCAACCTTGTCCCCCACAGCGTCAAGCGCCGCGGCAACAAAGGTCGGGTCAGCCAGCGCCATGGTGCCGATAACGATCCGCTGAGCCCCGTAATCAACCGAGGCTTTGATGTCATCAAGGGTGCGCACACCACCCGACGCTTGGACGTGACAGTTCGTACGCGCAACGATGTCGGCGATGAGGTGGCGGTTGCGTGGCTCACCTGTGAACGCTGCGTCAAGATCGACCACGTGGAGCCACTGCGCTCCGTCAGCGGCAAACCGTTCGGCCGCAGCAACCGGGTCGAGGTCATACACGGTGCTGGCATCGGCCTTGCCTTGGGTAAGGCGCACCGCCTTGCCGTCCTTGATGTCGACGGCCGGAAATAGGGTCAACAAGGGTCAGTCCTCTCGTAGCTGAGTCACCCAATTCTCGAGAAGGCGCATGCCGACGCGACCGGACTTCTCCGGGTGAAATTGGGTCCCGACGACCGATCCTTCCCTTACAAGACAGGGAAAATTCGCGTCGCCGTAGGTGCTTGTCGCCACGACATGGGTGGCATCATCAGGCACGGCGTAATACGAGTGGGTGAAATAGCAGCGACGCCTATCGACACCTGCAACCAACGCATCCTGCGCGTGCCCTGGGGTCGCCTGAACAACGTTCCAGCCAAGATGTGGAACGACGGCGGTGGTGGGAAACCGGACAACCTTTCCTGGTAGCAAGCCAAGCCCCGGTTCATCACCTTCCTCGGACGCTGAATACAACAGTTGCATGCCGACACAGATCCCGAAGACTGGTCGCTGCTGTTGAACCCACTGACCGAGCACATCGTGCAGTCCAGAACGCCGCAAGTTGGCCAAACACGACGAGAAGTGTCCCACTCCGGGGACCACCAGCACATCGCAATCTGCGGCATCGCCAGCGTCAGCGGTAATGCGTGCGTCCGTACCTACCTCGGCAAAGGCCCGTCGAGCAGAGCGCACATTGCCAGCGTTGTAATCGAGCACAGCAACCTTGACCGCAGCGGTCATGTCGGCCTCATTGCAAGACGCCCTTTGTCGACGGCACGCCAGACCCTGTCACCGCAACTGCGCGGCGCAGAGCTACGGCTACCGCCTTGAACACCGATTCGAAGACGTGATGGGTGTTATCGCCGCGCTCGTTATCGACGTGCAGGGTGATCCGTGCATTTGCCACCAGCGCTTCGAAGAAGTGCTTGACGAGTGTTGTCTCAAACGTTCCGATCACCTCGACTGGCGTGTCAACGTGATAGACGAGGTAGGGCCGTCCGGACAAGTCGATGGCGACACGCGTGAGCGCTTCGTCAATGGGCACCGTTGCGTCGCCGAATCGTTCGACACCGGCGCGATCCGTCCAGGCCTCAGCTAACGCCTGACCCAGCGCAATACCGGTGTCTTCGACCGTGTGGTGCGCATCGATCTGGAGGTCACCGTCAGCCTGCACGGTGAGATCCAAACGTCCGTGGCGACCAAGTTGATCGAGCATGTGGTCGAAGAACGGAACACCGGTGGCTACATCGCTGCTGCCAGACCCGTCGAGATTGACCTCGACCACGGTGCGGGTTTCTTTGGTAGTCCGCTCAACGCGGGCGGAGCGACTGTTCACGGCACATCCTGGAAGCTCGGGGCATCACGCTATTGTCGTCCGCCTGTGGTCGATCTGACCGGCGAACCTTTGGGTCATATTGATTGACGCTGCTCACCACACCACCATGATGGCACCGCGCTGAGACGGGATCGGTGTTCGCAGGCTACTGCTCTGGCGGCACATCTATCGGGACGCACTGTCTCCACGTGCCCAACTTCACTCAGCGCAACGTCATGCCTCAATCACCGACTTCATAGCGGCCAACAATGCATCGTTGTCTTCCCTGGTCCCCACGGTGATCCGCGTGCAACCTGCCAACCGGGGGGCCGAGGAGAAATCCCTAACCAGCACCCCTTGCTTGAGCAATGCGCCAAACAGATCTGGATGTGAGGTCCGAATCAACAGGAAGTTGGCGGATGAGTCGAATACCTCCACGCCTGCCATGCCTCGCAGCGCCGCCGCCATGCGTTGCCTTTCGGCCACGATGCGCTGCCGGTGTTCAAGAAAGTGAGACTCTTGCTCCAAGGCGACCATGCCGGCAACCTGCTTGAGCGCGTCTAGGTGGTAGGGCAGTCGGACCTTCTGGACATCGTTCACGACCCAGTCTGGGGCAACGAGGTAACCCAATCGCAGACCTGCGAGCCGAAACGCTTTCGAGAACGTGCGCACGACGACCAAACGTTGCAGGTCGGCCACACGGTCCACTACTGATGCCCCGGGTCCTGCAAATTCGATGTAGGCCTCGTCGACGACAATCAGCGCAGAGGTCTGATCGTGGATGTCAACGATGATCTCGGGCGCAACGGTGGCCCCGACCGGATTGTTCGGCGAGGCGATCATCACCACGTGCGGACCACTGTCGACAAGTGCCGCGATCGTTGCCTCGGGTTCGATCTGGAACGCGTCGTCGAGGTCGATGGCCACGACCTCAGACATCGCGGTCCGGCACAGTTCCGGATACATCGAATAGCTGGGCCGGAACATTGCGACACGTCGGCGTGGCCCCGCATAGGCCTGCAGGAGTTGCAGCAGGATTTCGTTGGAACCGTTGGCGGCCCAGGTCTGTGATGGATCGACGCCGTGACGTCGTGCGAGGGCAGCCCGAAGATCCACGTGGTCCCGGTCGGGATAACGATGCAGGGCAAGCGACTGCAGGCGTCGAGCGACTTCCTCGAGGTAGCCCGCCGGAGGTGCTTCGGCTGTCTCATTCGTGTTGAGCCGCACGGGCACATCGAGTTGCGGAGCGCCGTACGGCTCCACATCGACAAGGTTGTCCCGAACAGGCACACGGTCTGTACTCATCGTTCGTCCCTGGCGAGACGAATTTCAACCGCGCGCCAGTGCGCTGGCAGGCCTTCGGCAGCTGCCAGCACTTCGACCGAGGGGGCCAAAGCACGCAACGCTTCAGCGTCATACTCCACGTGGTTGACGGTCACCATGTAGGAGGCGGTCGTCAGCCCGCCCGTAAACCGGGCAGTTCCCAGCACCGGCAACGTGTGGTTGGGGCCCGCGGCATAGTCGCCAAGTGAGACCGGGGTGTCGGCGCCAATGAAGGTCGTGCCTGCGTATCGGATGCGCTCGGCGACGCTGCGCGCATCCTCAGTCTGGATCTCGAGGTGTTCGGCCGCGTAGGCCTCAGCCACTTGGATGGCTTGAGTGATGTCGTCAACCAGCACCACGGTGCCCTGTCCTGCGAGCGCCGCTTCGACACGCTGTTGGTGGCGTGTTGCGGCCACCTCGGTAGCAAGCGCTTCCTCGACCGACGCGACAAGTGACGGATCCGTCGTGATCAGGACGACTCCAGCCATCTCATCGTGCTCGGCTTGCGCGACCAAGTCTGCTGCAACAATGGCAGGGTCGGCGGTGGCGTCCGCAACGATCGCAATCTCGGTCGGTCCAGCAAGCGCATCGATCCCACAGGCACCTGAGGCCTGGACCAGTTGCTTGGCAACTGCGACGTAGGCATTCCCAGGTCCGACAACCATGTCACACGAAGCAACGGTCTCGGTGCCATGTGCCATCGCGGCGATGGCCTGGGCACCGCCGATGGCCATGACACGGGTCACTCCCAGCAGTTCAGCCGCAGCCAGGATCGTTCGGTTGGGAAGTTCGTCGTCTCCTGTCGGAGGCGTGCACAGCACAATCTCTTCCACGCCGGCGACCAGTGCCGGGACCACTGTCATGATCACCGTCGATGGATAGACAGCCTTGCCGCCTGGCACGTAGACCCCGGCTCGGTGGATCGGACGGTGCCACTGCCCCATGACGGCACCGTCGCGTTCTTCACGCCAGTCTGCTGGACGTGCGCGCTCGTGGAACCACCGAACCTGGTCGATCGCGTGCTCAAGGGCGGCTCTCAAACGAGGCTCAAGGTCGTCTAATGCCTTGCGGCAGATTTCCCGGGGAACTTCCAACACGTCGGTCTTGACACCGTCGAACTTGCGGTTGTAGTCCACGATCGCGCTGTCCCCGCGCTTGCGGACGTCATCGATGATGGCCTGCACATCACCGCGTATTGCGTCCATCGCTGCACGCGGTCGCGGCAACAGGTCAGTCGGGTCGCGACGATCGCCGCGCAGATCGAGGAGTGTGAGTCGAGGCATCAGGGCGCCTTGCGAAACGTCAAGAACGGGAAATCCGGCAGCGTAGCGGCCAGCAAGTGTTCATCCGAGGCTGGTTGCGCGACCATCGAAATGTACGTGGTCGACGCCTGGTCAGTCTGCCTCGTAGGTCCGGCCGGCGGCATCTTCGACTGCATCCGGCCCGAATGCGGCCTTGAGCGCGCCAAACAACCCGCCCCGCCGCTCGACCCTGAGATCATCGCCGAGCTGATACATCGTCGGCGTGCCGTCGCTCGCGCGCACGCGCAGATGAACAGGTACGGCCCCGGGATGTTCACCCAATAGTTCTTTCAGCCGCGCGATCGCGCCTTCATGGCACTGCGCTTCATCAAAGGTGACGACAACCGGGCTTCCGAGGGCCTCTGACAGATCTGGCGCCACGACCTTGTTGGCCGTCAACTTGGCTCCGCCGTCGCGCACTTCGAGTCGCCCTGCGATGACGAGGACGGCATCTTCCTCCAATGCGTCGTGCGCAACTCGATAGGTCGCAGGCCAGAACACCACATCGACCGCGCCCGTCAAGTCCTCCAACGTTGCCACGAGGTAGGTATCACCCTTTTTGGTGAACCGTTTGCCGAGCCCGGTGAGCACCCCTGCCACAGTGACCTGGGCACCGTCGTCCAGAGCAGCCAGCTCGGCACATGCCCGGTCCGTGTGCGCCTCGAGAATGCGTTCGACGCCAAATAGTGGATGGTCGGAGACATACAACCCCAGCATCTCACGTTCAAGCTTGAGGAGCTGCGCCTTGGAGAACTCGTCATCCGGAATGACGATCTCGCTGTCGGGCGACCCTGGTTCGCCCGCATCGTCCATCTCGTCGAACAACGAGAACTGTCCGGCTGCCTCGGCCCGCTTGCGGGTCAAAGCCGACTCGACGATTTGCTCGTAGACCGCGAGCAAACCCTTGCGGGAGTGCCCCAGTTCACGAAAGGCGCCCGCCAGCACGAGATGCTCAATTGTTCGCTTGTTCAGTACCGAGGCATCGACCTTGCTGCAGAAATCCATGAAATCGACGAAATGACCGTTGCGTGCTCGGGCATCGACGATCTGATCGACGATGCCCTGCCCAACGCCGCGCACCGCGGTCAAGCCGAACAAGATCTCTTCTCCGCGTGGCGTGAAGTCCGCTTCCGACTCGTTGATGTCCGGAGGCAGAACGGCGATGCCCATGCGACGACATTCGTTCAGGTAGAGCGGTTTGTTGTCCTTGTTGTTCTTGACGCTGGTCAACAGAGACGCCATGTACTCAACCGGGTAATGGGCCTTGAGCCACGCCGTTTGGTAGCTGACGACGCCATAGGCAACCGTGTGCGACTTGTTGAATCCGTACTCGGCGAACCGTTCGATCAGGTTCCACAGGTTGACCACGAACTGCTTGTCATAGCCGTTCGCCTCGCCACCCTGAACAAACTGCTCACGCTGCGCCTCCATCAGGCTCCGGTCCTTCTTACCGACTGCCTTCCGCAACGCGTCCGCTTCGGCCAAAGAGAAGCCACACAGGTCGGTGGCGATCTTCATGACCTGTTCTTGGTAGACGATGACCCCGTGAGTTTCACCAAGGATTGGTTCAAGGTCAGGGTGGTCGTAGGAGACTTCTTCGAGGCCGTTCTTACGGTCGGCGAAGGCAATGTGCATCGATTCGCCGAGGGGGCCCGGGCGATACAGGGCGAGCAACGCAGAAATATCTTCGAACTGCGTCGGCTTGAGGCGGCGAACTAACTGCTGCATGCCAGCGGAGTCGAGTTGAAACACCCCGAGCGTGTAGCCGGTCGCCAACATTTCGTAAGTAGCGGGGTCGGCCATGTCTGCGAGAAATTCGGGATCGTCGAGATCGACATCGACACCCTTGTTCGTCCGGACGTGGCGCTCGGCATCTGAAATGACCGTCAACGTTCGAAGACCGAGGAAGTCCATCTTCAGCAGCCCGAGCGCCTCGGCTGCATGCATCTCGTACTGGGTGACAATTTCGCCGTGATCGGTCTTGAGCAGCGGCATGTGCTCAGTCAGAGGCTTGGCACCGATAATGACGGCCGCCGCGTGGATGCCGTGGTGGCGCTTGAGGCCCTCGAGGCGTTCGGCAGTATCCAGCACACGCTTATACGTCGGATCTTCGCGCGCTTTGCGTAGTTCAGTGGATTTCGTATAGGCCTCTATCAGCGTCGATTCTCTGCCCTGGACTGCCGGAGGCATCATCTTGGCGAGGTCGTCGCCCACTCTGAACGGTTCGTCGAGCACACGGGCTGCATCTCGAATTGCAGACTTTGCCTTGATGGTCCCGAAGGTGATGATCTGGGCCACGTGGTCATCGCCGTAGCGCTCAGCCGCATACCGGATCATCTCGCCGCGTCGACGGTCATCGAAGTCGATGTCAATATCAGGCATCTGCTGCCGAGACGGATTGAGGAATCTCTCAAAAATCAGTCCGTGACGGATCGGATCGGTGCGCGTGATGTCGGTGCAGTAGGCCACGACCGAGCCTCCGGCCGAGCCACGACCTGGGCCGACCCGGATGCCGACAGAGCGCGCGTGTTCGCAGAGGTCAGCCACGATCAAGAAGTAGGCGGGGAACCCCATTTGCTCGATGACGGAAAGTTCGTAGTCGACCCGTTCGGCGACGACAGAAGGAACGGGGTCGCCGTACATGCGGCGAGCGCCATCCCACACTTTGGAACGAAGAAACTCAGTCTCAGTCATTCCTGCGGGACACGGGAATGCTGGCAGCAGATCGAGCCCGAACTCGATCTTCGCCGAGCACATCTCGGCGATGTCCAATGTCGTGTTGAGTGCGGTCTGATGATCGGGAAAGCGCTCCCTCATCTGCTGTGCGGTGGTCACGAAGTAGTCAGGACCGCTGAAACGGAACCGGTCGGTGTCGCTGATCTTCGCGTTCGTCTGGATGCACAGCAGCGCATCGTGGGCTTCGGCGTCCTCAGGATCGGTGTAATGGGAATCGTTGGTGATGACCGTGCGCAGCCCGAGGTCACTAGCCAGCCGTTCGAGGATGGGCCACGTGCGGCGTTGTTCGGCAAGCCCGTGATCCATCAGTTCGACGAAGAAACGCTCTGAGGTGTAGATGTCCTTGAAGTCGCTCAAGACTTGGGTCGCGCCGTCGACATCGTCAGCAAGCAGTCGTTGGTTGACCTCCGAACCTAGGCACCCGCTCAGCGCGATCATGCCGTCGCTGTACTTGCTCAACAGCTCAAGGTCGACGCGCGGCTTGTACCAGTGACCCTCGAGATATGCGCGCGTCGACAGCTCGACGAGATTGCGGTAGCCGGTGTCGGTTGCCGCCAGTGATGTCAAGTGGAAGTAGCGCTGTCGCCCATCGGCACCGCCAAGTCGTTGTTCATGGCGTGACCCAACAGCCTGGTAGAGCTCGGATCCAAGGATGGGCCGCACACCCCGTGCCTCGGCTGCCCGATAGAAATCGACGAGCCCGAATAGCACCCCGTGGTCGGTGATCGCAGCCGCTGGCTGACCATCCTTGGCGACCTTGTCGAGCAGATCATCGATCCTCGACGCCCCATCGAGCATGGAGTACTCAGTGTGCACGTGCAGGTGAACGAAACTGTCACTTCCTGCACTTGTCACGATGGTTCTACTCCCCACGTCCGTCCGGGCTCACGCGAGTCCGGCCAGACCACGTCAGTTCAGCAAAATCCCAGCCACCGCACGCCGCCCGTGACATGTCAGCGGACGTTCGGGCGAGCCCGACATGCGGCCCTTGTCGCAACCTACCGGCGTGTGAGCGGGGAAGAACCACACGCCTGTGGTTTGCTCCGCTGACGGTAGCACCTGCCCCTCATGGCGTGGCGAAAGCGCTGCGAGCCGGGGCTGAACGTGCGCTCATCACCATGATTCGTGCGCCAACTGCAGCACCTTGTCTTCACCGCGCAGGCGTTGCTGGCAACTCCAGACCGGCACGACTGATCGAGCTCCCAAGATCGTCGGGTATCGGCGCAGTCACACTGATGCGAGCACCAACGATCGGGTGGTCGAAAGCGAGCTGCCAAGCGTGCAATGCGCAGCGCGGCATCTGCAACCGGGACCCCACTGACCGCGAGCGAGCGTCCCCGTAGAGCGGATCAGCGACCACCGGATGCCCCATCGCCGACATGTGCACGCGAATCTGATGCGTCCGGCCTGTTTCGAGTTGCAGTGCCAAGAGCGACACCGGCATGTCGTTGCCGTCCGCATCGACGCTGGCGGTAGCTATGACGCAATAGCGGGTCACGGCGGGCTTGCCGTCAGCTCGCACGGCATATCGAGTCCGGTCAACAGAATGGCGACCGATGGGGCCTTCTATACGCCCGCGGTGATCGCGTGGTTCACCGACGACCAGCGCGAGATAACGCCGCTCGACGCGCCGCTCCCCGATCGCAGCGACCAGCGCAGCGTGAGCCTCGTTGCTCGAAGCCACCAACATCGCCCCTGACGTATCTCGATCGAGGCGATGAACAATGCCCTCGCGCCCGGCACCACCTGCCGACGCCAGGGGCACGCCGGCTGCCCGCAGCGCATCCACCAATGTGTCGTCGCTGTGTCCCACTCCCGGATGCACTACGAGCCCGACTGGCTTGTCGACAACAAGCAAATGCTCGTCGCGATACAACTCGTCCGGCGCTGGCGGCGCAGGCCGCGCAGCCGGGGCTTTTTCGACGGCACGAACCTCAACCGACTGGCCGGCCGCCACCTTCATCGACCGACGGGCAAGTTGGCCATCAAGGGTGACACTGCCCTCGTCGATCGCCTGTGCCACGCGCGCCCGCGACCATCCTGTCAGGGCAGCCGCAATGACATCAAAACGCTCTCCCGCTGCGTCATCGGGGACCCGATGGACCGTCACGTCGAGTCGCGTTCAGTCGTCGCTCCATCGTCTGGCCCCGGCCCTTGCCGCTCGTCGGCAGGGAGTTGCTCCCTACTCTGCTCGTCAGCCCACATGGTGATCACGAGGAGAACAAACCCGACGGTGATGGACGCATCGGCAACGTTGAAGCGCGGGAACGTCCCCCATGCGACGAAGTCGACGACCGGGCCCTGACCGAAGCCCTGTCCATCTGAGCGGACAAGGCGATCGATCACGTTGCCTATCGCACCTGCCAGCAGCATTCCAAGGGCAACAGCCTGCCATCGCGTTGATGCCCGTGGCAACAGCCGTGCCACGACAACGACCACGACAACGGTGACAACCAGGAAGATCCACGACGGGGCTGGAATGCCGAATGCACCACCCGGATTGAACACGAGCTGCCACCCGATCGAGTTACCCAGGAACGGGACGAACACTCCCGGCGTGAGCACGTCGAGCACCCACGTCTTGACCAACTGATCGGCAGCGACGAGCACTCCAGCGACAGCCAGGCCCAGCACAAGTCGCCCAGTTCGTGGCTGCGATGGAGACACGTTGTCGATCAACGGCCTGTTTCGTCGCGCCGCTTGCAGTCCATGCACAACGTCGAAGCGGGCAACGCTTCAAGACGTGCCTTCTGGATCGGCTGCCCACATTGGGCACAGTCCCCGTAGGTGCCCGCCTTGATCCTCCGCAGTGCGTCCTCGATTTGTTCGAGGAGGGCACGAGCGTGGTTGGAAAGTGACTGCGCCGTTTCTCGCTCGAAACTGGCCGACCCACTATCCGCAGGGTCGTCATCAAACCCGCCATCACGCCAGTTCTTGACGTCAGCCTCAGCTTCAAGTTCGGTCACCTGGGACCGGAGTTGTGCACGCTCGTCAAGCAGCGACGTCTTCACGGCGTCGAGCTGGGCTTTAGTCAGCGGTTTGCGAGGCGGCATGGCGGCAAAAGATATCAGAGCACCACCTAGTTCCGTGCGCATTGATGCCCGAGGCGCACGGCCGATGGTGTCGCCGCCTACGATGGCGCATCGTCCCTCACCAAGATGTTTTCACACCCCCAACACCGTCGGATCTGGTGACGACGATGTGCTGTCGCGCGCAGCGATGTCACGTCCGGCGACTGGAGCCCAATAAGCCGTGCCGACCCCGCCATCTTCAACCGAGACCACGTCGACCGCTACGCACGCCGATATTGCCGGCCCAGACCAGACCGTGGCGATAGCACTGTGGCCCCGGCCAACTGCGCAGCCCGATCTGCCTGCGCTGGAACATGCAGTGCTCGACTTGTGGCGTCAGCACGATGTCTTCCGTGCCAGTATCGAACAACGATCCAGCGGAGATGTCTGGACGTTCTATGAAGGCCCACCCACCGCCAACGGCAAGCCCGGAACTCACCACGTTGAAGCACGGGTGTTCAAGGACGTCTTCCCGCGTTATCAAACCATGAAGGGACGATCTGTCCGACGGAAAGCAGGATGGGATTGCCACGGGCTTCCCGTCGAACTTGAAGTCGAACGAGAGCTCGGACTCAACTCGAAGGCTGATATTGAGGCCTATGGCATCGAAGCCTTCAATCTGCGATGTCGCGAGTCCGTTCAGCGCTACGTCGGTGCGTTCGAAGAGCTCACGGACCGCATCGGCTTCTGGATCGATACCGACGATCCGTACCGGACGATGGACCCGACCTATATCGACAGCCTCTGGTGGGGATTGAAGCAACTGTGGGACGGCGACCTGATCTTCAAAGATTTCAGAGTGACGCCTTATTGCGGCCGTTGCGGAACAGGCCTGTCGGACGCCGAGGTCGCCCAGGGCTACCAGACGACCGTCGACCCATCGGTGTACGTCCGTTTTCCGCTCATCGACGGTCCACTGTCGGATCGAGAAGCCAGGCTCGTCGTGTGGACGACGACACCATGGACGCTGCCATCCAACGTCGCTTGTGCCGTTAACCCCGACATTGACTATGTGCTGGCCCGCACATCAGCCTTCGGTCAAGACGACGAGTTGCTGGTAATCGCTGCTGATCTGCGTGAGCGCGTCCTCGGTGACAACAGCGAGATCGTCGAAGCCGTGAACGCAGCAGAACTCGTCGGCAGCCACTACCGCCCCCCGTTCACCTTCGTGGACATCCCTGACGGCGACGTTCACCGCATTGTCGTCGGAGACTTTGTCACTGCGGCCGATGGTTCCGGCATCGTGCACCTTGCACCCGCCTTCGGGACCGATGACATGACCCTCGGGCGACGCGAACACCTGCCGGCCATCAATCCGGTCGACCAGGCCGGACGTTTTGCCACCGGCCCATGGAAGGGCATCTTCGTCAAAGATGCAGATGCTCCCATCATCGCTGACCTTGACGAGCGCTCGCTGCTGCTGATTGCCGATGAGTACGAACACACCTATCCGTTCTGCTGGCGATGCAAACAACCGCTGATCTACTGGGCTAAGCCATCCTGGTACATCCGTACCACCGCAGTCCGTGACCAACTCCTAGAGAACAACGCAGGTATCGATTGGCATCCCGAGCACATCCGTGACGGGCGCTTTGGTCGCTGGCTCGAAAACAACGTCGACTGGGCCCTGTCGCGCGACCGCTACTGGGGTACGCCACTTCCTTTTTGGACCTGCGAAAGTTGCGACGCCATCGAGGTGTTCGCCTCGCGGACCGAGTTGTCGGAACGCGTCGGCTATGACCTGTCCGATTTGGATCCGCATCGACCGTACGTCGACGACATCACCTTCACTTGCACCGTCGATGGCGCGATGATGCGGCGAGTGCCCGACGTTGCGGATGCTTGGTTCGATTCCGGCGCGATGCCCTATGCCCAGTGGGGCTATCCGCACCAAGGTCAGCAAGAGTTCGCTCGTCACTACCCCGCCGACTACATCTGCGAGGCCATCGACCAGACACGGGGTTGGTTCTACACCCTCCTGGCCGAGTCGACCCTGTTGTTTGGCGATTCGTCGTATCGCACGTGCCTGTGCCTTGGCCATATCGTCGACGAAGACGGCCGCAAGATGTCCAAATCAGTGGGCAACGTCCTTGATCCGTGGGAATTGATCAACCAGCACGGCGCTGACCCGCTCCGGTGGCTCATGTTTGCCGAAGGCAACCCGTGGGTCAGCAGACGTGTCGGTCACCAACTGCTCGACGACGTCGTACGACGGTTCTTCCTGACCTTGTGGAACACTCATGTGTTCTTCTTGACCTACGCCAGCATCGACAGATTCGACCCATCGACACCGGCGCGTGACGTCGCTGAACGACCGCCCAGCGATCGATGGATTCTGGCTGAACTCGCTGCCCTGATCTGCACCGTCGACGATGCGCTGCACGCCTACGACGTCTCGACGGCAACCAGAGCCCTCGAACGCTTCGTTGATGACCTTTCCAATTGGTACGTCCGACGCAACCGTCGCCGCTTCTGGAAGGCGCAGGCCGAAGCCCCCATCGACAAGACCGACGCTTACCACACCCTCCATGCGTGCCTGACGACGCTCGCCGGTTTGCTGGCTCCTTTCACACCATTCGTCGCCGAGCGGCTGTGGCAGGACCTCATGGTGCATCCAGACGGTCGTGATGGCGTACCGCTGTCGGTCCACCTGTCAAGCTTCCCGACGGTCGACCCTGCGTGGCGCGATGAGGACTTGCGACATGCGATGGCAACGACCCGACGCGTCGTCGAGCTGGGTCGACAAGCGCGCAACGACAGCGGCGTCAAGGTTCGTCAACCACTCGGACAAGCGCTGGTGAGCGTGCCTGCATCTGAACGCACCGGGTTAGCCGATCTCTTGAGTGAGATTGCAGAAGAACTCAATATCCGTGAGGTCGAGTTGTCAGATGGCACCGGTGATTTGGTGAAGCGACGCCTCAAGCCGAACTTTCGTGCATTGGGGCCAGCGTTTGGGCCGCGTGCGCCCGCTGTGGCGGCGGCGATCAACAATCTCGACGGCGAAGCAGCCGACGCGGTCGCCCGGAGTCTTCAAGGAGACGACACTGAATTCGACCTGGATGTCGAAGGGTCGGTCGTCACCATCACCGACGCCATGGTCGAGGTGCTAACAACTCCTCGCACTGGATGGGCTGTCGCAGCTGACGCCGGATCAACCTTCGCACTCGACACGACGATCACTCCCGAGCTAGCACTCGAAGGCGTGGCACGAGAGATCATTAGAACGCTGAACGATCAGCGCAAGCAGGCCGGCTTGGACCTTGCTGATCGCATCGTCGTGCAGTGGGCGTTTGATCCCGCAGAGTTGAAGGAAGAACTGCATCACGCCGAGCTCGACACGTTCATTGCGCGCGAGGTCCTTGCGACACGGTTTGAAGACCTTGGCGAAGCAGACGGAGTTCTCACGCAACTCGGCGAACTAGGCATGGTGACGACGGCGGTTGCAGCCTCCGATCGATGATGGACGCTGACCGATCGACGGTAGGCAGGCTGGTTCGGGCACTGGGCATGGCCAGCGTGGTCGCCACGGCCGTCGCAGCCGTTATCTCGGTGATACGCCAACGTGGAGAGCGACGCGATGTCGTCGCAGGCTTACGACCTCGCGCGAGTGCGGCGGCAGAGGTCCCCGCACGCCACCACCATGGATGCCTGGCCCGCCAAATCGCCAGCTGGCAGCCTGCCCGTCCGGCGACGGCCGCCGGCCGTGTGGCGGCAGCTGCATGGGCTTCACCGATGACTGCGGTTGGCTTGGCGATCGCCGCCTCCGCACGACGCACCCCTCAGTGGGATGCCGAGCGCGGTTGCCTTGTCGTAGCCGGGGTCAGCGGCGCCTCACGCTTCGCTCACCGGATGGTGGGGGCGGACGCCAATACGGTCGGACAAGTGATCTTGTCGAGTACCCCAGCACCGTCGGTTGCCTTGCTCAACCACGAGGCCATGCACGCGCGACAGGCTGAACGGTTGGGCATCGTGATGGTGCCTTTGTACGCGTGGCTCGGGGCCCGGTACGGCTATGCCGACAATCCATTGGAGGTTGCGGCGCGACAGGCAGCGCGAACGACAGATTGATCGTCAGGAGTTTGCATCGACGATCGGCATGGCTGACGGCGGCCGTCAGCCATGCCGCAACTGTTCAATCGTCGTCGAGGTAGCGGCCGAGGGGGCCGTCGGTGAGCGCGGCAATCTGGTCATCAACGGCTGTGACGCGTTGATCGCTGGCGTCGCGCTGCGCCGAGAGGAGTTCACGGACACGATGTGCTATCAAGTGCAGCCCTTTGACTTGTTGGCCCAAGGCTTCCGATGCCGCTTCAAGCTCGTGCCGCCCTTCTTCCAGCGCAATGACTTTCGACGCAGCCTCGTCTCGTTGCCGCCGTGCTTCAGTCGCCTCTTCGTGTGCTGACGCCACCGCAGACTGATGCGCCTCAGCAGCCGATTCAAGTTCTTTTTGTAAACGCACGACGTCCTGTTCAGCGTGAGTCGCGCGGGATTCTGCGGCGGTGAGTTGATCACGCAGCGCGGCGACTTGAGCATCGGTCTCTTCTTGCGCTGATGCCAGCGCAGTCTCAAGCTCCCGCGTGTGCGCAGTCTTGCGTCGCAAGTCATGCTCGAACATCTGACGGGTGGTTTCCGTGTGGCGTTGCGCTTCCGCAGTCTCTTCGTGTGCTCCAGTCAGCTCCCCTTGGAGGCGCTCGATAGCGGCACGCGCATCGTTGAGCTGGCGCTCCAACTCCTGCTGGGTCAGCCGCAGTTGGTCGATTTCACGGTCAGTACGGTTGACCTTGGCGGCAACACGGTCGAGAAAGTCGTCGACCGAGGACATGTCGTAGCCGCGCCGGACGACGGGGAACTTCCGTTCGTCGATGTCCGATGCCGACAGGGTTCCGACGTCCGGTGCCACTGGCGCAAGGCTCCCTGACTCCGCTGCGTTGGTACCCATCCGTCCTCCCCACTACGCGATCAGCACACCACCCTGATGCTTCAGACTTCCGGCGGCATGTCGTCGGCGCGCCTAGGTTGCCGGAGAAAGGTGGCGGCGCCCGCAACCACCATGCCACCTGAGGGTTGATGAGGTCATTGCAGCTTTCAACCGGTGACACCGTAGACGGTCGCAACCAGCCACGGCCTACAGCCCGAGCGGACAGATAAGCGCGCGCAACAGAAATACGCCGAAGAACACCACCAAAATCGACAAGTCAAGACCTACTCCGCCGATCCGAAGTGCCGGAATCATGCGTCTGATCGGACGGGCAACCGGTTCAACCAGCCGTCCGACGCCGACGACAAACGGACGCAGTGGTTCCGGAGGGCGAGGAATCCAGGAAAAGATGACGTGCGCCAAGAGGACGAACCAGTAGATCTCCAGGGCAATACAGATCGGGCCTCTGGTCACTCGCTGCCTCCGACGGCGACCTCGTAGCCCATATCCGCAAGCCGAAGGCGTTCAGAATCAGGAAGTTCAACCCCTTCAGGCACCAGAAGGAACGCCCGGTCACCCACCTTGCGCAGCCTGCCGCGTGATACGTAGGTCAATCCAGAGACGAAGTCGATGACACGCCGCCCAATCTTCTGATCAGCCTTCGACACGTCAAAGAGCACCGTCTGGCCGGTGCGATACCGGGCGCCCACTGCCTCCACATCGTCGAACACAAGGATCTCAATCACAGGAGTCCGTAGTGACGTCGGCGGAGCTTGTGCAGCTGACTGTGCCTGCGAAGCCGCTGGCGGACCATCACCGGTCCGAGGCTGGGCCTCATCAGCGTGCAATGACCGCACCGGAGCGATGTCGTCGCGGTAACGCCCATCATCGCGGTCGCCACGCGAAATCGTGGTCCGTCGCACACTGACGTCCTCGGTCGGGAAACGCTCTGGCAAGTCGTCGTATCCCTCATCAGGCTCGTCCTTGAGGCCCAGATACACCAATGTGCGGTGCCATACACCTCCGCTCATCGCTGCTCCTCCTGCAGGCGTCCCTGCCCTGCTGACCGTGGTCCGAAAATGTCGGTTCCGACGCGCACCATCGTGGCGCCTTGCTCAATCGCGGCTTCGAGATCGGCTGACATACCCATCGACAACGTGCGGACTGTCGGCACCGTGGCCGCGACGTGGTCGCGGCATTGTCGCAGCGTCGCAAAATGGCCTGCGACTTCGGCAAGCGCACTGCTCTGCATTGTTGGCAGGGGTGGAACCGTCATCAGACCCTCGACCCGCAGGTTCGTCAGCCGGTCAGCGTAGGCGACGAGGTCGCCGACTTCGTTCACCTGACACCCGCCCTTGGCCGGGTCCTCTCCGACGTTCACCTGCACGAGCACCGGTTGTGTCACGCCAAGCCGCGCCGCATGGCGCTGAATCGCGTCCGCCAGCGATCTCCGATCAAGGCTATGGATCAACGTCTGGCCGTCGACGACGTCACGGACCTTGTTGCGTTGCAGACGTCCCACCATGTGCCAGGTTGCCTCTGGAATGTCTCGCCGTTTCGCCGTCAAGTCCGCAACTCGATTCTCGCCCAGGTGATCTGCTCCCAGCAAGTAGGCGTCCTTGGTGGCCTCAGTCGACACCGTCTTGGCCACGGCAACGAGTGTGATGTCTGACGGGTCTCGACCTACTGCTTCCGCAGCAACCGCAATGCGTTGGCGCACTGCAGTGAGCCGTGATGCCAGCTGTTGACGGTCTGACGTTGTCAACGGGAAGTCCGAACGTGGCCGGACGACTCAGAACGACGCACCACGATGCCAGCAAATCTCCCCGTCGACGGGTCCGCCCGATGGCTGAACCACCGGTCGAGAGGATCACAGCGGGTACAACCGCCGAAGGAATTCACGGCACCGATGCCTCGTTCGCGAAGCTCGACGACAACTGCTGTCGGCAGGTCAAGCGCTGGTGTCTGCCAGGTTGTCCGTGCCCAGGCGACAGGATGCTCACGTGCGACCTCTTCGCGGAGTGCAGCCGGCACTTCGTAACAGCAGGGCCCTATCGCGGGGCCGACGACGGCCCGAAGCGACGCGACATGCTCGCCAGTCCGTGCCAGCGCCTCGACGGTGGCTGGTAGAACTCCCGCGACGAGGCCCTGTCGACCTGCGTGCACCGCCGCCACATGTGTCTGTCCCGCGAGGAGCACTGGGACGCAATCGGCCACGGTGACGACGAGCGGCCGGTCATTGAGCGCAGTGATGGCCGCATCCACGTGCCGCAACTCGGTGCCCGGCGTTGTGCGATGATCGACGACGGCAACCTCGGAGCCGTGGGCCTGCCGCATCTGGTGCCAACGTGATGGCTCATAGCCAATCGCTGCGGCTACCTCACGGCGCGATCGCGCCAGAGTTGCCGGGCTGTGAGGACGATGGTGCGACAGGTTGCCTGCGGGGGCCAACGCCGTAGCGGCACCTTCAGGGTCCCGACGTGTGAACCATGCCCCGACTCCTGACCCGAGGTCGACAGCATCGACCGTGACAGGCATCGGTCAGCGCAGAAATGAAGGAACGTCTAACTCGTCATCATCATCGGCGTTGAAGACGATGGCTTGCCT
>JBBDSU010000058.1:0-27163 GCA_040904825.1 Nitriliruptoraceae bacterium | reverse complement strand
TGCAAGGAAGGGACCGGCTTGTTCCAGCGGTTCTTCAGACTCGTCGAATCCAGCCGCGATGACCGTCACCTTGACTTCATCGCCAAGCGAGTCGTCGATCACGGCGCCAAAGATGATGTTGGCATCCCCATCGGCGGCCGAACTGATGACGTCAGCCGCTTCGTTGACTTCGAACAGTCCGAGGTCGCTGCCACCGGCCAGCATCAGCAGGACGCCGCGGGCCCCTTCGATTGAAGCTTCCAACAGTGGGGAGCTAATGGCCAGGCGTGCCGCTTGTGCCGCGCGTGATTCACCGCGCGCCTTGCCCATCCCCATCAGCGCGCTGCCTGCGTCCTTCATGACGGCCCGGACATCGGCAAAATCAAGGTTGATCAATCCCGGCGTCGTGATGAGGTCGGTGATGCCTTGCACACCTTGGAGCAGGACGTCGTCGGCAAGGCGAAACGCTTGCACCACGGAGGTTTCACCGTCTGCGACTTGCAACAGACGATCATTGGGAATCACGATCAAGGTGTCGACTTCTTCCTTGAGTTCGTCGATCCCGGTCGCAGCCTGATTGCCACGCCGCCGGCCCTCAAACGTAAACGGGCGCGTGACCACACCGATCGTGAGCGCACCCACTTCACGCGAGACCTTGGCCACGATGGGCGAGGCCCCGGTTCCAGTGCCTCCGCCCTCTCCAGCGGTGATAAACACCATGTCGGCGCCCTTGAGCACATCAACAATCTCGTCGCGGTGATCGTCGGCTGCCTGCTTGCCGATTTCTGGATCGGCGCCAGCACCGAGGCCCCGCGTCAGCTCGCGCCCGATATCAAGCTTCACGTCGGCATCGGACATCAGCAAGGCCTGCGCGTCAGTATTGATAGCGATGAATTCGACGCCACGCAGACCCGCATCAATCATTCGATTGATCGCGTTGACACCGCCCCCGCCGATGCCAACGACCTTGATGACGGCCAGATAGTTGTTGGGGCTCGCCGTCACAGGGTCCTCCTGATCGACACCGGGGTTGTGGTACCACGGTGCGAAGGTTACAAGCGTGTCAATGTCAGTATCTTTGCCGACCGTAGACGTCGCCAATACCAAGGGTCAAGCCTCCTCGACCGTCCTTCCGTCGGAGGCCGGATCACGACGGGTCAACCGGATCCGAATTGTCATCATTTTCTGTCTGATCTGACGGCAGTACCACGACCGGACGACTTGGTGCCCGCACGTCAATCTCGACGATCTCACGCTGCCCGATATCGGCGAGAACCGCTCCTATTGCCCGAATTTTCTCTTCAATTCGTTCGGCGCGACCGAAGTTGACGATAACACCGCGGCGCAACTCCAAGCGCAGTTCGTCGCGCGTGTTGGCGATATACCTGTGCACATCCGTGCGCAGTGGACCAGACAAGCCTCGCCATACGAGGAAAGCATTAGCCAACGCTGCGTTATCGTCGACATGGGCCCCCAGACCTGGTGGGGCACCTCGCAGGACGATCTCGGGCAGAGCGTCGTCGCCTCCTGCCTCGATCACCACTCCTTCACGATCGATCAGCACCCACCGCGGCTGCAAGCCACCTGCAGCCGCCTGCAAGACCGGCACACGCTCGACGACTTCGATCACGACATCCCGCCGCCAGGTTCGATAGACAACGGCACTGCTCACCCGAGGCAAAGCCTCGACGCGTTCAGCCGCTGCCGACGTCGAAATGCGCACGAGCGAGTCCCCTGGCGAGATCGCTGCCGCAGCAGCGATCTCGCCGTCGCTGACCTGAGAGGCGCCCATCACCGTGACGGTGGTCACACCGAGGCGACCCGTAGCATCCAGGACAGCGAGCGCGACCAAGGGGACCATGATGACGGCCGCGAGCAGCATGCGCCGCAGTCGGCGGCGCCGATCTTCGTCTTTCAAGCTTTGACGGCGCTGAGCAATCCGTGTGTCAACCATGCATCACTGCCGGCGCTCGACGGTAGGAGTGTCGGGCCCAAAGTCGCCGACCATGACAACCTCTGTTGCCAACAGGACACCGCTGTGTTCCGCAACTCGGCGCTGAACGGCGATGATCAGCGCGTGCACGTCCGCTGCAGTTGCGCCAGGCCGGGTGACAACGAAGTTGGCGTGGCGGGCCGAGACCGATGCCCCGCCAACAGTCATGCCTTTGCACCCTGCTGTTTCGATGAGCATGCCGGCTGACGCAGCATCAGGATTGACGAACACCGAACCGCAGTTGGGTTCGTTGAGCGGCTGATGAACTCTGCGCCACGCCCTGATGTCGGCGATCTCCTGGCGGACGGTGGCTGCATCGGCGCGGATGAGATCGAGTCGGGCGCGGACCACAATCACGTCTTCAGGCAACCCGCTGGTGCGATAGCCAAAAGAAAACTCGGATGCGTCGATTCGCCGGCTGTGCGCCTGCGACATGTCGACGACATCAGCCCAACGCAGATGGTCGGCGATCTGCCCCCCGTGTGCTCCAGCGTTCATGCGCACCGCTCCCCCGAGCGTGCCGGGCACCGCGGCTCCCCAGGAAAATCCGGACAGTCCACCATCGGCCACCCGCTGCGCCAAGGTCGGGAGTGGTTCAGCGCCGCCTGCGATCACGTGATCTTCGACGATGTCGACACCGCGCCATCCGCGTCCGAGTTGCACCGCGATTCCCGGAAAGCCTTCGTCGGAGACGAGTAGGTTCGATCCACGTCCGATCACGATCCACGGCACGTCAAGGTCTCGACAGACTCTGCTGATCGCGCGCAGGGCCACCTCATCATCGGCGCTCACGAACACCCGAGCAGGGCCCCCTACGCGCAGCGTTGTCAGAGCAGCCAGCGGATATTCAGGCCGAACATCGCTGACACCCGCAGCATGAAGACTGTCAGCAATCGTTGGCGCATTGGATGTCACCGAGGGCTCCCGAGCCGTTCGACCAGCGCCGGTCCGACCTGAGTGACATCGCCAGCGCCTGTCACGAGGACCAGATCGCCTTCGCGCACAATCTTCACCAACTCGTCGACGACATCAACCAGATGTGGCACGAACTTCACGTTGGCTCCGGCCGCGATCGCAGCGTCCGCAACGAGGCGGCCGGACACTCCTGGCACCGGTGCTTCACTGGACGCGTAGACCTCGGTGACCAGAACCACTTCAGCGGCAGCAGCAGCCCGTCCCAGTTCCTCCCCCATCACCGCGGTTCGCGAATATCGATGGGGCTGGACGACCACTACCACGCGTTGTGGTGCCAACGAGCGTGCTGCTGCCAGTGTCGCACGCAGCTCGGTGGGATGATGCGCATAATCGTCGACGACCGTGACACCACAAACAGTGCCCAGTCGCTGGAAGCGGCGCGCGACGCCGGTGAACTGTTCTATGCCACGCGCGGCAACCGCAGGATCAACGCCGAGTTCTCGACAGACTGTCAGAGCGGCCACCGCATTAAGGACGTTGTGCGCACCGGGCACCGACAATCGGAACCGTGCCTCTTCCACACCGTCCCGGCGGAGACGGTACGTCTCTGGCCCGTCAGATATCACACGTGAGGAAGCCTGCGGCGACGTCCCGTACAGCACGACCGGACCATCGACCTCTTCGGCCATGGCGAGCGCCTGCGGGTCGTCGGCGCACATGATCGCCGGAGCACCCGGCGCCCGCTGAGCGAGAAACGTCCTGAATGCGACGCGCACGGCCTCCGGATCATCAAACTCGTCCGGATGATCATGTTCGACGTTGGTCACCACCGCCAAGTCCGGATGGAACACCAGAAACGAACGATCGGACTCATCGGCCTCTGCGACGAACATGTCATCTGCACCAGCGTGCGCGTTGGTTCCTCGCTCGTTGAGCGAACCACCGATCGCAAAGCTCGGATCCAGCCCTGCAGCGTGCAGCCCCACGACAGCCATCGAGGTGGTGGTTGTCTTGCCGTGGGTCCCCGCGATGAGGACCGCACGATCACCGGTCATCAATTCAGCGAGCATTTCCGCACGGCGCAACACTGTTGCCCCTGCCGCTTTCGCGACCAGGATCTCTGCCTCATCGGAAGACACGGCCGACGACGTCACCAGGACATCAATGCCATTGGCGTGATCGGGATGATGACCCACGGCAATATCGGCACCCATCATCCGCAGTTCGTCGAGTGTGCGGCCGTCGCGGAGGTCACATCCCGACACCGTTCCTCCGCGCTGGAGAAGAATGCGTGCCAGGCCGGACATGCCCGCTCCGCCTACTCCCACAAGGTGAACCTTTGCGTCGCCAGGCACGGTTGCGTTCATGACCACGCTCGCTTGAAGTCGAGTGTCGACGCCACGAGTCGAGCAACGTTGTGGGCGGCATCACGTCGCCCGAACGCCCTGGAGGCGCTGGCGATCTTGTCGGCCGAAGCAGGGTCGTCGATCCAGGGTTTGACCGCTTCAACAAGCCGTTCTCCGGACAGTTCGCGATCGCTGATGACCGTCGCGCCGCCAGCGCGTTCAAGGGCTTTGGCGTTCTCGGATTGATGGTCGGCAGTCGCATGGGGATATGGGACCAGCACAGCAGGGATACCAAGCGCACTCAACTCGGCGATGGATGTCGCCCCTGCACGACACACCACGATGTCAGCGGCTGCGTAGGCATCCGCCATCGAATCAATGAAGTCGACCACCGAGGCATGCGGGCCGCGTACTTGTTCACGGGTCCGAGCCCAACTGCGCGCCGTCGACTCGTAGGTCGCCCGGCCCGTCGCATGCAATATTTGCAGATCGGTATCACCCCAAAGGTGATTGGCCGCAATAATCGCTTGGTTGATCGATCGGGCGCCTTGGCTGCCGCCAAACACCAGCAGCGTCGTGCGGTCTGGCCGCAAACCGAACCGTTCTCGCGCTGCTGGACGGCGCGCCTGGCGGTCAAGTTGCAGTATCTCTTCACGCACCGGGTTGCCTGTAACTGCGCAACGTTCGGGCCGCTTGATGCGATGCACACTGCTCGGAATAGAGACCGCGATCTTGTCGGCCCAGCGTGCCGCCATACGGTTCGCCAGACCCGGCACAGCATTTTGTTCGTGGACGACCAAGGGCAGTTGCATCTTCCACGCGACGCGCGCGAGCGGGAACGACACGAACCCGCCGAAACTGACGGTCCCGACCGTCCGCTCCTGCCGTGCGATCGCCATCGTCTGCTTGACGGCTTTTCGCGTCGCAAACGGCACTCGCAGGAGCCGAGGCGACAACCGTCGCGGCACGGGCAGCACTGCGATGGGGTGGAACCGAAACCCGGCTTCTGCAACGAGTGTGGCTTCGATCCGTTCAGCCGACCCGATGAAGACAGGCTCGAGTTGAGCATCAAGCTCAACCAACGCCTTGGCGACTGCGATAGCCGGAAACACGTGGCCGGCCGTTCCTCCGGCGGCAAATAGGACACTTCGAGTCACCGAGGACCTCCATGAGCCTGTCGGGTGACGCCGGCTGCTGCCGGAGCCGTGCGCGCAATGGCAACCAGCATGCCGAGTGCAACGAGTGTCACGATCAACGATGATCCTCCCACGGACACGAGCGGCAACGTCACTCCGGTGATGGGCAGCAATCCCGTCACCGTCGCGATGTTGACAAGCGCCTGGCCCACCAGCCACGTCGTGATCGCAAACGCAACGGTACGACTGAAACCATGTTCGGCGCGAAACGCGATCCGAAGTCCCAGATACAACAAGGCGCTGAACAGCACCAAGACCGCCAGTGCGCCCACGAGGCCCAGTTCCTCGCCGATGATCGCAAAGATGAAGTCGGTCTCAGGGTTCGGCAGGAACTGCCACTTGCCTCGCGAAGATCCCAATCCCAGGCCCCACAAGCCGCCCGAGCCCAAGGCGTAACGCGACTGCAACAACTGGAATCCACTTCCCAACGGATCCGACTCGGGAGCCAACCAACCAGTGATGCGAGCGACGCGGTACGGCGCGACCCGGGCGAGCAGGAGAACGATCACTGTCCCTCCTGCAGCCATCCACGTCACCAGCCGCACTGGTAGACCTTCAATCCACAGCACTGCGATCACAATCATCGCCAGCAGGATGGCGGTTCCAAGATCAGGCTGGAGTATGACCAGCAAACTTGTCGCACCCAGCAGTGGCAACGCTGGAACCAGCAGATGGTCAATCGCCGGTAGTTGGCCATTTGCAGGACGCTTGCGTTCAAGCACGTCCGCAAGCCAGACGAGAACTCCAAGCTTGGCGACCTCAGATGGTTGCACGACGATCGGTCCGATCCCGATCCAACGGCTGGAACCGAAGCGCTCAACGCCGACCCCAGGCACGAGCACAGCAACGAGCCCCGCAAGCGAGCCGATCAACAAGGGCCAGGCGAGCACGCGCCACGTCGTCGGGGCGATGTGGGCAATGGCCACAAACGCGACCACCCCGATCGAGGCCCACGTCGCTTGGCGACGAAATACAGCGAAGGGATCGCCTGTGGTTGCTGCACCGACGAAGGAAGCCGAAAAACTCATCACTAGCCCAAAGACGAGCAACAAGACCATGACAACGGTCAGCGCTGTCGCATCGGCTGTCCATGGACCTGTTCGCCACGTCCGGCGGGACATACGACGCCCTGAGGGTCGTCGCGACGGCGGTGGCGGTCGTCTCACCTCACACCGCCGTATTGGCTACAAGGAGGTTGACAGCGCGGGAGAACCGATCGCCTCGATCTCTATAGTCGCGAAACTGGTCGAACGATGCGCACGCTGGCGCTAGCACGACCGCGTCGCCCGACACGGCAAGACCAGCAGCGATGCCCACGGCGTCTTCAATTGAAGCGGCAGCATGGGCTGCGACCCCTGCGGTATCACAGATGCGCGCCAGTTCGGGGGCCGACGTGCCGATCAGCACCGCAGCACGCACGTTGCCCAGATGCCGACTCAACGGGGACAGATCGACGCCTTTGGCTGTGCCGCCAGCGATCCATACTGCACTGTCGTATGACGACAGTGCAGCAATCGCAGCATGCGGGTTGGTCGCCTTGGAATTGTTGATCCAACAGATTCCGCGCGCAGAGATGACCTCTTCACCCCGGTGCGGGCCCGCTCCTGTGTCATGGGATGCAGCCGCGATGGCTTGAGGAGACACCCCAAAGAGCCATGCCGCTGTCGCGGCGGCTGCAAGGTTGGCTGTCACGTGGACCGGTCGGCCGTCCAGAACGTCCGCCTGCACCAACAACTCTCGACGTTGATGGTCGGAAGCGGTCAGCCCGTCCGCGTCACGCGTAATGCTTGCACGGGGCACCTCAGACCCAGTGGCACGCGACAGAACTCGTCTTACCCCACCGGATGGTCGCGATCTCCTGCCGGACTCACCAGCCGCGACGCTTGACCACGAGTCGACTGAAAAGGTCGCCTGATACCCCGGAGCGTGTTCACGCATCAACGCCAACGCAGCAGGGTCGTCAGCATTGGCGACGGCCCAATCCGTGACCGCCTGGCTGCGCCACATGCGGGCCTTGGCGGCAGCGTACGCGTGCATGTCGCCGTGCCAGTCGAGATGATCCTCGGCGAGATTGAGCAGCACGCCAACACGCACCCGTAGGGTAGACGTGAATCGCAACTGGAAACTGGACAGCTCGGCCACCAACACCGTCGACGGCGCATGTTCCATCACCGCTTCCGACAATGGGATACCGATATTGCCGCACGCGATGACATCGCGACCGTCGGCGCGCAACATTGAGGTCAACATCTCCGTCGTGGTGGTCTTGCCATTCGTGCCTGTGATGCCCAGCACAGTGCGAGGCGACCATCGCCAAGCAAGCTCAGGCTCAGACCACACCGGTACCCCGGCAGCCAAGGCGTCGACCACCGCCGGCGCATGCTCAGGGACCCCAGGAGAAGCGACCACGACGTCATAGCGCGCCCACTGATCACGCTCGACCGTGTCACCGATGGCAACCTCGGCACCGAGCGCGTCAACATCGGCGAGACCATGGTGGCCATCGTCGGACTCAAGGACGGTGACCGCCACCGACGCCTCGCGCAGGAGTCGGGTCGCCGCACGTCCCGAAACGCTCGCTCCAATGACGAGTGCGCGCTGCAGGTTGTCGAAGGATGCCGCCGGCTGCTGTCGGGGCGGGGAATCCGCTGGGTGTGGTTGCGCTTCGCTCATCCGATGGGTCCGATCCTGCTGAACCATTCGGCGTAAAAGATGCCGAGGCCGAGCGCTACGCCAATACCAGCCACGATCCAGAATCGCACGATGATGGTGATCTCCTGCCAACCGTGGAGTTCAAAGTGGTGATGGATTGGTGCCATACGGAACACCCTGCGACCGGTCGTGCGGAACACGGCGACTTGCACCATGACCGACGCCGTTTCGACGACAAACAGTCCACCGAACAAGACCAGAAGCAATTGGGTGTTGGTCGCGACGGCGATCGCGGCCATGAGCCCGCCAAGTGCCAGCGAGCCCGTGTCACCCATGAAGATGCGGGCAGGCGGCGCGTTGTGCCACAGGAAACCCGCGCAAGCCGTCATGGCTGCTGCAGCGATGATGGCGACGTCGAGGGCTTCACTGCCGGTCAGCGGGTATGCCTCGGCATTCCTGAACTGCCAGAACGCAATCAGGGTGTAGGCACCAAAGACCAAGGCCGCGGATCCGGCGGCAAGTCCGTCGAGTCCGTCGGTGAGGTTGACGGCGTTCGAAAACCCGGTGAGTAACAAGAAGATCCAGATGAAGAAGATCCAACTCGGAACATCCACCGCGATCTCACCGACCAGCGAGATGTTCTGTGGAAGTCCGCCGACCGTTGGTCCCAGGTATGCAAACAGCCCAGCGATCACCGCTTGGCCTATGAATTTTGTGGCCTTGTTCAACCCGAGGTTTCGCTGCATTCGCAACTTGATGAGGTCATCGGCAAACCCGACCAGCGCCATAGCCGCAAAGGTTCCGACCACCAACAATCCGGTGGCGGTCAACCGTGCTGAACCAAGGTGGCCCACGATGAACGCGAGGACGGCGCCGCCGACGATGATCGCACCGCCCATCGTCGGCGTCCCGGCCTTCGAATGGTGCGACTGGGGCCCCTCGTCACGGATCGGTTGGCCAAATCCTCTTTGCCGGAAATACCCCACGATGATGGGAGTACCCGCGAGCGCGACCATGAACGCAATCGTGCCGGCAATGAGGATTGCGATCACGAGGCATGCTCCTGAGCTTGGGCACCGGACGGATGCGTTGTTGGCGGCGGGTGGATACTCCGCAGGTGAGTCACAACCCGGTCGAGTGCGACAACCCGCGACGCCTTGACGAGGACGACGTCGCCGGCTTCAAGATGCTCATCCAGCCACCCTTGTGCAGCGGTGGCATCGTTGACCATCCACGACGATTGATGACCTTCGCTGCGCGCTTGCCAGGCAATGCTGTGGGCACCTGGGCCAACGGCCACGACATGATCCACGCCGCGCCGTGCGCACGATGCGCCAATCTGGCGATGCGCCTGTTCGCTTGCTGGGCCAAGCTCAGCCATCTCCCCGAGTACCGCAACGGTCCGCCGTGAGCGCGCGACAGTCACAAGGGTGTCAAGCGCGGCTTCCACTGACGCTGGATTCGCGTTGTACGCGTCGTCAATGACGGTGATCCCGCCACCGAGCGACAGAAGTTGGCCACGCCAGTGCGAAACCTTGGCTTCGGACAGTCCTTCGCTCATATCGGCAGTGTCGATCCCGAGTGCGCCTGCAACTCCTATCGCCAGCATTGCGTTGACAACCTGGTGGCGACCGGCAACCGGCAGGACGCATTCGACGACACCCCATGGCGTGTCGATGACAACCTCGGCGCGGGCATCATCGCGCATGGTGACACGGCGTGGGGTGACGTCCGTGCTGCCGTGTTGCGTACTGATACCGATGACCGATGGGGCGCCAGCAGCCATTGCGGCAACGTAGGAATTGTCCAGGTTAAGCACGGCGATGCCGTCGCTGCCCAGGGACCTGACCAGTTCGCCCTTGGTCGCCGCGATGGCATCGAGCGAGCCGAATGGCCCCAAGTGTGCCGCAACCACGGAGGTCACGACCGCGACATCGGGGCGCACGACGTCAGCCAGCACGGCCACATCGCCAGGTGCCCGTGCCCCGATCTCGCAGATCAGCGCCTGACAGTCACCTGGCATCCCAAGGACCGTCAACGGAACGCCAAGCTCGTTGTTGAACGAGGCAGGAGACGCATAGGTGCGGCGGCTTCTGGCGACAATGGCGGCAGTCAAGTCCTTGACCGTGGTCTTTCCGACCGAACCGGTAATCGCGACAACTGCTGGGTTGACCCGACGACGCACCTCCGACGCCAGTTGGCGTAGTGCCTTCCACGTATCAGGCACGATCACCAAGGCAGGCACGCCGTCTTCACTCAGCGGGACGTCGCTATTGGCGCCCGCTTCCCCCATTGCAGTATCTGCCGATGACGGCAACGCTCCGGGAGACACTGCCGAGACCAGATGGGGATCGCACTCGACGAGTGCGACCGCAGCCCCGTTATCGAACGCCATCGTCACATGATCGTGGCCATCGCCTGTCTCTGTGCGAAGCGCCACAAACAAGGTTCCGCCATCACCATCGGCGGGGTTGCCGCCAACCGTGCGTGAGTCGGCTGTCACAGTGTCAATCTGACGCGCCACGACAACCTCTGCGAGACGTCCGCGATGGTCGTCGCTGACGTGAGATGCTGTGCTCCGGCGCGCCGGGACCGCTTGCCCGGCAGTAATCCGAGCGATGTCAGCAATGGTCAAAGGAATCACGATGTCGCCCCACCCATTGCCGACAAAAGGGTTGCCGCGACAACGCGGTCATCAAACTCGACAGTCTGGTCGCCGATCTGCTGGGTCGTTTCGTGACCCTTCCCGGCGATGATGACGACGTCGCCAACGGCTGCTTGCTCCAACGCAAGGGCGATGGCCTGACGCCGATCCTCGACGGTGTGGACCTCGGGATGGCGCTCCGTTCGCGCCGCGACGCCGCCTGCCAGCGCGGCGAGGATCGCCTCGGGGTCTTCGCTGCGCGGGTTGTCGGACGTCAAAATCACGACGTCCGCGTCAGCCAGCGCCATGCCCATGGCAGGCCGCTTGTCGCGGTCACGTTCACCGCCGGCGCCCGCGACGACAATCACGCGGCCAGGTTTCTGGCCGTTGGGCGATGTCAGCGCCCGGCCGGTGAACACGACTCCTGACAAGGCAGCGGGCGTATGGGCGTAGTCGACAAAGACCTCGAATCCTTGGCCCGCATCGACGCGTTCCATACGACCTGGCGCACCGCCACAGGCCGCAATGCCAGCCGCTGCTGCGGTGGCATCAATCCCCGACACAACGGCCGCAACATAGGCAAGGACGGCATTGTCCACATTGAATACTCCGGCCAGCGAGGTCGACAAGCCCACTTCACCCCACGGTGTGCTCAGATCGACCTCCGAACCTCCAGACGTCGTGCGCACCGCGCGGATAGTCACGTCAGCATTGGCTCGGCCGACGGTGACAACATCCACCCCGACGTCGGCAGCCAGGCGCCTACCCCAGTCATCGTCGATGTTGATGACCGCTCGAGCAGAAAGTTCGCTGTCGAACAGTCGACGCTTTGCGGCGAAATATGCCTCCATCGAGCCGTGCCAGTCGAGGTGATCTTGCGACAGGTTGGTGAAGACGGCGACGTCGAATTCGCAGGCGTCGACCCGATGGAGGTCGAGCCCGTGCGATGAGACCTCAACCACAACACTGTCCGCTCCGCGTGCGCGCATCATGGCAACCAGACGCTGGAGATCGGTGGATTCCGGGGTTGTTCGTGTTCCACCAAGCGGTTCTCCGTGCACGCGCGCTTCAACCGTGCCGATCACCCCGACACCGTGTCCTGAGGCAGCCAATGCCGCTTCGACGAGATAGCTCACTGTCGTCTTGCCATTCGTCCCAGTCACGCCAATCAGGCGCACCTGGCGAGTCGGATCACCATGAACGACTGCCGCTGCGTGCGCCATAGCTTGTCGCACCGACGGGACCCGCAACTGCGGCACTGCCAGATCGAGCCAGCGTTCAACCATCAGCGCAGAGGCCCCGGCCTTGACGGCATCGCCGGCGAAGTCGTGACCATCGTGTTGATCGCCCGGAATGGCGCAAAACAGGGCGCCGTCAGCCACCGAACGGCTGTCATGCGTCACATCGTCGAGCGCAGGGTCACTTCCGCGCAACTCGGCAGTGTCGAGTCTCGCCAAGATCTGCGACAGGGTCGACGTCACGGGACTCCTTGTCGCCTAGCCACCGGTCGCGATCGCGCATCACAACAAAGGATCGTAACGCCGCATGATTGGCGAATCGCGCACCCTCGGACAGGTAAGCCGCGCGAGGGACCGCGAGACCTCGCCATGGCCATCGCAGCGACTCAACCGGCTCCGACCGTACGCTGGCTCGTTGCGGTCTCCAGATTGCGTACGCGCGAGAACATGGCATCGAGGGTGGCGTCACTGCGATCAGGCGCCACCCTCAGGACCGTCAGGGCCACCTCCATGACCTCGCTGAACACCGGTGCGGCGACGAGACCGCCGTAGATCGGTGTGGGCTCATCAACCATCACCGCAACGACGATGCGGGGATTATCGGCAGGGGCGAAACCGACAAATGTCGCCATGTGCTGGTCGGAGTAGCCAGCCGATGATGCGTTGACCTTGCGAGCTGTTCCGGTCTTGCCTCCTACCGAGTAGCCCTCGACGCGTGCACGGGAGCCGGTGGCATGTTCGCCTTCCACCGCGCGAACCAGCATTGATCTGACCGCCTGGGCTGTCTGTGCAGACACAACACGTTCACCTTCGCCACGAGGTTCGACGCCGGCTACGACACCATCGGAGCCCACTGTCCCGCGTAGCAGGCGCGGTTCATGTGCGACACCGTCGTTGGCAAGCGTTCCGTAGGCCGCGGCCAGTTGCATCAACGTCACCGCCACGCCATGCCCGATTGCGATGGTCGGAAGCGACGTTCCCCACCACTGCTCGTGGGGACGCAAGAGGCCAGCCGATTCACCGGGGAATCCCAGCGCGGTCCGCGATCCGTAACCGAATGCTCTCAGGTAACGGTCCAGTCGCTCCTCGCCAAGTTCCTGCGCAATAAGGATCGTGCCGACATTGCTCGATCGTTCCATGATCTCCTCAACGCTCATCTGTAGCGTCGGGCGTGGCGACAGCTCAGTGAATTCGTCAGTGCTGACGGTGATCCTGTCGGCAACGGAAAATTGCGTTGTCGGAGCAATCAGGCCTTCCTCGATGGCGGCAGCGATCGTCAATGCCTTCTGGCTCGACCCAGGCTCGAAGACATCGGTCACAGCACGATTTCGCCAGTTGGCACGATCAGCCTCACGTCGATCGTTGGGATCGAATCCAGGCGTGCTCGCCATGGCGAGCACATCGAAGGAATCCACATCCAGGACCACAACACTGACCGCGCGTGCTTGAGCGTCAATCATCGCTTTGGAGGCTGCCGCCTCGGCCGCGTGTTGGATGTCGCGATCGATCGTCAGGACAACGTCCCGCCCAGGAGTCGACGGGATTACCTGCCGCATTCCCGAGGCAATGTCAAGACCCGCCGGAGTGCGCTCGAGGACCAGGGTTCCCGCATTCCCACGCAATTGTTCATTGTGGATCTGTTCGATGCCTTGCAAGCCGACGCTGTCTATGTCGGTGAAGCCAACAACTTGGGCGGCGAGTCCGGAGCCTGGATAGACCCGACGCGGCTCGGTGAGCACACCAATGCCGTCAAGCTCCAGCTGCCGGATCTGCTGACCCGTATCCCAGTCAAGTTGCCGACCGAGGTACACAAAATGGCGATCTTCTCGCAATTTCGCGACGAGCTGCTGCCGATCGCGACCGACCAACGGTGCCAGCCTCGTGGCAACCTCATGTGCATCCGCCGCAGGGGGCACGCGCTTGCCGTTGGCATCGACCGTCGGTCGGAATCGGCGCGGATCGGCATACACGGTCGCCGAATCCACCGAGGTGGCGAGGACATCTCCCTGACGATCCAGGATGCGACCGCGAGTTGCCGGCAATTCGATCACACGCTCACGCTGCCGAGCTCCTCGTTCCGCATACTCATCAGCGTTGACGACCTGAATGCTGACGAGTTGCGCCACCGAAACGGCCATGACCATCAGGTAGACAAGTAACGACAAGCGGATTCTGCGAACGGCGACACGGGAAGCGTTGTGCCGTCCGATCGGACGGACAGGCGTCGCATCAGCGCGGGCGCCGCGGCGCGTCATTCGCGCATCAGGCTGCCGCCGGGAACTGGCTCAGCCGCAGCCGGCACAGACGTTGATGCGCGGACATCGAAGGCAGCGGCAAACCCGGCATCTGCGGGCAATGGCCGTTGAACGGGTAGAAAGCGCGTCGTCGGTGCCACGATCATCCCTGATTCCTCGGCAAGCGTGCGAATGCGGGCCGGTTCTTCCAGCGCTGCCACCTCGGCCACCAATCGACTCAACTGCCGTTCGTTGGCGACAATCCTCGCCTCAATGTCACGAGCTTCGACCGCCTCGGCAGCCGTCATGGCGTTGAGTGCGACGACGCCGAACACCGACGCACAGAACACCCCGAACATGATGGCCATCCAGATGCCGACATGCCGGCTGCGTGACCGCGACGCAACCTTCGATGATCGGATCAGACGCAACGATGGCTCGTGCTGTTCGGGCGAGGCCAGCTGACGACCTGCGCGACGTGCCGGTGCGACTGAATTGCCGTGCCTGGAAACAGCCGGGAGCCTGGCGTGCCGGCTGGTTGCTGGAGGCATGCGATGGTCCGCCGCTGGCCAGCGAGCGTGACGAACAGGTGCGGTAACCGCGCTCACGATGCGGCCTCGACAGGCAGTCGGCGGACGGCTCGCATCCGCACCGACCGGGACCGCGGATTGCCAGCGATCTCTGCGGCGTCGGCCTGGAGGGGACGACGCACGATGTGTTCGACGCTGGGAGCTCGGCCGCACCCGCAGACGGGAAGGTCAGGCGGGCACACGCAACCGTCCGCAGCAGTGGCAAAAGCGCGTTTCACCCTGCGATCTTCCAAACTGTGGTAGCTCAAGACGACGAAAACGCCACCGGGCATAAGGCGGTCGATCGCCATTGGCAGCACCCGGTCAAGGGCCTCCAGTTCGCCGTTGACGGCTATCCGCAACGCCTGGAACACCCGGGTTGCTGGATGTCCACCGGTGCGCCGTCGCGCGGCAGGCACCGCCGAACGGACCACATCTGCCAAGTGGGCGGTCGAATCGATCGGGCGCGCCTGCACCACCGCTCGGGCAACCCGGTCGGCGAATCGTTCTTCACCATAGATCCGGAAAATGCGCGCCAACTCCTTGACATCAGCGCCGTTGATGAGGTCGGCGGCAGTCGTCGGTAGGTCGGGGTCCATCCGCATATCGAGCGGACCATCGTTGCGGTACGCAAACCCGCGATCAGCCTGGTCGAGCTGCATCGATGACACACCGAGATCCAGGAGGATTCCGGCTACGTGGCCGATACCCAGTTCGTCGAGGATCTCATCCAGCGCATCGAACCGGGCGTGATGAAAGGTGACGTGGACGTCGCTACCAAGTTCATTGAGGCGGCCTTTTGCCACTTCAAGCGCGTGCGGGTCGCGGTCGATACCAACGATGGTCGCCTGCGAATGCACGGCCTGACATGCTCGAGCGATCGCGGCCGCATGGCCACCGGCACCCAGCGTCCCATCGACGACGACCCCGGCAGGTGCCGAAGCAAACAGCTCTGCGATCGCCTCGACCAGGACCGGATCATGCGGCGCAACGGCCGGACTCATCATGAGCATCACGATCCCCCCATGATGAAGGGACCATCGAGATTGGCGAATGCGTCTTCGGCCATCCCCCGATAGGCATCCCAGGTCGCGCGATCCCAGACCTCGACCTTTTCATCGGCGCCGTTGACCGTCAGGTCCTTGTCAAGCCCCGCATACTCCCGCAGGCGCGGAGGAATGGTCACGCGCCCCTGGCCGTCAGGCTTTTCTTCTTGAGCCCCAGCCAAGAAGACACGGAGATAGGCGCGCGCACGCTGGTCTTCGCGTGGCACCGCTCGCAGTTCTTCGACACGCCGTTCGAATGCCGTCAACGGATAGACGTCGATGCATCGATCTTGGGACGGCGCAAAGACCAAGCCGCTGGCGAGGCGGTCACGAAAGCGGGCCGGAAGGATGACCCGGCCCTTGACATCCAGCGTGTGCTGATGCTCACCCAGGAACATCGCGCTGCCTTTTGTCGCCGTCGGTCGGTGCTGGCGTCCCGGCACCGAGAGCGACCACCAGCGCTGATGGGCGCCGAGCGGCCGCAGGGACTCTCTCGCTGATGCATAACCATCCTGCGGGAATGTCCACCACTTTGCACCACTTTAATCCTCTTTGCCTCCACCGTCAACCATACGACGTCAACTAATAACGCAAAGATGCAATGACTGGCCGTAGCAGACCTTCGAAGACACCTTTCGAGGAGCTCATGGCCGTATTCTCAAGAGAAGCGGCAGGACATGCCACAGGCGCCTAGTCGCCCAGTGCGTGTGCGTAACCACACAAAACTGCACGACACTCCACGTAAGCAGCGCTCATGGTGGAGGGAAATGGAGGGCCGATGGCAGAGGAGTCAGGTCATAGCGCGACAGAAGTCATAACCCCGCATGCCACAAGCCCCAACACTGCGGAAGGTCAGTTGCCGTCAGCCAACTGACGCAGTCCCCCGAACCACAACGCGGTCAGCGTCCCTGCCACGGCAGCACGGGCATCATCATCATCGCCGGACAACCCATGCGATGCGTACCCCTCCACCATCGCCACGAGCGCGCCGGCTGCGTGGGTTGCGTCGTGACGGCTACCAGCAACGACCGGCGCAATGGCGACGGCCACGCGGTCGACGTACTCGGCACGAACCATCCGCAATCTCTGGAGGAAGTCGCGATCGTGGGCGCTGGCTTCAAACCACGTCCTGACCACGTCAGCATGCATGGCGAAGACGTCGACGAACCGGCCGATCACGGTGCGGATCGTGGCCTGAACATCAGGACCGTCCCACGGCTCTTCGACGACTGCCAGCAGCTGACTGGCTGTGTCGTCGATCAGCGCGTCAAGGACCGCAGACTTGTTGGCGAAATAGGTATAGAAAGTCCCATGCGATACGCCTGCTGCCGCAACGATGTCCTCCACCCGAGATGCAACGAACCCTTCCACAGCGAAGACTCCACGTGCGGCGGTCAGCAAATTCGCACGAGTACGCGCACCCCTGGCTGTTCGGGCGAATCCTTCGTCGCTGTCTGAGGTATTGCTGGTGAGGCGGTTACGCCGATCCGGGAGGACTTCGTCGTCCAGCGCACTGTCGGTCACGCTCGCTCATCGGGCGGCGCCGCGTGCTGGGCCTGCCGATCGGCCTCTTGGTTGGCGGTCACTGCCAGCACAATCGCCCCGAAAACCATGATCATGCCAACGGCACCGAACACGATCGACACTACGAGCAACGCGATGCAGATCACACCGAGGACACCAATCGCCCCAGCGACGCGAAGCCGCGTCTGTCGGGACCATCCTGACCGCGGCCGGCGGCGACGAGCCCGGGCAACGAACCGTGGATCGTCGTCCGCGAGCTGCCGCTCAATTTCCGCGAGGATGCGCTCCTCGTGCTCCGACAGGGGCATAGGGCTCTCCGCAACGTTCGTGAGTCGAATGTACCGATGGTGTGAAGGGCCCGCGAACGTTGAATGTGCCCGAAAGGCCTTACCGCAGGATCCCGCGAACTCGCGCCGATGCTCAGCCGCTCGATACGTCTCGCTGTGCGAAATAGGCATCAGCCAACAGAAGGCCAAGCGCTGTCTTGACGTCCGGAAGCGCCCCGGACCGAGCCATCGCCACGGCATCAGCCAACGGGACCATCACGACTTCCATGTCCGCTTCTTCAGCTTCTGCGACGAAGCCCCGTGGAGGTCCATCAGGTCGTGCGCCAATCGCGAGGAACACGTGGGTCCGTTCAGTGCACCAGCCCGCCGAGTTGAGAAACACCGTCAACGGAATGAGTGATGCCGCCGTGTGATGGGCCTCTTCGGCGAGTTCGCGAAGACCGGCTTCATGCGGCGGCTCGCCCGGAACGTCCAATTTTCCGGCGGGCACCTCCAGCAGGTATTCGCGGACCGGCTGCCGATATTGGCGCAGCAGGACAACCTCGTCATCATCGGTGACAGCCACGACCGCCACAGCATCTGTGTGGTCAACGATCTCACGATCAACGATAGCGCCAGTGGGAGTCTTGACTCGTTCGACCACGACCCGGGAAAAGCCTGCATAGCGCTCTTCGACCGCGAGTGTCTCAAACCAAGCGGCGCCAGGCGGCTGTGTCGGATCAGTTGAGGAATTCATGCTCCTGCCTGATGGATCGCTGCGGCCGCGACTTCGCCGGCCGTCGGCTCATCAAGTTCGACCGGCAGTCGGCCCAGGGCCTGCTTACGGTGATCTGCGGCTGCACCGACCAAGCCGACAAACAGCGGATGAGGCCGCGTCGGACGGGAAGCAAACTCAGGGTGTGCTTGGGTAGCTAAGAACCAAGGATGGTTCGGGAGTTCGACGAACTCAACGAGCTTTCCATCAGGAGACACCCCGGAAAACACGAGCCCCGCCTCCTCCAACGACTCCCGGTAATCGTTGTTGACTTCGTATCGATGCCGATGTCGTTCAGAGATATTGATCTGCTCACCATAGACCCGATGAGCCAGTGACCCGGGGATCAGGCTCGCTGGATACGCCCCGAGACGCATCGTGCCGCCCATGTCGGTGATGTCGCGCTGTGACAGCATCAGATCGATAACCGGGTGCGGCGTCTGCTCGTCGAACTCGGCGGAGTTTGCCCCCTCGAGACCCGCGACGTTGCGAGCAAACTCAATGACAGCGACCTGAAGCCCGAGACACAGTCCGAGGAACGGCACGTGATGCTCGCGTGCCCAGGTCACTGCCGCCAATTTGCCTTCCACTCCCCTGACGCCGAATCCGCCAGGTACGAGCACCCCGTCAACACCCGCTAAATGGCGATTTGCAAGCACTGCCGCCGCATCACGATCACTGCCCAGCGCCAGATCGTCGGACGCGACCCACCGCAGGTCGACTTCAACGCCCGTCGCCAGACCACCGTGGCGGAGCGCTTCGACCACCGACAGGTATGCATCGGGCAATTCGACGTATTTGCCGACGATCGCGATCGTCGCCCGTTCAGTCGCACTCCGAACCCGTGCGACCACAGCTTCCCACTCGCTGAGATCGGGCTGGGTATCGGCGATTCCCAGGCGCTGGGCCACCACGACATCAAGGCCTTCGTCCCGCATTGCCAGGGGGACCTCGTAGAGCGAAGGTTGATCGACAGCTGAGATCACCGCTTCAATCGCGACATCGCACTGCATAGCAACTTTGCTCTTGAGCGATTCATCAATGGGCCGATCCGACCGCAAGACGACGACATCCGGCTGAATACCGATCGAACGCAATTCGCGAACGGAGTGCTGCGCCGGTTTGGTCTTCAGTTCCCCGGAAGCAGCGATATACGGCACGAGTGCGCAATGCACGTAGGCAAGATTGTCACGGCCGACGTCGTGCCGCAGTTGGCGGATTGCTTCAAGGAACGGGAGGCCTTCGATGTCCCCAACCGTGCCGCCGACCTCGGTAATCACAACATCGGCGCCATCGCCGACGGACAAGATCCGATGTTTGATCTCGTCGGTGATATGGGGAATGACTTGGACGGTCTTGCCGAGATAATCCCCACGCCGTTCTTTAGCGATGACCGACGACCACACTTGGCCTGATGACACCGACGAGTCGCGCCGCAAGTTCTCGTCGATGAAACGTTCGTAGTGGCCGAGATCAAGGTCCGTCTCCCCACCGTCTTCGGTGACGAAAACTTCACCATGCTCGAAGGGGTTCATCGTCCCAGGATCGACATTGATGTAGGGGTCGAGCTTGAGCAGGGTGACCTTCAGGCCGCGGGCTTTGAGGAGGCGGCCAAGCGACGCCGCAGTAATGCCCTTGCCGAGCGCGGACGACACGCCTCCGGTCACAAAGATGTGCTTGACGCCAGTTGCGTCATGCGTCACGCGATACCTCCCGATGGCATGCCACCGGCGCGGACGCCGCGCCAGAGGAAGCGATCATGTCCATGACCGCAGGCGCGGTCCGAACGAACCTAGCGCCATCGGCGACGTCAGGCCAACGGTGCCGAGCGACGGACTCGGTGAACAAGCCATCACACTCCACGCTCAGGCCTTGCCTGGCTCAACAGTTCACGCGCGTGATCCCGGCCTGCTTGGGCTTGTGCATCACCGCCGAGCATGCGTGCCAATTCGCCAACTCGTGATTCTTCACCAACTTGACGACTCGTTGTCACCGTACGCCCGTCGACAACGCTCTTTTCAACGACGTGATGGACGTCCGCGAAGGCGGCAAGTTGAGCCAGATGGGTGACACACAGCACCTGTCGACCACCCGCATCAGATCCGGCCAACTGCGCGAGCTTGTCGCCAACTGCCATCGCCGTAGCGCCCCCAATGCCAGCATCCACCTCGTCGAATACCAGTACCCGAGCATCGTCAACGTCCGCCAAGGCGACCTCGATGGCCAGGGATACACGAGACCGCTCGCCGCCTGACGAAGCGCGGGCCAACGGCCGGGGTGGCTCCCCCGGGTTGGCAGCCAAGAGGTAGGTCACACGGTCGCCTCCGTCGGCGGTCAGCCCTTCATCTGGCAGTGGCTCAACACTGATATGAAAACGAGCGTGCGGCATGCCCAAGTCGTCCAGATGGCTGTCGACAACGCCCTCAAGGAGAGCAGCAGCCGCTTGTCTACCGGCCCGCAACTTCCCGACCAGTTCGTCGATATCACTCCTGGCTGCAGCAATACGTGCGTCGAGATCGCCTGCATCGGCCTCCGCAGTTTCAAGTTCCTCAATTCTGTGCCGCGCGACTTCGGCGTGCGCGAGCACCTCGCTGAGGTCGGCCCCATATTTGCGGCGCAACGTGGCCAGAAGGTGGCGTCGCTCCTGCAATTCCGCCAGACGACGAGGGTCGGCTTCGACCTGATCGCCATAGGCACGTACTTCCGACGACAGTTCGGATACCTCCGACGCCAGGCCTTCGAGCCGACCGCGCAGATCGTCAAGTACGGGATCTTCCACGTCGATGCGGCGCAGGGCCTCGATCGCCGTACCTAGCGGTTCGGCCGCTCCATCACTACCGAGCGCATTACTGGCAAGCGCTGCGCCCTGGAGCACATCGTCTGCATGAGCAAGAATCGAAATCTGCCGGTCAATGCCGTCATCGCTGGACGGATCAATCCCAGCTGATTCGATTTCCGCGGCCTCAAAACGCAGTCGATCAAGTTCTCGTTCACGAGCGGTGGCATCGGTCACCAACTGGCGACGTCGATCGGTCAGCTCGCGCCACAGCGAGTAGCACGCCGTATAGCGCTGTCGGTTGGCCTGGTGACCGTCGCCCGCATAGCGATCCAAGAGTTCGCGCTGGACCTCGGCGGTCGCTAGGCGAACGTGCTCGTGCTGGGCATGCACCTCAACGTGACGTCCGATGATCTCACTCAATGTGGATGCCGGGACAAGTCGCCCGCTGACGCGAGCACGAGAACGGCCTTCGGCTGGAATCTCTCGCGACACGATCAATGGATCTGCAGGATCGTCGAGCCATGGTCCCGCTTCGGGAGGAGCCGGGTCGATCACCGCTTCAACGAATGCTCCCGTCGTTCCTGACCTGACGAGATTGGCATCGGATCGCGCACCAAGCAGCAATTCCAGCGCGGTCACCAACATCGTCTTGCCAGCGCCGGTCTCTCCTGTGACGACGGTCAGGCCAGGCGACAGTCGTAGCGACGCCTCCTCGATGACCCCGAGTCCCCGGATGTGGAGTTCTTCGATCACTTCAATGGTCCCGATCGTCACACGCGAGGCTAGCGCTGCAAGGCCGCACCTCTGGTCATGACATGACGCAGTTGTGTATCACCGGCCGACGCGCCGCCATGGTGTTTGCAGATGCAGTGACACCTGACGAGGGTGCCGGTGGGTTGCGAACCGCGGTGTCACCGCAGATTGAACTTGCGACGCACCAGCTCATAGAACGCAGTCGGTTGGACGCGCGCTACGAGCACATCGTGAGGTGACCCGGTGACCACGACCCGATGACCCGGCTCAAGCACGGCGGGTTCACGCCCATCACAGGAGACGACGGCAGACGGTTCGTCATCATGGAGGTCAATCATGATGGCTTCGTCGGGTGCGGTGACAACCGTGCGATCAAACAGTGAGTGCGGAGCGACGGGTACGACGAGTGTTGCCTGGACCCTCGGGGAGACAATCGGGCCGCCTGCTGACAGTGCATAGGCCGTGGAACCCGTCGAGGTCGCTACGACCAGTGCATCAGCCGGAAAGTTGGCGAACCATTCCTCGCCGATATGGACGTCAAGCCGCACGAGTCGTTGGCGCGCCGACTTCTCAACGGACACTTCGTTGAGCGACCAATCGCGATGAATGACCACTCTTTCCACGTCCTGGATCTCCACGTCGAGAGTCATCCGCCGTTCGATCTCCCATCCTCGCGCGATGATCGTGGCGACCGCGTCGTTGAGATGTTCAACCTCAACCTCAGCCAAAAAGCCCAGACGCCCCAGGTTGACGCCCATCAGCGGTACTTCTGCATCTCGGCACAGGTGCGCCGCTCGTAGGAAGGTGCCGTCGCCGCCAAACGAGACCACGAGATCGCACTCTGCCGGAAACGACACCTCATCAACGACCGTCGCTGCAGCGTTGAGTGACTCGGCGTGGACGTCATCCAAATCCGCAAGCTTCGGGTGGTCAACAACATCGACCGCAATGCCGGCGTCAGCCAGAGCTGTCGCCGCGCGCAGTGCCGCCGCGACCGCATCGGCGCGATCTCCGTGTATCACGAACCCCACACGCATCGCCGTCACGCGCCACCTCCAGGCTGCGCCAACGACGTTCCACCAGGCCCGGGCCGGCCAGTTCCGTTGCCAGAGGCGTTGTCAGAGGCGTTCTCAGAACCATCAGGACGATGGGCCGGACCGTCGGACACCACTCGATCGTCGATGCCGATCGCCGCGGCGATCCATGCGGCCAAGTTGTCACCGTCTCCCAATTCGTGACCGTCATCGACAACCCGTGGCGACAACGCAGGCACAAGATGCAGGAGAAACTCGACGTTGCCAGCGGGACCGGTCAACGGCGAACGCGTCACATCAATGGCGCGCCAGCCAGCCTCGTGTGCGGCCTGCGCCACCTTGACGAGGCTGCGCTTCCAGGCCTGAGGGTCACGTACGACGCCGCCGCGCCCGACATCTGCGCGGTCAGACTCAAACTGGGGTTTGACCAGCACGACTGCCTCGGCATCAGCGTCATCTGCGAGCAAGGCCAGCAACCTACCGAGGACCAGCGACAATGCGATGAAGGACAGATCAGCTACGAGGACTTGCGGCTGCTGATCGCCTAGAGCCTCTGGCACGAGCCAGCGGACGTTGGTCCGTTCCCGCACATCAACACGGTCATCCTGACGGAGTCGCTCGTGGACCTGCCCATAGCCAACGTCAAACGCAACGACTGATCGTGCACCCCTCTGGAGCAGACAATCGGTGAACCCGCCGGTGGAGACTCCCGCATCCAGGCAGTCCCGGCCAGTGACGTCGATCGAGAAGTGCTCAAGTGCGTGGTCAAGCTTCTCACCACCTCGGCTGACGAACCTGCGTGGTGGCGCAGATACGACGACATCCTGGTTCGCGGCAACCTGGGTCGAAGGTTTGGTCGCTGGCGCCCCGTCGATGGTCACGAGCCCCTGGCTGATCGCCTCGACGGCAGCCGCACGGCTGGTGACCAAGTCGCGGCGCACAAGGTCCGCATCAAGTCGCTTCCGAGGAGTGGCCAGGTCAGTGCCTCACGGATCAGATCCCGTCGAATTCAGTGAGTCGTTCAGCGATGCGACGATTGACGGTGTCGAAAACTTCGGCCCGCTCGGCCAGCGGCATGGCATCGATGCCATCGATCAGATGGCGAATGTCAGCCGCCTGCCCCGCATCTGTGACCGCTATTGACGAGATTCCGCCTTCCGATGCTTCGCCGGATTGAACACCTTCGGCTGGACCGGCCGACCCGGGCGTTCCAGCCGCCTCCCCGCGTGGCGACGCCGTCGCTTCATCCAGCGATGTGGGTTCTTCGTCCGACGCCAAAGGCCTCGAGGAAGCTCCCTCGCTCGTCACGATCCGCTGCCAGACGACGCCGCGCCGCCCGCCGTGGTCTTCTTCGCGGTGGCTTTCTTGGCGGTCGCCTTTTTCGCCGTCGCCTTCTTGGCCGTCGCTTTCTTGGCCGTCGCTTTCTTGGCCGTTGAGGTCCGACCAGTCTTCAGCCCGACTTCGCGCTCAAGCCGCGAGACGGTCGATTTCAGGCTCGACACCTGCTTCTGCAGCGTGTCGATCTCCTTCTTTCGAGCCAGACCCATGGTCTTAACCGCCCGTTCGCTTTCGCGCTTGACGAACTCGGCGGCGACCTCACGGTTCTTTCGCGATTTCTCGACGAGGTCTTCGGCAATCTCGCCCAACTGATCGGATGCTGCGGCGCCTGAGCGCACCAGCGAACGTGCGATCTGATCGGCTTTCTTAGCCGTGACCGTGGTGAAGCCGGAGGCGGCGTCGATGTAGCGCTGTAGTGAGGGGTTCAAGGACAGTCTCCTCATAGGTTGCCCTCAGGCTACTGATCTGATCCGTGGCCGTCGACGAGACGGTTGCGGCGATAACGCAACAGCACTTCGTTGCCGACCACTGTGACCGACGAGCAGTCGAAGGGTCGTGCGGGGCTCGGGTGTGGACCAGCAATGATACGAGGTGCCGGTCCTCCGACTGCCAGCGGGGTCACAGTAATGAACATTTCATCAATGAGATCTTCGCACAACAGGAGGTTGTTCACCGTTGGGCCCCCTTCGCACAGCAACCGCCGCAGTCCCCGGTGCCACAACGCGTCCAATGCGGTCTCAATCGTTACGTGATCGCCTTTGAGTTCAACAACCTCTGCGACGGGCGCGATGTCGCCATGCGCACGGGCCGACACGCTGCCTGTGACGAGCACAATCGGGAGGTGCGCTGGATCGGAGAACACCCGCGCTGACGGATCGATGCCAACGGATCGGGTAAGAATGGCCAGTCTCGGGACGGCTGCAAGTCCTCGAGCCACTCGATCGGCCTGGCGCGATGCGTCAGGAACAGGTGGACGGTAATCCTCAGCGATGACTGTCCGAGCACCGACCAGGATCACATCAGCGGCATCTCTCAACCGCCGAAAAGCCGAGAAATCGCCTGAGCCGCCTAGTTGGCCGCTCGCTCCATCAATAGCGCTCGCACCGTCTGCAGCGGCAACCATGCCAAGGGCGACGTGGGGACGGGTTGTCCCTGGTTCAAGCGTCAAATCGACGTAGGCTTCGTCTGCGTTGACTCGCCCCACTCGTGGAGTCCCAATAACGGCCGCTGATGACCGCGCCTTGGCATCGTCCGGACGCTCGTCCGGTCCACAACCTTCGTTTCCGGCGGAATTCATCGCCTGCGACCTTGGAGCACGCACTCGAGAATCGGCACGTCAGCGGTCCTTGTCATGGGATGGATGTGCGATGACCATCACACCTGCCGGCCCGGTATCGGTTCCACTCGGGGCGCCTTCAACTTCTCGAGCCGTTCATCAACATCAGCGAATGCATCATCCTGCGCCGCGACACGTTCGAATACTTCCCGCGCCAATGCGAAATCTCCCGCACATTCCGCCAGATCACCCACGACATAATCGAAACGAAGGGCTGCCTCGTCGTCACCGATGTCGTGGCCAGCCGCAAATCGCCGCAAGACTGCGCGCGCTTGCTCCAATTGCCCAGCGTCCGCATGCGACATGGCCCACACGATGACACCCTCAACACGACGATCTATGGGCACATCAGCGTCGTCAACCATTTCCTCAACGGTCGCCGCCACCCGGTGTGGTTCGCGACCCAATGCCCGCTCTGCATCGGCAATCAAATGGTTCTGGTCAGTGCGACCGCTCATGCGCCGGTAGGCCTGCAACTCGGTCAATGCGGCCGCGAAATCTTCAGCAATATAAAGCGCGACGCCGTAGGCCTCTCGGACTGGAATTACTCGCGGGGCCTGGTACTTCGCCCAGGCAAGCGCCTCAAGCGCCACGTCGACCAGGCCTTCATCGATCGCAGCACTCCCCACACTCAGGGCCAGCGCAACCTCGCGCGACCGCGGAGAGCGGCCTAGGACGCGATCGATCTCCCGCTCCACAGCACGAGGCAACTGCGGATCCTCGTCAGGCAAATTCGGGCGTGGCGGCGCCGGCGCTTGACGACGCGGAACCTGGCCCTTTCCCGGCAACTCCCGGCGTGGCTGTTCAGGCTCAGTCGGTCGCCCCCCTCGACGCCCTTGACGAGCATCTCCGGAACTGCGCTCGCCCGAACGAAGGTTGCGGGCCGCGCTGTCTCCGCCGCGACCACGTCCGCCAGCACCGGCATCGCCGCGCCTGCTGCTCCCGGCGCCTTGACGGCCGCCACGGGATCCTTGGGCGCCAGAGTTCTCGGATGCCACGGCAGATTCCTGTTCTTCTCGTTTCGATGGACGCGACCAGTCGCGTAAGGCTCAGCGTAGGTCACCTTGCAGCCAACAGAGGGACTCGCTTCCTCATCGGCCAGTCCAGCAATGTCGCAACAAATACTGCACACGTCATTGATCCCGCCAGACAGATGGCACCAATGACGAAGAGGCCGCCTCCACATGGAGGCGGCCTCTTCGTTCTAAAAGGATCCCGCGGCGACCTACTCTCCCACCAGGTTGCCCCGGCAGTACCATCGGCGCTGGAGGGCTTAACTTCCGGGTTCGGAATGTGACCGGGTGTGTCCCCTCCGCAATGACCACGGGAAATCTATGGTCGCAAAGATCTGTATGAGGGCGACGTCCATGAGACATCGCCGTTTGTTCATCAGCCGCCGATACCACAAAGTGGCACGGCTGTTCCTGATGAACTCCATAGCGAGCGCGAGCGAGTACGGCAAGCCCTCGGGCTATTAGTACCGGTCAGCTCCACGTGTTACCACGCTTCCACTTCCGGCCTATCAACCCAGTCGTCTACTGGGGCC
>JBBDSU010000057.1:0-81507 GCA_040904825.1 Nitriliruptoraceae bacterium | reverse complement strand
AGGCTCTGCGCGAGGAGCAGGTGAGGCTGAACAAGGGCTACGAGCCGACCGCGGTCGCTGCTGTCGGTCGACGGGTAGCCGGCGACGTCACTGGATTCCTGGTCGGCCAGCGCCTGAGCCCGCGAGACCCGGAGTGAACGATCTCCGGCTCGCCGATGTCCTGGAGGTAGATCTTGTATCGCGTTGACCTGTTGATTCCCGGTTATCCCGGGAAACCGACGAACCATGGCTCTCTGGGATGGGGCTCAGTTGCCTTGCTGCGCGGTGGCGGTGAAATCATCATCATCGAGCCGGGCTCCTACAACTATCGACGCCTCATCACCGAACGGCTTGAGGCCTTGGGAGTTGACCGGTCCATGGTGACGAGCGTCATCATCACGCACTGCCATTGGGACCACGTGTGCAACTATCCGACGTTTCCGAACGCGAAGGTCTATGTGCCCGGTGACGAACTCGCGTGGGCGCTCGGGCAAGAACCAGGCGCCAGTGGCATCCCGGAGTTCCATGTCCAGATGCTTGCCGACGATGATCGGGCCCGACTGGTGGCCGATGGAGATGAACTGCTTGCCGGCATCGTCGCCATGGGGACTCCGGGTCACACTCCCGGACATATGGCATACCGCGTGGCCGGTGAGCGTCACGACTACCTGTTCACCGGCGATGCCGCCAAGAACCGCGCGGAACTGCTGTCAGGATCTGTGGACATCAGCAGAGATCTGCCAGCGAGCCCGAAGAGCCTGTCTCGATTGCTCGAGGTTGCACGGGAAAGCCCTTCGAACGTCGTGGTGTGCGGACACGACGCCGCATTCCGCATCGAAGGTGATCGGGCCATTCCGGCGCAGCCCATGGATGCTGCGATCCGCGCTCGATTGACTGCCGACTTCGACGACGAGACACACATCTCGTTAGGCGGGGCCAAGTAGGCGAGTCGCGACGACGCAGGGGCAGGTCGATGGCCAAGCAAAAGTCGCTCCTGTTGCGGGTTGGACCCGCTACAGACGCTACGACACTGCCTCGATGACGTGGGCGACACCGACCATGCCGGGGTGGAGCGAGCACACGTAGGGGTGGGAGCCGACCTCGGTGAACGTCTGCTGGAACGATCCGGCGATCATGATGCCTGAATCGAATCTGGGGCCCACTACATCATGGGCCGCCCGGCCTTGCCACTCCCACGTGACGGTCGTTCCCGCGGTGATTACCACCGCTTCAGGTTCGTAGGCATTGTCGATCACAGCGATCACTGGTGACGCTGACGGCGAGTCAAGGTCGTCAGGAAGGGGCGCGACGACGAGGTCGTCGGTGGGTGAGCATCCGACAATGGCGATCATGACGATGGCTGTGATGCTGGTCAGCGTGCGCAGGCGCAAACGGTTCATAGGTGTTGATGCTCGCTCGGTTGAAGGTCCAGACGGACAGACAGGCGTCAGGCGCCCGGAGAGGTCAGTGGCCCGTAATGTTCAACGCGTCGGTTCTTCACGAGATCGAAGACGTGCTGCTTGTAGGCCGTTGCCATGTCCAGGTCGATGTCGGCGACGACAACCTCGTCGTCATCAGTTTCTGCCAATGCGACGATTTCGCCCGAAGGCGCGATGATGCAACTGCCACCGATCTGTTGGACACCCGCTTCGGTGCCGGCTTTCGCCGTGCCGATAACCCACGTGGCGTTCTGATAGGCGCCAGCTTGCATGCTCAGGTGGTTGTGGAACTCGGCGAGCCGGTCCGTGTCGGAAAACGCCGGGTTGTGAAAGGGCGTGTTGTAGCCGATAAGGACGATCTCAACACCTTGCAAGCCAAGGACCCGGTAGGCCTCAGGCCAGCGGCGGTCATTGCAGATCAGCATGCCGACGCGCGCGCCGTCGACGTCGAAGGTCGGAAATCCGAGATTGCCAACTTCGTAGTAGCGCTTCTCGAGGTTCTCGAAAGGCGAACCTGGTTGCGGCTCGGTGAAGCCCGGCAGGTGGATCTTGCGATACAGGCCTAAGGACTTGCCAGATCTGTCGACCAAGACGGCGCTATTGAAGCGCTGACGAACTCCGTGGGTGCGCGCCAACTCAGAAAAGCCGAGACAGAAGGCAACGGAACGTTCTCGCGCACGGTCAAACAGCGGCTGGACGGTCGGGGAGGGCATCGCCGTCTCGAACCAGGCGTCGAGCTCGTCCTCGTCCTCGATCATCCAGTGCGAAAAGAACGCGGTCAGGGCAACTTCTGTGAAGTTGACGAGCGTCGCGCCACGATCGGCGGCTTCGTCAAGCAGGTCAATGAGGCGCATGACCGTGGCAGAACGGTCGTCGTCCACGGCCACGGGGCCCATCTGGGCGGCGGCGACCGTCATGGTGCGTGTCGTCATGTCAGTGCAATCTAGTCGCAGTGAGCCCAACGGCCACTGCGCTACTTAGCGCTTGGTTGGCTCGTCAGCCTGCGATCTCGGCGGCCGCAGGTGGCTGCGGCCAAAAAGCAGCACGATGCCAAGCCCGATGAACACGGCAGGCAGGACGTACTGGGTGAGATTGCGGATCCCCGCAAACTCGGAGCCGCCGATGGTCACCAGGATCGCGCCTGGAATCAACGGCCACCACCAGCCATCACGACCGTCGCTGGAAAGCTGATCGATCAACGCGATGGAGAGGAACCCTGCTCCGAGGCCAAGCACAACAGCACTACCGTGAAATCCTAAGGACGACACGATGATGCCGGCCCCAAGCCCTGTCAGAATGCCACCGGGAATGAGCAAGCCGTATGACCGCGTCGCCAGGTAGGCGAAAAGGAACCCAGCGCCGATCACGGCCACGATTGCTTCGGCGCCGACGTTGGTTGTCATGATGACAATGAGCATCACTCCGAGGGCGACGAAGATCAGTCCGAGTACCCGTTGTGGCGCCATTGACTACTCCTGTTACACCAAGGAAGCCCCGCTCTTGGCGGGGCTTCCGACGACCTTCATCTACGCGTTGGCATCACGCCAGTGCACCGACGAACGGTCGGGTCATGCTTGTCGATCAGAGTGGCGAAACGTTCTGCGCCTGGGGGCCCTTTTGGCCCTGCCCGACCTCAAACGTGACCCTCTGGCCTTCGTCCAGGGTCTTGTAGCCCTGGCTCTGGATGGCCGAGAAATGAACGAACAGGTCCTCGCCGCCGTCGGCTGGGGCAATGAACCCGAAGCCTTTGTCGGCGTTGAACCACTTAACGGTGCCTTCTGGCATGTGCTTCTTCCTTATCGTTATCTACGACGCACGGTCGGGTCGATCCATAAAGAAGAGTTGAATCGTGACGCCCCGACTGGATGCGATGGATCCAATGATAGCGGATTGGTCGGCTCCCCGGCGCGTCAATTGCGGTACCGGCGAATATCACGCCGACTCGCGGGTGGCGCGCTCGTAGGCGAGGCGTCGCGTCGGCGCGGTCCCGCTCGCGGTTCGAAGAGCCCGCAATGTGACGCCGGTCTGTTCGATCATGCGTTGCCGGGATGCCTCGTCGTCGTTGATGTTCAACGCTGTCCGGACATCGGCATGAAGCGCTGCTCTGGCGCCTGCCTGCAGCCTGCGATAGCCACTGCGCGCGGTGATCGGCAGCGGCGGGTCGATAAGGAAATCGACAGCACGTCGGCCACGCTCGTCAAGCGAGAGTTCCGGGGCGAAATCCTCCACACATTGCCGAAGCGCATCGGCGGTGGTGGGGAGAGTGCCGTCAACAAACATCGGCAAATCAAGCTCGCGACGGCGCAGCGCAGCCCATCGGGTTGCGTCCTGGAGCAACGCTTCGACGTCAACGCGCGGGTCCAACAGGGCCGCCACGTACGACTGCTCGGCCACGAAGCGGTCCGCTTCAGGTGGCGGCAGCGGAGCAGGCGACCACCTACGGTCGGCATCGAGGAACGAGTCGGTTAAGGCGATGGACACCCAGGTGAGAAGTCGCGGATCGTTGGCGTCATACGGTCGTCCGTCGGGCGCGGTGCCGTTGACCCACTGGTGCACCTGCCGGACCTTCAACACCGCCTCGAGAGCCTGACGAACTGAGCCGTAGGTGGTTGTCGTGACGTACTGCGACGTTCGGTGGAGCCTGTCGAGCGGATCTTGTTGATACGCCGAATGGTCATTTACGCCAGCCATCGCCAACGGGTGGGCCGTCTGCATGAACAGGCCCCTGATCCCGCCTGCGATGGCCGCGGGTTCGGCGATGACGCGCCACGACGCGGCATCTGGCCCCATCAGGCCCTCGTCGCCGGCATCGGTGTGGCTGTCGAAGGGTGGCCGGCCGAACATCCGGGTGAGCACGTAGCGGATCGCGTGGCGAACGCCGAACAATCCGTGTGTGTCGCCGACCATGCCACGAGGTTGATCGCACAATTCGCCAAGGTCGTCCAGAGGAGTTGTCATGCGAATTGGTTCCACTCGTCGGTGTGGCGTGTCGAATTGCGATCGGTGAGCGGCGCTATCGGTCGCCGTAACCCTCAAAGACATCATCGAGGGTCAGCTGCCGGTGTGGCGACCGAGATTGAGTCGCCCTCTGTGCGAGGTGTGCTGCCGGCGACCCGACAACTTCGCCGGTGAGCAAAGTCCACCACCACACAAGTCCGCGTGGAGCATTGATCACCCCCAACGAAGCGAACGGGCGGTCTGTGCGGCCGAGAAACGCCAGCTCTCGCACCACGTCATTGACGGTGTCCCGCACCACATTGTCGCGCTGGTAGTCGCTCCGCAGGAGCGGCACAACCTCGGAGCGCGCAACGAGTTGGCTGTACCGCAGGGCGCTGGGGTGCGAGCCCGCAGCCAGCCGACTGTGGGTTTCGCGCCAGAGCAGACGTTGGCGAGCGAACCAGTCCCACGCGTACGCGGGCGGTCGGCCAGCAGCCATGGCGCGTCCTCGATCGGTCTGCGGGGAGCGTAGTCCTCTTTGTGGCAGACATTGGGAAGCCTGCGTCCCGCATGACGACGAGTTTGAGTGCCCATCAACTGCACCGGGCGGCTGACGGGACCGGCCCATTTTGCGCCGACAGGAACCATGTGGTTAGGCTTACCTTAGTTGCCCGAGAGTGGTGGTCATGTTCACCGCAGATCTCGTGCAACGAACCAGACGACAGTCCACGGCCGCGACGGATGGCTCATCCGCCCATGTGGCAGATTTTAGTCGGAAGCGCGGCCACGAAACGAGATGGATCCGCTCGGCGCATCCATCGCCATGCAAGGAGATCGATTCATGAGAGCAGTACCCAACATGCGACGACGTCATGTGCGCTCAGTCGCCCTCCTGGCCGTCGTGGCCCTTCTGTCTGCCGCGTGCGGCACGTCAGAGTCCGACGGCGCCAACGGCGAGCCCGAGGATGCGCCAATAGAAGCTGCGCCAACGGAGGACGCGCCGCCTGAAGCTGAGGCCGCAGAACCGGCGGGTCCATTGACCGTCTATTCCGGTCGCAGCGAAGAACTCGTGGGCCAGGTGTTCGCGGACTTTACCGCTGCAACAGGGATCGAAGTCAACGTCCGGTACGGAAACACCGCTGAACTAGCCGGCACCATTATGGAAGAAGGCGCCGCCAGCCCAGCGGACCTCTACTACGCGCAGGACGCCGGCGCGCTCGGGGCTGTGCATCGTGCCGGTCGATTGCAGGTACTCCCCGATGACATCTTGTCGCTCGTCGACGAAGGATCCCGCTCGGCTGATGGCACCTGGGTTGGTGTGACTGGTCGAGTGCGCGTGCTTGCCTACAACACGACGCTGCTGGATGAAGCGGATGTTCCATCCTCGGTGTTCGATTTGACGGATCCCCAGTGGCAAGGACGCATCGGCTGGGCGCCGACCAATGGGTCCTTCCAGGCATTTGTGACGGCCATGCGACAGCTACACGGTGAGGACGTGGCACGCGAGTGGCTCGAAGGGATTATCGCCAACGATCCGGTCGAATTTCCCAACAACACCACCACTGTCGACGGCGTAGGCCGCGGAGAAGTGGAAATCGGCATTGTCAACCACTACTACCTGTTCCGGTTCCTTGCTGAGGATCCCAGTTTCCCTGTTGCGAACAAGTATCTCCCTGGGGATATCGGGGGACTGAACAACGTCGCTGGCATCGGAATTCTTGATTCGTCAGATCAACCGGAGGCAGCCGCTCAATTGATCAGGTTCCTGCTCAGTCAAGAAGTTCAGGAGTATTTCGGCCAGGTCGCAGACGCGCTGGAGTTTCCGTTGCGGACGGGCGTGGATTCGCCGTTGCTTCCCAGCATCGCCGAACTTGATCCGCCACCGGTCGATCTGAACGGCTTGGAGGATCTTGAGGCCACACTCGAGCTGTTGAGGTCAGTCGGCGCCTTCGAGTGACGACAGACTGGCAGGGGTCGTGCTCGCATGGCGACCCCTGCCAGTTGCTGACTATGGTCCCGGCCCTATGGCGACCTCTTCTTCCGAATCGACACCGTCACCTGATGCTGTCGTGCAGGTAGGTGCCGGTGACCCTGTGCCTGTGCCGCCGCCTGCCGGGCGCGGTATGCGGGACGGATGGTTGTCGCCCACAACACCGTTCGTGTGGGTTCCAGCATTGCTGGTGGCAGCCGCGATGGTCGTGCCACTGGTCTATCTGCTGATTGCGGCGTCCTCGTTGCCAGCCGATCGGATGCTGCAGATCCTCACGGATCCAGCGACCGCCAGATTGGCCGGTCGGACGCTGAGGCTGGCGGCCAGCGTCACCACGGCAAGTGTGCTCATCGGCGTGCCGTTGGCGTGGCTGACGGTGCGATCGGACCTTCCAGCTCGCCGGTTCTTCGCCATCGCTACAGCACTGCCATTGGTCATTCCCACCTATGTGGGGGCCTACGCCCTGGTGGGAGCGCTGGCGCCCGGTGGCCTCGTAGAAACGTGGAGCGGTTGGCGGCCCCCATCGCCGTACGGTTTCTGGGGCGCCTTCGCAGCGCTCACACTGTTCACTTACCCCTATGTGCTGATCACGGTGCAGGGCGCCTTGCGTGGTCTGGATCCGCAGCTTGAGGATGCAGCGCGTGCGCTCGGTCATCGACCCTGGTCGGTCTTTCGCCGTGTCGTGCTTCCTCAGTTGCGGCCAGCCACCGCAGCTGGAGGCTTGTTGGTCACCCTGTACGTCCTGAGCGATTTCGGGGCAGTATCAGTCCTGCGGTATTCGACGTTCACCCGTGGGCTCTACCTGCAGTATCGATCAGCGTTCGACCGGGCGCCCGCGGCCATGCTCGGCCTGCTGCTGGTTGCGCTCACGGTGGTCTTCGTGATTGCAGAAGCGCGCGTGGCCAAGGATCGTGGTGGCCAGTTCAGCCGACGTCGTTCGGCTCGTCGTGCCCAAGTGATGCCTCTGGGTCGCTGGAAATGGCCAGCAGCAATGGCAACCGGGACGGTGGTCGTGGCGGCGCTGGTCATTCCTGTCACGATCATCGGATGGTGGTTGTGGCGAGGACTTGCCGCCGGCGAGTCTGCACAGCTGGCCCTGGGGGCCGCTGGCCGCAGCCTGCTGGTCGCCGGACTCGGCGCTCTGGCCGCCGTCGCAGCAGCGATGCCAGTCGCCGTGTGGTCGGCGCGTGCGCCCTCGCGCATCGCACGAGCGGTCGAACGCATATCGTTCACCGGCTATGCGCTGCCAGGCATCGTGGTGGCGTTCGCTCTGGTCTTCGTCGGCATCCGGGTGGTTCCGAGCCTCTATCAAACGCTGGCCATGCTGGTCTTCGCCTATGTGGTGCTGTTCCTGCCTCAGGCGATCGGCGCGATTCGTTCGTCGCTGCTCCAGGTCGAAGCCGACGTCGAGGCAGCCGCGCGAACGCTCGGCGCCGGCAGGCTGGCCACATTGCGAAAAGTGACGCTTCCACTGGCGACCCGCGGAGCGATCGCCGGGGGCGCACTGGTGTTCTTGACCGTGATGAAGGAATTGCCTGCCACGCTGTTGCTGGCGCCCACCGGATTTGACACGCTGGCTGTGAGGGTGTGGTCGGCGACCGATGAGGCGTTCTTCACGCGCGCCGCGCTCCCTGCGATGATGCTCATCATTCTGGGATCAGTGCCGCTGGCACTCACAATGATTCGGGGTCGGCGCTCCGCGGGATAAGGGCCTGCCCGTTGCGGTTTCGCCGCGGCGTCAGTTGGCGTGCTGTAGTTGCCTGTCGGCTTCGACCGTCGGTGCGGTGAAGTTCGGGGTGTGCAAGGCAGCGAAGGTTGTGACCGGCCCGTCGACGCTGACTGCGACGCGCTGTCCCCGTTCCAAGTCGATGCGAGGCCCCCGTCGCGCCCTGAGTCGATGACCGCCTTCCAGTTCCACGTCGACCAGCTGGTCGTGGCCGAAGTAGGACAGCCCGATCACCGAAGCGGGGCCGCTCACGTCGCGGGACAGTCGCAGCGCTTCTGGACGAATCACGACGTCGACCTGCTGGGTGGTGACGGGCCCAGCGGTCGGCAACCGACCAATGGGGGTGTCGACCAAGAAGCGGCCGGCTCTCTGGCCAGGAAGTACATCGGCCTCGCCGACGAACTGGGCGACAAAGCGTGTGGCGGGACGTGTGTACAACGTGTGCGGAGCCGCAATCTGGTGCAGCTTGCCTTCGCTCATCACGGCAACCGTGTCCGTCAGGGACAGGGCCTCTTCCTGGTCGTGGGTGACGAAGATGGCGGTCGCGTCTGCGGCTCGAAGGATGGCCCGGACTTCCTCGCGGACAGTGGCGCGCATGGCGGCATCCAGGTTGGAGAAGGGTTCATCGAGCAGGATGAGATCAGGACGGGGCGCCAGTGCCCGTGCCAGCGCCACTCGTTGCTGCTGACCTCCTGACAACTCGGAGGGCAAGCGCGTGCCAAGGTGTGACAGGCCGACGAGCTCGAGGGCTTCGTGCACTCGCTTGTGGCGATCTCGCCGTGACAGGTTGGTCAGGCCGAAGCCGACGTTGCGTCCAACATTAAGATGAGGGAAAAGGGCGTAGTCCTGGAAGACGAGGCCGAGTCGCCGGGATTCGGCAGGTACGGCCGTGTGGTCGTCAGCGACGACAGTGCCGTCAATGCTGATCGTGCCTGCGTCGGGGGACAGCAGGCCGGCGATCATGCGCAGCATCGTGGTCTTGCCGCAGCCCGATGGGCCAAGAAGCGAGGTGAGGCTTCCTCGCATGACATCAAGGTCCACACCGTCGACAGCGACCGTTGAACCAAATCGCTTGACGACGCCACGGCAGGTCAGCGCGACATCGGTCACGGCAACCTCCTCGTGTCGGTCAGGTCGACTCGCATTGCCCGGTGCTCGCCAGGGTTGTGCGTAGTCGCGTCTTCGTTGCTCGGGCATCTCAACGTGCGACCGGCGCCACCGCGAAGTGGCAGTTTCGAGGCGCCCGGCGGCAGCATCGTTGCCTGCAAAGGTTAGGCTACCCTTTCATCGATCGTCCGTGGAGTCAATGTGCCAGAGGCACCGGCAATCGCAGACCCGCCGGAACTGCCCAAGTCAGCCAACGAACGCGCCAGAGCGATGATTCGCCGTCGTGCGCTCGTGGAGTGTCTTCTGTTCGAAGTGCTTGGCGTCGAATGGTGGAAAGTCCACAAAGAGGCGATGCGATTCGATGCGGCGATCAGTGATGATGTCGAGGACCGAATCGCGCGTGTGCTCGGCGATCCCGGTGTCTGTCCTCACGGCAATCCCATCCCAGGCTCTGCTAACACGCCCGATCAATCCGGCGCCGTCCGACTCAGTGATGCGCCGGTCGGGGCGATCGAAGTCGTCCGCATCGGCGCCATCCTCGAACATGACGACGAAGCTCTGCAGCTGTTGCACGAATGCGGATTTCTCCCAGGGCGCGACGCAGAGATCAAGCAGCGCCGCGACGGATGGATCGAGATCGCGGGAGCCATTCGAGATGCAGCCGTTCCACCCCATATCGGCGCCCACACGTTCGTCTTCGTCCGAGAGTGAGGGTGTCGACCGGCGGTAGGCTGGGGGCATGACAACTCCCAGCATTTCTCCATCAGCAACCACTGCGGCGACCGCGGAGGTGTCCTCCGACACGGTGCCTGTAGCCGCCGCATCGTCGCCTGCGACGGTGGCCGATCGTGCGGTGACCACCGGCGCTGACCGCCACGATGCAATCGCTCCTGACGAGCCGACGGCCGCTTCCGGCACGAGCGCGGCCGTCGGTGCAGCTAGTCCGGACGATGCAGTCCGTCCGCCGGTTGCGGAGAATGCGACGCGTGATGGCGCCGCTGACCGCAGGCCGCGCGATCGACGAAGCGTGGCAGTGCTCGGGGATCGGGTGCTTGTTGCGCCTCCGACCGACGCTGAACGGCGAAGCAAGGGCGGCATTCTGATTCCCGCAACGGCTGCGTCGATAGATCGGAAAGGGATCTGGGGTGAAGCCATCGGCGTGGGGCCTCACGTCCGGCACGTGAATGTTGGCGACGAGGTGTTGTATGTCCCTGAAGATGCGATCGAAGTCGACGTTCAAGGCGACGCGTATTTGATCGTTCGAGAGCGGGATGTCCATGCGGTGGGTTCGTCCCGGCGCGACGGTGCGACGGGTCTCTACCTGTAAAGGGTCGGCAGTACGGTGTCGGCCTGCTCGCGACCATGTGTGGAGTGCGCCGCATCCACGCACCAACCGTGCGAGCCAGTCCAACAAGCTCATGGCAGCCATGTTCTAAGGAACCGTGATGACCACTGCATCGGCCAGCGCTGTGGGTCCACCGCCGGGAATGGACATCCGGTTGTCATCAAACGAATCGCCCTTTGGGCCCTCGCCGGCGGCGATTGAAGCGGCGCGCCACACACTGGACACGGCCCATCTGTACCCCGATGACCAATCAACGGCCCTTCGTGAGGCGATCGCCGCACATGAATCGATCACTGTCGAACAGGTCGCGGTCGGGACGGGTTCTGCCGCCCTGCTGATGGATGCCATCGCCCATGCTGCGGCTGGTGGAACAGTCCTGGCTTTCGAGCGGTCTTTCATCGTCTACCGCCTGGCTGCCGCCAACGTTGATGCTGGCTACCTCGAGGTGTCGACGGGAGGGCCGCCCAGCGAGCCGGGGCCCGGCTATCAGCGGGATGTCGACGCGTTGCTTGCACAGATCGATAACGCCACCAAGGTCGTCGTCATCGACAACCCCGGCAATCCGACCGGAGCGCATCTCACCGCAGACGCGTTGTCCAGCCTGATCGATCAGACGCCCGAGCATGTGACGGTGATCATCGACGAGGCCTACCACCAATTTGCGGCGAGCCAGCGCGGCTACGCGACAGTGGCTGAGCTGCCCGTGACGCATCCGCGGCTCCTGACGCTACGGACCTTCTCCAAGGCGTACGCGTTGGCTGGAATGCGCGTGGGGTATCTCATGGGGGAGGCGAGCTTGGTTGGTGCAATAGACGCTCGCCGGACTCGATTCAATGTTGCAGCCGCGTCGCAGGCAGCGGCGCTCGCAGCGCTGGCGGATCTGGATCACCTGCAGGCAACTGTCGACGGGTCAGTGGCAGGACGTGGCGTGATGGCCGCAGGATTGCGGGACATAGGGGTTCCGTTCACTGACGGTCTGGGCAACTTTTTGACGATTGAACTCGGTATCGCCTCACCGCCCGTCGTTGATGCCTTCGCTCGATATGGCGTCGGCGTCCGCTCTCTTGAGCCCTACGACATGTTGAACCAGATTCGCGTGAGCGTGGGAATCCAAGCTGAGGTTGACGGATTCCTTGGTGCGGCCCGTGATGTCCTCGCCAACGTCCCTTCTCGGCAGTGACCGCATGGTGATCCGTCCCCTTATGGTCGGCTTGTTGGCCGTTGCCGTGATCGCTGTTGCCTGCAGCGCTCAGGAATCGTTGAGGGCGGGCCCAGCCGATGCCGAGCCGCCACCGCGGGATGCCGTGTTGGCCGATGGAGGATGGGATGAGGCCGCCGCGTGGATCTACCGCGAAAACTCCTTTGGCCGGCCTGTTTTGGTGAACGTGTTCGCCAGTTGGTGCATCCCCTGTCGTCGGGAGATGCCGCTCCTTCTCGAGGCCTTTGACGCCAATGACGACATTGCTTTCCTAGGGATCGACCATCTCGATCAACGCGACAATGCGGAGCGATTCATCGATGAGATGGGTATCCGATTCCCAACCATCTATGACGTCACCGGTGATTTTGCGCTGACGATTGAAGCTCGCGGGATGCCCACCACGGTTGTCTTTGACCTCAACGGTGAGATTGCTGGACATCGCACTGGCGAGTTGACGCGTACGAGCCTTGAAGAGTTGCTCGACAAGATTCGCTGATCTCGACTGCCTTCAGCCCCGCTCGTCCGCCCCGCTGCTGGGTCGAGCGCGTTTGTCGCTCGACGCGATAGTCGCGGCACCAGGTGACGGGGCACGGGGCGATCCGGTCGTCGTCGCGTCGTCCGATGCGACAAACGTCGGTGTGGCATCGAAGACTGCTTTGCGTGCGGCCCGGCGGAACGTGCGCAGCAGCGCGGGACCTGTGATCACGATCAACACAACCATCAGAAGCGCGCGCGGGATGTCGAACGCCAGCGACGTCAGGACCGAAAAGACCGCGAATCGCTGCAAGTTGTCGAGGATGGGCGCCCCGGCGATGTAGGACAGCTCGCTGGCTTCGCCGACGGTGAACGGCCAGAACGACAGGTTCATGGCGAGGCCGTAGGCGATGCCGGCAACAGCGCCGTAAGCCGCCAGCATGAGGATCTCCCGCCGGCCTTCTGCCCGCGGCAACAAGCCTGCTCCGATCGCGACTCCGGCGGCCGCAAGCATCTGGTAGGGCAGCCAGGGTCCCACACCGCCGGTGACCAGGGCCGATGCGAGCAAGGTGAGGCATCCCAGGAGAAATCCGAATCCTGGTCCGAAGACTCGTCCGGCGAGCACAAGCAAGAAGAAAATCGGTTCGATGCCGGCGATGCCAGTGCCTAGCGGTCGAAGTGCAGCTCCCAGTGCTGTCAGCACGCCCAGCATCGCGATCGCCTTGGCGTCGAGCCCTCCATCGGCGATTTCCGTCATCGCAACGGCGAGCACCAGCGGCAGCAGTGCGGCAAACAGCAGAGGCACGTTGGCGTGACCCGCGATTGCTGACGTTGGGGCGATGATCAACGGCCAGCCGAACACTGCCACGCTGATGATGCAGACGATGCCGAGCACGATCTGGCTGCGGCGGTTGAGCCGCACCGCTGGAACTCGGCGGCTGCGGTGCGGCGCGACAGGCGGGGTGCTCATGCGACCTCGTCTTCGAGCAGTGCCCGGACATCATCGACGGTCAGCAGAGGAAGGGGAGCCAGAATCTTGGCGATCTGTGGCGCAAATGCTGGCGATGCGACCACCACCTCGGCTGTGGGGCCATCGACGACGATCTCGCCATCGGCGAGCACGATGGTGCGGTCGGAAGCGGTAGCTGCGAATTCGACGTCGTGGGTCGCCACCACGACGGCGTGCCCGCGGTTGACAAGATCCTGGAGGATGGCGGTCAGGGTGCGCTTGCTGGGGTAGTCAAGACCTCGCGTTGGTTCATCGAGCAACAGCAAGGCCGGTGAACCAGTCATGACAATGGCCAAGACGAGAATCAGGCGTTGACCTTCGGAAAGATCGCGAGGGTGGACGCTGCCGGAGATAGAAGGCATCAGCTGCTCAACCAAGCCACGGCAGGTACCTGCAGGGGTGCCAGCGTCGCGATCCGCTGCTGCACATTCGGCGTCGACCGATTCGGCGTAGAGCAGGTCTGAAGGGTCTTGTGGTACGAGGCCTACCGTCCGGACCAGCCGATGTGCTGGCAACGTCGCGGGGTCGTGTCCGGTGACAGAGACGGTGCCGCGTTGGTGTTGGGTTGCTCCCACGATTGCGCGAAGCAACGATGATTTCCCGGCCCCGTTTCGGCCCATCACTGCCATCACCTGACCGGCGAGGAGGTCGAGGTCGATGCCATGGAGCACCGGCTTGCCGCCGTAGGCGACGGTCAGGCCCCTGATCTGCCCGACCACCTTGCGGTCGACTGCTGCACTGGCTCTGTTGAGTAGGCCAGCGCTTGTCGCATTGCGGTCGCTGTTCTCGGTGCTGCTAGCAGCGCGCCGCGTGCGGAGATCGGTCGTAAGGCCTGTCGCCCTGCGGCGGGCATCACGCACAGACAAGGGCAATGGATGCCATCCAGCAAGACGTCCAAGCTCAATGACAGGGGGAGCGACTGAAGAGGTAGCCATGATGTCGGCCGGCGTTCCGACTTCGATGGGCTGCCCGACGCCGGTGAGGTGCACCATTGTGTCGGCAAGGTGGACGACCCGCTCCAGACGATGTTCTGCGAGCACGACGGTCAGCCCTAGGTCGTGGACCAGGCGCTGGAGCACAGCGAGGACCTCGTCGGCGGCAGGAGGGTCAAGTGCAGAGGTTGGCTCGTCGAGGACAAGCACCGACGGATGGGTCGTGAGCACCGAACCGATGGCAACGCGCTGACGCTCGCCCCCGGACAGCGTCGATAACGCCCGATGCCGTAGATCTACCAGCCCCAGGATGTCGAGCGTCTCTTCGACTCGCCGGCGCATGACCGTCCCTGCCAATCCCAGCGACTCCATGCCGTACGCGAGCTCTTCTTCCACAATGTCCGTGACGAATCCGTCGTTAGGGTCCTGGCCAACCATGCCGATCACGTCAGCGAACTCGCGCGGAAGATGATCGGCGGTACTGCGACCTGCGACCGTGATGCGCCCAGTGAGGGTGCCACCGGTGAAATGCGGGAAGAGGCCGTTGATCGCCTTGAGCAATGTCGTCTTGCCGGTTCCTGTGCGGCCTACGACCAGGCACAGCTCGGCCTCTGAGATCTGCAGGTCGACATTGGCGAGTGTGGGCGCATCGCTATCTGGATAGCGCATGGTGACCGACTCAAATCGGATCATGTCGCGCTCTCCCATCGTGCGATGCGAGGAGGCGACACCGAAGCTTGGGCGGCATTGTCAGCTGGCCTCGGTGTGGCGAATCCGGGCAGCATGGCCACCAGGATGCCCCCGGTCGCCAGCCACGGCAGCGGCCAGGACGACATAGGAATCAACACGGGTTGGATCATCCGGGGGGCGATTGCCGAGGTGACGATGACGGCGGCGACCGTGATTGCCCCTGAGCAGACCGTCACCCATTCAGCAGTTGTCCAAGGGTCAGGCCGGTAGCGGCTGCGCGGACTGCGGTGGCCAGCGAGTCTGATGCCGGTGACGGCCAGAATGATGCTGATGCCGAGCGTGGCCAGGCTCCACTCGGTTGCGAGTTGCGCGTTGAGCAGCGCTACGACTCCGACGGTAAGGCCGGCCAGGCCGGTTAACAGCAACGTGGAGCTTTGACGGCGGGCTCTTGGTGTCATCGGCAAGGTTCGTCCGTATCCCCGTGCGTCCATCGCCGCGGCCAAAGACAGCGAACGAGCGAGTGCGTCATCGATGACGGGAACCGCGACCTCGAACCATCCTGCGATGCCGTGATCGTTGCGTCCTCGCAGTCTCCGTGCTGCGCGTACCCGCTGGACCGAGGTTGCCAGCGAGGGAGCGAAACTCAACGCTATGACCACGGCCACACCGACTTCGTACAGGGCGGCAGGAAGGCTTGCGAGCATGCGTTTGGGATTGGCTAAAGCGTTTGCTGCGCCGATGCATGCGAGCACGGCGGCCAGCCGCATGCCGTCAGTCAGGGCAACCGCCAGTGCCGTATCTGTGATCGGACCGCCGATCGCGATGCCAGCAGCCCACCCTGGCAGTTCGACCGATGGCAAGGTGACGAGCACCCGGCCAGGTGAGGGCACGCCGAACACGGTTTGCGCAATCGTGCGGATGGCGATCACGACCAGACCAATACGAAGGAACAAGGTGAATGAACGGCTCCACGGCGCGTCAGTGCGTCGTGCCATAACAACCGAGCCTGCTACCGCGACCAACAATGCAAGAAGCAACGGGTGATGAATGCGGCTGGCGGCGATCGCCAGGCAGACGGCCCACGCCCACCATGCACCGGGATGGACTGCTCGGGGTCGCAATCCAACCCAGGTCTCGGAGAACGCGAATATTCCGCGTCGCGGCGTCGTCACGTCGGGAGCCCTCACTGGGGACCCTCCTCGGTGGGCTGGGCGGCCGAGTCGTTGCCGTCAGACTGTGGCGGGCGGGTGTGAGCCGATCGACTACTCCGCCACCAGGTCATTGCGATGATGACGGCCAACAGCGCGATGCCGGCTATAGCCGCTATGGGCGTCTGATGTTGCTCGGGCTCCGCGTCTGATGACGAGTGCGTATCGGTGGGTGGTGCAGTCAGGTCGGTGAGATTCCATCGCGGCGGCATCGATCCGTCACCGAAGGCCCAACCTTCGATGACATTGACATCGACGGATCGGAACCCGGCTCCAGCTGAGCTGTAGGCCCATCCGTCTGGCGTGCCGAGCCAGTATGACCAGTAGGCGTCCACAGGTGCGCCGTTGCAGGCTTGCGGGAACTCATCGATCGTGCACACCATGCCCGGAATGCCAGGAACGAAAGTGAACTGGTGGCCAGCACCGACCAGTGCGTCCAAACCATTGCCGTCGGCGTCCGGGCCGCACCGGACCGTGGCATCGCGGTCGTCCGTCCCTGGATCGATGACGACGACGATGCCATCGCACACATCAAGCAGTTCGCCCAGGCTGTCGGCTGAGGCTGACGTGCTGGCGCCGACTGTCGCGAAGACAGCCAGCGCCAGCAGGGCGACCGTCCGGCGAATCATGATCGCAAGGCCAGAAGCGTCACGCGGCGGCCTTGCGCCGGCGTGCGACCAGTACCACGATGCCCACCGCCAGCAGTCCGAGGCCCACTGCGGCGACAATGATCACGGTCGGGTTCGACGCTGAACAATCGAGGCGGGGAGCCGATTGTGAAGCGCCCTGGCTGGTGACAGTCAGGTAACCCTGGCCGGTCAAGCCGAGTATGGCCTGGCGGGTGGCGAACACCGGATCACCTTCGCCTGCAGCGTTGTAGGCAATCGCTCCGGTGGCATCACCGTCGCACCCATCCTGAAGCTCGAGAATGAAATCGCGGGCTTGATCGGCGTCACCAGCGCGCCCCGAGAGGCCGTAGGCCACAGCCGCCAATCCGGCGGTGTTGGCATTGCCCCAACCGTCGTCGGCGAACCGCGCGTCGAGCCAGGCGAGTGCTTCGGCGACATCGTGGCCGGTCGCAATCAGTGCCTGGATGACGATGAGTGTCGCGTCGATCGCAGTGGGTCCGTCGATCGCGGTGGCATCGACGCACTCACCGGGGGAGAAGGAGAAGGGAAATCCTCCGTCGGTGCACTGTTGATCGGCCAGGTAGGCAATCGACTCGGATGACGCCGAGACGCCTTCTGCCCGCTCAAGCGCAAGGATCGCCAGTGCCTGACTGATCGTGCTCGACCAGTCGTCGTCACCTGCGTCGGAGAATCGGCCGGCATCAGCGCCCTCAGTCACCTCAAGGTCCTGGAGCGCGGCGATGAGATCGCCACCGACCGACCGTGGGTCACGCCCATCGGTCATGAGAGCCAGAGCGAGCTTTGCTGTCGCACCTGCGGAAAGGGCACCGAATGCCTCGCCGGTGTACATCCCTGCCTCAGCGATGAGCCAGTCAGTTGCGGTTCGGATCTGAGGAGCAGCGACCTGTGCCGCCGATAGCGCGAACACGACGTCTGCGGTACCGCCATGATCATCGAACTCGTTGACCCGACCTTCGCTGTCGGTCCATGAGCCAACAAGTCGCTCACCATCGACGAGTTCTTCGGCAAGCCAGCCTGCGGCCGCTTGTGCCGGATCACCGGTCGATGCCACAGCAGTTGTGGGAACGAGAAGCAGACCTATCGCCATGATGGTGGCGATCAATCTGGTCGTGAAGTCCGACGGGTGACGACGGACAGAGAGGGATTGCATGAGTATGTGACCTTTCGTGAGCGATCCGTGACGGAATGGCCCGTACGGATGCCCACGAACGACGACGCCCTCCTACGCATGAAATGCGTAGGAGGGCGGGCGCTCGGACAGGTCGCGTCCGGGCTCCGCCCCGTATACCTCGACGGATGGAAGGAGCCGCTCGTCGCTACACAGGTATCCCGGCTCGTCGCTCTGTCACTCGCCGTCCGTTGCATGTGCCTGATGGCACCTTGACGTACGGAGCAGTGACGGTCGACTCACGGTTGCGGGTCAGCGCCGGTTTCCCACCGGACTTCCCCTGCGCAACGACCAACTTGGTTGTCAAGTGCTCCACCTCAGCGGAGCACTTCGGCACTAGAGCACATCTTGTCCAGGCAGGCAACTACGCGGGCGCCACGCTCCCAGCCTTGCGAAGGCGTCAGCCGGTCAGACGCTGGCGCACCAAAGCTGAGACTTTCGCTCCGTCAGCTCGGCCGCCGATCTCTGCCATGACCGCCTTCATGACCTGCCCCATCTGCTGGGGGCCGTCAGCACCACTGGCGGCGATGGCGCGGTCGACGACGGCGGCAATCTCGTCGTCGCTCAACGGTTCTGGCAGGTACTGCGCGTAGAGGTCAGCTTCGGCACGTTCGCGCGCCGCCTGATCGGTGCGGCCGGCGTTTGCGAATGCATCGGCAGCTTCTGTCCGCCGCTTCGCCTCGGTGCCGAGGACTTGCTGGACGACGTCGTCGGAGAGGCGTCCCTGGGGGCTCAGGCCGTCGGCGACCGCGCGATTCTTCAGTGCAGCGATCACCATCCTCAGCGCGGACGTCTTGTCTTTGTCTCGTGCCTTCATGGCCGCGTGAAGGTCATGTTCTATGTCGTCGTGGAGGCTCATGGTGTTGTGCCTAAGGTTGTGTGCCGTGTGGATGCAAGTAGATCATGGTGGAGGCAGGGGCTTGAACGTTGGCCGTCGCGTCGTCACGATCGCGGGTCGGGTCGCTGTCCAAGGGCATCGAGATGACGAGCGAGAACAGACTCGAAGACGGCGAGGACAGGACCCATGCGTAGATCGAAGACGCGGTGTGCGCGACCTCGGAGTTCGGTCCACCATTGCTCGTGGGTTTCCCTCATCACTGCCGTCACGAGCACATCCGCGCTTGGCTCCTCGCCCGGCCCCAGAAGACCTGGCGGGTAAGGCGCGAAGATCTGCTGGTAACCGCCCGTTCGGGCGTCGAGAATGTTGGTTGGTCCTGCGCCGTTTGAGGAGGGCCGGCGGCGTGAGTTGCGCGCCCCAGGTGGAGCCGGAAAGCTGGCGGTGACGATGGTCGAGCCGGGCACTTGGGGCAGCTCGCGCCACCATTCGACTGGTGCGACAGGATGCCGCACCAACACGGCTCCCACCAGCGCGGGATCCACATCAGTGTTCAGGGAGAGTGCGGTCAACACGGCTCGGGCCTTGTGTGTCGTCGACGCTCAGTGGTCTAGGTACGTGGCAGTCGAGGTGGTTGGCGGATGATCGTTGCACGTTGCAGCAGTCGAGTCGAGCATCCTCGACTCGACTGGCGTGGCACTAGGCGGCCTACCTTGTTGAGATACTGGCGACAACGAGGCTGAGCGTGCAACCCATCGCAGTCATCGGAGCCACCGGATTCACCGGCCGGCTCATTGTTCGAGCCTTGATCGAGCGCGGACACCGCCCCGTCGCGATCATCCGGGATCAAGCCCGGCTATCGACCGTGTATCCAGCAGATGTCGTTGACCGCATGGATGTGCGCATCGCCGACGTGACTGATACGGGCACCTTGCGCCGGGCCGTGGCCGATGCCAGGGTAGTGATCGCGACGGCCGGACCGTTCGATCACGTGGGCCGAGGTGTGGTCGACACCGTGCTGGACTGCGGCATTCACTACGTCGACATCACGGGTGAGCAGTCCTTTATTCGATGGCTTGTCGAGTCCCGTCACGATCAGTTCGTCGCCTCGGGGATTACCGCGATTCCAGCCATGGGTTTCGATTTCGTCCCCGGCAATCTCGCGACAGCCGTTGCCGCAGCCGAAGTTCACGACGCGACCACTGCGCATGTGTCGTACGCCGTTGGTCGAGCGTCAGATGGCGCTCCACGATCGTCACGTGGAACGCGCGCGACGTTGGCATCGATGATCGGTCGTACCGGATTGGCGCGCGTCAATGGCCGTTTGGTCGACGAGTGGCCTGGTGAAGTCCGCCGCCTCGCGTGGTTCCCGCCGCCACTCGGGCCTCGACAGGTTGCCGGTATCCCTGGCGGCGAGGCGATCACGCTGCCGCTGGCCTATCCGTCACTGGCGACGGTTCGGACCTACGTGGCCGTCAAGGGATGGCAGGCCGAGGCGATGCAGGCCATCGCTTCTCTCGGTCGCTACGAAACTGTCGGCCGATTCGTTCGTCGTCGTGTGACGTCGTCGACTGCAGAACCTGATCAGGCCGCTCGAACCACGACAAGATGGAGCGTCATTGCTGAAGTAGCTCACGACGACGCCGGCTCTACGGTTCCTGCCCAGCTTGCGCGCGCATGGGTGGCAGGGACCGACATGTATGGCTTCACCGCGCAGAGTGCCGTTGCGGCTGCTGAGCGACTGGCCGCGACGAGTGGGCAGGCCCAACCGGTGCCGCCAGGCGTTATCGGGCCTGCTCAGTTGGGGCAGGCTCCGGTGCTCCTCGATGATCTGTCAGACCGCGCTGGAATCCGCTGGGGAATTGTCCGAGTGTCGGATGAGGGTGGGTGACACGCCTGGGTCTTAGGCCCGGCAGGCTGTACGAGAGGCTGTCCGGTACGTTCGGGTCACGACGCATCGAGCAGTGAGGGTCCGTGATGGATGTTCGTAACTGGTCCCCCGCAAGGGTGGGCGACACCGCGCAGCGGTTAACTCACGACATCGGTCGGCGAGCCTCAGAGATGGTCGAATCCGGACGTGACGGATGGGACACTGTCGCCCGACTTCCGGAAGATGCGCGAGCCAACTACCAACGCCACGTTGAGCCACGGGCGCGCCGTGCCGGTGTTGGGGTGCTTGAGTTGGGCCAGGCGCTCATCGCTGTGGCGGTCGCAGTGCCACGGCTGGTGTCCAAGTCGCTCACCATCGCCCGTGTCTTGACTGAGCGTGCTGAAGCGGCATCACGCCGTGGCCACGAAGTTGCCGAAAAGACGCGTGAATTCGCCCACGCGGTGCCTCCTTCTGCGCGTGAGATCCGGTCCCGTCGGTGGCGAGTCGTCGGCTGGTTATCTCTTGGGTTCGCTGGCGGGTTTGCCGCAGGTTGGATTGTCGGTGATGCCCGTGGGTTGGCTGCCCAGGCTCGAGACGATGAGCAGGCGCGCCGCCACGCCAGTGTGGTTGCACTGAAAGATGCGGGTAAGGCCCCTCCTGCTGTTGCCGGGATCGGTGTCGGTGTCGGTGTCGGTGAACCTGGCTCGGCCGACCACCCGGATGGTGCTGGTGGTGCTGCTGTCGCGAACGACGACGCCACCCAGCCACAGCATCCCGCGGTCAGAACCTCGCTCCGCTCGACGTCTGCTGACGGTGGTTGATTCCTCCGGCGAGGAAGCTTCGTCCGAAAACCTGCTCGGGGACCACCTGTCCCTGTCGGGAGAAGTACTCGGCATCTGGTTCGCGGATGCGAGCACGGGGTTCGGCGTCGTCGAGTTCGCGATCGACGGCGACGCGGATGGGATTCGCTGTTCAGGCCCGGTAGCCACGCTGAGCGCTGGTCAGCGTGTCACCGTTGTGGGATCGTGGGGGGATCACCCTCGCTATGGACCAACCTTCGAGGCCCTCTACTGGCAGCAGTCCGCGCCACAAACTGCGGATGAGCTGGAGGCCTTGCTCGTCAGCGATGCGTTCGCCGACGTTCCACGTCGTGCCGTTGAGCGTGCGCTGGCCACGTTTGGCGACGAACTGGCAGACGTTGCGTCCGGGGATCCTGAACGACTGGCCGCGGAAGCTGGAATAGATGCCGCCGATGCGCAGGCGTTGCACAAGGCCTGGCTATCGGGGCGTGTTCTCGCTGACTTCTTCGCCAAGGTTGCTCCACTGGGCTGGCCGATCGAAGCTGCCAGACAGGCGCACCGCACCTTTGGAGACCAACTCCTTGATATCGCCTCAAGCGAGCCTTACACGCTGTTTTTCGCTGGTCGGATCACCTTTAGCCATGTTGACCGCCTGGCTGCGCATCTGGGTATCGCTTCCCACGATGGCGTCCGACTCGCTGCCGGGGCAACAGCGGCAGTTCGCCAGCTACGAGCCGGCAATGGTCACCAGCATGTTCCGCGTAGCGAAGCCGTCGGCGAAACGCGACGCATCCTGGCCACCGACGCCGTGCTCGCCGTCGCAGCCACCGATCAGGCGCTTACCGGAGGATGGCTGGCCCATGAGGTGATCGACGGAATAGACGTCGTCGCTGAGCCGGAAGCATTCGCCACCGAGCGGAGTCTGGCGGAGCATCTGCTGAGGCTGGGCCAGGCCACATCCAGGGTGGCGCCGCTGGCTGCCAAGGCCGCACCTGCATTTGGGCTGACTGAAGAACAGTCCCGTGCTGTCATCGCCACCTTCACTCATGCGGTTTCAGTGTTGACCGGTGGACCAGGCACGGGCAAGACACGCACAGTGCAGGAGGTGGTCGCCGCAGCGTCGAAAATGAACCTCCAGGTTGCCTTGTGTGCACCCACAGGACGTGCTGCCAAACGACTCGAGGAAGTCGTCGCGGTCGGAGGGGTCACAGCGACCACCATCCATAGGCTCCTTGAGGCTCGGCCCGATGGTCACGGCGACTACAGCTTTCGTTTCGGTGCGGATGAGCGATTGCCGTTCGACCTCGTGATTGCCGATGAAGTTTCGATGTGCGATACCTGGCTTGCTCGCAGCCTTGTGGCTGCTATTGATGACGGTGCGCACCTGATGCTGGTGGGTGATCCAGATCAACTGCCGTCAGTCGGCCCCGGCGATGTCCTTGGAGACCTCATCAGGTCAGGCAGAGTCCATGTCACGACCCTGATTGAGATTCATCGCCAAGCGGCCGACAGTCGGATCGTGACGTTGGCAACAGACGTGCGCGATGGGCGAAGTCCGGCACTGCGGCCGGTCGACCACGATGTGTTTCTTGCCGACGAGCGCGATCACGACCGCATCATCGAACGCGTCGTCAAGGCTGTCGCTACCCGTGCCCCCGAGCGCTTTTCAGTCGCTGTCGATGAGGTTCAGGTGCTGTGCCCGAGCTACCGAGGGCCGGTTGGAGTAGACCGTCTCAACCAAGCGCTCAAAGGCGCCATCAATCCGCCCGGCGGCGGACCGCAGCTCGGTGGATTTGACGTTGGTGACCGTGTGATGCAGACGCGCAACGATGCGGACCTCGATGTAGCCAACGGCGACGTTGGTCACGTGGTCGACCTTGATACGCGCGCCGGTTCGGTAACGATCCGATATCCGCGACACGAGGTGACATACGACCGTGCCCAATTGCGTGACGTGACCCTGGCATGGGCGGTCACAGTGCACAAGGCGCAGGGCGGGGAATGGCCCGTCGTTGTCCTCGTGGTGGATCGTTCCCACCGCGCGATGATGTGGAGAAACCTGGTGTACACCGCGATCACTCGAGCGCAGCAAGCGTTGATCATCGTGGGCGACCCAAGCTTGATCGTTGCTGCGACGGGCCGAGACGGGCCTGGCCGGCGATGGACCGGACTCGCGTGGCGCCTTGCCCACGGTGCGCCGAGTTCATCGGTCGTGCATGGCGCTGCACCGGATATCTCAGACAACGAAACGCGCGTAACCACCCGTTCAGATCGGCCGCTACCGTCTGTGCCGTGAATGGGCTCTTCGACGACTACGAGTTGGATGGGTTCTTCGACGAGGTCTTTGAATCCGCCGGCCAGGTGCGCAGCCATTACGAGCATCTGATCTCGCGGCTGGACCAACTGACGTCGGAGGACCTGCAGCGCCGTGAACGCCTACGGGACCGGTTGTTCCGGACCCAAGGGGTCACGTTTACGGTGTACGGCGATGGCGAAGGCATCGAGCGCACGTTCCCGATGGACATGGTTCCCCGGCTGATTCCCGCCGACGAATGGGATCACCTCGAACGTGGAGTCCGCCAGCGCGTCACCGCACTCAATCGCTTCCTTGATGATGTCTACGTGGGCGAGCAGGCGGCCCTGCATGACGAGATCGTGCCGTGGTGGCTGATTGAAACCGCTGATGGATTTCAGCGTGCTGGCTTCGGCATCAGTGTGCCGCACGCGGCACGGTGCCTGGTATCGGGCGTCGACCTTGTGCGCGACGCCGACGGCACCTACCGCGTGCTTGAGGACAACCTTCGCAATCCGTCCGGTGTCAGCTACATGCTGGAGAACCGGGCAGCAATGACGCGCGTCCTGCCGGTTGCATTCGCCGCTCAGCGGGTGCGGGCTGTTGACCATTACGGCCCACTTCTGTTGGGAGCCTTGCGGTCGGTCGCGCCGCCTGCGGCGGGAGAAGACCCGGTTGCCGTTGTGCTCACTCCGGGAGTGTTCAACTCGGCGTACTTCGAGCATGCGTTCCTGGCTCGGCAGATGGGGGTCGAGCTGGTCGAAGGTGGCGACCTCGTTGTCGACGAGCATGTCGTGTATATGCGTACGACGGCGGGGTTGCGGCGAGTTGACGTCATCTATCGACGCATCGATGACGAGTTCTTGGATCCGGTCGTGTTCCGCTCTGATTCGATGCTGGGAGTTCCTGGGCTTGTGTCGGCTGCCCGTGCTGGCAACGTCACGATCGCCAACGCAATCGGCAATGGAGTCGCTGACGACAAGGCGGTTTACGCCTTCGTTCCCGATCTCATTCGCTACTACCTGGGTGAAGAGCCGATCTTGCCAAACGTCACCACCTATCTGCTGTGGGATCCAGAGCAACGCACTGAAGTCCTCGACCGCCTTGAGGAGATGGTGGTCAAGCCTGTCGCCGGGTCAGGCGGCTACGGAATGCTGATCGGCCCCGCTTCGACTGACGAACAACGGCAGAGGTTCAGGCGCGCTGTCGAAGCCGATCCGCGCGGATTCATCGCCCAGGAGGTCATCCAGCTCACCCGCCATCCCACGCTCATCGATGGCAAGATGGCAGGAAGGCACATCGACTTGCGCCCGTTTGCCATCACCGGCGAGACGGTTGATGTCGTGCCTGGCGGTCTGACGCGAGTGGCGCTGCCCGAAGGTTCCCTGGTGGTGAACTCCTCCCAAGGTGGCGGATCGAAAGACACTTGGGTGCTCGAGCCAGGTGCGCCAACCCAGCCTGTCACGCCAGGCGAGATTGCAAGCGACGGCAACTCCCACGGTGGTGGCGCACCATGAGCATGCTGGCGCGGCTTGCTGAAAACCTCTTCTGGGCGGGGAGGTACGTCGAGCGTGCTGAGGACACCGCGCGGATGGTCGACGTCACCTACCACACGCTGTTGGAATCACCGCCCCACGAGATGGAGTCGTCGTGGTTCGAGCTGCTTGACGTGCTGCACCTGGCCGGGGCGTATGCAGGAAAGCCGCTTTCGGGCGAGGCGGTGATGGAGTTTCTGGTCCTCGACCGGGATACCCGTGGTTCGATCGCCGCCTCCGTTGCCCGCGCCCGGGAAAACGTGCGCTCGGTCCGCGAATTGGTCTCTTCGGAATTGTGGGCGGCCGTCAATGACCTGCACCTGATGATGGCGGCCCGTGACCTCAGGCAGGATCTGGCCGACCAACCGTTCGAACTGTTCGCCGCTATTAGAAGCAGTTGTATGACGATCTACGGCGCTGCCAGCGAAACGATGCCCCGGGATGACGGGTGGCGGTTCATGGCGTTGGGCCGATTGCTTGAGCGTGCCGAGATGACCTGTCGCCTGATCAGTGTGAGGTATGCGCAGTTGGAAGCGCTGGGAGGGCCGTCGCTGCGTTTCCAGCGTGACCCGGCGGAACCTGCCCAGGTGCAGGGCGCGGACCGGACAGACTTCCATCAGTGGGTTGCGGTCCTCAAGTCTGCCTCAGCACTTGAGGCCTACCGGCGGCGCTATCGCTCGTCGATGGATCCCGGCGACGTCGTCGAGTTTCTCCTGCTCGAGCCCGACCTGCCCCGCAGTGTGATGTTCAGCTTGACCTCAGCGATGACCTTGTTGGAGCAGGTCGGACGTGGGCGGTCATCCCGTTCAGTGCGGGCGCTGGGCCGAACGGTCGCGGCGGTCAAGTACCGTGATGTCACAGAACTGTTCGAGGAAGGGCTGATCGATTTTCTCGAAACTGTGCAGCGTGATGTCGCGCTCGTTGCCGAACTGATCGCCGATGAGTTCTTCCGGCATCGTCCCGACGGCGAACTGCGCGCGATCTCCAGGATCTGACGTTCGACACGTCCCTTAGCACCTGTCGCTCACGCACCCAGTGAGCCTGTTTGGAGGCACCGACCACCCCATGCGCTTGGACATCACCTATCTCACACGGTTCGACTATCCCGCGCCAGTCCGCGAATCCCAGAACGAGTTGCGCGCGTGCCCTACCACCGATGACCGTCAGCAACTCGTTCACTATGACGTGACCAGCACGCCGTCGTCGCGCGTGGTCTCCTACGTTGACTTCTGGGGTACCAGGGTCGACACGTTTGGGATAAGGCCACGCCACGAGGCTCTCGAGGTCGTTGCCGCGGCGACCGTTGACACGGGACCGGCTGCTGTCGCACCGGCGTCGATGCCGTGGGCCCGCGTTGAGGAGCAACGGTTCCTGGATGCGCACTTCTCGTTCCTACAACGGTCGCCGCATGTTGATTGGGGACACGATGTCGCAGAAGCGGCCCGCCGAGCCATCACGACAGCGCGAGGTGCGTCAGGCGATGACCTGATTGCGGCGATCCGGGCCGTCCATAACGAAGCTGCGACACTCGACTTCCGTCCTGGTGCGACCTATGTCGGTGTGGGTGTCGACGACGTGTACGGAGCCGGCGCTGGCGTGTGCCAAGACTTCGCGCATCTCGCCGTAGCGATGTATCGGTCGGCGCTCATCCCCGCGCGCTATGTATCGGGATATCTCTTCGCGACGAGCGACGAGACAGGCGAAGATGTCGCGGGCGATGAAGTTGAGGTTCAGACTCATGCGTGGGTTGAGGTAGCGGTGCCTGGGTTCGGATGGTGGGCACTTGATCCGACCAACGATCAGGAAGTCGGTGAACGCCATGTGACGATTGGCCGCGGTCGCGACTACGACGACGTGGCACCTTTTCGGGGCATCTACAACGGTGCGGCGGCCCACAAATTGACGGTCAGCGTGCATATGCGGCGGCTGGCGCCGGAACCCTACGCCGGAGCGCCAGGCAGCGGCCATCGGCGGTCGACGGTTGCTGCTGGCCAGCAGCAACAGCAACAGTAGGAGTTCGGCAGGCCGGTCGTCTTTGCGGCAGAGGCCGCCACCCCGTATTATGGCAACCTAAAGGTTGCGTAAGTGGTGGCCCGGTTCCCGCGCTCATTGGCTCAGAGCCCAGGTGCGCGTCCAACCGGACAGCCTGCGCACTGCGCGTGGCTCACGAGCCGCCCATGATCACGACGATGAGGATGTGACAGATGCCGACCGACACGACCTCGCGCCCTGCGGTGTCGACGTCGCTGGTCGCGCTGCTCGGGGAAGCCCGAGCAGCGATTGTGGATGTCCTTCGGCAGAACCCGGGCCGATCGGCGCCGGAACTCGCCAATTATCTCGGTATCTCGGCTGTCGCTATCCGCCGTCATTTGGCACTGCTTGAGGACGACGACCTGGTTGAAGCCGTCACCGTACGGCAAGGCCGAGGCCGTCCGGCTGCCCGCTACCACTTGACAGCCGCCGCGGAGCGCCTGCTTCCTCATCGCTATGACCGGCTCGCGTCGGAGGTCCTTGAGTTTGTGTCGGACCGCGGTGGACGTGAGGGCCTGCGAGAGTTCTTTCGCTGGAGAATGCAGCGTGAGGTTGCGGGACTCGGCGTGGCGGTCACGGCAGAAGATCTTCATGAGCGATTGTCGCAACTCGCCGACGCGCTTTCGCTTGCCGGCTTCGATGCGTCGGTCGATGATGACGGCGCAGGATTCCGATTGGTGCAGAGCCATTGCACGATTGAGCGTGTGGCTCGTGAACACCCCGAACTGTGCGCGTATGAAGCCGCGAGTTTTTCCAAGGTTCTGGGTAGCGATGTGACCGTGTCGCGTCGTGAGACCATGGCGGCAGGATCAACCGCCTGCGTGTGCACGGTTGCACCCAAGACGGGAGGCGCGCCAGATGACGGTGTGCGCAGCCAACAGCCCACTAGTACGAGCAACGATGTCCCCAAGGTGGTCGACGCATCCGCCTCGACCGTTGACAGCACCGATCTAGGAGTCCGAAGGTGAGCCAGACCGAGATCAATCTGCCGGTCAGTGACGCCCGCAAGGAACAGGCTGCGGTGGCGCAAGACCTGAGCGAATACAAGTTCGGTTGGGCCGACCGTGACGACGAGTACTCGTTCACTTCTGAACGAGGGCTCGATCGTGACAAGGTCGCTGCCATCAGCGAGCGCAAGAACGAACCTGCCTGGATGCTGGACCTGCGCCTGCGCGCCTACGAGGCCTACCGCCGGCGGCCTATGCCCAACTGGGGAGCCGACCTATCAGGCATCGACTTCGACGACATCTACTACTACGTGGAGGCGTCCGAGAAGCAGGCCAACACCTGGGATGAGTTGCCGCCCGAGATTCTCGAGACCTACGAGAAGCTGGGTATTCCGCAGGCTGAGCGCGAGCGGCTCATCGCGGGTGTTGCAGCGCAATATGAGAGCACGGTGCTGTATCACAAGGTGCGCGAAGACCTCGAAGAAGAGGGCGTGGTCTTCCTCGACACCGACACAGCGCTGCACGAGCACGAAGACATGTTCCGCGAGCACTTCGGGACAGTGATTCCTCCCAATGACAACAAGTTTGCTGCCCTCAACACGGCGGTGTGGTCGGGAGGATCGTTCATCTGGATCCCTGAAGGGGTCAAGGTTGACATCCCGCTGCAGGCCTACTTCCGCATCAACAAGCAGAACATGGGCCAGTTCGAGCGCACACTGATCATCGCTGACCCTGGTTCCTACGTTCACTACGTCGAGGGCTGCACGGCGCCGATCTATTCGTCCGATTCGCTGCATTCAGCAGTGGTCGAGATCATCGTCAGAGAAGGCGCCAGGGTCCGGTACACGACGATCCAGAACTGGTCGAACAATGTCTACAACCTGGTGACCAAGCGGGCCATCGCCGAAAAGAACGCCACGATGGAGTGGATCGACGGCAACATCGGCTCGAAGGTCACGATGAAGTACCCGGCAGTGTGGCTGACCGGCGAGGGCGCCAAAGGCGAGGTGCTGTCGGTGGCTTACGCCAACGATGGCCAGCACCAGGACGCCGGCGCCAAGATGGTGCACGCGGCTCCCTATACCACCTCCAACATCCTGTCGAAGTCGATCTCGAAAGGCACCGGCCGCACGAGCTACCGCGGCCTGGTGTCGATCAACGAAGGTGCCCACCATGCCCGGGCAGCCGTCAAGTGTGACGCGCTGATGCTCGACGACACGTCGCGCACCGACACCTACCCGTACATGGAAATCGAACAGGAAGACGCCACGATCGAGCACGAGGCGACGGTCTCGAAATTGTCCGAGGACCAGTTGTTCTACATGCAGTCCCGCGGCATCAACGAAGACGAGGCGACTGCCATGATCGTGCGTGGGTTCATCGAGCCGATCGCTCGGGAGTTGCCCATGGAGTATTCGGTGGAGCTGAACCGCCTGATCGCGCTGGAGATGGAGGGCGCAATCGGCTGAGCCGTTTGCGCCGCCGCATCCTTCCTCGGAACGATCACGTTCCTGACACGACGAGAACACCTTGAACCTGCATGCCCTGACTGAAGAGAACCTCACCGCCCTGAGCGCAGCATCCTCGGAACCGGATTGGCTGCGCGATAGGCGGCTTGAGGCCTACAAGCGGTGGACTGATCAACAATGGCCGGACAGTCGTGTCGATGAGTTCTGGCGGTCGACCCCGTTCGACCAACGGTTCAACATCGAACGCGAAGTGATCGGCGCGGACGGCACAGCAGTGGTTTCCTCACAGAGGACATCGTCGGTGATCGACAACCTCGATGATGAAGCCGCCATCGCTCGCATCGTTGACGGTGTCGTGGTCGAGATCACGCTGCCTTCGGTGCTGGCCGACGCCGGCGTGATCGTGACGACCCTGGCAGAAGCAGCCACCTCACATCGAGAACTGGTCGAGACCCATCTGGGATCCCTCACGACGTCGTCGGACGTCTCCACAGGAGCCAACGAGGACCGCACCATCACTGCCAGCGACGCTGCTTGGACCGCAGGCATCTTCGTGCACATCCCTGCCGAGTATGAGGTCGCCGTACCGATCTCGGTGCATACCCACGTGACATCTGCCGGCGCACACCTGCCTCGAGTCTTGGCCGTCGTCGAACATCACGCCAAGGTCCAGCTGTACCTGGAACACACCTCGGAAGAAGGCGTCGACGCGCTTGTCGATGAAGTCGTCGAAGTCATCGCCCTCGACAGTGCGGATGTGCAGGTTGCGTCGCTGCAAAGCTGGGCGGACCAGATTCAGCACCTGTCATTGCAGAAGATCGCTGCACACCGTGATAGCACTGTCAGGACGCTTGCGGTCACCACCGGTGGAGCGACCGTTCGGCTGCGCCCTGAGGTTGATCTTGTGGGGCCCGGCGCGCGAGCGCGGCCTCTGGGCGTGTACTTCGCCGATGAAGGGCAGTGGTTCGACCTGCAGCCCTACGTGCGCCACCTGGCCCCCAACGCCACCTCAGACGTGCTGTTCAAGGGCGCACTGCAAGGCAACAGCCGGACAGTGTTTCGCGGCAACATCTTCGTGCATCGTGATGCGGTGGGCACCGCGACGGACGAGAACAATCGCAGCCTCATCCTCACCGAAGGTGCGCGCGCTGACTCCACGCCGTTCCTTGAGATCGAGTGCGCCGATATCACGGCGGGGCATGGGTCGGCAACGGGGCAGATTGACGCGCTGCACCTGTTCTATCTGGAGTCTCGCGGGATTCGGCGCGATGACGCGTTGCGACTCATCGTCACAGGTTTCTTCCGCGAGGTCCTGCAAGAGGCCGACCTGCCCGGCGTGACCGAGGCGTCCCAAGCTGCCATCGAAGCGCGGGTCGAATCAGTAGATCTTGACAACGTCCAGGTCAACGATGCGGCGCTGCGCGACCTGGCGACGGCAGCCGCGTCTGCCGCAGGGGAACGCTGATGCCCACGGCCAAACTGTCCGAATTGCAGGAAGCGACCCCCATGCGGGCCGATGTCGACGGTGTGCCCGTATGCCTCGTCAGGTTGGGTGACGCAGTCAAAGCGATCCACGACACCTGCTCCCACCAGCAGTGGTCCCTGGCCGAAGGCATGGTTTGGGGCAACGGCATCGAGTGCTCGCTGCATGGCTCGACGTTCGATCTCGACAGTGGCGAGCCGTCATCGTTGCCGGCATTGCGCGCGGTACCGGCCTTTCCCGTCACCGTTGACGGCGACGATGTCTACGTGGACGTCACCTCGCCAACCAATGATGCGCCCTTTCCAGAGCACTGACCCCGATTACTTACCCGAATCTCAGACCCTGAGCACAGCACGACGTTCGACCATTACTGACATCCAACGTTTATCACCACGAGAGAATCGATCATCATGGCTGACCTTGAGATCCGCGACCTGACCGTTGAAGCTGGCGGCACCGAATTGCTGCACGGCGTGTCCCTCGATCTGGATATGGGACGAACGATCGCCCTGATGGGCCCCAACGGTTCCGGAAAATCCACCCTTGCCTACACCATCGCAGGCCACCCCGCCTATGACGTGACGGGCGGGACGATGACCTGGCAGGGGACTGAGCTCAACAACCTCACCCCCGATGAACGCGCCCGCTTGGGTGTCTTCCTCGCGATGCAGTATCCGGTCGAGGTTCCTGGCGTGTCGCTGACCAACTTCCTGCGCACAGCGCTCAACGCGACCGCGGACGAAGAGATTCCGATCCGCGAATTCATGGCGCGATTGAAGGAAGAAATGGCCTCGCTCGGGGTGAGTGAGTCATTCCTTCAGCGGTCCGTCAACGAAGGTTTCTCAGGCGGCGAGAAGAAGCGCTTTGAGATCTTGCAGGCTGCGTTGCTCAAACCTCGCCTGGCGATCCTCGACGAGACTGACTCTGGCCTCGACGTCGACGCGCTCAAGGTGGTCTCCGAAGGCGTTGACCGTCTGCGGGGACCTGAGATGGGTGTCCTGATCATCACCCACTACACACGGATCTTGCGTTACATCCAGCCGGATGAGGTCCATGTCATGTTCGAAGGACGGATCGCAGCGTCCGGCGGACCTGAGCTGGCCGACCGTCTCGAAGCCCATGGATACGAGGACATTCAGTCCCTGGTAGCGGGAACGTGATATGGCCAGTCGGCACGTTGGCCACCGCCAAAGCTGGCCGATGGCCACGACGTAAGGCACGATGACAACAAGGGCAGGTCAGCAAGACGCCACCACCTCGAGGACACCATGTTCGATGTAGCGACGCTCCGCAAGGAGTTCCCGACGTTGTCGCGGGAGCTCGACGGGCGGCGTCTGGTGTACCTCGACTCGGCAGCAAGTTCGCAGACCCCAGTAGTGGTCCTCGATGCAATGGACCACTACTACCGCACCTGCCGGTCCAACGTGAATCGTGGCGTCTACCAGCTCGCCGAGGAGGCCACCGACCTGTTCGAGAATGCTCGCCGCACGTTGGCGACGTTCTTCGATGCCGACGAGCGAGGTGTCATCTTCACCAAGAACGCCACCGAAGCGTGCAATCTGGTGGCCTACTCGTGGGTGCGACGCAATCTCGGGCCTGGCGATGCGATCTTGACCACGACGATGGAACATCACGCGAACCATGTCCCGTTTACTTACGCCGCGCGAGATCTGGGTTTCGAAGTTCGTCACATTCCACTGACCGATGATGGCCAGTTGGACTTGTCGCAGGCGGCCGCGCTGGTTTCAGATGGGCGGGTGAGGTTTGTCGCCATCACTCACGTGTCGAATGTCCTCGGGACCATCAACGATGTCGCTGCGGTCCGCGACCTGGCACGCGCTGCAAACAAAGAGGTCGTGGTGCACGTCGACGGTGCACAAGCGGCGCCGCATCTGCCCGTCAGTTTTCGTCAGCTGGACGTCGATTTCTACGCGATAACGGGCCACAAGATGCTTGGCCCGACTGGCATCGGTCTGCTGCTGGCGAAGCCATCGGTACTCGATGGCATGGAGCCGTTCTTGGCCGGTGGTGACATGATCCGCGACGTGACGTTGGACGGTGCGACCTGGAACGACCTGCCGCACAAGTTCGAAGCGGGCACACCAGCCATCGCTGAAGGTGCAGGTCTCGCTGCGGCCGCGCAGATGCTGACAGATCTTGGCATGGACAACGTGAGGCAGCACGAGGTTGCGATCACCGCAGAGATCATGACGGCGCTGGGCGATGTCGACGGAGTTGAGATCTTTGGCCCGTCGGACGCGGCCATTCGTGGCGGAGCGATCTCGTTCACAGTCGACGGCGTCCATCCTCACGACGTGGGCGCGATGCTGTCCTCCAAAGGGGTGTGCGTCAGAGTCGGCCACCACTGCGCCAAGCCGCTTATGCGTTGTCTCGGAGTCACGGCGACAACGCGGGCGAGTGCCTATGTCTACAACGACCACGATGACATCGAACCGTTGATCGAGGGCGTGCTCGCTGCGCGCTCGTTCTTCGCGCGCTAAAGGCGGACACCATGTCGATGGAGGAGATGTACCAGGAGATCATCCTGGATCACTATCGCAAGCCCAAGAATCGGGCTCCGTCACTCGATGGCGAGAGTGTGCACGTCCATCACTCCAATCCGTTGTGCGGCGATGAGATGGATCTTCGCATCAGAGTCGTTGACGGAGCCCTCGATGGAATTGCCTTTGACGGTGAAGGGTGTTCGATCAGTCAGGCATCAGCGTCAGTAATGACGGGCGTCGTGGCCGGCCGTGGACTTGAGGATGTCCTTGAATTGACTGAGCAATTCCGTCTCATGATGCACGGGGACGAGCCCGAGAGAATTGAGGACTTGGGGGACGCGGTCGTCTTCGAAGGCGTTGCGAAGTTCCCAGTAAGGGTCAAGTGCGCGTTGTTGGGTTGGATGGCGGTACGTGATGCCATCGAAACCCATCAGCAGGGCGCTTCGGCTCACAGCGTGACCCACGATGGAGATTGATCGACCGATCGACCAGGCCGACCAGCGCGAGATTCACCACGCGAAGGAAGACGTCATGATGAACGACCACGCACCGGCTTCGAACGGTTCAGCTGTCGATGTCGACGACGAAATTCCTGAGGCCGATACACCCTCGGGTCGTGCAGACGATCCTGCCGGCGTGCCGGGTGGGACAGCTTCCGGCGAACGAAGCAACCCGTTTGCCGACCTGCCACTGGATGACGACGGAATGCCGCCGAGTGACGCGCTGTTCAACGGGTTGCGCGCCGTCATCGACCCTGAAATCGGCTACAACATCGTCGACTTGGGACTGGTGTATGAAGTCCTCAAGCCGCAACGAGGCCATGTCCATGTGCGCATGACCTTGACGTCGATGGGCTGCCCGCTCACGGAGATCATCCATCAACAGTGCTCGGTGATTCTCGGCGCTATGCCTGGTGTCGATCATGTCGATGTGGAGTTCACGTTCGATCCGCCGTGGTCGACTGACATGATGGCCGACTACGTCCGCGACGAACTGCGTGCCATGGGCATGAACGTCTGACACTCTCCGGGGAAGCCCGTCGCTCAGTTGTTGATGCGTTCGAAGATGGCGGCAAGGCCTTGGCCGCCACCGATACACATGGTTTCGAGGCCGAAGCGTGCGTCGCGTCGGGCCATTTCGTGCAGCAGCGTTGCGAGGATGCGCGCACCGGTCGCGCCAACCGGATGACCGAGCGAAATGCCTGAGCCGTTGACGTTCACCCGGTCGAGGTCTTGATCGGCCAGTTCCCATGCACGAATAACCGCGAGCGCCTGCGCTGCGAATGCTTCGTTGAGTTCGATGAGTTCGATGTCGCCCAGTGACAACCTTGCTTGTTGGAGCGCGTTGGCTGTTGCTGGAACAGGTCCGATGCCCATCCGTTCCGGTTCGACGCCGGCGACAGACCATGTAACAAGTCGCGCCATCGGTTCCAGGCCAAGCTTTTCGGCCACACGGCGCGAAGTGACAATGCACGCTGCTGCGCCATCATTCTGGCCCGACGCGTTGCCTGCAGTCACCGTTGCCTCGGGATCCAATGCCACCATGACTGGCCGCAAGCCAGCGAGTGCTGCGAGCGTGGTATCGGCACGGGGGTGTTCGTCCACGGTGACCAATTCAGTCGAACGGCGCCCAGCTACCTCTACCTCTACGATCTCGTCGTCGAACCGGCCAGCCTGTTGTGCTGCGACCGCCCGTTGGTGGGATCGCACCGCAAGAGCGTCTTGGTCCTCGCGCGAAATGCGCCCTTCGCGCCGCAAGTTCTCTGCGGTCTCGAGCATTCCTCCAGGGATGGGATGATGGCGTCCTCCGGCCGTGACCCTTGCGCGGGCGAGGCGGTCGACCAGTGTCACTCCGTCACCGCGCGTGCCCCAACGCAATCCAGACGCGTAATGCTCGGCCGAGCTCATCGACTCGGCCCCGCCCGCAATGACAACCTCGGCAGCACCAACCTGCACGCGCATGGCGGCGTCGATCACTGCCTGCAGCCCTGAGCCACAGCGCCGGTCGACCTGCACCCCTGTCGTTGTGACAGGCATGCCTGCGTCAAGCGCGACGACCCGTCCAATGGCGGGTTCCTCGCCGTTCGGGTTGGCTTGGCCGAGGATCACTTCGTTCACGCGGGCCGGGTCCAGTGAATTTCTGGTGAGGATCGCGGAAACCACCGTTGTTGCCAGTTGGCCAGCGGTCAACGATCGGAACACGCCTCCGAATCGTCCTACGGCTGTGCGGAGAGGGGAGCAAATGACCACGTCGTCGGCAACCATGTGGAGCCTTTCTCTCACGGCGATATCACGTGGCAAGCAGTTACGCGCAAACCTACTGGGGATCGCAGATGCCAACCCGCGCTGCGGTAGGAATCGATGGGAGTACTGCCGGTCGGCCAACGGATCTCAGTGTGTCTGCGTGACGGCCGTTGCATGGGCATGCGGACCCGCCTGCACGAGATTGCACTGTTTACACTGGCTGGCTAGCAGGTTGTTTGACGACTGCCGACACTGGCCAGTCGTCCCCTCACGCGCCAGGAGCGCATTCCGTGGTTTCGCCTGTAGTTGATCGCCGTGAATCCCTGACCGCCGAAGAGATCGCGCGGTACAGCCGTCATCTGATCATCCCTGATGTTGGTATGCCTGGGCAAGAGCGACTCAAAGCCGCGCGTGTCCTGCTGGTAGGCACCGGAGGGCTCGGCTCACCACTGGCCCTCTACCTGGCTGCGGCCGGGGTCGGCACCATTGGGCTTGTCGACGACGATGTTGTCGACGCTTCAAACCTCCAGCGTCAGATCATTCACGGAACGTCCGACATCGGCGTGCACAAGGTTGATTCGGCTGAAGCCTCCATCAAAGAGATCAACCCGTTTGTCGAGGTCATCGGGCACAAGACGTTCCTGCGTTCCGACAACGCCCTGGACATCATCGCTGACTACGACCTTGTCATCGACGGCACCGACAACTTCCCCACGCGCTACCTCGTCAACGACGCATGCGTACTCCTTGGCAAGCCCAATGTGTACGGCTCGATCTTCCGCTTCGAGGGACAGCTCAGTGTCTTCTGGGCGGAAGAAGGGCCCTGCTACCGGTGCATGTTCCCTGAACCACCACCTCCAGGGATGGTGCCAAACTGCGCCGAAGGTGGCGTGCTGGGCATCATGGCTGGCCACATTGGAACCGCCCAAGGCATCGAAGGCATCAAACTCATCACGGGAGCAGGCGACCCCATGATCGGGCGTCTGGGACTCTACGACGCGCTCGATCAGCGTTGGACCTACGTCAAGGTCAACAAAGACCCTGATTGCCCCGTGTGTGGCGACAATCCAACCGTCACAGCATTGATCGACTACGAGGCGTTCTGTGGCATGCCGGCGCACGATGGTGTTGTCGAGACAGATCTGTCACTGGCTGAGCTCGAGATCTTGCCGACTGACTATGCCGACATCGCCGACAAGCCCGACGTCGTGCTGGTGGATGTTCGCGAGCCACACGAATACGAGATCAACCGTATTCCGGGTTCTGTGCTCATCCCGAAGGACACATTGCCTGACAAGTTGAGCGAACTCGATCCGACCAAGGATTACGTCATGCACTGCCTGTCGGGCGTGCGATCACTTGAGTCAACCCAACTCCTGCGTGGCGCCGGATTCCGCGCCCGTTCGATGCGCGGCGGTATCAATGCCTATTCTCGCCAAGTTGACCCGAGCATCCCGACGTACTGATCTTCACGGTCTGGGCACCTTGGGGTCATTGCTGGCGCCATCCGTTGGGCGTGCCGAAACGTGGGGGCCCAAGAACGGGATAACGTCGCTATTACTTGTTTCGTTCCAACGTCGAGTATGGAGAACACCACATGACTGACCGCCGTGCATCTGTAATTTGGGAGGGCGACCTGCCTACGGGCAAGGGCGTTGCAACGTTCGAATCGTCAGGATTGGCTGACGATGTCGCGGTGTCATGGCCGTCGCGCGCCGAGGAACCCAACGGCCAGACCAGTCCGGAAGAACTGCTGGCTGCAGCTCACGCATCGTGCTTCTCAATGGCGTTGTCGAAGCAATTGGCCGACAACGGCGCGACGCCACGTCGGATTGAGACCGCTGCGACGGTGACGTTTGTTCCTGGCACCGGGGTTACCAAGAGTGCGCTTGAGGTGGCCGTAACTGCTGACGGACTCGACGACGAGATCCTTGCCAAGGCCACGGGTGCTGCCAAAGAAGGCTGCCCGATTTCCCAGGCTCTTGCCGGCAATGTTGAGATCACTCTCGACGCGCGGATCGGTTGAAAGCCTGCGTGTAAGGCCTCGGTGATCGTGCACGCCAGCGTGCGTGCGCTGGCTGCTGCTTGAGGCGGGCGGTCAATTGGCCACGACGTGTAATGCTGACAGGTCGATGGTCAGTTGCATCGTCGCGCCGTCATCGGGCGGGTCGCCATGCCACCAGGGCATCCTCAGGCGAGTGCGCCCGACGACCTGTTCGCCTGTCACCCTGGCGTCGAGTCGGTCAGGCGTGGTGGCGGAATCGTCATCGAGCGTGAACGTGACTTCGCACCGATCGGTCAACCAGCGTGATGCCTCGACGTGAGCAGTGACGGTGGCCAGCGGTGGTTCCGCCGGCTGGTCGGAAGCCATCCTGATTGCGTCGGGGCGAACCACCACCCACGCATGGGGCTTGTTCTGTGGGATGTGCGGCGCCCACCCGTCAGGTAACGGGGTGCGACCCAGCGAGGTGATGGCGAATCCATCCGCTATTCGCGCGGGGAGCAGCGTCTCGTAGCCGAGGAATCGGGCAACGAAGGCATCAGCAGGTTGCTGGACGATGTTGCGAGGCGTCGCGACCTGGACGAGCTGACCCTTGTTCATGACGGCGACTTGATCCGCAAGGTGCAGGGCTTCGTCCTGGTCGTGTGTGACGTAGATCGTGGCCGTTCCGACGCTGCGGAGCAGGTCGGGAAGGTCGGCCAACAGGCGTCGCTGGAGTGGACGATCGAGTGACCCGAGTGGCTCGTCAAGCATGAGGACGTCGGGTTGAGGTGCGATGGCTCGCGCGAGCGCAACGCGTTGCTGCTCGCCACCTGATAGCGCAGCAACCGACCGAGATTGTGCACCATCGAGGTCGACGAGGCGCAGGACCTCGGCTACTCGTCCGGCAATCGTGCCGGACGTGTCACCGCGCATTCTCAGGCCGAATGCGACGTTGTCGGCGACGGTGCGGTGGGGGAACAGAGCGTTGTCCTGGAACATCAGGCCGACCCGGCGCCGGTGCGGTGGAAGCCGGTCGATGCGCCGCTTAGCAAGGGTGATCGCGCCATCGGCCATCGGTTCGAGTCCCGCGATGGCTCTCAGCAGCGTGGATTTGCCACAGCCGCTGGGTCCCACGATGGCCATGACCTGTTGGTGGAGGACTGTCAGGTTGACCCCGCGAACCGCCTCGAAGTCCCCATATCGGACTCGGGCGTTGTCGATTTGCAGCATCAGAACCGTCCGATCTGGCCGACGCGGACGCGATCGATCACCACAATGGCGGCAGCCGTAATCACCATGAGCAGGGTTGACATCGCCATTGCCTGGCCGAAGTGGGTGACTCCCGGCCTGCCCAGCAGTCGAAAGATGGCAACGGGCATTGTGGGCATCTGAGCACGTGCCACAAAGACGGTGGCGCCGAACTCTCCCAATGCGATGGCGAACGAAAAGCCTGCGGCGACCAACACGGCACGTCCGATAATCGGCAGGTCGATCTCTTGCCAGACCTTGGCAGGTGATGCGCCCAGTGTTCCCGCGGCATCGCGAAGTCGCTGGTCGATCGACCGGAGGACCGGCAACACGGTTCGCACGACGAACGGTGTCGCCACGAGTGCTTGAGCGATAGGGACCAGGAGCAGCGAACCTCGCAAGTCCAACGGCGGGCGATTGAGTGCGACGAGAAAGCCGAATCCGATCGTGACCGCCGAGGTTCCGAGCGGCAGCATGAGGCCACGATCAACGATTCGGGCGCCAAGCGACCTCGCGTCTGTGGCGGCCAGCGAGGCTGCAGTACCTACAACCAGCGCCATCAGGGTGGCTGCAGCCGCGAAGATCAACGAATTGCGGATCGCCTGCCATGGAGCGACGGCCAGCACAGTGGATGCTGGCGCAAACAGCGCCCTGTAGTGATCCAAACCCCAGCCATCGGGCATGGCGAAAGACCGTTCGACGAGTACCAACAGGGGCGTTGCAAGCAGCACGGCCATCACTGCCAGATTCGCGCGAAGCAGGATCTTGCTTGCCCGGTCGTCTGCTCGCCTGGGAGCATGGTCTGCGGCGACCAGTCGTTGGCCTGTCACCCGGCGCGACAACGTGCCGTACACGGCCAGTGCTGCCACGACAGCAACCAGTTGCAGCAGGGCAAGCACCGAGGCCAACGGCAAGTCCAACAACTGGGCGGTTGCGCGATGAATCTCAACTTCGATCGTGGCACGAGTGGGACCGCCCAAGATGAGCACCACGCCAAACGAGGTGAAGGTGAACAGGAACACGATCGCAGCAGACGACCAGACCGCGGGGGCTAGCAGCGGCAGGGTCACTTCACGAAACGTGCGCCACCTTGTCGCGCCCATGAGACGCGCGGCGTCCTCCAAGCGGGGATCAAGGTGTTCCCACAGTCCGCCAACGGTGCGAACGACCACGGCGTAGTTGAAGAAGACGTGGGCAATAAGGATGGCGGCAACGGTGCGGCGAAGGTCAATGGTGGGAGCCCCAGATCCAAACAGCGCGACGCTGGTGGCGTTGATAGGGCTGCGAGGACCGAGCAGTGCGAGAAAGGCCGAAGCGACGACGACCGTTGGCATCACAAAGGGGACCGTGACCAGGCTGCGGATGACGCGGCGTCCAGGAAAGTCAAGGCGGGCCAGAACGTAGGCGCCAGGCAGCGCGATCAGCAACGTCAAGCCTGTTGATGCTGCTGCTTGCCACAAGGTGAACCATGCGACGCGTGCCACCGTCGGGTCGCTGACGGTTGCGGCAACGCGATCGAACGCGAACCTGCCATCCGGCCACAACCCGAGTCCGACGATGGACGCGACTGGGTAGAAAAAAAATGCCGACAAGAACACGACCGGGATGACCAGCAGCCACACTCGCGCGAAGCGCACAGTCGATGCCCGGCCGTGTCGTGTCGGCGTCATTGTCACCGCAACACGGTCGAGGTCCAATCGTTGATCCATTGATCGCGGTGCTCGCCTATGACCCACGGATCGAGTTCGAGTGGACTGTCGGGCACCACCGCGTGACGTGCGAACACGTCCGGCAGTTGTGCGTCGTTGACGACCGGGAACACAAACATTGTGAGCGGCACGCCTTCCTGGAACTCGACGCTGAGCAAGAAGTCGATGACGCTGCCGGCAGCTTCCTCAACTTCAGTACCGGCCAGGATGCCGGCGAATTCAACCTGCCGGAAGCAGGATGCCTCGATCACTGCTGAAGGCGCGACATCTGGTTGCGGGTCTGCGAAGAACACTTCAGCCGGTGGGCTCGATGCGTATGACACGACGATCGGGCGGTCACCGCCGTGGAGAGTGAATTCGTCGTAGTACGTCTCGGACCATCCGTCGGTGACCACGACATCATTGGCGCGCAGCGAAGCCCAGAAGTCGAGCCAACCGTCCTGTCCGAACCGATCAACTGTCGCCAGCAGGAAGGCCAGCCCGGGGGAGGAGGTGGCGGGGTTCATCACCGCGGTCAAGCCCCGATAGGCGTCGTCGGTGAGATCATCAAGGTCAGTAGGCAACGGCAGGCCTGCGTCATCGAACCAGTCAACGTCGACATTCAGGCACACATCGCCGACATCGATCGGAGTGACGCGGTACTCGTCGTCGACGAGGTAGCGAGTGTCGATCGCGTCGAGGCGAGGCGATCGATAGCTCACGAAGAGCTCGGCGTCGATTGCACGCGACAAAAATGTCGTGTCAACACCGAACAGGACGTCGCCTTGGGGCGCGTCACGGGTCAGGATCGCCTGATTGACGACACTGCCGGCATCGCCCATGGCGATGAATTCGATACGGAGGTTGTGTGCCTGTTCGTAGGCAGCGACAAGGTCAGCGTCAACGTCGAACGAATCGTGCGTCAAGACACGGACCGTGGTTGGTTCGCTGTCGGTGGCGTCGTCGCTGGCATCGCCACACGCAGCAATCGCCATGGACACGATGGCCAGCGCGGCGACCCATCTTTGGGTCGTCAACGATCGGGGCCGTCGTGCGCGTGCGATCGGCACAGCGGACGTCTGGGGTTGGGTTCGGGTCATTCGGATGGCCATTCGGAGCGTTCCTTTGTCAGGCGAGTGGTCATGTGACGCCCGGACGAATCATGAGGAGTCGGCCGTGCTGGAGGTTGACCGTGGCCTGAGGTGAGCTGAATCTGTTGCTGATGCCGCGTGATGTTGCCGCTGGCAGATTGTCGTCCGACAGAGGAAACTCCAGACCAGTCGTGGTGACGCCTCGTGCGTCGCCATGAACCGGCACGAGCGAGACGGGTTCGCCTACTTGTCCGGTCACGGTGACATCATCAGTAACGATGTGCACTGTGGCCGGAGGCAGATAGGCCACGACGTTGATGCCGTCGAGGTCGGGTCGCGCTAACTGCGACAGGTTCCCGATGAGGTGATCCAGTCGGCCGCCCCCGCCGCCGACCACCGTGATGCGTCGAGGCGACTTCGATCGTGCGTGATCGAGGGCGATTTCCAGGTCGGTTCGGTCCTTGTCGACGGGATGACGATCGACCGCCACGCCTGCATGCTCATGCACAGCAAGCCGTGCGAGGTCGACCGAATCGAGATCGCCGACAATAAGGTGCACCGGGTGATCCAGCGCTTCTGCAACGTGCAAGCCAGAATCTGCTGCGATCGACCACGCACTTTTGGGAAGGCGGTCCTTGAAGGTGCCAACGAAGGGGACGATCGATGCACCGCCCACAAAGACAATGACGTCATCGACGTTGTGATCGTCGTGACGGGTCATCGTCCACCTCCCTCCGCTGGCATTACCCAGCTCAGGTTCCACGGGTCGATGACGCCGTCGCGCGACGCCGTGATGGCGCCTGCAGACGTGGTCACCCTCTCAGCCCAGCTGTCCTGAGCTCCCCGGGTGTCACGCGTAGTCACTTAAGGACTGCGCGCCACCATCGTAGCAAGCAGGCAAGACAAGAGACAGCGACGGAGTTCGTGTCCACCCTGGGATAGGGCCACGATTGTTCGCATGGCGGTGTGCGAGGATTTGGAGCACGTCGTGACGTGTCGCATCGTGTCACGTTGCGCACACGTGTCGGCCGCCACCCGCTTGAACGGGATGGCGGCCGACACGTGCTCTTGCCAGGGGCGAATGCCCACCGAGTCAGCGGTCGATCATGTCTCGTTGACGATGAGTGCGGTCACCATGCCGAACATGCCTTCATGCCGTTCTGCGTGGGTGAGAATGTGGCAGTGGAAAGCCCACACGCCCGGGTCGGATGCTTGGATCAACACCGTGTAGCGCTCACCAGGGGCGATGTTGACGGTGTCTTCCCACTGCGGTGCCTCAAGTGCGAACCCGTCTTTGGCGACGACGAGTTGCGGCATCTGGTGCAGATGCATGGGATGGATCTGCAGACCTTCGTTGTAGTAGTGCACGATGAACCAGTCGCCTTGGTTCATCACAATGGGTTCGGTCGCAGGCCACCCCTTGCCGTTAATGGTCAAGCCAATCGTGCCTGCGTCGTTGAGCACCATCGGGATTTCAGCAACAACGTCGATCTCTTCAGGGATCTCACGGCCACTGATGGTCCGTCCGGTTGGCAAGGGAATGTCCGTACCCATTTCCCCGATGATGAAGACGCCGAACATGCCGTTCGGGAGCTTCATCTGACCATGGTGGTGCGGGTGGTACATCCCGATCGCCGGTTCGCTTGCCACAAATTCGTAGGTGAAGGTCTCACCGGGCTGGATCAGTGGTTGGGTCAGTGGGGCGACTCCGTCCTGATCGTTGGGTACACGCACACCGTGCCAGTGGACGTCGGTGCCCATCGGCAGATGGTTCTCGACGTGGACGCGGACGTTGTCGCCAACATCGACACGAATCATCGGCCCGGGAACTTGCCCGTTGTACGCCCAGCCTTCCACGATCTTGCCGGGCTCGACTTCCCATTCGATGATTTCTGCGATGAGGCGGAACACCTTGGTGCCGTCCGCAAGAATCTCTTCGGGATCAAGCAACTGGTTGCCACGACCTTCGGTCGCTGCCGGATAGGCCAGGATGCTTTCTTCCATGGCTCGGTCGAGCGCGGCCCAGTCCAATTCGGCTGCTGAACCGTGGTCTTGGCCAGCGTCAGCGACGGGTGCAGACTCGCCTTCGCCGACGATCGTCAGTGTCCCTCGCATTCCTGACGAGTCGTGGCCTGGCACGGTGCAGATGATGTCGTAGGTTCCTGGGGCAAGACCAGCCAGCGACAACTCAAACGTCTCGCCGGTCCGCAGCATGGGCGTGCCAACGTCAGTACCGACAATGGCGAAATCGTGATCGATGGCCCCACGGTTTGCTACCTGGATCACTCCGTCAACCGCGACTGCAATGTTTGACGGAGAGATGGCAAATTCGGACAGCTCGACCGCCACCGAAGTGGGCGCGTCAGGAGCTGCAGGAGCCTCTAGTTGTGGTGCGGCGGATGTACGCGACGCAGCTCCTGCGGAGGTGATCAGCGCACCGGCCGACAGCACGAGTGCGATCGCAGCAACTACCGCGGTGGCAATCGTTCCCATGGTTCGTTCTTCGCTCACGTTGTCGTTCCTATGGTCAGGCTTCGACGGCACGGCATGTCGTCAGCGGGTGCGTCGAGGCATTGGGCAGCGGTGTGTTCGCAGCAGATTGAAACCGCCAGAACCAATTGGCGGCAGGGCGAGGAGTCCTTGCAGGAGGGGACCCTTGGCCCGATGTTCACGGGACCGTTGGCGTGCATCGGTCAGGCTCGAGCGGACAACCGCCGGCCTGAAATCTCGTCAGCGACAATGCGAACCCACGTGCCATCGGCATCGTTGGCAAGAGCCCAACTGTCAAGCTCGTTCTCGAGACGTTCGATGTCAGCGATGTCGTCGACAAGTACAGCCCGGCCACGCACCACGACACTCCAGCCCGTTGCGCGAGCTGGATCGTGGTCATCGAGCTGGAACGCGACGGGCTCACCCAGCACTGCAGCATCGAGCTTGCCGCCGCTGAGGCTACGAAGGACGACCGATGCGCCGTCGACGACGTGGTTCACCGGGACAATGTTGGGTTGGCCAGCATCGATGTAGGCGATGCGGCCGACCGGTCGGGATCGCAACAGTGCGAGGCATTGCGGCAGGTTGAGAACTTCGAGTCCGTGACGGTCGGTCGCCGGGGAGTGTTTCTTGTCGGTCATGGTGGGGTCCTGACGTTCGGTGGATGCGATCATGGCGCATCCGCTTGCATACCCATCAGGGCCGCTCGTCCTGACCTGTCGGGACTATCGAAGGACCCCGCGCAACAATGAGGCTCGCCTGGTGAATCATCAGGTGTCGAGTTGCGTGTAGAACACGGCTGCTTCCGTACGTCGCTGCATGCCAAGCTTGGCCAGAAGGTTCGATACGTAGTTCTTGACCGTCTTTTCCGCCAAGTGCATGCGCTCGGCGATTTGTCGGTTGGTCAACCCCTCCGAGATCAATGCGAGGATGCGCCGCTCCTGGTCAGAAAGCGAAGCCAGACGAGGGTCTTCATCGTCGCCCTTCCGCAGCCGTTCGAGCACTTTGCCAGTCACCGCAGGATCGAGGAGCGACTCGCCAGCAGCGACCCTCCGAATGGCGTCGACCAGATCGCGTCCCTTCACGTCCTTGAGGAGGTAGCCAGCTGCCCCAGCCATGATTGCGTCGAACAGCGCCTCATCGTCGGAGAACGACGTGAGCATGAGGCATGCGATCTTGGGATCACGTGCCCGGATTTCGCGGCACACCTCGACACCGTTGCCATCGGGAAGGCGCACGTCCAAGACGGCGACATGAGGATTGGTTGAGGCGACGCCTGCCAAGGCCATACCGGCTGTGCCAGCTTCGCCGACAACCTCAAGGTCCTCTTCGGCTTCGAGCAGGTCTGCCAGGCCTCGCCGGACGACTTCGTGGTCGTCCACGAGGAATACACGGATCGTCACGTCGTTCTCCCAGGTGATTGACGGTCGTACCTCTTGTGTTCGTCAGGCTGCTGACGAACACGGCCGCTGCCGAACTATCCGGTACCGACCGTGGGGCAGTGGCGGCCTAGACTCGCTGCGACCACCTTACAGCCTGCATCGTCCGGGGGATCGGTGACTCAGGATCTGCAACTCTCACGCCTGCTTGATGCGGTCCGGTTGGTTGCCGGTGATCTTGACCTAGAGACGGTCCTGCGTCGGATCATCGAGGCGGCATGCTCACTCGTAGATGCCCGTTATGGCGCGCTTGGTGTCATCTCGGATGATGGCGAAGGACTCTCAGCTTTCGTTCATCACGGCATCGATGACGAGACCGCGGCGAAGATCGGTCCGTTGCCTGAGGGACAAGGGGTGCTTGGCCACCTCATCAACCATCCGCATCCTCTGCGCCTGAGCAACGTTGCTGACCATGAGGCGTCGTACGGGTTTCCTGCTCACCATCCGCCCATGGGGTCGTTTCTTGGTGCGCCCATCCGCATCGGACAGCAGGTTTTCGGCAATCTCTACCTGACCGAAAAGGACGGCGCGAAGGAATTCTCGGAACGTGACGAGGAGTTGATTGTCGCCCTTGCCGCCGTCGCCGGGTCAGTCATCAGCAACGCACGGCTCTACGAAGACTTGCAGCGACGCGAGATCTGGCGAGATGCAGTCCTTGAGCTTGCAGCCGGTGTCTTGGCCGGCGGCGCCACCACCCAGGAGTTGCAGGGCCGGGTATCGGAACTGGCAGCTCGCATGCTGGACGCCGACACCGCATGCGTGGTTGTCCGTGAGGTCCAAGGGCGCGACGACAGGTTGATCGTTCTCGCCTCTTGGGGGATGCCGGCCCTATCACTGGGGACTATTGACGGAACCGGAAGTCCGGTGTGGCGCACGTTGGATGAAGGGGATGTCGTCAGGACAGCCCGCGGCGTCGTGATGGACAAGCCCACCATTTGGGTTCCAGTGCGCGATGGCAGTGGCATCGGCGCAGCGCTTGGCGTTGCGCGTGCGCGGGCGTTTTCTGAGCGCGATGAGCAGTTGCTCGTGGGGTTCGGTGAACAGGTCAGCGTCGCCTGGACACACGAGCAAACACAGGATGAACTGCGCCGATTGTCGCTGATAGAGGACCGAGAGCGCATCGGTCGAGACTTGCACGACACGGTGATCCAGCGGCTGTTTGCGACTGGCCTGTCCTTGCAGGCAGTCATCCCGCGCGTCAGTGATCGAGCGGAGGTGACTGAAAAGTTGACGCGAGCAGTCGATGAGATCGACACGACGGTCAAGGACATTCGCGCGACGATCTTTGCGTTGCAGTCGCGTCAGGATCAGGGCGTGGGGCTACGGGGCAAAGTCCTCGATGTCCTCGACGAGATTGGCGACGCGTTGGCGTCGACACCTCGAGTGCGTTTCGACGGCCCGATCGACTCGATGGTTCCTTCTGAGATCGCCGATGTCGCGGTGCCGGTGATTCGAGAAGCGTTGACCAATGTTGCCAAGCATGCTCAGGCAAGCCAGGCCATTGTCGAGGTCAGCATTACGTCGGACAACCTGGTCATCCGCGTCATGGACAACGGGATCGGCATAGGTGCTGCAGACCGTGGAGGTCTCGGTCTGCACAATCTCAACGATCGAGCCGTTGCGCTCCGTGGTCACTTTGAGGTGGCGACGCGCCGCGACGGACCTGGCACGGTGTTGTCGTGGAGCGTGCCGCTCAACCACAGCGGGATGTAGACGGGGTAGTACTAGCTTCACCGAGATCGCTCGGGTTGACCAGCATTGACTCGGCTGTGAGACGAGCAGCGATGTTGACGAGAAAGCGCTCGACCGTTGTCTGCGCCAGCCGCCCAAGTACCGCGGTATCGATCGCAGAACCCAGCGAGCCGCCAGGAGGCAGATAGCGGGCATCAAGCACGAGAGTCAGTTGATCGCTTGGCCGCCGCCGGTTGAGGCCGAGTTCACCGTCGAGTGACGGCAACCAGCGGTCGATGGTGGTAGCCGCACCGTCCCCGGCCACCGGATCCCACTGAAGGCTCCGCCAAATGGTGGATCCGTTGCGCCACGGCTTGCCCATCCCTAGGCGTACATGCCGTGATAACGCGCCGGCGCGGACGACGACCTGCAAGCCATCGTCAAGCTGAGCTTCGCTGCCTTGGGAGCCGGCCGACGGCACCCAGCGTCGGGGCTCCATCAGGAACGCGTGCTCAACATGTTGCGGGGATCCCGCAACGGGGCAGAAGGCTCGCACGATCCTATTCAAGGATGCCTCCTGTCGACTGTCGCACTCATGTTGGATGCTCACGGTCAGGCGTTTACCGCATGGTTGTCTGGCAGGTAAGGACCGTACGGCTCGTTGGTGCGGGCCATCAGGGTCAGGAGTCCCCATCTTGAGGGCCTTCGAGCCTTCCAACGAACGAATCAGAGAAGGGGAGGGAGACAAATGACCGGCGATCGTCGTCGCACATAGCAGTAGGAGCCGGCTGAGGACACGCTGTGATCGAAATTTCGCCGATAGGGTCGGGGAATGCGCGTCCTCTATTTCGACTATCCCTCGCTCCCGGCCGTGGTGGCAGTGCTGCATGCCCATGGCGCGCTCGTGCGCAATCGGGGGCGAGAGATCGACTTCGGCGGGTTCGACACGCTTGGCCTCGACGTGTCGGTGCCGGTGACGCTCGATCAACGCGAAGAGATTGACAGATGGCGTGATGATGCGGTGTCGATAGGACTGGAGGTATGCCCTCCAACCATCCGGCCGGCAACCACGGCTGCCCACGTCATCGGCGACCTCGCCGAGGAGATCGGCAGCGGAATGGAATGGCGACAGCGAGCCATCCGTGCCTACTGGAGCGACGGCGAAGACCTAGGTGATCCGAGTGTCCTTGTCGAACTGGCTCGAGAGTCTGGGATGCTGGACGAGCAGGTCCACGTCGCATTGTCCGACACCACGCGGCATCAACTTGTTCGTCGGCGGATGGTTGCTGCCCGCCAGCGCGGCGTTGGTGGAGTGCCCGTCATTGATGCCGACGGAGCGTTGATGCCAGCCAACCTGACCGCTGGCCAATGGGATGAGATGCTTGGCCACTGGTGATCCGCAACGTCACTGGCATGGTTGCTGAAGTCACAGGTCCTGGTTTGGTTCCCTGACTCGCCGGTCAGGTCGTCGTTCTCCCGGCGGGGCGAGCAGCGCAGCGACGTACACCAGCTGTGCTGCCAGCGCTGCGAAGCCAGTCAACACCAAGCCGAGCGCCGCATCGATGGTGAACGTGGTCGGAAGTATTGCGCCGGCTACAAATGCGATCGAAAAGACCGTCTCGGAGCGGGTGAAGGCGGCCCCCCGTCGAGCAGGGTTGACGGTCGACTGCAACAGGCCGTCAAACGCAAGTTTGGCGACGCCCCAGGCAAACCCTGCGATGCCGGCGGTCGCGGCTGCGGCCGCCATGCCGAACCATTGGCCCGCCGCGAACGCTGTCGCCGCGGTGATGGACAGCGCGCCGACGACCATTGGTTCCTCGCGGACGCGACGTTCGAGCAGCGGCACGATGCGTGACGCGATGGCGTATCCGGCAGCTCCCGCCCCGAGCAAGGCGCCGAAATCAAGCAGCCCGGCGTCAATGTCTCGCAGCGCAAACGCCAGCAGGAGCAACAAGAATCCGTTGAATGTGCGGACTCCGGCCGTGGCCAACTGAGCGAGATGAACGCGCCTAGGTACCGACAGTCGAGGATGCTGCCCATGGACGCGCTGAACGTCGGCGCTATCAGGATCGGGAAGGGACCGGCCGAGCCACGCTGCAGTCGCGGCCGTCAACACTGCCAGCGCGAGAGGTCCTTCGACGCCGGCTATTGCGGTTGTAGCAACGCCGAAGCCAGCGGCCAAGAGTCCTGCCAGCATGCCAATCCAGGCCAAACGTGCGTTAGCTGTCACCAGCGCCCGAGGTTCGTCCAAGGACAGTGGAAGGAGCGTGTTGCGCGTGATCGTGTGGACTCGTGACAGCACCAGCAGCCCGAACGCGGCTGGGAATAACCACCAAGTTGTTGTGCGGCCCAGCAAGGTCAGCGCCAACAGTGCACGCCCGACCGCTGCCGCTACGAGCAAGCCCCGTGTTGCGACCGGTGTGCGGTCCAGGATTCGTCCAAGGGTTGGTCCGATGATGGCGAAGGGTGCAACGGTGAGCAGGAGGTAGAGGGCGACGTTGCTGCGGGCCTCTGTCGATGGCACTGAGAAGAACAAAGTGCCGGCTAGGCCAATGGCGACCAAAGTGTCCGTCGCCATGCTGAATGCGTGGGTGACTGCAAGGTTGCGGAATCCGCTGCCGCCAGTTTCGAACAGCGACCGGACTGATCCCGATAGACGATTGACGCCAGCACGCCCGACTCGTCGAATTTGCGCCGCCGTTGGGCCAAGCGCGGATGGCCGTCGATCTGGCGATCCATCGCGGTCGCGCCGTGGTGACGTTGATGGCACAGGCTGACTCCGGGGGCTTTGCCGACGCAGTAGTGTGGCGCTATGGCTACCACAGATTCGAACGAAGAACGCCTCGCGCTCTACATCGACCACGAAAACGTGGCAATCGGCGCCCGCGATATTGGGTACCGCTTCGATCCGCGTCCACTGTTGGATGCGTTGGCTGATCGCGGACGGTTGATTACCCGCCGAGCGTACGCTGACTGGAACTTGTTTAGTGATGATCGCCGGCAGATGGTCGATGCGAACGTCGAACTGATCGAGATTCCCCAGCGCAGCGATTCGGTGCGTAAGAACGCGGCCGATATCCAGATGGCTGTCGATGCGATGGAACTCGCGCTGACTCGAGGGTTTGTTTCGACGTTTGTCATCGTGTCGGGAGACTCGGACTTCACTCCGCTGGTCAGCAAGCTCAGGGAATTGAACAAACGGGTCATCGGCGTAGGACTCAAGGGCTCGACGTCGCAGATGCTGCCGCCGGCGTGTGACGAGTTCTTGTTCTACGACCGCCTCGAGGGCATTCCGCTCCGCGACTCCAAGGGGCGGGGTTCTGGAGGAAGGGCGGGCTCCAAAGGCCGGTCGAAGTCGTCCGCTCCACAAACCTCCGGAGAGAAGAAAACCAAGGATTCCTCCCACGAGGGCAGTTCTTCGCAGAAGCAGGACCTGCGCAAGCTCGAACGTGTGATCACTCGCACGCTGTCAGGGTTGCAGTCGTCGTCGAGCGGAGCCGGAGCGATCCAAGCGTCGAATCTCAAGCGTGCGCTGCTACGCAAGGATCCGACGTTTTCCGAACAGGACTACGGCTTCCGAGGTTTTCGAGAACTGCTGCGCCATCTCGAGGAACAGAAGGTCTTGGTCCTCCAGGATGGATCCGCACCTGGGGATCCGGAGGTCGATTTCCCTTCAGCGCCGCGAGACGAAGATGCCGCTTTCCAGCTGTTGCGCACGACCGTCGCAGAGTTGATGAAGGAACTTGGCGGGGACCCGCCGCTGTCTGGTCTCAAAGATCAGTTGCGCAAACGGGACCCCAACTTCTCCGAGAAAAACCTCGGGTACTCCGGCTTCCTGCAGTTCTGCAAGGCGGCTGTCACCAAAGACATCGTCGAGATGGACTGGGAAGAAGAAGACGAGGAGTACTACCTCTACGTTGAAGATGCCAAAGCGTCCTGATCTGACCAGTGGCCATCTAGGGAGTCGCAGCGCTTGATGTCGCCTTTACCGGACCCGTGCGATGACGGTTTCGGCTTGGGCAGTACGTTCCTCAACCGGATCGATCACGAGATCGCGTCGGTAATTGCGGCACGGCCTGTCGACGATTTCACCGACCGTGCGACCCGGCGGGCGTTGACGGCACGCAACCGTCAGGCGCGGCGCGATGCCTTCGTCCCGGACGAACGTGTCGAGATCGTCGACCATGTCGTCGTTCGAGATCCACTGCCGGATCTTGTTGTCAGGGGGTATCACCGGCGCGATCTCGATGGTCCACGTCCGGGGCTGTATTGGATCCACGGTGGCGGGCATCTGGTCGGCTCTGTCGATCAGGACGATGCGCTGCTCCAAGAATGGTGCCTTGAGGTTGGATGCGACGCGTTCTCTGTGGACTGGCGGCCGTCACCCGATGATCCGTTTCCAGCAGAGATGATCGACGCAGTAACCGGATTGATGTGGGTTGTCGGTCACGCTGGCCAATGGGATATCGACGTCGGTCGAATTGCCATCGGGGGTGCCAGTTCGGGCGGCGGTTCGGCTCTCGCACTGGCATTGCTGCTGCGGGATCATGGCATCGATGGGGCGCTTGAAGCCCTCGCGGACGCTTCGCGGACGCATAACACCGGCAACCATGCCGTTGATGCTGCCTGCCTTGGCACCGCAAGCGTCCATCAGAATGGGAACGAGTTCAAACCGGCTGCGATCGTCGTGATCTACCCGATGCTTGATGATCGCAACGTGACACGTTCAAGCCACCGGATCGTCGAACCTCGTGTGTGGAATCGCGACAAGAATCTGTTTGCGTGGCGGTGCTACCTCGGCGACGCCGCAGGGACATCACGGGTGTCGCCATATGCGGCACCCGCCCGTGCCGATGACGTCAGCGGACTCGCGCCCACGTACATGGCGACCGGAACGCTTGACCTGTTCGTAGACGAGAATCTTGATTTCGTCTCACGCATGATCAGCGACGGCGTCGACGTCGAGCTCCATCTGTATCCAGGTGCGCCACACGGATTCTTCACGGCAGTGCCGCATGCTGCACTCAGTCGTCGATTGGTCGCTGACATGACCAACGGCTTGAGACGCCTGCTCACACCATAAGTTTGCCGCCGTTGACATCGATGGTCGTCCCGTGGACGAAACTCGCTTCCTCGGAGGCGAGGAACGCCACCACGGATGCAACCTCCTCTGGCTCTGCATGACGGCGCAGTGGGATGTCTTCTCGGGGCATCATCGTGGTACCGAGACCTTGTCCACGTGACATTGGCGTGTCGATCGCGCCGGGGGCAATCGCGTTGACGGTAATGCCGTAGGGCCCGAAATTCGTTGCCAGATGCTTGGTCACCGCGACGAGCGCTGCTTTGGAGGCGCCGTATGCCATCGCTGGCCTGGTTGAGCCTGTACGCGCGGCGATGCTGGCGATGTTGATGATCCGGCCCCATTGCCGCTCGCGCATTGAGGTACTTGCAGCACGCGCCAGCGCGAATGCGGCCCATACGTTGACGGTCATGATGCGTTCGAACTCGACGAAGGTTGTTGACTCCAGCGGAGTTTCGATCAACAGTCCAGCGTTGTTGACGAGAATGTCGATCGGTCCAAGTTCACCGACGAGATGATCCAGACTCGAGTGGTCGGCGAGATCGGCAACCACAGTTCGGGCCATCGGCCCGTCGTCCTGCTCGCGTACGTCAAGGCCGATGACGTGGTGGCCGTGATCAGCCAATGCGTGAGCAGTCGCGCGCCCAATGCCCTGCGCGCTTCCAGTGACCAGTGCGGTGCGAACACTCATTGCGCCCTCTCCCGTTGCGGCTTCAAGGTGAACCTGCGATCAGTGACATCGTCAGCCGGTGGCAGGATGGAACACGTCGGACCCGGCATGAGTGGCGACGAGTGCGCCGCCTTCGAAGTCCCATGCGTCGAAGTATTGATCAACCGGGATCAATGTTGTGTCAAGCGCGGCGCAAGCATCGGATTCGACATGCCCATCCAAACGGCGGCCGGTCCCATGATCGCACGTTGAGGGCGTTAGGTTCGATTCAGCTCCCACGGCCAGGTTCGATGACCTCGTCGATCAGGCCATAGGTCACTGCTTCGGCTGCGGTCATCCAGTAGTCACGGTCGGTGTCTTGGGCGATCTTCTCGACGGACTGCCCGGTGCGGCCTGCGAGGATCTCATTGATGCGTTCACGCATCCACACGATGTTCTTGGCCTGGATCTCGATGTCCTTGGCGCTGCCCTGTGTTCCGCCCATGGGCTGGTGAATCATGATGCGGGCGTTCTCCGTCGAACCGCGTGTGCCAGTTCCAGTGCCCAGCAAGAAAGCCCCGGCAGAAGCGGCGAGTCCGACGCAGCGAGTGTTGACCTTGCTCGACAGCAGCCGCATCGTGTCGTAGATCGCGAACATTCCCGTGATGATGCCGCCGGGCGAGTTCACATACATCGTGATGTCGTCGTTGCCGTCGGCATCCAGCGCCAGCAGTTGCGCCACAATCTGGTCCGTGAGTTCATCGTCCAGTTGGCCCTTGAGGAACACGATCCGCTGTTCGAAAAGCTTGTCGAACGCGCGGCGGGTTCCACCGAGCAGATTCTCGATCTCGTCGGGCACCATACGACCTGTCGTTGACCTGGGAGTGGACGCCGTGATGGTAGCGATGGGTGTTCGGCCGGCTGTGACATTGAGTCGTCGACGCTCATCCGTGGACTGAGCTTCGTCAGGCAAGTCGTCGTGTCGATCGCAACTCGCGCTTGACCGTGCGTTGGTCGCGCAGCACACTCGGCGCGGCCCGTGCGCGGTGGTCGTAGGTGCGATGACTATCGGGGCGGCGAGGAACGAGAGGATCGTCAATGCCTGACGGCACGACCCGTGGATCACGCGCCACTGGTTCTCGCACGCTTGCGAGAGGCTTGTCACTGCTGACGGCGTTGGGCAGGCAGTCAGACGGCGCCACGGTGTCAGGGTTGGCGGACGCGACGGGACTTGACCGTGCGGTCCTGTACCGCCTGTTGGACACTTTGGCGCACGAAGGATTCGTCACACGCGATCCGGATACGCGGCGCTACCGACTCGGCTTGTCTGTGCTTGAACTCGGTGTGCGTGCCGCGCAGGGGCTTGAGGTGCGGCGGTTGGCGGGTCCGCCGCTGAGGTCTCTGGCCGACGACACAGGCGAAACCGCGTGTCTGGCAGTGCGTGACCGGGATGATCTCGTGGTGGTAGAGGTCATCGAACCCGGCGAGCGATTTGTCCAGATCAACTACCGCGTCGGGTTCCGCCACCCTCTCGGTGTCGCCGCCCATGGCAAAGCACTCCTGGCGTTCCTCCCGGAAGGTGCGCGGGTCGCCGAACTGCAACCAGTGCGCCAGCGAGGTGTTGCCTACACACGCGACGAGCTCGAACCCGGTGCATCAGGAGTGGCTGCACCAGTCTTCGATCACACAGGCAGGGCCGTGGCTGCGGTCGGCATCGTGGCGCCTACAGCCAGGCTGCCCGAACCGGACACGGTTGCCCTGCGGGTACTGCGGTCGGCGCGCGAGATCAGCGAACGGCTTGGATGGCGTCCTCGTCGCCAGGTCTGACTGAAGCGACGTCGAGGTGGACGTCATCCCACGACGGTTCACGATGCGGAAAGTCGATGCGGTGATGGCCGCCGCGCGATTCTGTGCGCAGCAGCGCTGATCGGGCGATGAGCCGTGCAGCCATCAACGCGTGGCGCAGGCCAATGTCATCACTCGACGGAACGATTGTGGCCGGGGACCCATCGGATCGCGCGGCGGCAGCACGCTTCGATTGATGACGGAATCGTGCCAACTGACCGTCAAGGTCCTGCACCAGCGCTGCCAGGCGTGCCCCGCTGCGACGTGGACCGGCATCGTTGAGCATGCGATGACGCAACCAATCCAACGTGTTTGCGCTGTCATCGGGTCCATCCCACGCCAAGCCGGCGGGTTCCGATGTCGCACGTTCATCAACTTCGTCGAGATCGTCGGGGGTGAGGGCGCAGTCGGCGGCTGCGCTTGCGGCCGCGCGGGCTCCGAATACCAATGCCTCGCTGAGAGAATTTCCTGCCATGCGATTGGCGCCATGGACTCCTGTGCAGGCTGCCTCGCCGGCGGCGAGCAGACCTGGACGAGACGTGCGTGCGTCGAGGTCACTCCATACGCCACCCATGTGGTAATGGGCGGCCGGAGACACCGGCATCCGCTCGGAGCGCAGGTCGAGCCCAAATGACGCCGTAGCGGCAAGCATGGTCGGGAACTCCGAGGCGAGCACTTCGGCGCCGAGATTGGTCGCATCAAGCCAAGCGACTCCATCTGGCAGGTCGAGGATGGCGCCGGCGACGACATGCCTTGGTGCAAGCTCAGCGGCGGGATGCACGCTGGTCATGAATCGTCGCCCGTCGGCATCGTGCAGCGTGGCACCAGCGCCACGCAGTGCCTCCGTCAGCAGGAAGCGGTGTCCCTGGCCGATGGCCAGCGCCGTCGGGTGGAACTGGACAAACTCAACATCGCGGACATGCGCTCCGGCGCTCCACGCGATCGCAAGTCCATCACCTGTGGCATGCACCGGGTTGGTGGTCGCGGCAAAAAGTCCTCCGCAGCCCCCAGTCGCCAAGATGGTGACTCTTGAGTGCAGCCTGATCCAGCGACCATCAGCCACGACCCAGGCGCCAGTGACACGCCCGGATTGGTTGACGGCGAGCCTGTCGACGACGCCAGTCAGGCGCGACACCTTTGGCGCCGCCAGGTGTCGAAGAACACGGATGAGTTCGGCGCCCGACGCATCACCATGGCGGACTGATCGCGCGAACTGTTGGCCACCTTCGCGAGCGGGCTCCAGTGGTGCGTCAACACCCTCTCCCTGCCGGTCGAACGTAGCCCCGTGGGCGACAAGGTGGGCAACGTGGCGTGGCGCTTCATTGGCAAGAATCCATGCGGCCGCGGGATCTGCAAGCCCGTCGCTCGCAGCCAGCGTGTCTTGCGCGTGCGCTCGCGGGCTGTCTTCGTCGGTGACGGCCGCGGCGATGCCGCCTTGGGCCCATGGAGACGAGCCTGAAGCCTCAGTGGGTGCGGCTTTGTCGACGACCACGACTTTGAGGTGGTCGGGGAGGCAGGCGGACGCATACAGACCGGCAGCGCCTGCACCGATGACGGCAACATCGGCCCTGACCGACCCGTTGACGACGGCGGCGTCGGCAGGCCACGCGCCGCTATCAGCCCGTGTCATGTCACATACTTGCGCGTGGTCGAACACTGGATGAGCGCCCCAACGACGCCATCACTGGTCGGCCACACGAAGGGATGGGTCACAACAAGTCATGTCGTCGACGGCACGCCGTACTTGCGGCGGAAGCCGGCAACGTCGAGCGTGTCAAGATCGGTGGCGACCGTCGTGTAGAAGTCGTCGGCTTGCTGCTCGTCGGAGAAACTCTGCGCCCATACCAGCGCGCTGGTGTTGATCACCTGCAACTGGACATCGAACATGATGGCGTCATAGCCGCCGCGTTGTGCCCGTAGGACCCGAAACTGTTCCTTGGGGCGCGCACTTGCTTCCACAGTGAACTCCGGGCGACAGAGGCGGGCCGCGCCGCTGGTAGGAGCAGTCAGTCACGACAAATGGCTACTGCGACACGCGTTGATCGCTGGCAGCTGCAACTCACGCTGACCAACCGCAAGGCCAACGTTGTGAGGAGGCAACATCGGCGGCAACGGTAGCCGAATCCCGCCCGGTAGCATCGCTGGACAACCGTCAAGCGGCACGCTGGTGCCAGTTGGAACAGTTGGTGAAGGTCTACACCAAGCACGGTGACGACGGCACCACCGGCCTGCTGTATGGCGGCCGCGTCGACAAGGATGACCTGCGCACTGAGGCGTATGGCACGGTTGACGAGACGTGCAGCGCCCTGGGGCTGGCCCGGTGCGAACTGCCACCCGCGGGTTCGCTCTACGCCACGGTCTTGCGGATTCAGCGAGAACTGTTCGTCTTGGGTGCTCAACTAGCGACAGCTGCCGAGCAATGGTCACGACTGGAGGTCGGTGTCAGTCGGGTTGACGACGCCATGGTTGAAGACCTTGAGCGTCTGATCGATGAGTGCGTCCAACGCCATCCGTTGCCGCGTGAGTTTGTGGTGCCAGGTGGCCATCGTGGAGCAGCCGCCCTTGACCTCGCCCGAACAATCTGTCGCCGCGCCGAGCGCCACGTGGTGGCGCTCAACCGGCAAGGTGGGCTCGCGGATGCCGTGCCGTTGCGGTACTTGAACCGGTGCGCCGATCTGCTCTATGTCTTGGCACGCGAGGCCGAAGGTGAGCACATTTCGTCCCGGGGCTGATCGACGCGGTGACGTGTACTCACGCCGTCGAGCTGGCCTTACGGTTGACGGTCAGTACTGATGCTCTGGTCCTGGATACTCGCCGTCGGCCACTTCGGTTTGGAACGACTTGATGGCATCGCCGATCGTGTCGCGCAGATTGACGTATGGCTTGACGAATCGGGGAAGCCTTCCACTGGTCAGTCCGAGCAGGTCGTGCCACACCAACACTTGCGCGTCGGTGTGGTGGCCGGCCCCGATACCGATGGTGGGGACCTCCACTGCGTTGGTGATTTGTTGGCCGACGTCGGTAGGCACGCACTCGATCACGATGGAAAAGGCGCCGGCTTCTTCAAGCGCAATGGCGTCGGCGACCAGTCGTTCAGCTGCCGCCGCATCACGCCCTTGAACGCGGTAGCCGCCGAATTGGTGCATCGACTGAGGAGTCAGTCCGATGTGACCCATGACCGGAATACCGGCAGCCACCAGGCGCCGTGTCGATGTGATCGTCTCGCCTCCTCCTTCGAGCTTGACGGCGTTGGCTCCGGCCTTGAGGGCGGCGACGGCCGAGCTCATGGCGGCATCAGATCCGAGCTGGTAGGTCCCAAATGGCAGGTCGGTCACCACCAACGCACGGGATCGTCCACGCGCGACGGCGCGTGTGTGATGAAGGATCTCGTCGAGGGTGACCGGCACGGTTGATTCGTAGCCGAGCACGACCATTCCGAGCGAGTCCCCGACGAGCATGATCGGAACCCCTGCGTCGTCAAGGATCGACGCAGCATTGGCGTCATAGGCCGTGACCATCGCAAAACGTTCGCCACGTTGCTTGATGGCCTTGAGATCGTGGATCGAAACGGGTCGTGTATGAGTGGATGGGGGCACGCTCGACGACCCGTCCACAGTGTGGACGCTCACCTTCGAACTCCTCCTGCCGGCCCGCCGGCCACCGGGATGGTGGCTGCGACATGATGGGTCCAGCGGTTATCGATCAGGTGCCCTGCAAGTGTGCCTGTTCTCAGTGGCCAATGCACGCCCAACAGGACGCCGCGTTGGCTGGTTCGTCAGCCGCGCCAACCGTTGGTGATCGGCACGCGTCGATCTCTTCCGAAAGCCCGCTGGGTGATCTTGGGTCCGGGGGCGGATTGGCGGCGCTTGTACTCGGCCCGGTCGATCATCTGGACCACGCGGCGCACCGTTGCTTCATCGTGGCCGCGCGCGATGATGGCGTCGATGCCGAGATCCTCTTCGACGTAGGCAGTGACGAGGTCATCAAGGACCGCGTAGTCGGGAAGGGAGTCTTGGTCGAGCTGGCCCGGTCGAAGCTCAGCCGAAGGCGGCTTGTCGATCGAGGCGAGAGGAATTACCACCCGATCGCGGTTTCGCCATCGAGCCAAGTCGTAGACCAGCAGCTTCCGCACATCCTTGAGGGGCGCGAAGCCGCCGGCCATATCGCCGTACAGCGTCGCATAGCCGACCGCGTACTCGGACTTGTTGCCGGTCGTCAGCACAATCGATCCGTGTTCGTTCGACAGGGCCATGACCAGCACGCCGCGCAGACGTGATTGAAGATTCTCGTAGGCAACGCCAGCTGTCGAACCGTCGCCAAACCCGGTGGCCACCAAACCTTGGAGATTTGCGGCGCTGGCAGCCAGCATCGCATCGATGCGAAGCACCTCATAGCGGCAGCCAAGGTTGTCGGCCAGCGTCTGCGCATCGTCGATCGAATGAGCCGACGAATATGGCGAGGGCATCGCCACCCCCATCACGTGGTCGGCACCCAGTGCGTCGACGGCAAGCGCGGCAGTCACGGCCGAGTCGATGCCACCTGACAGGCCTACCACCGCGTCCGAGAAGCCGTTGTGGCGGCAGTAGTCAGCCGTTGCGCGGGTCAAGGCTTGCCACACCTCACCGATGGGGTCCAGCCGGGCTTCCTCCCGGCGGGGCGGGAGCGCAGGCCGGACTGCAGTGGCGACGGCCGATTGAGCGCTCGGCGGTCCCGGCTGCCGAGCGGATAGCACGTCGATGTCAGCGATGATGAGGTCCTCACTGAACTGGGCACCTCTCGCGATGATCTGGCCATCGGGATCGGCCAACATCGAGTCGCCGTCGAAGACCACTTCGTCCTGGCCGCCGACGACGTTGCAGTAGGCCACCCATGTGTTGCCAACGGTGGCATGGTGGCGAACCCACCGTTGACGATCGGCCCGCTTGCCGCGGTGGTATGGCGACGCGTTGAGGTTGGCGATGACTCGAGCGCCAGCAGAGGCAGCGGCCTGCACGGGACCTTGCTCAGTCCACAGATCCTCACATATGGTGATGCCAACGGGCACGCCGCTGACATCAACGACACAGACGTTGTCGCGAGGGGCGAAATAGCGTGCTTCGTCGAACACGCCGTAATTGGGGAGCCGGAGTTTGTCGTAGACCGCCAGAATCTCACCGCGCGCCATCACGGCCGCTGAGTTGGTGAGATCGCGGGTTGCCAACGCAACGTCCCAGTGGTCCGGATCGGTCGCATCACCCTCGCCCTGTCCGACGAAACCGACAATAGCTGTGGTGTTGTGCGGGCCGGTTGTTGCGAGCCGATTGAGTGCTGCCAAGTTGGCATCGACGAACTCGCGCTTGAGCAACAGGTCTTCGGGCGGGTAACCCGTCAACGTCAATTCGGTGAACACAACGAGATCGCAGTCCATGTCGGCTGCACGTCGCCACGCGTCGAGAATGATGTTGGTGTTGCCATCGATGTCGCCGACCCTGGCTGCAACTTGAGCCAACGCAATACGAAATGTCACGTGCCTGCCGTCCGGTATCTGTTGATGTCATGGGCTGGGCCGCTGCTGCGACCTTGCCCACATGACGCTACCCGCCGATCATCGTCCGCTACGGTCGGAACACCACTCAAGCCGGTTGAGCTATCGCCACGCGACAGCATCGAGCCACAACGTCGAGGAGAGGGCAGTGGACAAGCAGCAGGAGTACGTGCTGCGCACCGTGGAAGAACGCGATGTGCGGTTCATTCGCCTGTGGTTCACCGACGTGCTGGGTTTGCTCAAGAGCGTGGCGATCACAGCTTCCGAACTTGAAAACGCCTTCTCGGAGGGCATCGGATTCGATGGCTCTGCCATCGACGGGTTCGCCCGTGTGCAAGAAGCCGACATGCTCGCCGTGCCGGATGCCAGCACCTTCCAGGTGTTGCCATGGCGCCCGGAATCTCAGGGTGTGGCCCGCATGTTCTGCGACGTGCTGACGCCCGATGGCCAGCCGTTTGCAGCTGACCCGCGCCACGTCCTCAAAAGAACGCTTCAGCGCGCTGCCGACATGGGGTTCACGTTCTACGTTCATCCTGAGATGGAGTTCTTCCTGTTCGAAGATGCCACCTCAACCACGCCGTTGGACAACGGCTCATATTTCGATATGACACCGTTGGATGTGCAGCAGGATTTCCGTCGTCAGACGATCAACATGCTGGAGCGGATGGGCATTTCTGTCGAGTTCTCCCATCATGAAGTCGCGCCGTCTCAGCACGAGATCGACCTGCGCTACGCCGATGCGCTGACGATGGCCGACAACATCATGACATTCCGGCTCGTCGTCAAAGAGACCGCGTTGCAGCGTGGGATCTATGCGACGTTCATGCCCAAGCCCATCGAGGGAGAGTGGGGCAGCGGCATGCATCTGCACCTGTCGCTGTTCGAAGGCGACACCAACGCCTTCGATGACTCATCTGATCCGTACCGGCTGTCGGCAACGGCCCGTGCATTTACCGCTGGTGTGCTTGAACACGCTCCTGAGTTCACTGCGATCACCAACCAGTGGGTCAACTCGTACAAGCGATTGACAGCGCGATTGCATGGTGCGTTGCCATCCGGCGAAGCTCCAGTGTTCGTGACCTGGGGCCGTTCAAACCGATCGGCGCTGGTGCGCATCCCGATGTACAAGCCGCGCAAGGGTGCTTCGACGCGGATTGAGTACCGCGCTCCCGATCCGGCATGCAACCCCTATCTCGCGTTTGCGATCCTGCTTTCAGCGGGATTGAAAGGCATTGAGGGGCGTTACGAGCTCCCTCCGGAGTCCGAAGACAATTCCTTCGAGATGACCACCGCCGAGCGTGCTGCTGCCGGAGTCCGCCGGCTTCCGGCCAGCCTCGGAGAAGCGGTTGCCTTGATGGAAAACTCGGAGTTGGTCGCCGAAACACTCGGCGAGCACTTGTTCGCCCACTTCCTGGCGAACAAGCGACGCGAGTGGGATGAGTACTCCGCTCACGTGACCACTTTCGAGATTGAGCGTTACCTCCCGCTGCTGTGACCCGACGTCCGTCACTACGGGCAGCGCTGGCCAGTGCAGGCCTTGAACATGACCGAGCCTTGGCCGAGCTGACCAGTGGTGGACTTGTTGTCGACGATCAGTGGGTCGACTGGCCAGCGTTCCAGAGCCATGCCAGTGCAGGTTCTCGGGCGCCAATGCAACACAGTGCCAGCGATGCCACAAAGACGAACGACCCCGAGCCTCCTGGAAAGCAGATCGTGGCGGCGGTCTCTGAGGCGACAGATCCTCAGGATGCGCTGCGATGCATGGCGAGCCTGGCACGTGACCACCCAAGCGTGTTTTTGGCGCTCGTCGGTGATAAGGACTGGCTGAGCAAAGTCGTCGCCGTGGCAGGTGCTTCGCAGCCGCTTGGGAATCTGCTTGCCCAATGGCCCGATGCGCTGGTCGCGCTCGACAACGGTGAGCGCATCGAGTCGGCAATTGTCGCTGATCAGGTTGCGTTAGCCGTGGCGGCAAGTGTGGACCCCACCACCCAAGCTGCGGGTGTGGCGGCCATTCGCCGAGCAGCCACGGCGGCAATCGCGTCGCGAGATCTGACCGGCGAAGCCGACGTCGCGACGGTTGCGGCGGAGCTTGCCGCACTGGCGGAAGGCGTGTTGACCGGCGCCCTGCGAGGGGTGCATGCCCACATCGTCGGTGACAACAAGCCCGCTGCTCGGCTTGCGGTCATCGGCATGGGCAAGCTAGGTGGGATCGAATTGAACTACGTGTCCGACGTCGATGTGATGTTCGTGCACGAGCCTCTGGGAGACGACGAGCGGGCTGGTGAAGAAGCCCGTGCAACGTTCACCAAGATGATGGAGGTCCTCAACGCGTCGACCACTATGGGGCGCACCTATGAGGTTGATCCCACATTGCGCCCTGAAGGTCGCTCGGGGCCTTTGTCTCGGACGGTCGCCTCCTACATCGCCTACTGGGAACGATGGGCCAAGACCTGGGAGTTTCAGGCGCTCATCAAGGCACGCACGGTGGCCGGTGATCATGAGCTAGGTGATGCACTCCTGACCGCAGCCGAACCGTTCGTCTGGCCCGAGCAGCTTGATCCAGAGGTCGTGGCTGAGATCCGCGGGATGAAAGCCCGGATCGAAGCCCAGCCGGCAGTGGTGCGTGACGGTGAACGCCAAATCAAGCTCGGGCCAGGTGGCTTGCGCGATATCGAGTTCACCGTGCAGTTGTTGCAGCTCGTTCATGGTCGCGGCGACCGTTCTCTGCGTCGTACGGGAACATTGCCCGCTCTGGATGCGCTGGTCGCCGCTGGCTACGTCGATCCGGAAGACGCCGACGAGTTCGCTGAGGGATACCGGCTGTTGCGCACGGTCGAGCATCGGCTGCAGTTGGCACATGAACGGCGGACGCACACCGTTCCCAGCGATCCGAAACGTCAGGAGTGGCTCGCACGGGCGATGGGCTACCGGCCGCAAGGCGATACGTCAGCCCGTGAGCAGTTCATGAAGTCACTGGCTCGCACGCAAGGCCAAGTCAGTGCGCTGCATGCCAAGATCTTCTACCGGCCCCTGCTTGAGTCGTACGCAAGCCTGCCGGCGGCTGCCGCTGAAGTCAGCGTGCCCGGTCAAGTCAAGGCCATGGGCGACAGCGCCGCACGTGAACGGTTCGAGGCCCTGGGATTCCGAGATGGTCAGGCCGCCTTACGCAACGTCAGAGCACTGACCGGGGGCCTCACTCGCAAGGCGCGCACGGTCCGCGCAGTGCTGCCCACAGTGCTGCATATCCTGCAAGACACCCCTGACCCCGACCAGGGACTTGCGGCTTTTCGCAACTTGCTGGAAGCCCAAAGCGAGTCGAGTGAACTGCTCGGCTATCTGCGTGATCACCCCAATGCTGCCGAGCTGCTCGGGCTGGTGCTGGGAACGAGCCCTGTCGCTGGCGACCTGCTGGCTGAACAGCCTCAAGGCTTGGAGTGGCTTCGTGAGCCATCGCAGCGCACGGACAGCCGCACCCGCGAGGCATTGGTGCGCATGGCTATGGGCCGCCTGAGCTGGCAGGACACCACCGCAGCGCTGCGACGACTGAAACGATCCGAGTTGCTGCGCATGATCTTGCGCGATCTGGCTGATGAGGCGACCGTTGGAGGCCTCGGTGAAGAGTTGACGGCGCTTGCCGAGGCGTGCCTCGAGGCAGCGCTGGCCTCCGAACTCCACGCTGCGGCCAGTCGTCACAATGTCGGCAATGTTGCCGATCTGCCGGTGCGGGTTGCCATTATCGGCATGGGCAAACTTGGCGGCCGCGAACTGCAGTACGCCTCTGACCTCGACGTGCTCTTCGTACACGAACCTGTCGTCGACGGCAGCGGTACCGACGCCAAGGAAGCGACCGCTCTCGCGCTTGAGATCGTGGGCAATGTCATGAAGACCCTGTCGACGATCACAGCCGACGGGAGCGCCTTCGATGTCGACGCCGACTTGCGTCCTGAAGGCCGGTCAGGGCCGTTGTCCCGCTCGCTGGCGTCCTACGAGACCTACTGGGAACGGTGGGCTGAAGCGTGGGAGCACCAGGCGCTGATCAAGGTCCGTCATGCCGCCGGCGACAGCGAGGTGGGCGCCCGCTTCGTTGAGCAGGCCCGTCGTTACGCCTATGGCATGGACGACGTTGAGGTCGGTTCCCTCCATGAACGCGAAATTGCCATGCGGCGAATGAAAGCGCGCCTGGAAAAGGAACGAATCCCACGACGAGTACCGGTCGAACGGCATCTGAAGCTCGGTCCCGGCGGCATGTCGGACGTGGAATGGACGGTGCAGTTGCTCCAGCAGAGGCATGGCTCTTCGCAGCCGATGGTGCGCTCAGCGTCGACGATGGAGGCACTCGATGCGTTGCAGGACGCTGAATTGATCACTCATCGCGACGCAACATGGCTTCGGGAAGGCCACCATTTCGCCAGCCAACTGCGGAATCGCCTGTACTTGCTGCGACAGCGTGACGTCGATGTGATGCCCGACAATCCACAACGGCTTGAGATCTTGGCACGCAGCCTTGGCTATGGCCGTGGCGGCTGGCAGCAGCTCGAGGATGACTGGCGCCGCCACGCACGGCGTGTACGGCAAGCTTGCGAGCGAGTGTTCTACGGCATTGAGCCATCAATCGACACCCGCGCATGGTGAACATGGATACTCCGGTCGACACGGTGCCGCCGACGAGTACGGCTCCTGACGGTGTCGTGTTCGACTGTGATGGCACGATCGCAGACACCGAAACGCTCTCGAAGATTGCGTGGCGTGAGCGATTAGCCGAGTTCGGTTACCAAGCCACCCAACACGATTTCATCACCATCACGGGCCATCCGTTTCCACACAACTGGGACTATTTCACCGACAAAGTTGATCTGGGCGATCCAGCCGAATTCCGCCACCGGTTGCGAGCACGTTTCCAAGAGTTGTCCGACGCTCACCTAGAGGTCTATCCGGACACGATCGCCACGATGCGAGCAGTCGCTGACGCAGGGATCCCTATCGCAGTGGCGTCATCATCGAGTCGTGAACATGTGCTGCGAGTCCTCGAACAAGGCGAGGTCAATGGTCTGGTCGCCGCAGTGGTGGCCCATGGCGATACCGAACGTCCCAAGCCGCATCCTGATCCTTATGCCGAAGCGGTCCGTCGCCTTTCACTGAGCCCGCATGCCTGCGTAGCTGTAGAGGACACCCCGGTGGGGGTCGCGTCGGCAGTGGCAGCCGGACTGTTCACTGTCGCGGTGATGCGACGGGGGACCACACCGCAGGTACTGGCCGAAGCTGATCGCGTTGTTGCCGAGGTGACGTTCACCGTGCTGCTGCGCTGACAAGATCGTGTAAAGCGCGGGTCTGACCAGCGTGTGACACCATCATTTGACGAATTCGAACATATGTTCGATACTCGCGATGATGTCAACTCCGCCCACTCCGCCCCCCACTTCGCCGTCCACCGGCGTTGTCGTTGCGAATGAGAGGTTGGCGCGGGCCCGTGCGGTGACCCGCAGCAGCCAGACGGCATGGATATCAGCCAGTGATCTGCTGCGCGAGTCGGCTGCCAACGTGCTGGAGATCGACGAGCCGGTTGCCGGGTTGTTGCCGCAAGGGGGCCTGTATCGGGGAGAGGCCATCGCTGTAACCGGGTCGACCTCGTTGATGCTGTCAATGCTTGCCAGGCCATCTCGCCAGCGTTGCTGGTGTGTTGTCGTAGGTCTGCCTGGATTGGGGCTCGCAGCTGCTCGCGAAGCGGGGGTGGATCTCGAGCGCCTGGTGCTTATCCCTCATCCCGGTGAGCGCTGGGCTCAGATCGTGGCGACCCTCCTCGATGCCTTTGATGTGGTCGTGGCGTGTCCTTCTTCGCCAGTGACTGCGTCGACTGCCCGCAAGCTGACTGCAGTCGCTCGTCGACAGTCGACCGTGCTTGTCGTCCATCATCCCGGCGGCATCGTTGCCGGTGGCAATAAAAGCTCTGCGCATCGGCATGCCGACCACCACTTTCAAGGAGTCCGCTGGCATCTGCGCGTCGTTGCCCAGCAGTGGGAAGGCCTGCAGGACGGCAGCGGCTATTTGCAGGCGCGTCGTCTCAAGATTGAGCTCGTTGGCAAGAGTGGCGGAGTCCGTCACACGACAACCGTGTGGCTCCCCGGCAACATCGGTCATGTTGACCCCACCGTCGGGCAAGCGACCATGGCTGCTGCGTCGCCTTCTCTAGCGGTGACGGATACCTCGTTGGTATCGACGGGGCTGGACGGAGCCGCAACCCAGCGAAAAGTGAGCTGAGATGGCTCGCAAGCTGGCGCTCTGGAGCCCTGATTGGCCGCTGACCGCTGCCGGGCTCACTCCTGAAGAACCGGCAGCCATCATTCGTGATGGCCGGATCATGGCTGCAACTGCCGCAGCTCGGCAGGCCGGTGTGCGCGCCGGGTTACGCCGACGAGAAGCCGAAGCGCGGTGCAGTGGCATCGAGATCTTCGGCGATGATCCGGACCGGGATGCGCGCATGTTCACCCCGGTCGTTGCTGAAGTCGCCGGACTCGTGCCTGCCACCGAAGTAGTACGGCCAGGCTTGTTCATGATCGATGTGCACACAGCCAGCCGAGCGTTGGGTGGCCAGACAGCTATTGCCGAACAGTTGCGGCAGACCGTCGATCCGTTGATCGATTGGGGGCCAGCCTGCCGGATAGGCATCGCTGAGATCCGATTTGCTGCGTTGCTGGCTGCTCGGGCCGCTCCACCCGATGACGGGTGTCTGGCTATTGACGACGATCAGACCCACCGCTTCCTTGCCCTGCAACCTGTCACGGTCCTGCCAGCAGGGCTAGAAGGTGATGACAGCGGGGCTGTCGGCCGCGAACGTGCTCAACGGTTGGCCAATTTTGTTGCCTTGCTGATGAAGCTGGGTATCACAACGTTGGGGCAGCTGGCAGATCTTCCTCTGCGTCACATTGCCGACCGGTTTGGCGATGTAGGGATTTGGGCCCACCAGTTGGCACGTGGCGCGGGTGATGCCGGTGTTGTTCGTGTCGAGATGGCCGAGGATCTGTTGGTGCATAGCGACCTCGACCCTCCGGCTGAACGCCTGGACACGGTGGCGTTTGCCGGCAGAGGACTGGCTGAACGATTGCTGACGGTGCTGGCCAGTCAGCAGTTGCGGTGCCGGCTGGTGGCTGTTGAAGCACAGACTGCTCATGGGGAACGTCTCGAGCGTCATTGGAGGGCCTCCGATGGGTTCACTGCGACGGCACTGACAGACCGGGTGCGGTGGCAACTCGACGGATGGCTCAACGGCACGGCAGGCGTGCAACGCCCCACTGCAGGCATCAGTCGATTGACGCTCACTCCACTGGAAATTGTGCAGGGCGGCGCGCAGGTTTCGCTGTTGGATACCACCAGCGATGACGACCGCAACGTTGTGCAGACGCTTGTTCGCCTTCAGGGGTTGCTCGGTCAGGAAGCCGTGCTTGTGGGGGCGGTCTCCGGCGGCCGGGATCCGTCCGACTGGGTACTGGCTGTGCCCTGGGACATTGCTGCGAGCGACGTTGCCGCGAGCAAAACGGCTGTCGACGAGCGTCCTTGGCCATCACGGTTGCCGTCGCCGGCGCCGGCCACGGTGCTGGCATACCCAACCGCCGCAGAAGTGGTTGATCGGCATGGCAATCCGGTGAGCGTTTCCGGACGTGGCGAAGTCAGTGCTCCGCCTGTCAGCGTGCGATGTTGTGACGGCCAATGGCGAGCGGTGGTCGCCTGGGCTGGTCCATGGCCAGCCGATGAGCGTTGGTGGGATGTCCAAGGTCGCCGACGCGCGCGGTTCCAGATGCTCACCGAAGATGGCGCTGGACTGTTGGCGTCATTGGAAGCCGGTCGCTGGCAGATTGAAGCTAGCTATGACTGACCGGCTGCCGTATCACTCGACGGTTTCTTCGACTGCGATCATCGACGGCGCATCATCGGTGGTCGGCTGATGGGCTGGGGCAATCCTCGGGTGCCGTGGTCACAGTTGGAAGCAGGCCTTCGCGGCACGGCGCTGCCTGGCGCTGATGGCAACGATGCACCAGCCTGGTCTCGGCGTCGTGAGCGCTATCAGGCACCGCCACTGCGCCGAATTGCGCCGTCAGTGGACTATGCCGAACTGCACGTTCACTCCAATTTCAGTTTTCTTGATGGCGCGTCGTCGCCTGAGGCGTTGGTTGAGGAGGCGGCTCGGCTCGGGATCGAAACCATCGCATTGACCGATCATGATGGCATGTACGGAGTGGTGCGCTTCGCTGAAGCTGCACGTGAACTTGGGATCAGCACCGTGTTTGGCGCAGAGTTGTCACTGGGCCTTGAGCGTTCTCAAGTTGGCCGTGCCGACCCAGATGGCACGCATCTGCTTGTCCTGGCATGCGACCCTGCCGGATATGCCCGTCTGTGCGAAGCGATCACTGATGCTCAGTTGGCCGGTGAGAAGGGTGCGCCGCGCTATGCGACGTTGGAAGCGCTGGCAGATCAAGCCCAAGGCCACTGGATGGTGTTGACCGGCTGCCGCAAAGGAGGTGTGACTCAGTCACTGGTGAACGATGGTCCGGCGGCGGCGCGCCGTGCGCTGCAGCGCCTGATCTCAGCGTTCGGCCGTGAGCATGTCGCGGTCGAACTCACCGATCATGGTGACCCGCTCGACATGCATCGCAACGACGCGTTGGTTGCGTTGGCAATGCAAGAACGTGTCGAGGTGGTTGTCACCAATAATGTCCATTACGCCCGGCCTGTCGACTATCGGTTGGCCAGCACCGTCGCCGCAATTCGCGCTCGTCGCAGCCTTGATGAGATGAATGGATGGCTGCCAGTGACCACGGGTGCGCATCTGCGAAGTGGACTTGAGCAGTCCCGCAGGTTTCGCCGCTATCCGGGTGTGATCGAAGCGACCGCCGCGCTTGGCCGGGCACTGCGTTTTGATTGGCGGTTGGTCGCTCCCGACCTGCCGGATTTTCCTGTGCCCGCTGGGCAGACGCCGACGAGTCATCTGCGAGCGCTGGTAGAGGCTGCCGGGGATGCTCGCTATGGGCCTCGTGACTCAGAAACAGTCCCTGGAGCATGGCGTCAGATCGACCACGAGTTGGCAGTCATCGACACGCTGGGTTTTCCCGGCTACTTCCTTATCGTCCATGACATTGTCGGCTTCTGTCAGGCCAACAACATTCTTTGCCAAGGTCGGGGATCGGCGGCGAACTCGGCGGTGTGTTATGTGCTTGGCATCACCAAAGCCGATGCGGTCAGCCTGGGACTGTTGTTTGAACGATTCCTGACTCCGGAGCGCGACGGTCCACCCGACATCGACCTCGACATCGAATCGGGCCGGCGGGAAGAGGTCATCCAGTACGTCTATGAGCGTTACGGACGTCGGCACGCTGCACAGGTCGCCAATGTCATCACCTACCGGTCGCGCTCAGCGGTGCGTGATGCTGGCCGAGCACTTGGATACAGCCGCGGGCAGCTTGATGTGTGGACCAAGCAGGTCACGGCCTGGTCGCGATCGTGGGCTGACAGCGATGAGGATGCACCAGCACGACCTGAAGGAGTGCCCGACGATGTCTTAACGCTGGCAGCCGGGCTGATCGATGCACCACGGCATCTGGGCATCCATTCGGGTGGCATGGTGCTGTGTGATCGACCGATTTCGCAGGTTGTGCCGATCGAGCATGCCCGTATGGATGCGCGCACGGTGCTGCAGTGGGACAAGGATGACTGTGCGGCCGCCGGGCTGGTCAAGTTCGATCTGTTGGGCCTGGGGATGCTGTCAGCCTTGCATGACACAATCGACCTGGTTGCTGCACATCACGGGGTGACGATCGATCTGGCCACCCTGCCGCAGGAAGATGCCGTCTACGACATGCTCTGCCGGGCGGATGCCATTGGCGTGTTCCAAGTCGAGTCCCGCGCCCAGCTGGCGACGCTGCCGCGCTTGAAGCCTCGCACCTTCTACGACCTGGTTGTTGAGGTCGCCATCATTCGGCCAGGGCCGATTCAAGGCGGTTCGGTGCATCCTTATATCCGCCGTCGCAACGGTGAAGAGCCGGTTGTTTATCTGCATCCATTGTTAGAGAAGAGCCTGGCGCGCACGCTTGGTGTCCCTCTGTTTCAGGAACAGTTGATGCAGATGGCGGTTGACGTGGCTGGGTTGACCGCTGGCGAGGCAGATCAACTGCGGCAAGCGATGGGTGCCAAACGTTCCAACGAACGCATGGAACGGCTGCGGCAGCGTTTGTATGACGGCATGGCCGAGCGCGGAGTGGCCGGTGAAACTGCCGATCGCATCTATGCCCAGATCGCCGCGTTTGCGGATTTCGGTTTCCCCGAGTCTCATTCGGTCAGCTTTGCATATCTGGTCTACGCCAGTGCCTGGTGCAAATTGCACTATCCAGCGGCGTTTTTGACCGGGCTGCTCAACAATCAACCGATGGGCTTCTACTCACCGCAGTCGCTGGTTGCAGACGCGCGACGACACGGTGTTGTCGTGCATCGTCCGGATATCAACCGCAGTGCTGCATCCGCCGGTCTTGAAGCTGACTCGTCATCGGCTGGTGACATGGCGGTGAGGCTCGGTTTGTCGCAGGTGCGCGGGGTGGGGGAAGAGATTGCCGAACGCATCGCTGCGGAGGCGCCGTACAGATCTATGGATGAGGTTGTGCGGCGCACGAATGCGTCGGTCAAGGTGATGGAGTCGCTGGCAGCGGCTGGCGCGTGCGCCAGTCTCAGCACGGTGCAATCTGAAGCGGCTGAAGCGCGGGGACGCCGGCGCGACCTGTGGGGTGCGGGCGTAGCAGCGTGGCAGACCGCCGACCGGCTCGAAGGCACCGGGCCTCAGGTGCACGCACCGAGTCTGCCTGGGCTGACGCCGCTTGAAGTAACAGCAGCCGACATGTCGTCGATGGCGGTGTCGCCCACGAGTTTTCCGTTGGAACATCTACGGGGACGCTTGCGAGATTGTGGAGTGCTCAGCGCAGAGGAAGTATCGGGCGTGCCCCACGGTCGACGCGTCGATGTCGGCGGGATTGTCAGTCATCGCCAGCAGCCAGCAACCGCGGGCGGAACAGTGTTCATCAACCTTGAAGACGAAACCGGCATGACCAACGTCATCTGTTCACCAGCGGTGTGGAAGGCGCACCTGAAGGTGGCCGTGTCCGCACCGGCGCTGATTGTGACTGGACGCGTTGAACGGTCGGGTGAAGCGGTCAGTCTCGTTGCTCAGCGGCTACGACCCCTTCAGATCAAGGTCGAAACCACCTCCCGCGACTTCCGATAGTGCACACGACCAGGGCAGTCTCGATATTTCGCTGACAACACGTAGTGACGCACTAGACTTTCTGGCGAGTTGGGGCAATGGTTGGGGTCCTCGGCTCGGGAGGTCAATCATCGTTGCTCCTGTCGCTGCCGAGCGCACTTGTCTCGCTATCGCTGACATCTCTGGGTATACGAGTTACCTCGCCGGTGTCGAGTTGGATCATGCCCAGGACATCATCGCTGATCTGCTGAACGCTGTGGTGACACCGCTGCGTCCTGCATTCCACCTGGCCAAGCTCGAAGGCGATGCAGCGTTCATGTATTCGCCCATCGAATCGGTCGATGGTTCCGTGCTGCTTGATCTCGTCGAGAGCTGCTACTTCAACTTCCGCCGGCGATTGCTGACCATCGGCCAAGCCTCCATTTGCCAGTGCAATGCCTGCATGCGTCTCGGCGACCTTGATCTCAAGCTTGTCATCCATCACGGGGAAGCGATCCGTCACGAGGTGCTCGGCAGCCAAGAACTGGTCGGTCCGGATGTCATCATCACTCATCGACTGCTGAAAAACCATGTCGTGGATCATCACGACGTGGGTCCGTATGCACTGCTCACCGACGCGTGCATGGACTCGACCGCGCTCAACCCCGCAGCGCTTGGCATGATGCGTCATGAGGAGGAATATGACGGCGTTGGACCCATCGGTGGATGGATCCACGACTTAGGACGTGCTTGGGCGCTCGAGCACGAACGTCGAAGGGTCTATGTCGGTCCCGACGACGCCATGTATTCGAGCGAGGGTTTCATTTCTGGGATGACACCGGCAGCGCTCTGGGAGTGGATCAGCGTTCCCGCCCGCAAGATCATGTGGGAGACCGGATTCGATGACATCACCGAGTCCCCACCCGAGGGCGGGCGTCGCTCCGTTGGTGGGGGGATTCACTGCATGCACGGCGAAGACGTCATCAACATGCAAGTGCTGGATTGGCGTCCACCCCGCTATATCACCAGCACCGGCTCGTTCCCGAACGGCGCACCGTTCGTCGTCACCGATGAAGTCGTTGAGCACGACGATGGCGTCATCGTGCGCAAGAACATGAGAGCCCCGACCCCCGAGGCACGCGACGATCTTGCCACGGTGCTTGAGATGTTCGTCCCAATCCTCGACGCCTGGATTCCCACACTCGTCGAATTGGCAGAACAAGAACGTTCGAAGGCCGATGACGTCGCCGAACCAGCGCTACCCGCAGTCGATGAATCGGCGCGATTGAGTACGGCTGTGGGCGCCCCAGACTGAGCGACCAGTGTCTCTAGCGTCGTTGGCTGCTAGAGATCCTTGGCGGTCCGCACCTTCGTTTCTTTCTTGTCTCGCTTGGCTTGGCGCTTTTCTTTGGCGGTGTGGCTTGCTGCAGTCTTGCTGCTGCGGCCACCTTTGTCCTTGGACGCCATCTGTGTTCCTTTGGGCCGCAACGGAGGCGGCGACTCGCGAGTGTGGCACGTCCGCACCAAGAACGACGGCATCATGCGTCAGCCGCGCTGCGCCAGTTGCCAGGAAGGCGACATCCGGCACGCGCCGGCGCTCAGTCGCAGACAAGGACACGGCAGCCCGACCTCGTTCCCTGCCGCACACCTGTCCAGCCGACCTTCCGGCGCTGGTGCTCAGGTCTTGATCGTCCGGCTTTTGCTGGTATCGCCCTATCGCCCGAGTACACATAGACGGTCGTGACTAGTCATCGAGGCCGCTGGGGTCGTCGGGCACGTCGATCGCGTGTTGTTGCAAGACCTCGAGCGGCACGATGTCAAGGACAGCTTCGTTTGTCGATGCCAGCGCAACTGGTGCGGCGAAGCCATCGCGGTGCGCGCGAAGCCAGTTAGGCGCGGTGACGCACCAGCGGTCGCCTGGCGACAGGCCAGGAAACTGATATTCCGGACGAGGTGTCGTCAGGTCATTACCGATCATGTGCTGGTGCGACAAGAATTCTTCAGTCATCACCGCACAGATGGTGTGGCTGCCGACGTCCCCAAGGCCGGTTTTGCAGGCGCCATCCCGGAACCAACCGGTCTTGGGGTCGACGCTGCAGCCTTCGAGTTTTCCACCCAGCACATTGCGCTCATCCATGTGAGAGAGGGTAGTGGTGGTCTGTCAGCCTGAGGATGGCGACAATGCCACGTGTTTAGAACGACACCCGCCGGGCCGTCGATCGTGAGACTACGATCTGGGAGAGGCACGGGAGGTTCGTTGAATGACGTGGCCTTGCCGTTGGTGTGGACGCGATCACGTGATGAACGCATGACAAATTCTTTTCGGTTCGGGTTCATCGCCGACTGCCAACTCGGCTGTGCCGCGGGATTCTCTGGCATGACAACTCGTCAACGAGCCGAACTTGAGCGCACAGAGGGTCTGAAGGTCCAACCGCTCGCGCCTATCACGGGTTTCGACTGGGATCTGGCGCAACTCGAGCGGGCTATTGCCTATCTCAACGATCTCGATGTCGAGTTCGTGGTCGTTGGCGGAGACATGATCGACGATGCCACTGACGAGGCGCAGTATGCCGCTATGAGGCAAGCATTCGCGCGGCTGCGTTCACCGGTCATGTGGGTTGCGGGCAATCATGACGTCGCCGATGACGGTGTGACGCCGACGCCTGACAGTCTGCAGCGATATCGGGACCGGCATGGCGATGACCTTGTCGCCTTTGATCACGGTGGTGCGACGTTCCTGTCGATCGACACTGTTGTGCTCGATCAGGCGGACAGCCTTCCGGACGAATTGCGGCATCAGGTCGCATGGCTTGATGATCAATTGGCGAGGGCTGCACAGTCTCCCGGTCCACTCATCGTGTTCGGCCATCATCCGCTCTTCGTTGATCATCCCGACGAACCGGATAGTTACTGGAATCTGCCGAGCGATATCCGGCGTCAACTCATCGAGCGGTTTTCGGCGGCCGGCGTCTCTGCCTACTTCTGTGGCCACCTCCATCGGAACGAGTCGCCAGTCGGCGTCGATTTTGAAATGGTTGCCTCAGCTGCCGTCGGATTCCCATTAGGGAACGACCCGTCGGGTCTGCGCATTGTGGAGGTCAGCAACGAAGCATTGCGCCATCGCTATGTCACTCTCGACGATCTCGACAAGGGAGTGCGCCCTTGAAAGTTGGTCTTGACGGTGGGACGACGATCGATGGAAAGGTCTGCCCGTGAGCGAGAGCGCGCGCAAGGCTCGTCCTGTAATCGTTGCTGTCGACGATGACCGTGATGTGCTGGATGCCGTCCGGCGCGACCTGCGGCGTCACTACGCCGGCTCTTATCGCATCGTCGCGGCCGACGGCGGACCACAAGGCATGGATGCTGTGATCGAACTGCATCGTCGAGGAGAGCAGGTCGCCTTGTTTGTGGTCGACCAACGTATGCCTGAGCTTGAGGGCACCGATCTGCTGTTGCAAGCCAAGACGCACTATCCGGAGGCCAAGACCATTCTGCTGACGGCCTATGCTGACACCGACGCTGCGATTCAGAGCATCAATGAGGTTGGTCTTGATCACTACCTGATGAAGCCATGGCAGCCGCCAGAAGATCTGCTGTATCCGGTGATCGATGAACTGCTCGACGACTGGCACGCCAATAGACCTGCGCCGTTCGACGGGATTCGGGTGCTGGGTGCCCGCTGGGATGCTGCCACTCACGAAGTGAAGGATTTTCTGGCTCGCAATCAGATCCCGTACAGGTTCGTCGATGTCGAGCATGACACCGAAAGCGCTGCGCTGCTAGCGAGCCTTCCTGACGCATCGCATCTGCCCGTCGTGCTCCTCCCCGGCGGTGAAGCGCTGATCACCCCAGACGTTGCTGAGATCGCCGCCGCAGTGGGGCTATCCGTCGAGGCAAGTTCGCCGTTCTACGATCTGATCGTCCTGGGTGCTGGCCCAGCCGGGTTAGCTGCTGCGGTCTACGGCGCCTCTGAAGGACTTGGCGTGGCGGTACTGGAACGATCGGCCACCGGCGGCCAGGCTGGGACGAGTTCGCGCATTGAGAACTATCTGGGATTCCCCAACGGGATCAGCGGGGCGGACTTGGCTCGACGTGCGACCGCGCAAGCCAAGCGCCTGGGCGCCGAGGTGGTCCACCCCGTCGAGGTCGCGTCCGTGCGTGTCGAAGGTCCTGCACGGATCGTCACGCTGACCGACGGGCGGGAGCTGTCCGCCCACACGCTGCTGGTCGCAACGGGCATGCGCATGCGTGAGTTGGCGATTGACGGTGTTGCGGAACTCACCGGCGCGGGCGTCTACTACGGCGCGACGATGCCTGAGGCTGCCGCCTACGCCGGGGAACAGGTCGTCATTGTCGGTGGCGCGAATTCTGCCGGCCAAGCGGCCGTAATGTTCTCGCGGCATGCTGCACGTGTGGTGATGGTTGTGCGGGCCGCTTCGCTCGACGAGAAGATGTCGCGGTACCTCGTCGATCAGATCGCTGCGATTGACACCATCGAGGTACGGACATCGACCGAGGTTGCACGGGTCGAGGGAGATGGCCACCTCGAACGAGTCGTGCTGGTCGACAGCGCCGGGCAAGAGGTGGCCGAGGAGGCGACCGGCATGTTTGTGTTCGTGGGCGCGGTTCCTCACACAGATTTCTTGAATGGTGTGATCGCAGTCAACAGTCAAGGATTCATCCCGACTGGGCCGGACATCACGGGAGACGGATCGCGGCCTCACGGATGGCCATTGGAGCGAGACCCCTACCTATTAGAAACGTCAGTGCCTGGCATCTTTGCCGCCGGTGATGTGCGCGACAACGCGGTTCGCCGCGTTGCTTCAGCTGTCGGGCAAGGCGCCATCTCCGTGTCATTCGTCCATCAATACCTCGCGACGGTGTGACGTGTCTGCCGCCGGCCGCCTCCAAGCCGTAGGCCTGTTTCAGGACATGCCTTCTGAAGATCTCGTTGCGTTGTGCGAGAACGCCGTAGAGGTTGCGCTTGCCGATGGAGAGGTGCTCTTCCGTGAAGGCGATGTAGGCGATCGTGCATACGTCGTGAGCGAAGGTGCCCTGGAGGTCGTCAAGCAGACCGAGGGGCGCGACGTGGTGCTGGCTGTTCACGGCCCTGGAGCGGTCGTCGGCGAAATGGCTCTGCTGCGTGAGGCACCGCGGATGGCGACTGTGCGGGCACGCCAGCAGACAAATCTGGTAGCGATTCCTAAGGACACGCTGGATCAGTTGCTGGCTAATAGTCCAAGCGCCGCACGAGCAATGTTTTCCACACTGGTTGCCCGCATGGCAGACACTGCCGAGCAACTGCGTCACAGTGAACGTATGGCGCAATTGGGCACGTTGACCGCCGGCGTTGCTCATGAACTCAATAATCCGGCAGCCGCGGTTCGTCGTGCGGCCAGTCTCTTGGCTGACCATCTCGACTCCTACACCCGGTTGCTCCTGAAGCCGGTTGCCGATGGAGGTGCTGCGCGAAAAGCCGCGTGGGAGATGGTCAGCCGCCGTGAAGATTCAGATCAGGAGGCAATTCCCCGACCTCTCGACGGGCTTGCCCGTAGCGATCTCGAAGACGAGATCGCAGGTCTGCTTGAGGACCATGGAGTACCTGACGCTTGGGAGCTGGCACCTAGCCTGGTCGATGCACGGCTCGATATTGATGCGCTAGGCGCGTTCATGAAAGAACGTGAGGGCGCTGAACTGGCTGATGCAGTCCAGTTCGCAGTTGCGGCGCTTGAAGTCCGCGCACTGGTCCGCGGTATCGATGATGCTTCGGGGCGACTGGCACACATCATCAAGGCCCTCAAGGGCTACACCTACCTTGACCGTGCCCCGGTCCAGAACGTCGACATCATTGAAGGGCTCGAAACGACTTTGGTCTTGATGACCCACAAACTCGGCAATGTTCGTGTGGTGCGCGACTATGCCTCCGACCTTCCCCGCATCACGGCTGTCGGCGGTGACCTCAATCAGGTATGGACGAACCTCATCGACAACGCGTGTGACGCGCTGGCGGATGCCGCTCAACACGATGCCACCGACGAGCACGGTGGGCCGACGCTGACGCTCAAGGTGTCAGCCAGCGACGATGACGTCATCGTCGCTGTCACCGACAACGGGCCAGGCATACCGGTCGACGCGCAAGCCAAGATCTTCGACGCCTTCTTCACGACCAAGCCCCCAGGAATGGGCACTGGCCTAGGACTGCCGACGAGTTACAGGATCATCGCCCATGAGCACCACGGAAGTCTGACCTTCACGTCGCAACCGGGGGCCACGACCTTCACGGTGAGCCTGCCTCGATCCGGTCCCGGTCCCGGCAGGACGCTTGATCCTGCGGGATTGTGGACCGGTGGCCAGCGCCAGTAGCGTTGTCGGAGATCGCTGCGAAGTGCATGGACCCAGGGGATGACCATGAACGCTGAGATGCACGACCGCGTTGTGCGTGGCCAAGGATTCTTGGCCGCTCTCGATCAGAGCGGAGGTTCGACACCGAAAGCCTTGGCGCAGTACGGCATCCCCGAGGATGCCTACGAGACCGAGGACGAGATGTTTGACCTCGTCCACCAGATGCGTACCCGCATCATCACAAGCTCAGCGTTCACCGGCGAGCGCGTTCTGGGTGCGATCCTTTTTGAGGGCACGATGGAACGTCAGATTGAAGGCGCCCCGTCGTCGCAGTATCTGTGGCAGACCAAAGGCGTCGTGCCGTTTGTGAAAGTTGACAAGGGCCTTGAGGACGAAGCCGACGGTGTGCAATTGATGAAACCGATGCCCCAACTCGACGATCTGTTGAGCAGGGCACGGTCATTTGAGGTGTACGGCACCAAGATGCGTTCGGTCATCAAACTGGCCAACACTGCCGGCATCGCGCAGATCGTCGCGCAACAGTTCCAAGTAGGCCAGCAAATTCTCGATGCCGGATTGATGCCCATCCTTGAGCCCGAAGTCGATATTCATAGTCCTGAGAAGGACGCGGCTGAGGCGTTGATGAAAGACCAGATTCTTGAGCACCTGGACCGGCTGGGCGCGGGCAAACAGATCATGCTCAAACTGACGATTCCGAGTGTGGACGGGTTCTTCAGTGAGTTGGTTGGCCATCCCCAGGTTGCTCGCGTCGTCGCACTGTCAGGCGGGTACTCGCGTGTCGAAGCCAATGAGCGATTGGCCCGCAACCCTGGCGTGATCGCAAGCTTCTCGCGGGCACTGGTCAATGAGCTCGCGGCAGATCAAGACGAAGAGGCGTTTACCGCAGCGCTGGAAGCGGCAGTCACGAGCATCTACGAGGCGTCGATCACTTGACACTACATCGACGGAGCGACGGTAGATGGGCGATGCCATCAGTGAGGTGCTCGACGGACGCTTGAGTCGTCTGCTTGAACGTGCAGTCGATCGGCGTCGTCATGTCCGTCATGGTCTTCTGGCGGTCGCAAGGACGGATGGATCCTGGAGTTGGCAAACGGCTCACGGGATCGCTGATCAAGCTGGCGCCCAGGTGACACCGACGGCGCGGTACCCGATCGCGAGTGTTACCAAGCTCTTCACAGCCACGGTTGTGATGCGCTTAATCGAATCCGGCGACCTGACCCTTGACACGCCGATGGTTGACGTTCTCCCAGATGACGTGACGCACGGCTTGCACGTCTTGAAGGGCATCGACCACACAGCTGAGATTGTTGTGGAGCACCTTCTTGGCCACACCTCAGGCCTCGCCGACTACTACGAAACGGCCCCACCAGGTGACCGCAGCCCGCAAGCGCGGCTTCTCGCTGGCGAGGACGCGCCCGTGCCATTCGACGAAGTCGTGCGTGTGGTGCGTGAAGATCTGACTCCGCACTTCGCGCCACAGACACTTGACGGGCCGAAGGCAAAAGCGCACTACGCAGATACCAACTATCAACTCTTGGGTGCAATGATCGAGCAGATCACTGGTCGGTCGTTGGCCGAGGTTTTCGCCTCTCACATCTTTACGCCGCTGGGTCTTGCTGACACGTCGTCCTACCCCCACAAACCAGCGTCAGGGAGGTCGCCTGAGCCCGATGTGGATATCTGGGCGAAGGACGTCGTGCTGGTGCCGCAAGGTGCGTTGCGTCATCAAATCGCCGACGGCGGCATTGTGTCGACGCTGAGTGATCAGGTGCGCTTCATGCAGGCGGTGGTGTCAGGGGAGGCGTTTGCGGAGTCAGACACCTGGAGCCGCATGTGCAGTCGGTGGAACCGCGTGTTCTTCCCGGTCGGCTACGGCCTCGGTGTCATGCAGTATGCACCTTCGCGCATGATGTCGCCCCTGTATCCGATCCCCGCTGTTGTTGGCCACACCGGGTCGACAGCGACATGGCTGTTTCATTGCCCTGACCTGAAGGTCATTGTGGCTGGGGCGTTCGACACGGCTCAGCCTCCGCTGCCTTTCCGGTTCGTGCCGCATGTCCTGCGCGCAGTCAGTGCAGCGTCCTGAGCCGAGGTGTGACGTTGCGGGTCTGCACGGACCTGTGATATCGCGTGCCTGTTGCTGAAAGGAAGTCCCGCCTAGCATCGGCGTAGCAACACGACCCTCACGTTGTCGATGGCAGAGGAGCAGGCTATGTATGTCGTGCGTCGTATCTGGGCTGTCGAACCACGACAAGCCCGCAAGGCGGCAACGCTGGTTGCTGAAATCGCCGCGCAGTATGAAGACGCTGGACAGCGGTCGTCCACACGGGTCTATTTCAATGGAGGCACGGTGCCCGGCGAGAAAGATCGTGTGTACATGGAATGGATTGAAGAATCGATCCAGTCCCCCTACCGGGCGGGCAATGAGAGTCCGCAGCAGGCGCGCGACCTTGGCGCCAAGCTCCGCGCTATTGCTCCGGATTCATGGATCGAGTTCTATGAGCTTTTCACTGCGGACAAAGCTCAATCTGACTGAGGTCCTCGGGGCGGAAATCAAAGAACGCGCCAGGTCGCTCGGTCGCAATGAGTGGGCGACAGACTCCAGCACAAATATGGACGATGGCCGGCCACGATTGATGACCGGCCATCGTCCGCGTTAACTCAGTGAGTCCGCGCGCTCAGAGGTCGTAGTACATCTGGAACTCGAGCGGATGGGGACGGAGCCCCACCTGAGCGACCTCTTCGTCCATCTTGTAGTCGACCCACTTGTCGAGCAGGTCGTCGGTGAACACGCCGCCTTCGAGCAGGAACTCGTGGTCGTCCTCGAGTCCTGCCAGGGCCGCTTCGAGGCTGCGCGGCACGCTGGGAAGGTTGGACAATTCTTCCGGCGGCAGGTCGTAGATGTCCTTGTCGACCGGGTCCGGCGGCTCGATCCGGTTCCGGATCCCGTCAAGGCCAGCCATCAGCATCGCCGAGAACGCCAAGTAGGGGTTGCACGACGGGTCAGGAACCCTGAACTCGATCCGCTTGGCCTTCGGCGACGATCCCGTGATCGGGATTCGCACCGCTGCCGAACGGTTGCGAGCTGAGTAGACGAGGTTGACCGGGGCTTCGTAACCGGGGACAAGCCGTCGATAGCTGTTGGTTGTGGGATTGGTGAATGCCAAGACTGACGGGGCGTGGTGCAAGATGCCGCCAATGTAGTGGCGCGCGAGCTCCGACAGCTGGCCGTAGCCGGACTCGTCATAAAACAGGGGCTCGCCATCTTTCCACAACGACTGGTGGGTGTGCATGCCAGATCCGTTTTCACCAAAGATGGGCTTTGGCATGAACGTCGCTGACTTGCCCGCGTGAC
>JBBDSU010000056.1:49065-81992 GCA_040904825.1 Nitriliruptoraceae bacterium | reverse complement strand
TGTCGAAGCACCCGTTCCCGTCGATCCGAAACCACCATCCCCGCGAGCTGTCTCACCGAGTTCACCCACTTCGACCACTGTCGCATACCCGACGCGTTGAACCACCAGTTGAGCGACACGGTCGCCGACGCCGATCGTCACCGTTTTGTCACCAAGGTTCACCAACAGCACTTCAATCTCGCCCCGGTATCCAGCATCGATCGTCCCCGGCGCGTTGGCAACAGTCAGGCCTTGCCGGCGCGCGAGCCCGGAACGGGGATGGATGAGCCCCACCCAGCCATCCGGAATGGCTAATGCGAGGCCGGTCGGCACCGCAACGCGCCCGCCCGGCGGTATGTCGACATCAGCGACGCTCGATAGATCCAGGCCCGCATCGCCGTCATGCGCGTAGCTAGGTAGTCGGGCATCTGGATGACGCCGAACCACAGCAATCGTCACAGATGATGCGTCATCATCGGGCATGGCTGCGTCCTTGGTCCCGCGGCGAAGTGTTCATCATGCCGTGCGCTCGGCGAACTGCACGCGTGCCTCAGCCTGTTCGATCAGTGGCGGCGGATAGTCCCGAGCACGCCCGTCTGGTTGACCGGCTGCCCAAGGTTCGTGGATGGTCGTCGCGTCAAGGTCAGCGAGTTCCGGTACGTAGCGGCGCAGATAGCTCCCATCGGGGTCGTGACGGCGCGATTGTGCGAAAGGATTGACGAAACGATTGGGTCGCGTGTCGATGCCCGTGCCTGCCGCCCACTGCCATCCGCAGAAGTTGTTGGCCAGGTCCCCGTCGACCAGATGATCCATGAAATGCCAGGCACCCAACCGCCAGTCAACTCCAAGATGCTTTGTGAGCACACTGGCTGCCACCATCCTGACCCGATTGGGCATCCAACCATGCGTCAGTAGTTGTCGCATACCTGCGTCAACGAGAGGAAAACCGGTGACGCCGTTGCGCCAGGCGTCGAAGGCATCCGGGTCGTCACGCCAAGCCGGCTCACTGCGAAGCGGTGTGTCGATCAAGTCTGGGCGGGCAGCAAGCATCTGCAGGTTGAAGTCACGCCAACACAGTTGACGCAGGAACGCATCAGCTGCGGCTGTCAGACGATCGTCGCCGGATCCGGCGACTTGCTCACGCACAAGGGCCACGATACGGCTGGCAGAAATTGTGCCGAGATGAAGCGCAGCCGACAAACCTGAGGTCGCTGCCCGATCCAGCTCGTTGTGATCCCCATAGGTTGCAAGGCGTGCATCTATCCACTGTGCTGCATTACGCAGGACGTCGGGCTCGGCCACCGGTGGCAACGCGTCACTGCTGTGACGGGCCGCATCGACCCCAAGGAGGTCGGCGACCGATGGAACCCGACCTGCAGCAAGCCCGTCGACACCGGCCGTCGGTCCCATTGGGTTAATGGGTTCACGGCCACCGTCGTGCAACCAGCGGCGGTAGTACGGAGTGAAGACTTTGAAATGGTTGCCACCTGAGGGAGTGACGTCCCCTGGTGCGACGTGGGCTACTCCAGGATGTTCGACGATCTTCAATGGCCAACGACACCGTGCCGCGACGTCGTTGAGGGCGGCCCTGCGGCCGATGGCGTAGCGGCTGAAGTCGGCAGACATGTGAACTTCGTCCGCCTGTATTTCGCGTACCAGAGCACTGACCTCGTCGGCGACATCTCCGTACCGGACCACGAGTGAGGTCCCGCGTTCAACGAGTGCCGAACGTAGAGCCGCCACTGCAGTCAGCACCAATCCCATCCGATTGGGCGCAGCGACTCGCGACTGGATGATCCGTTTGTCGACAACGAACAACCCAACGACACGACGCCCCGACTTGCGCGCTGCATCCAACGCGGGTTGATCATCCAACCGCAGGTCGCGCGTGAAGAGCACGATGGAGGTTTGGGCGTGGCCGACGGGAATGACGTCGATGTGGGTGCTCCTGTTTCGGTCGCCGCTGATATTCATCGCCGCTTCCAAGATGTCACCGGACGACGGTACATGGACGAACGACCAGACTTTTCGGCGGAAATACTCGCATTCCGCCGCACTTTCGCTCTATCGTTTGACATGAACGGCCTATCCCGTCGTCTTCCCATCCCCGATGAAACCCGTAACCAACCGAGGTTGCGCTTCCTAGGAGAAAACACCATGGCAGATTCCGTCGTCGTCCAGAGCAAAGTCAAGGACGCCATCAAGGCGCAAGGGCTCCGCATGGACTCGAACCTCCCGGACGCTCTGAACGAGAAGGTCCACGCGCTGGTTGCTAAGGCTGCCAAGCGCGCCAAGGAGAACGGTCGCGGCACCCTTCGTCCGTACGACCTCTGATCCACACCTCTGTGTAGATCACCACAAGGAGCCGCTGCCACCGGATCCGTCAACGACGGGACGTTGGCAGCGGCTTCTTGGTGCACAACGTCATCGACCGAGTGGGCCGCTAAGGTGCCGCGATGACCCCTATCATCACATCTGTCCCGCTCGGCACCCTGCCAGATCGATGACGTGACCATGAGCCCCCGACGCCTACCTCATCAGATCGTCCCGCAAGTCCGTCGATGATTGATCGCATGACGGCACCAAGCCCATCTGACGTGTCGACGGCCCAGCGCGATGCACAGCCGACGATGTCGGCGGACCATCTGAGTGCGTGGCGATGTTTTCTTGAAGCCCATCGCCGCGTGATCGACCAGTTATCGCGACAGTTGCGTGACGAGGAGGGGCTTGCGCTGACGTGGTACGACGTGCTGGTCCAGCTCAGCGAGGCAGAAGGCCACGAATTGCGCATGCAGGAGTTGGCTGCGGCGATCCTCCTCTCTCGCAGTGGATTGACCCGTCTCATCGACAAGATGGAGTCGGCAGGCCTCGTCGAGCGTGATGTATGTGAAACTGATGGGCGAGGAACACTCGCCCGGATGACACCTTCGGGCATGGCCCGCCTTCAGCAGGCAGCTCCAGCTCATATCGCCGGTGTCATCGAACAGTTTGCCCGTCACCTTGATGATGACGAAGTTGTCGTCGTCGAGCGTGCCCTGCGGCGCATCGCAAACGCCTCGTAAGTCCCCCGGCGCCACCCTGCGTTGGTGCCGACTTCTCGTGCCAGTCGTCGGCCGGATAGCGTGGGGGTAACGTCAACCGCAGACCGGGAGATCCGAGAACGATGGGCGACACCACCGAAACACTCACCATCACCGACAACCGCACAGGCCAGACCTACGAGGTCCCCATCGCTGATGGTGCGATCCGCGCGACCGACCTGCGCCAGATCAAGACAGGTGACGATGACTTCGGGCTGATGACCTACGACCCGGGCTTCAAGAACACAGCCAACTGTCGCAGCGAGATCACCTACATCGACGGCGAAGCGGGAATCTTGCAGTACCGCGGCTACCCGATCGAGCAGTTAGCGGAGCATTCTAACTTTCTTGAGGTCGCCTACCTCATTCTCAACGGTGAACTCCCGACATCGTCGCAATACGAGGAGTGGGTTCACGACATCACCCACCACACATTCATCCATGAGAACGTCAAGAAGTTCATCGATGGCTTTCACCACGATGCACATCCGATGGGCATGTTGGTGTCAACGGTTGGTGCGTTGTCGACGTTCTATCCCGAAGCCAAGGACATCAACGACGCGGAAAATCGCCGCCTCCAGATTGTGCGGTTGATCGCCAAGTTTCCCACGTTGGCCGCCTTCGCCTATCGGCACTCGATCGGGATGCGCTTCTCCTATCCCGACAACGACCTGACCTTTGCTGGCAACTTTCTGAACATGATGTGGCGGACCACCGAGCTCAAGTACGAGCCGAACCCGGTGCTTGAGCGCGCCATGGAAGTCCTGCTGATCCTGCATGCCGATCATGAGCAGAACTGCTCGACCACCACGATGCGAACCATTGGATCGTCGGACGCCGACCCCTACTCAGCTGCCGCTGGTGCTGCTGCCGCCCTCTACGGCCCCAAGCACGGTGGCGCGAACGAAGCGGTCCTCAAGATGCTCGAAGAGATCGGTTCCGTCGATCAGGTGCCCGAATACGTCAAGAAGGTTAAAGACGGCGATTTCCGTTTGATGGGTTTCGGACACCGGGTGTACAAGAATTATGACCCGCGGGCCAAGGTCATCAGGTCGCTGGCGCACGACGTCTTTGAGGTCACCGGCACCAACCCCCTCCTCGACATCGCTGTGGAACTCGAGAAGATCGCCCTTGAGGACGACTATTTCGTCGACCGCAAGTTGTATCCAAACGTCGACTTCTACTCCGGCATCATCTATCAAGCCATGGGGTTCCCAACGTCTATCTTCACGTCGCTGTTCGCCATGGGACGTATCCCCGGGTGGCTGGCTCACTGGGAAGAAAACTTGCTGGACGAGGAACAGGCGATCGCCAGGCCACTCCAGGTCTTCGTCGGTCCGCAGGAACGCGACTACATCCCGATGGACGAGCGCTGACAGCATTGCCGTCCGTCACACCTCGAACGGTCCTGGATGGCATCACATCGACCGTCTGGAGTTGCCGTGACTGACGACGCCTTGCGATTTACCCGGGGGTGCGTCGCCACCCCTCACCACCTGGGTTCCGCTGCCGGCGCACGTGTGTTGGCCAGCGGTGGAAATGCTGTCGACGCTGCCGTTGCCGCCAACTTGGTCCTGGCAGTCGTCACTCCCTATCACTGCGGCGTAGGCGGTGATCTCGTAGCGATCGTCCACGATGGAGCGACTTCGGCGGTGACCTCCATCGGAGCTGCGCCACAAGGTGCGACCGCCGGCGCAATCGAGGCGGCAATAGCTGCCGGACACGGCAGTAATCGATCGCAACCTCATCGCAATGGCATGCCGGCAGACGGAGCATTGCCGGTGACAGTCCCGGGTGCGGTTGCCGGATGGTTCCATCTCCTTGAGCAGTTCGGGAGTCAGTCATTCGGAACTGTGGCGACCGAAGCCATCCGCATCGCCGAGGATGGATTCGTGGTCAGCCCGCATGGCGCTGCGCACGTCGAAGCAAGCCGTCAGTTTCTCGGTCACCGCGACGATTGGGTCGGGATGTTCGGCGCCATGATGCCGGACCGACGATTCGTCCAGCCCGACCTCGCTGCGTCGCTGAAGACCCTGGCCAACGACGGGCCAAACGCCTTCTACCGAGGATCTATCGGACACCGAATCGTCGAGGTGCTCGGTGAGCAGGGATCGACCATGTCTATGGGTGACCTCACCGCACACGAGGTGCTCCAACCCACACCGATCGAAGGAACATTCCGCGGACGACGCGTGGTCGAACTGCCACCACCAAGCCAAGGTGTCACAGCGCTCACGGCTCTGGGAATCCTTGACCGTTTCGATCCAACCGACGATCGAATCTTGGCGAGCCACCTCGCCATTGAAGCGTCTCGGGCAGCCTACGCAGAACGAGAACTGCACCTGGCTGACCTAGGACGGGGGTTGATGCCCGCTGGGCATACGGCAACGAGTCTCGACGAGATCGCGGCGACCATTGATCCGGAACGCGCCGTGCCCGATCGCATCGCATCCGCGATGCAGGGCGGCACGGTCTATTTCGCCGCGGCTGACGCCGATGGCCTATCCATCAGCCTTAGTCAGAGCAACTTCAAGGCGTTTGGTTCGGGAGTGGCCGTTGAGGGCACCGGGATCGGACTTCACAACCGTGGAGCCCACTTCACGCTTGAACACGGCCATCCCAACGCGATTGCTCCCGGTAAACGACCGATGCACACGCTGATCCCTGCCATGGTGTTCGACGGCGACCGACTCGACTACATCATCGGAACCATGGGAGGTGATGCACAGGTCGTCATCCAGGTTCAGTTGCTCGCCTCGTTGATCGACCGAGGCCTGGATGTCAGGTCGGCGGTCGAAGAGCCCCGCTGGCTCATTGAGTTGGGTGCTGACGTGGTGCAGGTCGAAGGTCTCGCCGATCACGCCGTCGTCGACGCTTGGGCCACACTGGGTCACCGCACGGAATGGATCGCCGACCGCGACCACCGTGCTGGCCATGCACAGATCATCCAAGTGCTCGACGATGGATTTGCGGCGGCCGCCGACCCCCGAGCAGAAGGATTCGCCGCCGGTTGGTGAACTCGCGGCAGATTGGTGATCATCGCGGCCAGTCAGGCCACGCGACGGCTCAGCAGGACGTTGCGGCACAGGCGAACATCCGGCCTGGACACCGTCTGGGAGTCCTTCACAACCCGGAGGTCAGCTCCCAGTGCGTTCCGCTTCCGTTTGAACCGCTGCTGCGACAGCGGTGACCACCTTCTCGTTGAACACGCTCGGGACGATGTAGTCCGCCCGCAGTTCGTCTTCTGAGACGACGTCAGCGATGGCATGAGCCGCAGCAATCTTCATCGGCTCAGTGATATGGCGCGCCCTCGCGTCGAGCGCGCCGCGGAAGACCCCAGGAAACGCCAGCACGTTGTTGATCTGGTTGGGATAGTCGCTGCGCCCGGTAGCAACGACCGCCGCATACTCACGCGCGACGGCAGGATCCACTTCAGGATCGGGATTTGCCAGGGCGAACACGATGGCATTGTCGGCCATGTTGGCCAGTTCGCCTGCTCCGATGATCCCTGGCCCGCTCACGCCGATAAAGACATCCGCACCGGCCAGCGCATCACCGATGGTGCCACTGCAGCCTCGGCTGTTGGTGTGATCGACCAGCCATTGCTTGCTTGCGTCCAAGCCCGAGCGTCCCGCATGGAGAATCCCAGAACGATCAGTGACGACCATCTCGCCGACGCCTTCGCTTTCGAGGAGCTTGGCGATGGCAACCCCGGCAGCGCCTGCGCCTGCCATCGCTACGGCGATATTGGCCATGTCCTTGCCGACGAGGCGCAGGGCGTTGCGGAGCGCCGCCAGCACTACGATGGCCGTGCCGTGCTGGTCGTCATGGAAGACCGGGATGTCGAGTGAGGCTCGCAGGCGTTCTTCTATCTCGAAGCATTTCGGCGCGGCAATATCTTCAAGATTGATCCCGCCATAGGTTGGGGCGATCATCTCGACAGCCCTGACAATCTCGTCAACATCCTTGGTGGCGAGACACACTGGCCATGCGTCGACTCCCGCGAAGTGCTTGAACAGGACAGCCTTTCCCTCCATCACCGGCATCGCAGCTTCCGGACCGATGTCACCCAGACCCAGCACGGCCGTGCCGTCGGTCACGATGGCCACCGTGTTGCCTTTGATCGTCAGCCGGCGCGCGTCGTCAGGTTCTTCGGCGATCGCCCGACACACGCGAGCTACGCCAGGCGTGTAGGCCATGGACAAATCGTCGCGCGTTCGCAGCGGCACAGTCGCACGCACCTCGAGCTTCCCGTGCAGGTGCAGCAAGAATGTGCGGTCACTGACCCGATGCACCTCAACATGCTCAACGGCATCAACGGCTTCAGTGATGCTTTCTGCGTGAGCGCTATCTCCAGCATTGACAGTGACGTCGACGACGACTTCCGCACCTGAGGTGTCCACGAAATCGAGCGCGACGACCGCACCACCCGCATTGCCAATGGCGGTGGTGATTCGGCCGATTGTCGCCGGGTCGTCGGCCGTAAGCCGCAGTCGAAGCGTGATGGAGTAGGAAGCATTTGGCTGCATGGTCGTCTCCCACAGGTATCCCAACACGCGCGGCCGGCGACAAGTCCCAGGCGCTCAATCTTGGGCATTCGACAGCCGCGCACCGAGCGTCGACCATAGCGCACACGTTCTTGCCAGTGAGACCGCGATTATCGATGACGCTCCCGCGGGCGTGGCGACAGGGCGCTGGAACCCACGAGCGCGGTCGCGAGATAGCGTGATCACACGCCGCTATCTGTGGCGAACACAGTCGCCGGTGACGCCACCGGCCACTGCGGGAGATCTCACGCCAAAAGCGAACGCCCCAGCACACGCTGGGAGATGCCTGTCGCATCGAGGTAGGGGCAGATCCCACCGTTGAAGAATGGCCAGCCCGCACCCAGCAGCATCGCCGTGTCGATGTCGCGGACGTCATCAACTACACCATCATCAAGGAGATGCCCGATCTCGTCGGCCACCGCCTCCAGCGCGACCTGCTGGATCCGTTCAGCTTCCCACGGCGCGGCCGATCCCTTGATCGTCAGTAGATCGCTGACTTCGGGATAGACCTCCCCTCCTGCAGACCAGTCATAAATACCGGGGACATCGACCTCGCCCATCATGGCAAAGTTCTCATCGATGGCGAACCGATCCGGGAAGGCGTCAGCCAGTGATGCAGCCGTGTGAAATGCGACCTTGAGACCAACCAGGCCGAACAATTCGAACGGCCCCATGGGCAGACCGAGGCGCTTGATCGCCAGGTCGATATCACGGAACGCGGTCCCATCCCCCAGAGCCGCCATCGCCGCACCGTTGAACCTGATCAACAGACGGTTGACGATGAAGGCAGGAGCATCCGCGCACGCCACGGCCGACTTTCGCAAGTTCTTAGCCACCTCGAACGCTGTCGCAACCGCCTGGTCTGACGTGGAGCTGGCCCGCACCACCTCCACCAGCGGCAGGATCGCAACCGGATTGAAGAAGTGCAGTCCGACAACACGCTCGGGGTGGGACAGTTTGGCTGCGATCTCGCCGACGGACAGCGATGAAGTGTTCGTCGCAATCACCGCGTCGTTGTCGAGCACTTGCTCGGCGTCGGCCAATACGCGCTGCTTGATCGCAACGTCTTCCAGGACGGCTTCCATGACCCAGTCGGCCCCAGCAACCTCGTCGTAGGTGGTCGTCGTGGTCACCAGAGACTTGAGAAATCTCGCGTGGCCCGCGTCCAGTCTTCCACGCGCGACGCGCTGGTCGACAGCATCGTCGATGCTCGCCCGGCACCGATCAAGCACGTCTTGGTCGATGTCTTTCATCACCAACGGCACTTCGAGTCGCAGCAAGTGGAGCGCCCCCAGTTGAGCACCCATCAGCCCGGCGCCGATGATGGCAACACGGGAGATCTCTCGTGGCGCAACATCGGGCTTGCCGACCTGCCGCTTCACCCGCTGATTCACCAGCTCGAAGGCATAGACGGCCGACTGGGCATGGCGAGCCGACAACAGGTCGGCCAGTGCCTCCTGTTCCTGTGACCGCCCTTCGGACAGGTCTCCACCTTTGGCGGCGAACTCAATCAATTCAAGTGCCCGGTAGGGCGCAGGCGTCGCGCCATTGGTACGAGCGTCGGCGGCTGCGCGGCCTGCTGCGAGTGCCTCTTCAAGGCCGTCGCTCGGATCGACATCCCGATCGACGGCCTCTGTACCGGCAATGATCTGTTCGAGCCAGGCCAGCGAGTCATCCACAAATGTGGCCGCGTCGATGAGACGATCGGCGTACCCACGCTCGACAACGTCCGCGGGACGCATCGTTCGATTATTGTCCAACGGATTGATGATGATGGTGTCAACGGCATTGCGCGCACCCACCAGCCGAGGAGCAAGTTGGGTCCCACCCCATCCGGGGAGAATGGAGAGAAACACCTCAGGAAACGCAACGGCGCGTGCGCCCGTTGACACGGTCCGCACATCGCAATGCAGCGCGATCTCGAGCCCTCCCCCCATGCACACGCCATTGATGGCCGCCATCGTCGGCACGGTGAGCGCTTGCAAGCGGCCGAAGGCTTCATGTCCCATGCGGGCGCCAGCCAGCGCACCTTGGCGATCGAGACCTTTGAACATGCTCAGGTCTGCGCCTGCTGCAAAGACGTAGGGCTTTCCGGTCAACAGCAGTCCGGCAAGGCTGGGCTCATTCTCGACGCGGTCGAGCACGTCGCTTAGCGACGCAAAGGCATGAGCCGAAAACGTCGTCGGCTTCTTGTAGTCCTCGCCGTTGTCAATGGTGACGATGGCGATCCGCCCGACGGGACGGTCCGCGAAGGTGAGTTTGAACTCTGTCGGATTCATTGCCGCCTCGTGAACGTCATCGTCTTCTCCCAGTCGTACTGTCCGGCCTGATGCGTGATGCTTGCCGGCGCTCGCTGATCATGGGGGTTACCGTCAGCAGCGCTCCCAGAGCACCGCTACCCCCATTCCCAGTCCGATGCACATCGTCGTCAGTCCCCGCTGAGCTTGACGTTGCCGCTTGAAGTGTGCGGCCAGCTGCATCGCCAAGCGTGCCCCGGAGAATGCAAGCGGGTGCCCCATCGCGATCGCGCCTCCATAGGGGTTGACCTTGGGGCTGTCCAACGGGAGACCGAAGTGGTCGAGGAAGGCGACGCACTGGACGGCGAAGGCCTCATTCATCTCAATGATGTCGACATCGTCGATCGACATTGACGACCGTGCGAGCACCTTCTCGGTCGCAGGGACAGGTCCATAGCCCATCGTCTCGGGCTCGACACCTACAAACGCGTAGTCAACAAGGCGCATGACTGGCCGGAGCGCATGACGCTCGACAGCATCCGCCGAAGCGAGCAGCACCGCACCGGCACCGTCATTAAGGCCGGCTGCGTTACCGGCGGTGACCGACCCTGCCACCCTGAACGGCGATGAGAGATCGGCGAGATCGGTCAACGTGGCACCAGGCCTAGGGTGCTCGTCCGTGTCGACAACCCGCCATCCGTCGGGCGTCCACACTGAAACCGGCACGACATGGTCGTTGAAATATCCTGACGCCGCACTCGCAGCCGTCCGTTGCTGTGATTGGAGGGCGAACTCGTCGCATCTGCGCCGGTCGATCTCAGCGAAGCGGTCATGGAGATTTTCGGCGGTATTGCCCATCACTAGTGCCGCCGGGTCGACCAGTTGATCAGCCAAGAACCTCGGATTGGGATCCACCTCGGCCGCCATCGGATGGTGACCCATATGTTCGACACCACCAGCAATGACAAGGTCCTGGGCCCCTACACGGATCGCGTTGGCCGAATGGACGATCGCGGTCAGCGCACCAGCACACATCCGGTCAATGGCGTAACCAGGAACCTGGTTGCCGAGTCCGGACAAGATCGCCAGCGAGCGGCCAAGCGTCAGCCCTTGGTCGCCGACCTGCGCTGTCGCAGCCCAGGCGACATCGTCGATAGATCCGTCAGGAATCGTTGACTGGCGTTCCATCAGTGCGCGAATTGTCCGCACCGACAGATCATCCGCCCGTGTATGGGCGTAGTAGCCGGTCTCACGCGCCCGACCAATGGGTGCTCTCACACCATCGACGTAATAGGCGTCCGCCGTCATCGCCGATCCTCCTCCAGCGTCGTGCGACCCGTCTTGAGCCTACGCACCATATGGAGCATTCGCTCAAATTCTCACGATGCCTCATCCACCCGGGCTTCTGCAACTTCTAGCGCGCCCGCCGCCTGTTCCCAGGCCTCATACAAACTCGCAGCGCGATCTTTGACGACCCCGTGGCGTGCCACCAGTTCGGCCACTTTGTCAGCATCGTCGTACACGGCTGGGTCAGCCAACTGGCGCGTCAATGTCGCGATCTCATCCTCGGCCGCAGCAAGGTCCTGCTCAACAGTTCGCACTTTGGCCCGCAGTTTCTTGACCTCAGGCGACACGCCCTGCCGGCCGCGCCGTTGCTGGCTGTGAGCGGCGGCGGATTCTCTGCGCGATGCAGGCCCGGAGCGACTGACGTCGTGGGCGGCACGTCGTCGCGCCTCAAGCAGCTCTTCGTAGGTGCCGTCGAACCAACGCGCCTGGCCATCATTGACCTCGACGATCGCGTCGGCAGCTGCGCGAATGACATGGCGATCGTGGGTGATCAAGACCACCGTTCCGGGGTATGCCTGGATCGCATCTTCGAGCACGTCGCGTGAAGCAAGGTCCAGATGGTTCGTTGGTTCATCCAGCAGCAGCAGATTCACCGGAGAAGCCATGACCTTGGCGAGACCCAGCCGCGTTCGCTCGCCTCCCGACAGCTCTCCGACCAGCCGCTCTGCCAAGTCACCTGGAAAACCGAACGCGGCGACCATTGACCGCACGTTGGCCCCACGGTGTGCCGGCGCCAACGCGCTGCGAAACTCGTCGAGCACGGTGTGGTCGAGGTTCATGACTTCGGCCTGGTGCTGATCGACGACCGCCACTTCAACCTGGTGACCGCGCTCTACGGTGCCTGACGTCGGCGCGAGATCGCCAGCCAGCAGTCTGAGCAGGGTCGTCTTGCCCGCGCCGTTGGGGCCGACGAGTGCGATCTTGCGACCCCGCTCTAGCGCGAGGTTCACACCCGACAGCACGTGGGTGGGGCCGAAACTGACCGCGACATCCGACAATTCGGCAACCAGCCGGCCGCTGCGGGGTGGTGCCGGAAATTGGAAGCGGGCGACTAGGTGCTTGTGATCAGGGATCTCCACCCGCTCGACCTTGTCGAGAGACTTGACCCGAGACTGAACCTGGCGTGCCTTGCTGGCCTTGTAGCGAAAACGTTCGACAAACCGTTCGATCTCAGCAAGTTGACGGTCCTGTTGAGCGCGGGCAGCCCGCAGCTGGACAAGCCGAGCTTCTCGTTGAGCGACAAATGCGGCAAACCCGCCTTCTTCAGCTGCAACCGTGCCCGCGCGCACGTCGTACTCTGCCGCCGTACCGGCGGCAACTTCGACGATCGTGTCTGCGACCGCGTCGATGAAGTCACGATCGTGGGACACAAACAATAAGCCCCCAGGCAGCTTCACCAGCGTCTGTTCCAGCCAGGCGATCGTTTCCAGATCCAAATGGTTCGTTGGCTCGTCGAGCACCAGCACGTCCGGCCGAGCCAACAGCAGCTTCGCCAGCGCGACTCGCACCCGCCAGCCTCCCGAGAGTTCGCTGGTTGGCCGCGAAGCGTCTGACGGCGCAAACCCGAGGCCGTCCAGCACTCGATGCGCCTCGGCCTCAAGCTCATAGCCGCCAAGTGTCGTGTACCGCTCTTGGAGGTCTGCGTACGTCTCCAGCACCCGGGCTTGCTCATCAGCACCGGCATGTTCGAGCTTCTGCTCAAGTTCGCGGAGTCGACCCTCAAGTGCCAGCAGGTGATCTGCGCCTGAAAGGACATGCTCAAGCACGGTGGATGATGCCCCCACGTCATCGACAACGTCTTGAGGCAACCATCCCAGACGCAGGTCGCGCGGCCGGCTCACCGAACCTTCATCGGGTTCCCGCTGACCGACGACCACGTGCAGCAGCGTGGTCTTGCCGATGCCGTTGCCGCCAACAAGCGCGACTCGGCGTCCCGGCTGCAGTCGTAGCGACACGTTGGACAACAGTCGCCGCCCGCCGACATCGATGCCGACACCTGCCAAGCTCAACACGCGATGCACTCCGAACTCGTCGATGGAAGCGCACACCGTACGCTGTCACGCAATGCACCTCGTCTCAGTCACCGGCCTCGGCGCGGAGGTTGACGGCCGCTGGCTGTTCTCCGACGCTTCCTTCGGCCTGCGCTTAGGTGACCGGGTGGGAGTTGTCGGCCCCAACGGCGTCGGCAAGACGACGTTGCTGCGGATCCTGGCTGGTGACCGAACGCCGGAGGCAGGCGAAGTCGTCATGAGGCGCGCAACTCGGGTTGCCTGGCTCCCTCAGGAAGCCATGTGGCCCGATGGCAAGGCTGTCGACATCGTTACCGCTGGAGGCAACGATGTCGACATCGTTGAAGTGCACCAAGCGGAAGCAATCCTGTCACGTCTCGGTATCGACGCTGAGCAGCCGACCGACCGCATGTCGGGTGGCGAACGTCGACGGGTGGCCTTGGCTCGAGTTCTTGTCACCCCCAGCGAACTTCTTATTCTCGATGAGCCAACCAACCACCTCGATGTCGACACGGTCGACTGGCTTGAGCAGGAACTCGCACGTCGGCAGGCTGCCATCGTCATGGTGACCCACGACCGCTACCTGTTGGAGCGTGTCGTCAACCGCATGCTCGACCTGGATCCAGCAGCAGATGGTGGGAGCGCGCCACCACGACGACATGGTGCACGGGTCACGTGGCACGAAGGCAACTATTCGAGCTTGCTTGAACATCGGGCGCGGCGAGCCGAACTCGACCAACATGCTGCAGCTCGGGCACGCAACCTGCTGACAAAGGAGGTCGCGTGGCTTCGACGCCAACCCAAGGCGCGGACGTCGAAACCCAAATTCCGCACCGAGCAGGTCGCCGCGCTTCGTGAGGCTGCCCGCAATGAACCCGAAGCCGCAACGCTGGACCTTGGCACGGGCCGTCGCCGTCTCGGCAACGACGTCTGCGCCCTGAAGGACATCGTCGTTCAACGCGGCGAGACACGAGTCTTGGACGCCGTCGACCTGGTTATCGGCCCCGGAGAACGTGTAGGTGTCGTCGGACCCAACGGTGCGGGCAAGACGACACTGCTCGAAGTCATCATCGGAGCGCTTCCGCCGGATGAAGGCACCGTACGAATCGGTTCGACCGTGCATGTGGGCTACTACCCCCAGCTTGCCACCGCCGTGGCCAACAACGTCAGCGTCATCGACACGCTGCTCGCCATTGCTGCACACATCCCGCTTGCCAATGGCGACACGCTGCCAGCGGCCCGCCTCGCTGAACGCTTCGGTTTCTCTGCAGCGCTGCAACGAACCGCGGTCGCGGACCTGTCGGGTGGGGAACGCCGCCGCCTGGCGCTACTGCACGTGCTGGTTGACGCGCCCAACGTGCTGGTCCTCGACGAGCCAACCAACGACCTCGACCTCGACACCTTGGCCGTGCTGGACGACCACCTTGATGGTTTCGCAGGCACATTGATCGTTGCCTCTCACGACCGGTTCGTCCTTGACCGGCTCACCGACCGAACGATCGCCGTCGGTGACGGACGCGTCACCGAACATCTCGACCACGATGCGTACCGTCGCGCACAGTCCAAAGCAGCCAAGGCAACGACCGCTCCAGCCCATCGCATGCTGTCTGATGACCGGCCCATCACCTCGACATCAGAAGCAGGAACCCCGACCGATGCATCGGCAAGAAGATCAATCCGCGCCGCAGCCAAGGCATCAAGTCCGAGCGGACAGCCAGTTGCCAACCGGCAACGGCAGCAGGCCCGCAAGGATCGTCGTCGCGCAGAAGAACGCATTGAGCGCCTCGAAGCCGAACGTGACACGATCTATGCCGAGATGGCTGAGGCCGCGCACGATCCTGCACGGCTCAGCGAACTCCAGGAAAATCTTGCGCAGGTCTTGTCACGTTTGGACATGGCAGAGGCCGAGTGGCTCGTGGCTGCAGAAGCCGAGGAACTCGAGTAACGCGTCGCGCACGCATCAGCCAAACATTAAGGGCAGCGTGGGGCGTTGTTCGGCGACTCCGACAATCGCGCCCGACACGCGACCCTCTGGGGCAGCTTGATCGATCAGCTTGATGAGGGCAGGCGGCGCGTGCTGAGGCGCCAGCGACAGCGCTTCGATGAGCACAAACATGGTCCCGCGAAGGCGTCGTGCACTGCTGATCCATGCTGGATCCAACCCGTCTCGATCAGCGCGAAGCAAGGTCGCGTCGCTTTCGTCGACCAGCCGCAATTGATCAGGTTCGATGCTGAAGCCGATGCGTGCGCCCTTCGAAAGTTCCTGACCGACGAAACGATCAATCTGCGGAAAGCCCGCCTGCTGGAGTCGCATCGACAGCTGGCTTGCCCGTTCTCCCCGCTGGCTCATTGCGATCGCAGCCACGAGCAGCGGGCGGCTCGCGATGACGAGCGTGCGCACCTCAACGGCATCCGATGGCGCTGACACGTCAGGTTGAAACGTCACCGTGACAGGTCCTTCGCGCATCGTCACCAAGGCCTCGTCAGCGTAGTCTCCGACTACGGTGGCACGAGCCACACTCATGGAACTCGATCGGTAGTGGACACGCAGTGCACCGGCTCTTGGCAATTGACGGCAACTCCCTGGGACACCGGGGGTTTCATTCATCCCGGAACGACGACAACGCCGGACCCCATGTCGTGACAGGGACGGTCGTATCGATGATCGCCTCCGTCTGGCACCACGGCCCCTACGACGGTGTGCTCATCGCGTTTGATCATCCGGTCAATCGACGCAAGCACGACACTCCTGCCTACAAGGCACAGCGTGCGTCAAGTGATCCGGCTATCACTGCGGCCATTCGACAGTTCCGCGAAGATGCTGCTGCGGCAGGGATGTACGTCATCGATCATCCCGGCGCCGAAGCAGACGACCTGTTGGCCGCTGCAGTCGATGCATGTGCCGAACGTGCGATCGCATGTGATGTCCTCAGCTCAGACCGGGACTTGATCGCACTGGTCGATGACACGGTCCGCCTCTTGCGGCCGGCGGCGACGTTCGCGCAGCTGCATGTTGAAGACCGCGACGCTGTCGTCAGAAGATGGGGCATCCAACCTCATCAATACACCGACATGGCTGCGCTCAGAGGCGATCCGTCTGACGGTCTCGCAGGGGCAGTAGGGATCGGAGCCAAGACCGCAGCCCGCCTGATCCGCGACTACGGGAGCGTCACGGCGCTCTACGCCGCGATCAACGACCTGCCACCGCGCATCGAAGCCAGCCTGCGGTCCGCACGCCACATTGTTGAGCGCAATCTGCTGTTGATGGCACCCATCCCGCACCTCGAAGTAGACCTTGACGAGTGCACATACGACATCGACCGCATCGAGAGCACGTTTGCCAATCTCGGCGAACGGTCCGCAGCGCGCCGGTTGCGCCGTGCGGTCCTCGACCCTCGGCCTCCTCAACCTCGCCCGCCGCCACCGGACGATATGGCCGAAGATCACGAGCGAGATGTCAGCCACAAGCCTGTCCGCGAACCGGAGCCCGGCCTCCCGAGCGCTGGCGCGCTGGCACCAGAGCATGACGATCGTGCCAATGCTGACACTGATGGTCAGCCAGCATCAGCGCAAGGGCAGGGTGCCGAGTCCCAAGACAGTCTGTTTTGAGTGACACAGCTCGCTAGGTGGCACGTGTGTCCGAGCTCAGGTCATCAGCCAGACCACGGCATCAGCCAGACGATGACACCAGCTGGGCGACGACTGCTCCGAGACTGCGACTCAGCAGGCGATCACCAGTTCGCCGATCTGCATGTCATCCGCAGGCTGCGGTGGGAGGCGATCGACCTCGCACTGTTCGACATGAGCGGCCAGTACGAGGATGAGTTCGTCCATGAGACGCCGGGCGACGATCCGATCCGCACCGACAACATCGTTGGCGATCACTGCAACGTGAAACCGCTCCCCTTCACGTTCAGTGGCGACGCCTTCACCGGCTACGCGGCTTTCGCCTCCGTCATCAAACTCTTCGAGGCGCTGTTCAGGCATCGTCGGGCCGCGAGGTCCAGGCGCCGCCATGACGGTGCCGCTGATCGACATGGCATCCCGCAACGAACCTGTCTTGCCGAAAAATCGCCCGTCTGCGATGGTGCCGACCAAGCGTTGACGCAAGGTGCCTGTGCGTCCCATGACCGCCATAGCTGACTGCCATTCTCCGCCGAGTGGTCCGGACGTCATGACGCGATCAACATCGACAAGTTGACGCGCGGTCAAGCGGTCATCGCGAGACAGCCCCGAACCATCCGCAAAGATGGCTCCGTCAGGATCTACATCTAGGAGGCGCATCACCTCGCGTGCAGCGTGGGCGCCTCCTGTCCACGATGACTCTCCCGTCCACGTCATGCCCACGGCACGAAACAGGCCATCGGCCATGTGATTGTCACTGCGCTCCAAAGCGAACTGAACCAGGTCTCTGATCGCCGTTCCTTCCAGCGTTGCCAACCGCACGCTGGTGACGGGGGCCAGGCCGGACCGAGCAGTGCCGGTGACTTCGACGCCTCGCTCGGTCAACACTCGCAAGAATTCGACAGCAGCCTGAGCGACTGGATCGACAGCGTGTTCGACCGTGATGTCGAGCGGCTCCACGAGCAAACGCGAACCATCCTCAAGCGCGCTTGAATCTTGTGAAGGCTCACCTTCCCGAGGCGGCAGACCGAGTGCCGGGCCGCCGACATCGTTCGCATCGTGTTGGCTGTCGGTTTCGAGTTCGTCGGGCCATGTGATGACGGTCATCAATCCGGCGTCAACAGTTAACCCAGCCGCATAACGCGCATCGAACTCCGACAAATACCGCTGCGGCCATCCCTGAGCCAATGGTGGCCCGTGCGACCCAGGCGCGAACCCAATGATGTCACCATCAACGATTCCGATCCCGGCGTCGACCACAGCGTCAGCGAGGTCCTCGATGCGCGTCACTGGCCTGATCGGATAGACCCACCGGGAGAACTGCTCGGTAGCCAGCGCAGGGTCACCTCCTCCGACCAGCACGAGGTCGCCCACGAGGCGACCCGCCCGCGGCGCAGCGGTTGCTTCCAGATGTGTGGGCAGCCCTGCTTGAGCTCCAAACGTCACGAGCGCTCCAGCAGCGGTCACAACCTTCAGGGTCGAAGCCGGCAGCACAGGAGCGTCTGGATCGATGCTGTAGACCTCGCGGCCGTAGGCATCAGTGACCATGATTCCCCATGTCACCTCGGGAGCCTTGACGACAAACTGCTCCACGAGGTCGGCCAGATCCGTGATCAACGATGCCCGGTTGGCAGGCACAGCGGGAGGCAAACCTTCGACAGGTGGCGGCAGTCTGACTGTGCGCTCCGTGGGGATCAGCGGGGACTCTGCCGCAGGCTCGTCGTCACTATCAACCTCGCCGGCTAGCTCACCGCCACTAAGATCTGCCAGCGGGCCGCACGCGGAGATGAGCAGCGCCAACGCCACCAGCAACAATCCCCGTTGCTGATGCGGAGCTCGGCCAGATGCCCCAAAACGTCGAGATGACATGATGAGAGAGCCCACGCGCCTAACTGGGAGCATCCACACTGTCGAGGAGGCCCCGCAGTTGGAAACCACGTGACGGGTGGCGCAGTTTGGTGAGCGTCTTCTTTTCGATTTGGCGGATGCGCTCGCGGGTCAGGCCAAACTGGGCACCGATGTCTTCAAGCGTGTGTTCTTCGCCGTCCATCAAGCCGTAGCGAAGCATCAGCACCGTGCGCTCGCGGTCGGTCAGCGCCGACAGCGCTCGTTCGACCTCGCGCTTGGACAGGAATATTGTCGCCGATGATTCTGGATCGATGGCATCTTCGTCGGCGACGAGTTCCCCCATCGTGGCGTCACCATCTTCACCGATCGGCTTGTCGAGACTCGCAACGTCTTGGGCAGCGAGCTTGACTTCGCGCAGACGATCGAGCGGCAGGCCTAGTTCCGCTGCGATTTCAACTTCGGATGGTTCGCGGCCGAGTTGTTGGAGCAATGCAAACTCGGCATAACGAACCTTGCCCATCAGTTCGTGGACGTGCACGGGCAGACGGACGGTGCGTCCTGTATTGGCCAATCCACGCTGGAGGGCCTGCCGAATCCACCATGTGGCGTAGGTGGAGAACTTGTAGCCCTTCGTGTGATCGAACTTCTCAACCCCTCGGATAAGACCGAGGTTGCCTTCCTGAATCAGGGACAGCAGATCGACGCCCCGTCCACGGAACTTGCGAGCAACTGAGACCACCAGTCGCAGGTTGGCGCGAATCATGTGATCTTTGGCTCGCTCTCCGGCCCGCATCACCATACGAAGTTGCGCTTTGCGCCGAGGCTGCAGGCGCGTCCCATTGCCGAGGATGTCGCACGCGGCGAGACCGGCCTGGTAACGCTTGGCAAGGTCGACTTCCTGCTCCGGTGTCAGCAGATCAGTTCGCCCGATCTCGTTGAGATACTGGCGGACCGAGTCAGAAGAAGCCGACAGCGGTGTCGCCTCGGGGCGGTCAGCATCTTCGACGAGGTCGTCAAGAACTTGCATGCCCAGATCACGCGCCCCTTGGGCGGCCTGCTCAACCCAGTTCTCAGGTTGTGTCAGCGGGTCGTAGAGTTCTTGGAGCTCTGACAACAGGACATAGCCGCGAGACGCTCCCCGTTCGAAGAGTTCGGAGAGTTCGGAGATTGGTGTCACGTCGCTCAAGACTGGACCCCGAAGGTCACTTTCATTGGCGCTGACGATTGGGCCACGTCCGTCTCGGCCTCCCTGTGCACTGCGCCCGTCCCACACGCGCGCTTAGTCAAACCGTGCTGTCGGGTCCAAGTTGATCCGGGACCGGCGGCGCATGATACGCCGCATAACGGAACGTGCCAGCGACTCACCGGTGACCACCATCAGCAGGGCCAGCGTCACGCCCATCGGGATCATCGTCTTCATCCCGTCGTGGGGTCGCTGGCGGTTTTTGAGCCTGACGATCTTCGTCCATTGAACCCCCGCCGAGATCGTCAATCCATGTGCGGTAGTTGCGCGGCGGGGGAGCCTCATCTCCCGTTGGCCACAACAGATCGTCACTGTCGACATCATCGACCGATCCGTCACCGCTGCTATCTGCAGACTTTTCGGTGCCTCTGTCGTCAGCGTCCCGAGGTCGCTGACGATCCGCTTTCGCTCGCTCGGCTGGAAGTGACGCCGACGGTGGATGTGGCCCATCGGGACCGAGCGGATCGCCCCCATGAGGCGGTGGAGGCGAGGGCACAATCATTCCTGGGGGAAGTCCCGGGACCGTATCGACTGGCGGCTCAGCGTCATCGATGCGGAACGACGCATCATCGACGTGAGGATCGCGCATCCTGCGCGCGCCGGTAGCAGACGTCGGATGCACCGCTGCGTACGACGTCGTCCGCGCAGCTGCAGACCGACGGACGGCCACCGCTGCAGCCAAGGCCGTTGTGAACGGGACCGCAGCAATCAGGCCGAGCGATCCGACCACAGTCTTGACGATCTCTTCGGCCAGGATCTCAGAATTGATGATCTCCACCACCGGCAGACCACTCGTCGAAAACAGCACCAGCAATGCCAGCGACGCTCCGGCGTAGGCGAGGAACAGCGTGTTGACAACGGACGCAATGTGGTCCCGGCCGACCTTCATCGCCCTGGCAAACAATGCCGCCCAACTCAATCGTCGGTCCGTGTCATGCAACGCAAACACCGTCGACGCTTGGCTGACTGTTACATCGTCGAGCACACCGAGCGATGCAATGATCAGTCCGGCCAAAACCAGCCCCTGCAGGTCCAATCCTTCAACAGCGAATCTGGCGAACACCGCATCGTCTGATGCAAATCCCGTGATCCGGGCCTGATTGACAAAAATCAGGCCGATCGAAATAGTCAGCGTCAGCGCAGCGGCTGTACCAACAACCGCCGAGGTGGTCATCTCGTTGAAACCGTGCGTGAGATACAGCGTGATGATCATGACAGCCATCGCACCGACCCAGGCGACAATCGGTGGGGACTGTCCGGCGAGGATCGCCGGGACAACAAAGCTCACCACGATCATGAGGCTGGCAGCCAATCCGATCAAAGCCCGCAATCCGTGCCATCGGCTGATGATCAGCACCGCCGCGACAAAGATGCCCAGCAGGATGGTCAGTACTGGCATGCGCTGGAAGTCGGTGATGTAGTACTCGACTTCGCCGTCACCAAAGTCAGCGCGGGCAAGGCTGACCTTGTCGCCAACGCGAAATTCCGGGTACCCGTCGAGGTAGACCTCGAGGGTGACAGGCTGCCCTGCGTCCGGCCCTTCGGCGATGCGCAACGTCACGATCGCGAAGTCGCCGGGACGGCCTGTCACCGGATCGGTTCCACCGTCCACGACGTCGAACACGCGAATCTCGGCACTGACCACGTCATCGATAGGGGCATCAGGCTGCGGGAGATCACTCGCCGACGGCCACAGGAGGATCATCCCGATGAGAGTCGCGACAAACAGCGCGCCGACGAGCACCAACAGGCGCCGGTGCACGAGGGTCAGATCGGTCATGAGTTCCCACTCCTCGGCCGACCGCTGAGCATACGGGCCAGCGGCCAATCGAGAAGTGGGACAAACGAACAGGGACATTCAGGCGTCGTTGACGCGGACAGTCCGACTGCGATCAGCGCCAAACCCACAACCTGCACTGCCCTGCGGGCCAGGCAGCGGTCAGGTCGTCACGCAGCGCGGTCCAAGACGTCGAGGAGCCCTGCAAGATTGTGCGCGCGTGACGGATGACGGAGCTTGGCAAGCGCACGATTCTGCATCTGGCGGATGCGCTCACGCGTCAGGCCGAAGTGCTCGCCAATCTCCTCAAGCGTCATCGGCTCTTCGCCGTGAAGCCCGAATCGAAGCACCAGGATGATCCGCTCACGATCATCGAGTTCATTGAGTGCTGACTCGATCTGGCTCATCGCATCGCCCTCAAGGGCGGTGTCGGCCGGGTCGATACCAGACGCGTCGGCAATGAGGTCACCCATCGTCGCGTCGCCGTCTTCGCCAATGGGCCGATCAAGGCTGACCAGCTCCTGCATCGCATCGCGCACTTCGCGAACCCGCTGAGCAGTCAGTCCGACTTCCTCGGCAACTTCCTCCTCAGTCGGATCGCCACCCTTCTGCTGGCGCAACCGCAACTCAGCCGCCCGGAGCTTTCCGTACAACTCCCACACGTGGGCGGGCACGCGGATCGTGCGTCCTTTGCTGGCGACACCGCGCTGTAATGCTTGGCGGATCCACCAGACTGCGTACGTAGAGAACTTGTAGCCCTTGGTGTGATCGAACTTCTCAACGGCACGCAGAAGGCCGAGGTTGCCTTCCTGGATCAGCTCAATGAAATCGAGGTCACGACCAGAAAACTTGCGCGCCTGCGGCACGACCAAACGCAGATTGGCCTGAACCATACGCTCCTTCGAGCGCTCACCGTCACGGCTGATCGAACGGAGACGGGTCTTGCGAGCCCGCGTCATTCCAGCCGCCTGTTCCTTGAGCATGCGGTCAGCAGCAAGCCCGGCCTGGTAACGCTTGGCGAGATCTGCCTCGTCTTCCTTGGTGAGCAGCGCGTGCTTGCCAGCGTCGTTGAGGTACTGGCGCACAAGGTCGGTGGTCAGTGCGGCCGAGTGGTCAATGACATCTTCAGGAGCGTCGTCGGCGACATCGTCGATAACTTCAAGGCCCTGGTTGCGAACCTCGCCAATCACATCGTCGACCCAGGCATCGCCATGCAGCTCAGGAACGTGCAGTTCCTGAAGCTCTGAGAGCAGCACGTAGCCGCGCTCTGACGAGCGCTCGAGGAGTTCTTCAACGGCCACTTCGGCGGTCGGAAGATCGGTTGTGTTCACGGTGCCTCCTTAGGAGGTCAGGGGCGTCAACGGGCGAACGACCCTGGGTAAGCGTCGCATGCCGAGGGGGTCCACGTCACGTCGTGTCAGCCGTCCACATGGACAGTTCGGAACTCAGCACGACACGGATGGGGGTCGAAAACGGGCCGTTGCCATCACTTGGGCCCTTGTGGACCTAACGGACCCATTCGCCCAGATCATCCCCACTGCGCGCAGAGCGCACGTTTAGCGGGAAATGGGCCGCCAGCAGCGCCCCAAGTGACGAAAAATCAGCTCGCGCCCGCGTCCTCAACAACTGCCTGCCCGGCTGCCTTTGCCGGATATGGGATGCGCGGATGATAGATGCCTACGAGCGATCCTACAACGGTGTCGCGCACGGTCGCCAATTCCCTAAACGTCAGGTCAGACTCGTCAAACTGGCCGTCGGTCACTCGCTCGGCCAACAGGCGATCAACCGTCGTCTCGATGTCTTCCCGTGGCAGCGTCCCTCGGTTCATCGCCATCGCCCGGGTCGTCGCTTCAGAACAGTCCGCCAGCACGAGGATCGCCGCCTCCTTGGACCTCGGCTTGCCTCCCTTGTAACGGAACTGCTCTTCGTCGACTACTTCATCCTCGTTGGCAGCCCTGACGGCCCGGTCATAGAAGTAGCTCACGACCATCGTTCCATGATGCGTCCTGATGCACTCCACCACTTCTGGCGGCAGGCGATGCTTCACCGCCATTTCGACCCCATCGATGACGTGGTTCTGAATAATGATCGCCGAAATGATCGGCTCAAGCTCATCATGCGGGTTGGCGATGCCCTGCTGGTTCTCGATGAAATAATGGGGCTGGCGAACTTTGCCGATGTCGTGATACAGGCCGGCCACGCTGCCCAGCAAGGAGTTGGCTCCCACCGCCCGGCACGCCCGCTCGGTCAGCGCAGCAACCATCACGGAATGGTTGTAGGAACCCAGCGCCTTGCCTTCCAATTCTCGTAGCAGGGGATGATTGCGGTCAGCGAGGTCAAGCAGCGCCGTCACTGTCGGCAGCCGGAACAATGTCTCCAGGAAGGGCATTGCACCCTGGACAATGATCAAAGTGAACAACCCGTGGATGCCGGCAGCAGCTACCGCCGCGAACAATTCGTCTGATGGTCCGAAGACAGTCACCGTGATCGCCGCAAGCACTGGGTATGCCACCGCCGCCCGGATCGTGGCAGATCGCAAATCGGAACGCTGTTCGATGCGGCTGGTCAAGGCCACGCTAATCAGCACCACGGCCGCTGCGAACAGCGCCACGGGCCCGGGATGAGGCAAGACAAGCAAGACGAGCACGGTTGCCGGCAACATCATGGCAATCCCGACAATCGGATGCAGCAAGAGCGCAGCCAGCATGGCAACGGCGCCAGTGGGGGCGGCATAGGCCCAGCCCGGCGATGTCGCATCGGTAATCAGGGTCGCGCCCACGACAAGGGCAGCATGCGCTGTCACAAGCAATCCCAGCAGCAGCATTCTCTTGCCGGATTCCCAGATCTTCGGCAGGAGTTTCTGGATAACCGGAGCCAGCACGAGCGTCGCAAGAAGCATGGCAAGTGCGGCGCGGACGATCGTCCTCAGCGCGCTTTCTCCTCCTGCACCCAAACGCTCAATGGCGCGCAAAGCCATCGCGTCGACGATCTCGCCTTCCCGGACGATCGCCTGTTCAGCCAGCCATATTCGGGCAACCTCCGGCACAGCCTCTGCAGCGCGTTCCCGCGCAGCAGCGGTCGCATCCGGATCAACGGTGACCGTCGGCCGGATGTTGGCTTCGATCAGGGGCGCAACGATGGTTGCCGCGGTATCACCAGGCAAGGGGCGAAGCGCCAGTTCCCCCGGTAGGTCGTCTTCGATGAGCTGCGGCAGCTCGTCCTCAACAATGCGCTGACGAGCAAGTTCCTGGGCGATAGCAATCGTTTCGCGCTCAACGGTCTCAAGGTCGCCGTCGCTTAGCCGGACCAGTGCCGTCAGCAGCTGGCCGCCAATCTGTGGTTGTTCGACGAGCAGATATTCCAGTTGTTCGTCGACTGTCGGCACCCTCGTCGTCGGCGCTTCTTCACCTTCTGGTTCGATGTCGACGGGCTCGCGAGCAAAGGCGACATCGTCAAAGACTGTCCGCAGGTCGTTGACGATCCGTGTCTGAGCGGCGCGATCGAACACAAAGATGGGCTCAACAGACTCTGCTGCCGTCCTGCGTGCAGTATCTGTTGCTGGTTCGTCAACAACTCGGACTCGCTCCGTCGCGAACACCGTTCTGGGCGCGGGCTCGCCCTCGTGGAACGGTTCATCGTCTGCTGCCACCGCAAGGGCAACAATCAACGGCACGACAATAATGGCCAGCGCGGCGCTCGCCAATCGATAGAGAACAACCTGCCGAGGAGCACTGACCAACGTGTTCGTTCCTTCGTCGGCAACATCGGGGTGGGCGACGGTGGCGGTATCCGAGCGCAACAGTGTCACCGATGATCGGCAAACTTGCTCGCCGACTCCCCCACTAGGCTTCTCCACGAACGGCACCGGCTGGTCGAGAGGATGCGGCGTGCCTCATCGCCAACCGGCATCGCCGTGGGTCGAACTCAACCGCCCCGAATGGGCCGAGTTGCGCTCATCGACACCGCTCACACTGACTGAAGCAGATCTTGACCGTCTCCGCGGGATCAATGAGCGCGTGTCGCTGGACGAGGTAGCCACCGCGTACTTGCCGCTCTCACGGCTACTCAATCTCTACGTCGCCGCAACCCAGCAGCTTCATCGCGCCACGGAGACGTTCCTCGGTTCCGGCAACGACAAGGTTCCTTTCATCATCGGGGTGGCGGGTTCGGTTGCGGTCGGCAAGTCGACAACCTCCCGCATCCTCCAAGCCCTCCTGTCGCGATGGCCCGACCACCCAGAAGTCGCTTTGGTGACTACTGACGGGTTCTTGCTGCCTAACGCTGAACTAGAGCGTCGCGGGTTAATGGACCGCAAGGGATTTCCTGAGTCCTACGACCTGGGCGCCTTGGTGCGGTTCGTCGCTGCGGTGAAGTCTGGCCAACCGGAAACAAGCGCACCGGTGTATTCCCACCTTCGGTATGACGTCGTCGCCGATGAGCACGTCACCGTCAAGCAACCCGACGTGTTGATTCTTGAAGGCATCAACGTCTTGCAGACCGGCACTGACGCCAACCGCGTGTTCGTCTCAGACTTCTTCGATTTCTCGATCTATGTCGATGCCGAGGAGGCTGACATCGTCCGTTGGTACGTCCAACGATTCCGAACGCTGCGGAACACAGCCTTCCGCGATCCGCGGTCCTATTTCCAGCGGTATGCGGAGTTGAGCGATGCCGAAGCCGACCGCACCGCGATCGACATCTGGGAGCGGATCAACGGACTCAACCTCCGCAACAACGTGCTCCCCACCCGTTCACGCGCAGACTTGATATTGCACAAAGGTGCCGACCATGCCGTCGAAAAGGTCTATTTGCGCAAGCTGTAGCTGACGGCTAGCGATGAGGCATCTTCAGGCGACAACCGGATTCGGAGCCGTACCAACTGGTCGCCAGGTGGCCAACACGGCCCTGATCGCGGTGATTGTCGCAATCGGCTGATCGAGCAGCAAGTGGTGGCGCGCCTCAGGGATCTCAACGAACGGCACGCCGGCGGCACCGGCAGGGGAATCGGCGAGCAACTCGGCCATATATTCACGGACACCCCGGTCCACGATCGCCGACTGCGCACCATTGACGATCGCTACGCGGCACGCAGATCGGGCGAGATCATCAGCGAAGTCTCCAGGCTTGACCGGCCCTTCGCGCACCACGAATACGTGAGGATCGAACTTCCACGTCCACCCAGCCGAGGTCTCACGCAAGCTGTGATATGCGATGTGCTCTAGGAGCCAGCCGTTATCGCACGGCTGCGATGGAACCAGATGAAAGTGCTTCATGGCGGTGGCACGGTCGGGATAGACCTTGGGGGTACGGAACATTCTCCCGCCGCGCCCTTCATCTGATTCTGGATCGGGTCGCCGCACCGGGGTATCCAGCATGATCGCCCCGTCAAGGAGATGTCCGAACCGCGCCGCGGCAAGGATCGTGACAAACCCGCCCATCGAATGGCCGACCATCACCGGTCGACCTTGTCCGCCGGCTGCCTCAGCCACCGCCAGGGCTTCCCTCGCCCACACTTCCGGGTGATAAACGTCGCGGCGAGCGCTATCTCCGTGGCCTGATAAGTCAACGGCGATCGTGCGATGATGCTGGGCGAATACCGGGCCGTGAGCGCTCCACCATGCGGCATGAGCAGCACCGCCATGCACGAGCACGAGGGTCGGCAGAGTCCGAGCACCCCAGGCGACGAAGTGAATCCCGGCCCCGTCAACGACGACCTCGCCGTGCTCGCCCTGGTCATCAACCGCATCGATGAACCATGCGGGCGCCTCCGACGCGGGCCTGAAGTGTTCGTTCACGTCACCCTCGCGTTGTCGTCTGCGCCGTCAATCGGCAGTTGGCCATCGTAGTTCCACTATCGTCGCACCGACGATACTGGCGAAGCCGCCACCATCGCCTCACCCACAAGGAACAGCGTGCCCTCCCCTGCCTTGCGGCCTCCAGTCGCTGAACGCTTCACGCCGGCGGAAGTCGGTTTGCTGGTCGCGCTCGCCCTGATGTGGGGTCTGTCTTTCTTGTTTATCAACGTCCTGTTGCGAGCACTCCCACCTCTGTGGATCAACTCAGGCAGAACCGTCATCGGCAGCGTCGTGCTGTTCACAATCCTGCGGATTAGAGGTGGATCGATCCCGCGCGACCGCGCAACCTTGATGCACCTGCTGGTCCTTGGCACGGTCACCAACGCGATTCCGTGGACGGCCATCGCATGGGCGCAGCAGTCCATTCCTTCGGGACTGACCGCCCTCATCATGGCACTCGTACCGACCAGCACCTTGATCGTCGCTGTCACGGTCCGCCTTGAACGTCTGACCGCACCCCGCCTGGCAGGTCTCCTGCTGGCACTCGGAGGTGTGATCGTCATTCTCGCCGACGACTTGGACGACACCGGGCGTCTGCTGGCGATCCTGGCAGCGGTGGGCGCAACATTGCTGTACGCGTTCGGTTCCGTCTATGCCAAGCGGAAGCTTTCAGGCAGGCACCGACCGCTAGCCATTGCGACAGGCCAGATACTGGTCGCGGCTGTTGTCACGATGCCCGCCGCGTTGTTGTGGTCACCTCCACCTGACTTCGCACGCATCGACGGCGCAGTCATCGCGTCCTTGCTCCTCCTCGGAATCCTTGGAACGGGACTCGCATTCGTCGTCTTCTATCAACTCATCGAGAGAGTCGGTGCGACGAATGCGTCCATGGTCACTTATCTGATCCCGGTTGTTGCGGTGACGGCGGGAGCCATCATCCTGGGAGAACGCCTGGGCACCGCGGCATTCGTAGGCGGGACTCTGGTCATCGCGGGGATACGCCTGTCGCAACGTGCTACCCGCCCAACGGCCATGGAGCGTCTCGAATCCGAGCCACGCTGACCGGTACGATCCCACCGATCCCACTCGGCATCCAACCCTGCATGGCAGACCTCACCGGTGTGCTCATGCTTCCACATCGGAGCGTTGGTGACCACCAGCTACGACGCCATCTTGCTGGTCTCGTTCGGCGGCCCAGAGGCCGCCGACCAGGTCATGCCCTTCATGGAGAACGTCACGCGAGGGCGCAATATCCCGCCGGAACGCCTCGAAGAGGTCGCCGAGCACTACTTCGCTTTTGGTGGCAAATCGCCCATCAACGACCAAAACCGAGCACTGAAGCATGCAATGGCTGCGTCGCTGGCCGACGCGAAGCTCGACCTGCCCGTCTATTGGGGCAATCGGAACTGGCATCCGCTGCTCGCCGACACGCTGCGAACGATGCGTGACGATGGCATTGAGCGCGCGTTGTGCATCGTCACCTCGGCGTATTCGTCGTACTCGGGGTGCCGCCAGTACCGTGAGGACCTCGCCCGTGCCCGCGACGAGGTTGGTGCGGGCGCTCCGGAACTCGACAAGATGCGTGTCTTCTACAACCACCCCGGATTCCTCGCACCGCAAGCCGACTTCATCAATAATGCGCTCGCAGAATTGCCCGCCGACCGGCGTGACGCCGCTGCGATCGCCTTTGTCACTCATTCGATCCCGCTGACCATGGCCCGCCACTGCGACTATGAAGTACAGCACCTCGAGGCGTGCCGGCTCGTCATGCGTGACTATCCGGGCCGTCGCTGGGACCTCGTCTACTGCTCGCGGTCGGGCCCGCCCTTCATTCCTTGGACCGAACCGGATGTCAACGATCACCTCGCAGACCTGGCCGCCTCAGGAACCGACGCGGTAGTCATTGTCCCGATCGGTTTCATCAGCGATCACATGGAAGTCATCCACGACCTTGATGTGGAGGCTCAAGAAACCGCCGACGACCTCGGTATCGCATTCGCGCGCGCAGGCACCGCAGGCATCGACGATCGGTTCGTCACCATGATCACCGAACTCGTGCTCGAGCGCATGGGTCAAGCCCAACCACGTGCGGAAGGTGTCCGTGGCCCCAACCACGATGTCTGCCCCGTCGACTGCTGCCTGACTCCGGGGCAAACGGTGCTACCGACTGTCGCCGGACTCGCCGAGGGCGCCGCCCGCCCCAGCGCCTGATCGGCGCGACTTTGGAACTGCTCCTGGTCCGACACGCACAACCGTCATGGAGCGTTGACTCAATCGCACAGGTTGACCCGGGCTTGACCAAAACCGGACAGCGGCAAGCCGAGTTGGTTGCGCACCGCTTCCGCAATGAGTCCTTCGATCGGATTGTGGTGTCGACCGCGCAGCGCGCGCAAGAGACGGCGGTCCCAGTCCGTGCAACGCTCAACAGCGTCCGCACCGATGATCGTGAATGGCTGCATGAAATTCACATGCCGGGTTCATGGCAAGGCAGTCCCTCCGATGAAGTCAACCGCACGCTGGTTGCCTCGCGCCTGCGTACACGCAATGAATGGTGGGAAGGGATGCCCGGTGGCGAGACATTCCACGACTTTCACGCGCGCGTGACCATCGGTGTCAATGCCGAACTCGCCGAACTCGGCGTCGAGCAAAACGACCAGGGGCTGTGGCAAGTCCCCGGCGATGCTCCCCGGCTGTTGTTCATCGCCCACGCCGGCACGAACTCTGTGGTCCTGGGTCACCTGTTGGGGCTTGACCCAGAACCCTGGGAGTGGGAGCGGTTCGATTCAGGTCACGCATCAATAACCCTGCTGCGAACACGGCCCATCGCTTCTGGTCACATTTTCAGTTTGTTGCGATTCAGCGACGTTTCTCACCTTCCTGACACCCTTGTGTCGCACTAATGGCAACCACACGATTGGCCGGGCCGGTCGTTGAGGGCCGCGCCCGACGCCGGCGGTGGTGGATCATCGTGCCGCTCGCCCTCGTCGCCATCGCCGCCGTTGCAGCGGTGACGGCGGCAGTGTGGATCGCCCAACAGATGCCGCGCACAGAGGTCAACGGACTGTCCGCATCCTCCCAGCCCCTGCATGTGCTCGTCGTCGGAAGCGACAGTCGAGAAGACTTGACCGCCGAAGAGCGCCGAGAGCTGTCAACCGGGCATGCCGAGGGCGAACGCGCTGACACGATCTTTGTCATGTCGATCGATGGTCAGCGCGTTGCATTGCTGGCGTTTCCTCGCGATCTTTGGGTGGAGCGGTGCGACGGGTCGTCGGGGCGGATCAACAGTGCGATCGCGATGGCTGATGGTCCGGGCTGCCTGGTGCGAACGGTGAACAGGCTCTCAGGCATTCCCATCCATCACTATCTCGAGGTGACCTTCGGTGGGTTCCGTGACGTTGTCGACTCACTCGGTGGCGTGTCCATGTGCCTCGAAGAACCCATCAATGATCGGGACGCAGGGATCGATCTGCCAGCAGGCTGCCAACGTCTCGACGGCACCGACGCGCTCGGTTACGTGCGGGTCCGCAAGATCGATGACGACTTCCAACGGATCGTGCGCCAACAGCAATTCTTCCAAGCACTGGCGCAACAAATGATTGCGACAGCATCCCCGGCTCGTCCCATCCAGACGGTCAGCGTCGCAGCAGAGGTAGCATCGGCTGCGACCGCCGATACCGAACTCGGCCCCATCACGATGCTACGCATCGCCTGGGCACTCCGTTCCGTTGCATCAGACGGGATCATCGGCGCCACGGTCCCGGTCACCCCTCGCATCACCGGCCAGGGCGCCTACGTCCTGGACCCCGTCGCTGATGAAGCCGCCCTACTGTTCTCTGCACACCGGACTGGCACCGTCTTTGGGGAGGTCACACCGTGACTCGACCAGTCGTCCTCACCGTCTGCCTCGGCAACATCTGCCGATCACCCACCGCCGAAGCTGCCATCCGAGATGCTGCGGCAGCCGCTGGTGTGGACCTCGACGTTCGTTCTGCTGGCACCGGCGACTGGCACCTGGGTCATCCGCCGAATCCGAAGATGGTCCACGCGGCAGCTCAACGCGGCTTGACGATCGAGGGCACCGCAGAGCAAGTTGACGTCGCCATGCTCAGGGCAGCGGACTTGGTTGTGGCGATGGATGCAACCAACCTCGCTGATCTTCGACGCATCGCCGACGACCACGGTCTCGACACGCGCATCGAGCTGTTCCGGACCTTCGATCCCGAGGCGGATGTACTGGATGTGCCCGACCCATACGGCGGCAGCGACGACGCATTCGACCACGTCGTTGAGATCTGTTTGCGCACAGCACCCCATGTCGTGACTGCGGTCACAGCCCGCCAGGCTTGACCCGACCGGGTAAGCCACGGTGTCGGCCAACCCGGCCGCTATGTTGATGGCGTCCTACCACCGCTACGGAGGATCACATGGCTGCCATTGTTCGCATCATCATGAACGCTGCAGCCCTGTGGGTGGCAGTCACGTTGCTCGACGGCTTCAACTTCGATGGTTCGGTGCTCGCCTTCTTGGGCATCGGTGCGGTCATGGGCATCATCAACGTCACCATCAAACCGATACTGACGGTGCTGTCCTTGCCGCTGATCATGGTGACCCTCGGATTGTTCCTGATCGTCATCAACGCCGTCAGCCTGTGGCTGGTACTGCTGATTTCTGATGCACTCAGCCTCGGACTGACCAGTGAAAGCTTCGGATGGACCGTTGGTGCTGCGCTCATTGTCACACTCGTGTCATGGGCGCTAGAGACGTTCACCGGACGTCGCTGAACGCCCGCCCGGCGGACGGGGTGCACGGTGCAGACGGCAATGTGCCGGTCGGACTCCTCGTCACAGCTGCGCTGACGCAAGCACAGCGCACAACCTTGCTGCACCGAGCACTACCGCGCAGAAGCGTCACGCTCGCCTTGCGCAACGCCGAGCTCGTCCATCAGACTGAGCACACGACCGGCGATCTCCTCGCGAATACGCCGAACTTCGTCAAGCGGCTGACCAGCGGGATCGTCTAACGGCCAATCGACGTAACGCTTTCCGGGCAGCACTGGGCACGCGTCTCCGCAGCCCATCGTGACAACGACATCAGCCTCATCAAGGTGATCGCGCGTCCATACTTGGGGCTGGTTTCCAGAAATATCGATGCCGATCTCGGCCATTGCGGCGACAGCCTGAGGATTGAGTTGATCTGCGGGTTCTGAACCGGCCGATACGACATTGATCCGATCGCCGCCGAACGTTGACAACAGGCCGGCAGCCATCTGTGAGCGCCCTGCGTTGTGAACGCAGAGAAACATCACCGTCGGCCGCTCGCGGTCATTGCCGGGCTTGCGGTCGTCGTCGGCCGTCATGTGCGATCCCTTTCTCACGAGTTTCCTTCGGGCTTGTCGGTTCGATACCACCACACAGCCAAGGCGAGTCCGACCGCCGCTCCAG
>JBBDSU010000056.1:21746-48965 GCA_040904825.1 Nitriliruptoraceae bacterium | reverse complement strand
ATGTCCCCAACTTCAGCTGAGACTCCCCTCGTCACGCTCGCGCGCTCATCGATTTCAACCACTGCCGCTACATCGTGTGGTGCCGTCATGATCGGGCCCCATCAGCAGGTTCAGATCGGGGCGCCGTCAAGTGTCCCGCGGACATGGCTAGCCGATCGATCCGACGATCCAACTCGTCAACGACATCGGAGAACCGCGCCGGGTCGGCGACAGGATCGGGTATGGACCAGTGCACCCGTGGAGCTTCGAACGGGGCGTCAGACTCGTTGGCCAGGTCGCACACGGAGACGATCAGATCCGGTGGTGGGCCCTTGATCGCGCCATACCCGCAAGGGCGGCCACTGCCAAGATCCAGACCGCGGCGCCGGGCAATTGTGACGGCCTGCGGATGAACCTGCCCGGCAGGGCGATGGCCTGCCGAACGAGCCGGCAATCCGGTCCGCGATTCCCACATCGCCGCTGCCAACCGTGATCTCGCCGAATTGCGGGTGCAAATGAACAGCGGCGAACCTGCGACGATGCTGCGAGGTGACGCCGACGCATCGAAGGCACCCGTCAACTTGACGTAGCGCCGCCGCGCATCACCTGCTGACGGGGTACGCACCACTACTCCGGCCTCGGCCAGCACCTTAAGGTGGAACGCGAGGTGATTCGAGCTGAGCCCCACCAGTTGTGCCAACTCGGACGGGGTGCGATCGCTGAGCCACAACTCATCGACGATCGCCAACCGCTGGACATCACCCAGTGCACGGTGAACACGTGCCCTGTGGACACGAGAGTCGTGACTGCCACCGTCCACTGGCACTCCTCACGGTCTGCAAGGAAATTCCGGCGGTTCCGGACGTTCCCTGGCTCGTTGCTGCAACGACCGCCCCTGCGGGTGGCGCCGATATGACCAGCGGCACGAGCACGGGGGATACAACGTTGCGGCCTGCATCACCAGCCGCCAATAATAGCTCAAGATTCGTTGAGTCAAATAACTGGGCGCGGCATCAGACAAAAAATTGGGCGCGTGCTCGCACGAACCTGTTGCAAGGCCCGTCCAGCGCGATGCTCAGGCGGAGAAGATCGCCTCGCTGCGATCCTTGATCTCGCTCGTGGGCAGTGGCACGACATCGAGTACAGCCATGTTCTCATGCACCTGCTCGACACGACGCCGCGGGATGCCTGAGGCTATCGATGGCGAGGTGATTGATTTGCGTGTGCTCAGATCGCCGTCATCGCCTCAGCCAGAGCCTTCGGGGCGCGCGTGGGCCGCCCGGATAGATCAGTGATCGCCGCCCGGACATCGTTGGTCGCAAGCAAAGTGTCGCCCCTCCACATCTGCTGCGACCAGCGCGACGATGCCGGCCTGACGTCGACGACGTTGCTGACAATGGCCACTTCGTCGCCCGCAGTTGCCGGGGTCATGAACTTGACCGTGACTTCGACAACGACCAGGTGGAAACCGAGTTCCGCGAGCCGAGGCAGGCCAAAACCGATGCTGTCCAACATTTCGACTCGGGCCTGTTCGAAATAGTGCAGATAGACCGCATGATTGAGGTGACCGTACGGATCGAGCTCGTGGAACCTGACCCGGATCGTCGACATCGCCACTCCCCTGGTCAGCCCTTGGTGCCTGCCGCCGCCCGACAGACCAACGCAGACTACTGCGGCACGTCCGCAGCCAAACGGAAACCCATATGTCCGGTCGTTGAGTCGGGAGTATTGCGCGTACGAGCCGCCACCCGATAGCGCTCGCAGTACGACACGTGGCACATGTAGGACCCTCCTCGCACCACCCGCCAGTCACCTGACGCGGGCCCAATCGGGTCTGTGCGAGTTGCCGGGGTCTCCGGCACATGCCAATCCGTACTCCAGCGGTCCCAACACCACTCCCAGACATTGCCGGAAACTTGATAGAGCCCATAGCCATTCGCATGGAACGCGTCAACCGGCGCGGTGGCGACGTACCCGTCTGCGGCAGAGTTGTTCTCGGGGAATGATCCCTGCCAGATGTTGGCATGGTGACGCCCGTCAGGTGTCAAGTCGTCGCCCCACGGATAGCGAGCCCGGTCGAGACCACCACGTGCCGCTTTCTCCCATTCGGCTTCGGTGGGAAGCCGCTTTCCAGCCCACTGGGCGAACGCGCGGGCGTCAGTCCAGGAGACATGGACCACCGGATGACGCCACCGATCAGTCACCGTCGACCCAGGGCCTTCGGGCGCCGACCAGCACGTCCCTTGGACACCGCGCCACCACGGAGCGCCTTCTACCTGAGCGTCGATGACGTGGTCGCGGGCCGTCTGTGCAACAAGCCCAGCGAAGACGAACGACCACCCGAACCGCTCAGCGTCGGTGACAAACCCTGTAGCGCGTACGAACGTGGCGAACTGAGCATTGGTGACGCAACGGCGATCGATGAGAAATGAGCGCACATCGACATCGCGAACCGGGCCTTCTCCGTCCCCAGCGATCGCTCGATCATCGGCATTGCCCATCGCAAACTGTCCGCCAGGGATCATCACCATCTTCGCCGCAGCGGATTCGCTGGGCACGACCCGCTCAAAGCCGCCATCACCCGCACCGCCACCAAATCCGCTGGATTGGGGCCCTTGAACGTGGCTCGGTGCGCAGCAACCCGCCATACCGGTCACGCCACCACGGTTGTCCAGTGATGGGTGTCCTCGGCACGCGCCTGCTGAATGTCCACAAGAGCCTGGCGCAGCCGCAATGTGTTCGCTCCCACATCACCGCTGCCGACCGTGATGTGCCGTCCGTCGAGCACGAAGGTGCCGACACCAGACAACACCGCTGCGGTCCCGGCGAGGGCAGCCTCGCCATGAGATGCCCATGCGACGAGTTCGTCGACCTGAACCGACCTCTCCTCCACGTGATATCCAAGCCCGGAGGCGAGCCGCAGCACTGCGTCACGGGTGGCACCGTGCAACACCGCACTGTCCAGCGCGCGCGTAACCACGCGGTCATCATCGATGAGGAAGAAGTTGGCTGCACCCGTTTCCTGGACGTCCCCTTGCGGAGCGAACAACACCTGATCGGCACCGTGCTGTCGGCTGGCCTCGAGGGTCACACCCAGCGCCATCGCATAATTCGCGCCGGTCTTGACGTGTCCAAATTGGGGCGTGGTGCGCGGAGTCGACGTTTCAATGTGCAAGGTCAAAGGCCGGAGTCCACCAGCGAAGTAGTCGCCGACGGGGCTCGCCACGACATACAACAGCGCGTCTTGGGATGGAGTCGCCGCCGCACCAATATTGGGTTCCGTGCCCATGAGCACAGGCCGGATGTACAGCGCACCAGGGGCCGGGGGAACAGCGTCCAGGTTCGCCCGCACAGCATCGGTGATCATCGATGCGATGAACGCTTCACCTGGGTCTGGTAGATGCAGGCGACGCGCGGACGCAGACAGACGCTTGGAATGCCAATCGTTGCGGAAAATCCTGACGACCCCGTCAGCTCCTCTGTGGGCTTTGAGACCTTCGAAACACGCACTGCCATAGTGCAAGGCATGCGCGAACGGATGCAGCGTCAACGGGCCCGTGGGCTGCACCTGCCAGGTGCCGAAAGCCTCGTTGATCGTCTCCGCAACCACCATGAAAGGCGCCGGGACTGTCCCGAATGGCGCAGTGGCAACTGGCATTTCCTTCAACGTCGCGTCAACCGCCTCTGCGACGACGGCCGACCCTTGCCCTTCGGATCCAGCAAGAGCAGCGTCCGCCACCTGGACGTCAAGTTCGGACTCATCCAGCCCACCGTCCGCAGTGCTACGAGACGATGCTGTCATGGGGCCAGATCCTCCACAGGAAGCGAACGCACGCACATTACCCGTCGCTTGGACCAGCGAGCGCCGGGCTCCACTCGCTTAACCGTGCACGACTCCGCAGCCCAGATGCTCGCAGGCTACGCACGATCTCGGCGGATGTGACCGGCTCGGCACCAAGCGCCATCGCTCGGACGCGCAGATCGGCTGGTACGTCATAGTGATCCCCTTGGAACCATCTGCGCTCTAGTCCCAGTTTGTCGGCAAACTGGTGCAACTCGTCAAACGAACTATCGCTGACGAGATGGGCCCACTTCCTGCCCCGCCAAGTCCACACTGCTGTATCTACCAGAATTGCCATCTGCACTACTCCCGCCGCAAATACAGTTGCCACTCAATGACAGCCTCATCACTGGCCGACAGCACGATGCCCGCCGACGGAACCGACACATCGAAATCTGCAAGCAGGATTCGGGTTGATCCGGCCACGACCATGCCAGTCTCGGTCAAGCCCGCTTCGATGGCAACAGCGACCGTGCGGGTGACGTCACCGATCGTCAGGTGCCCGGCGACCTGCAACTCGATGACTTCGCCAACTCTGGGAACCTCCCCGAGGTCGATGGTGTCGTCAAGGGAGAAGGACGCCGTCGCATCGGCACCGAGCATGTCGCGGATACGCCCATCACGGCGACGATCGTCGCTGACCAGCGCGGTCAGATCGGCTTCGATCATCACCTGCGTCAATCGAGTTCGGTCGAGCGTCACGCTCCCGACGACCTCGGGAGTGCGACCGACAGCCGTGGTGGCTCCAACACCCACCAAATCTTCGTCAACCCTGTAGCCGACGAACGTGCCTCGGCCAGCCACCAAGTCGAACTCCCGTGACGTATCAACGATCCAGGTCCCGGTGAGTTGATCAGGCTCGATCGGTGGCTCGGACAGAGGTGCGTCATCAGGTTCTTCGTCGGCCATCTCGCGCGCAGAGGCATCTTCGCTGACAGCTCGATCAGCGTCGACGGCGGCTGGCTCTGGACCCCCGAACCACCACAGGCTCACGGCGCCAACCAAGGCAACGAGGACGACAGCTGCTGCCATCAGCAGGAGCCGGCGCGGTGTGGTGAACATGGGCCCAATCTCAAGGAAGTGAACGCACGCTACCGTCCCTGTTCGGGCTCGTCGGGAACTCAAGCCCTGGCCCATTCCACCATCCCAACGAGGAGCCATCGATCATGGCCCGTTGGTCACTCAATGGCCGTGTCGCTGTCGTCACTGGAGCATCCAGTGGGATCGGCGAAGCGACAGCAGAGCGCCTCGCGCGCGCAGGCATGCAGGTTGTCGCCGCAGCACGTCGTGGCGACCGCCTCGCGGCGCTCGCAAGTCGGCACGCGACGATCGTTCCGATGCCAGTCGACGTCACCGACTCCGCCAGCGTCGATCGCCTGGCCGAAGACGTCGCTGCCCGGTTTGGCGCCTGCCACGCGCTGATCAACAACGCGGGCATCCCCGGCGGCAGTTTTCAACGCCGCGCCGATCTTGACGACGCCCTGCGCACGCTTGACGTCAACCTGTTCGGCACCATCCGATGCATGGCCGCTTTCGCCGATCTGCTCGAAGCCAGTGCGCCAAGCAGGGTGGTCAACGTCGCCTCGGTTGCCGGCAAACTCGGTATCGGCCCTGCTGCCTACGCAGCCAGCAAGTTCGCGATGGTCGGGTTCAGCGAAGCCACAGCGTTTTCGTGGGCGTCACGTGGTATCACGGTGTGCCAGCTCAATCCAGGCTTCATCGCAACCGAAGGATTCCCGCAGGCACAGATCATGCGGACCCGCTTGGCAAGGCTTGTCGGATCACCAGAAGATGTTGCGCGGGCTATCCACAAGGCACTGATCACCGGAACCACCGAGGCGACCGTTCCTGGTTGGTACCGGCCAATCGTCGCATTTCGCCATACCCTTCCACCGGTCTATCGAGCATTGATGTCGCGCAGCCGACGCGCCACCGGTAGCCGGGACTGACCATCATGATGACAACTCCTCCGCGGTCGATCGCACACCGACGCGGCGCACCAACACGCTACGACCCAACCTTGTCGCCGAACGCGCGCCAACTGCCCCTGCCGCACCGTCCGCTGGGCGACAACGGCTGCATCGCCTTCTGCTGCGAGCCACGCACGTGACGGCAGACCGCGACCTGACCAAGCGTGTTGCCGCCCTCCAAGGGAACCTCGATCGCGCGGAAGCAATGTTCGATGCCGCCATGCAGCACGCACCATCTGGTATGGCGCTCGTCGACCTCGAAGGCCGGCTTCTGGCCGTCAATCCCGCATTGTGTCGTCTGCTGGGACGTGATCAGGCGGCGCTGCTCACGATGACGACGCTCGATGTGACCCACCCCGACGATGCCGATGCCGACCTGGCATATGGACGCCGCGCGATACAAGGGGAGCCGGCAGACGAACCCCTCGACAAGCGATATGTCCGACCTGACGGTGAAGTCGTGTGGGGCAGGCTGACGGTCGTCGCGCTCAAAGGCCCGGATGGAAAACCACAACGGCTGGTTGGACAAGTCGTCGACATCACCGAACAGAAGGAAGCAGAGCTTGAGCTTCAGCACGGCCATGCACTACAACGGATCGCTGGTTCGATCGCACGGATCGGTGGCTGGTCGATCGATCTCGACGACGATGTCGCGCGCTGGTCACCGGAGCTGCGCACGATGCTCGCCTTTCCACAAGACCGCGAGCTCGTCCGCCACGAAGTCCTGTCGCGCCACTCGCCCGCAGACCAGGAAAGGATCCTCGCCGCACTTGATGCCTGCCGCCGTGAGGGCACTCCGTTCGACCTCGAAGCCGACATCGTCAACTTCGACGGACGCGTCATGACCGTGAGAATCGTCGGTGAGCGCGATCTTGACCGGCGTCGCATCGTGGGTGCGATGCAGGATGTCACCGAATCAAAGCTGGCGGCAGCGGTCACGCGTCGGTTGACCGAACAGTTGGCAACGACGCTCGAAGCTATCTCCGACGCCGTGTTCACCATTGATCGGTCATGGCAGTTCACCTATTTGAACCGGCGTGCCGAAGTGCTGTTCGACACACACAGACATCGGCTCATCGGTACCGACGTGTGGACAGCGCTCCCAAGCAACGTGGGCTCGGAGGTCGAGCGCGCCTACCGCACCGCGATGACGGAGAATGTTGCCACGCACGTCGATGCGTATTTCTGTGAACCACGGAGCACCTGGGTTGAGGAACACATCTTCCCGTCCGATCAGGGCTTGACGGTGTTCCTCGCGGACGTTGGAGACCGCGTCCGGCGCGATATAGCGCAGCAGCGACTTATCGACGCCGAACGTGATGCCGCAGACCGGCTTCGCGAACTCGACCGCATGAAGAATGCGTTCCTGAGCGCTGTGTCCCACGAACTTCGTACCCCGTTGTCGATCGTCGAAGGCGCGGCTGGCACCCTCCAACGGTTGCGAGGCAAACTCAATGATGACGCCCGGGCCGAACTGGAAGACGCCCTTGTCGACCAGTCCGGACGCCTCGCCAAACTCCTTGGAGATCTCCTCGACATCGATCGACTGACTCGCGCGGCACCAGGAGCGTCGCGACAACGCATCGACATCGCCGACGTCACACGTAGTGCTGTGGCAACGATGCCCGACCCGTCACGAGTCCGGGTGGATGCGCCATCGAAACTCATCGCGCTCGGCGACCACGTCCAGATCGAACGTATCGTCGTCAACCTTGTGGGCAACGCGCTCAAGTATGCGCCGGATGGCGAGATACTGGTCAAGTTGCGGAAGTTCGCGGGTGATCGCATTCTGCTCGAAGTGCATGACCAGGGGCCCGGCATCCCGCAGGCCGAATTGGCGCGGGTTTTCGAACCGTTCCATCGTGTAGACGAAGACCATCCGCAACCGGGCACGGGCATCGGGCTGGCGCTGGTGGCCGAATTCGCTCGGATGCAAGGCGGCCGTGCATGGGCTGAAGGCGGCGATCGCGGCGCACACCTCTTCGTCGATCTTCCAGCGGCATCCCGTTCGAGCGTGTTCGCTCGCTCGAAGATCAAGCGATCAACCACAGCCAGATCGTGAGACACGTCGTTCCGGCCAGCAACACATTGAGCGGTGCCCCGACTTTGGCAAAGTCCGAGAATCGATAGACACCGGTCCCGAACACCATCGTGTTGGTCTGATAACCGACTGGCGACAAGAAGCTCGTCGACGCCGCAAACATGACGACAAGCACCGCGGCAAACACCTCGATCCCTAGCCCCATGGCCAGCGAAACGGCCACCGGCACCAGGATCACGACCGAAGCGTTGTTGCTGACCAACTCAGTGAGCACGGTTGTCACCACATAGAGCACGAGCAGCACAACCAGCGGATGCCAGTCGCCCGCAGCCGCAACCAACAGGCTCGCGACCCAGTCGGCCGCACCACTCTTTGCCATCGCGATGCCCAGAGGGATCACACCGGCAAGGAGGAAGATCACGTCCCACGACACGCCCGTGTAGAGATCTTCCTCACGCACACACCCAGTGACGACCATCGCGACCACACCGATCAGCGCCGTGACCACAATGGGAAGAGGCGTCAGCGCGGCACTAGCGACAACCCCGGCGACGATCCCCGCCGCAATGACCATCCGCCGTCGGTCGAAGTCGTCAACCTGCTCTTCGAGCACGACAAGGTCGGGGTGGCGCTGCAAGCGTGCAAGCGAGGTCGCCGACACCTCCATGAGCACGACCTCGCCGACATTCAGCGGCTCATCCGCCAAGCGCGGCGCGGACACCTCGTCGCGCTCGATGCCGATGGGTCGTGCGTGGTAGCGCGCCCAGAAATCAACCGAGCGGGCCGGCTGGCTCGCGAATCGTCGGCGGTTGCGAAGCAACACACGCACAAGGCGGCCGTCACCACGTACACGGTGTACGTCTGCGAACTCGCTGAGCACCGTGACATCGTCACGAGCGATCAGATCCATCGTTGCCCGCAAATTGGCGCGGACCTGCAGCACGTCGTCGGCAGCCACCTCCACATCTGCAGCTTTGGCGACATACGACCGTCCTCCCCGGATCAATCGCAGCACTTCAACGTCGGCGCCGGACGCGAAGTCTTTGTCTGTCAACGTTGCGCCTACCAGCTGGCTCGACGACGGAATTGAGGCCTCGACGATGAACAACGCATCGTCACCATCATCGAGCCTTTGAGCATCGCGATGCGGAAGGAGGAAGGGACCAACGGTCAGAAAGTAGATGAACCCAACGATCAAGACCACCAATCCAACGCGGGTGAACTCGAACATGCCGATCGAACGGCCAAATTCCTCGACATCTGCCAGCAGCGACGACGCCAAGATGTTGGTTGATGTTCCCACCACCGTCAGCGTCCCGCCCATCATCCCGAAGAAGCTCAGCGGCAGGAGCAGCCGAGACGCTTTGGTGCCAGAACGCTTCGCCATGTCCAGCACCATCGGGATGGCAACCGCGACCGCCGCCGTGTTGTTCACGAATCCCGACACGGGTCCGACCACCAGGGCAATGACGATCAACTGGCGACGTTCCGAGTCTTTCACGAACGTGAACAGCTTGCGTCCCAGCAGGTGCACCAGCCCTGTTCGTTGGACACCGGCCGACAGAATGAACATCGCCAGCACAGTGATCGTCGCCGGGTTCGACAGCCCCGACAGCCCTTCAGCAATCGTCGGGAAAGCTGCGGCGAGATCCACGCCGCGATCAACCAGCCAGTCGCTGTGGAATACCTGCGGGATTGCGATCACAACGACGAGGAGCAGCAGCGCACTGACATCCAGACGTAGCCGTTGCGTGGCAAACAGCACCAACGCTGCAGCAACGATCGACAGCACCAGCGCGATCTCGATCGTCACGAGCGTTCGTCCTTGCCGGGATGTTCGATCGGGCCGGCCGACCGTACGTGTGCATCGTCGCTGACGGTTGGCTCTCTCATCGTGGGCTCGAGCGGTTTGCGCGCGAGCACGACAACGTGGGGCGTCGTCGGCAAGCTCAACGCTATATCCGGGAAACGCCGTTCGTCGCAACCTTCAATGACAAACCCTGCCGTCATGAGCGCCTTGACGGGATCGCGCGATGTGTGACACCCCCCGGCCAGCCGCGGCCAGATTGTTGCATCAAATCCTGCCTGCACGCGCCGTAGCACGCGGGACGATGCACGCACGTGTTCAAACAACCGCACCTCACCGCCGGGCCGCACGACCCGAAACAACTCGGCGACGGCGCCCTCGAGATCACGCACTGAACACAGCACGAGCATCGATACAGCCGCATCGACACTGTCGGGACTCAGCGACACGGCCTCGGCCTCGTCGGCAAGCACTTCAATGGATGGGCCGCCCTGCTGTCGTATGTCCTTCGCACACTTGTCGGCTCGCCGCCGAAGGTGAGGCTCGGGTTCGACGGCGTACACACGTCGCACTGTCGGTGGGTAATGGGCGAAGCTCGCACCCGTCCCCGCGCCGATCTCCAGCACATCCCCAGCAAGCCCAGCCAGCAACGAGCGCCGATGTCGAGCTAGCCCAGCGCGGTCGAGCAACGGAACAAACCCGGCAAACATGCGGGCGAACACAGGCCGGGGTGTCATGACCTCACCATCTCCATCCCTTCACGAACGATCGGCGGCGATCATGTGATGGCGTGGAGCCACGGTTGCAGAGTTTCGCACAGCAAGTCTGGACGCTCCTCATGCGGCGTATGGCCGACGTCGTCCAACAGCGCGATCTTGGCCGACGGAATCGCCCTGGCGGTGCGCGCATTCCAGTGTGGCGACACCAAAGGATCCGACACTCCACCGATCACAAGCGCGGGAATCTCGATCGTGCGCAGCAGCCGCCTCAGATCGGGTGGCCGTTCGGCAACCATCACCTCGAAGGTTGCCGACGCCCACCTGTCTTCGCCCATCGGGCGCTTGTAGACCGCCACGTCCTCGTCGGTAACACGAGAAGGATCGTGCCACGATCGTCCCACGCGAGCGTGAGCCACGCTCCTGGCGGCCCGGTCGGCAACCGCGGTCCCCACGAGGCGCAGAGGCGCAGACCTCAGCACTGGCCGCACCGGGGCTGGGACGCCCGCATCACCGGTTATCGCCGGACTGATCAGGCCGAGACCGTCAACGCGCGACGGGTGGCGAGCAAAGGCCTCGAGTGCCGTCGTCCCGCCGGCTGACGAACCGATCATCGTTGCCGAGGCGATATCAAGCTGCCCCAGCAGGCCTACCGCGATGTCCACCGCCATGCGGCGGGTATACGGGTTGCCGTCACGCCACGCCGACCGCCCCGGCCGCTCGGTGTACCCAAAGCCGGGGCGGTCGAACGAGATAACGCGGAACTCGGTCAGCAGCGCATGCACATGGCGCCACGTATCGACATTCCCATGGAAGTGATGCAGCAGCATGACCGCCGGAGCGTCATGCGGTCCGGTCACCCGGTAGCGCACCCAGAGACCGGCCACGTTGGCCCAATCTCCCTCAACGTGGGGGGCCCGCACGAACGAGGGTCGCTGTTGCATGTGTTCCGCCCTCTGACAGGATGATTGATGCCTCCGACAGGCTGACGAACACGTCAGTATGGCTTACCGGCCACGTCGGGCGCTCCCGTTGCTGCTACCACGGGACGTCGATCCAGGACGACCGCCGGAGGTCGATCCAGGACGACCACGGCCACCATTGCGCCCGGAAGATGACGTGCGGGCCCGCGATGGGCCACCAGTGCGGCCACCTTCAGTGTTCTTGCGCCCGTCGGTTGCACCTGGGCGACCTCGGCCGCCATCGGCAGCCCTCACGCCATCCTGCTGGCCTTTGTGACGACCGCCCGAAGCTCCGGCGGTGGCAGATTGTGAGGTTCCGGACTTAGCGTAACGGCCACCGTTGGCCCCAGAGCCGGTTGCCTTGCCGCCGCCACCCGAACGATTCTTGCCCCCGCCACTACCGGCCTGAGCGCTATTGCGTGAGCGGCCGCCACCAGGCTGGCGAGGGCGTCCGCCGCCTCGGTTGGGCCCGCTTCGGTTGGGTCCACCGCTGCGGCGAGTCGGAGCATCGGCCATGAACGATCCGTCGAAATCTTCGAGATCAATCGCGTTCATACCGATGGGTAGGCCAACCGACTTCTGGATGTCAGCACGGTCCTTGTGCTGGCTATCGTCAACCAGCGTGACCACAAGACCGGTTGCACCAGCCCGCCCGGTACGTCCGGACCGATGGATGTAGTCCTTGTCGCTACCTGGCAGATCGAAGTGCACAACGACACCGACGTCATCGATGTGGATGCCGCGGGCAGCGACGTCTGTTGCGACCAGCGCCGCCACTTTGCCATCTCGGAACTGCGCCAAGGCGCGTTCACGCTGCCCTTGCGTTCGATTGCCATGGATTGCCGCAGTGGTCACACCGTCAGTCGCCAACTGGCGAGCAAGACGATCCGCACCATGCTTGGTGCGCGTAAACACGATCGCCGGGCCGATGCGACGCACGATGTCGCCGGTCAAAGACCGACGCTGATCGCGATCCGCAGGCCAGAACATGTGCCGGACGTCACCTTCAGCTTCAGGTTCCTCGGCAACAGCGTGACGGACAGGATCGGTTTGGTAGTGACGGATCAGTGTGTCGACGTCGCCGTCCAAGGTCGCTGAGAACAACAGCGTCTGACGGCGAGGAGAGGTCGCATCCAGCAGGCGCCGAACTTCCGGGAGGAAGCCCATGTCGGCCATCCGGTCAGCCTCGTCAATGATGACTAGACCAACGTCTCCGAGGTTGCAATCACGACGCTGGATCAAGTCAGCGAGGCGACCGGGAGTCGCGACAAGGATGTCGACACCTTGGCGCAGATGCTTCTGGTCGGTGCGAATGTTGGTGCCGCCATACACGGTGGCGACGCGACGTGACCGCACGCGTGCCAACGGTGCGATCGTGTCACGAACCTGGGCAGCCAACTCGCGCGTCGGCACCAACACGAGCGCCCGCGGACGCTTGGGTTGAGCCTTCTCGCTTCGGATGATCGCAGGGATAGCGAACGCCAGCGTTTTGCCGGACCCCGTGGGGGCACGACCACACACGTCGCGTCCGGCGATGACGTCACGCAATGTCGCCGACTGAATTGGAAATGGTGTGGTCACGCCATTGGTGTGCAGGACACGAACGAGGTCCTCGGGCACGCCGAGGTCTGAAAATGTGCTGGTCACGCAAGTACTCCGTTGGCCACCGAAAGGCAGCATCGTTGAATCCTCGAGGTGTTCCTCGAGACGCACGTCAATCGAACACGCGCGCGAATATCACCGGAGTGAAGATTCAGAGGATTCGCCAGAGTGGCGACAGGGAGCGTGTCCCGCACGGCAGCGAGACCGTGCAACCCGGCCAGCATACCTGATGCGTGGTGCGCAGTGCGCACACCGTGGTTGTGTCACAGCACGCCCTGGTGCCACTGACCTACCAGCATCTGCGACGAGCGGCCCACCGCTAGGCGGCGGGGGCCTTCACACCGATCGGCGGCTTGCCCACCCGGAAACGCCAAGTCGCGATAGCGAGCACCACCATGATCCCCGCGTTCGCGACGAATGCGACACCGAACGTGACTGCGGCTGCCAGTGCAGCGAGCGCAACCGGGCCAACCAGCGAACCGACGTCGTTGAGCGTCCGGAACCAGGACATGGCGACGCCGTGACGCTCAGGTGGTGTCACGTCAGCAGCCCATGCAGCCGGAGCAGGACCTGCGGCCGACAGCCCTACCGTCACGATCAAGCCGCCAATCCACAGCATCGGAACGGAGGTGGCATACGCCAGTGCCACCAGGCCGCCAGCTGCGACGGCCATCGCTGGCACGATCATCCGCACCTTGCCGACGCGGTCGGTGATTCTTGTTGATGCCTGCAGCACGATCAAGGACAGCACCGACATCGCAGAGAACAGCACCCCTAGGTCACCGACTGACATTCCGAACTCGACGGTTCCGATCAGCGGCAAGAGCGTGGCTCGACTCCCGATGCGAGTCCCAAAGATCATGAATCCGACTGCACACGCCATGAGGAATTCTGGTTGCAGCAAGGTCTCTGCGGCCGACTTTTTCTCGCCAGAGCCACCAGCACGATCAGAGCCACCAGAGTCACGGCCACTGGGAGCCAAGCCGTCGGAGCCCGGGGCACCCGCTGTTTCGGGCGTCTCCGGGTTGTTCAGGATCTTCGGCGTGGCGCCTGCATCGGCGTCGATGCCGTCAGAATGCTCACCGGCTTCGTCGGTCGCATGGTCAGCGAGTGTCCGGTAGGGAGGGATCTTGAGCAGCACATACAGGGCCCCAACGAGCGAGATGATGCCCACCAAGATGAACGAGGCACGGTTGCCGAACCATTCACCGAAGAATCCCCCGACCGCTGGTGCGATCGTCAGACTGGAGACAAGCCCAGTCTGGTTCGTCCCGATGTAGCGGCCACGATCTCCGGCCGGGGCCACCTCCAACACCGTCAAGATTGCTGCGGTCATGTAGATGCCCGAGCCGATTCCTCCGACCGCGCGGAAACCGAGCAGGGACCAGAACCCTGGCGCAAACCCACATCCGATGACACCGATCGCCGTGGTCAGGGCTCCGACAAGCAAGACGCCGCGCGGCGGCAATTTCGAGTAGTAGGTCCCAATGGGCACGTTGACAAGCAGGCGGCCGACCGGAAACAGCGCAACCGCCCATGCCACCCCTACCGTGCTGGCACCCAACCCCAGCGTGAACTCAGGCAAGACCGGCATGGCCGCACCCTGCCCAAAGACGACGAAGGCGGTGCCAAAGGCCAACAACAGCGACATTCGGGCGGGATTGACGCGCCCGTCACCACCCACGGACGACGCCACCGTCAACACGAATCTGTTCTCCGGTCACGTATGCCGCGGGTACCGAACACAGGAAGGTGACAACGGCCCCAAATTCGTCGGGATCGCCAGCCCGGCCAATAGGAATCGACGCGAGCGACTCCGCGCGAACCTCGTCGACCGTGACTCCTCGACGCTTAGCCGCCGCCGCATCCAACTGGTCGAGGCGTTCGGTGGCCACTCGTCCCGGATGGACCATGTTCACGGTGACGCCGTCTGCTGCAACGGTGCCTGCGAGGGCCTTGAGATAGGCCGCCAGCGCAGCCCGGAATGTCGAGGACAACACCAGTTGCTGGCTCGGTTGCACGACAGCTGTTGATCCGACCGCAACGATCCGACCCCACCGCTGTGACCGCATGTGCTCAATGACCTCGGCGATCATCCGCTGATGGGGATAGAGCAACAGTTCAGCGGCGCGCTGCTGATCCTCAATTCCGAGATCCAGCGGACCTCCCGGGGCAGGGCCGCCGGAATTGAGCACAAGAATGTCGATGTCACCAAGCTGATCACGAGTGGTGTCAAGTGCAGCCGTCACCGACGAAGGATCGGTGACATCAAGCGTGACACCGATCGCGCCGGGCAGTTCCGATGCGATCGATGCGGCGAGGTCTCCACGTCGACCGGCCACGACGACCTTCACGCCTTCCGCCGACAACCGCCTGGCGGTGGCGAGACCAAGGCCAGCTGTCGACGCAGCGACAAATGCGACCCTGCCTTTGATACCCAGATCCATTCTTGTCCCTTCGCTGACAAGTTGTAGGGGATGCCGATCGACGTCACCGGACAACGGAATGAGTTGGCCGTCATTCGCAGCGGTCGTTCACCGGCAGCAGACCGCAGCGACCGTCGCCCCTTATTGCAACTGAGTCGCAACTAGTGCGATACTCCAGTATCGTTCGGATTCGTCACGTCGGTAACCCGGTACTTGAAGTGGAGAGATGCCACGATGTTGTTCCTGTTCGTTCGCGCGGTGCGCCGACCTCGCATCATCGCAGCAATCGCCACTCTCACTTTAGCGGTGACCGCTTGCACGACATCGTCGACGGATGAACCGACGGCAGCCCCTGAGTCGCTTGTCTTGGCCGTTGGTTCCGAACCGGATGGCGGCTTCGACCCCACGCTGGGCTGGGGCGAGTACGGCTCCCCACTGTTCCAGTCGACACTGCTGCGCCGTGATAGCGACCTGGAGCTTGTCAACGATCTGGCCACCGGCGTGTCGGTATCCGATGACGGCCTGATATGGACGGTGACCATCAGGGACGACGTTCGTTTCCACGACGGCGAGCCGCTGACGGCGCACGACGTGGCTTTCACATTCTCGGCTGCAGCAGCCAGTGGCGGCGTCATCGATCTCACCGACCTCGCCGAAGCTCGCGTCGTCGATGAGGTGACCGTCGAGCTTGAACTCGAGCGACCACGTAGCACCTTCATCCACCGGCTCGCCACTTTGGGCATCGTGCCAGCACACGCACATGGCGATGATTATGGGCGTGGACCCGTCGGTTCCGGGCCGTTTGTCTTCGAACGTTGGGACACTGGGCAACAAGTAGTCGCCACCCGCTATGCCGACTACCACGGTGATCTACCCGAGTTTGCGCGCATCGTCTTGTTATTCACCGATGCCGACACGACCCTTGCCGCCGCGCGATCAGGCGACGTCCACCTCGCCAGCGTGCCCCAGACCCTGGCTGGCGACGCAATCGAAGGGATGTCGCTCATTCGCGTGACATCGGTCGACAACCGCGGAGTGATGTTCCCCTACCGACCCGACACCGGCGAGGTCACCGACGACGGCAAGCCGATCGGCAACGACGTCACTTCAGACCTTGCGATCCGCCAGGCGATCAACGTGGCGGTCGACCGCAGCGCACTCGTCGAGGGGGTGCTAGAAGGATTCGGCACACCCGCCTACGGCCCCGTGGACGGCCTTCCGTGGTTCGAACCTGCCTCGATCGTCGCCGACGGCGACCTCGATAGTGCTGCGGCGATCCTCGAGGCTGCTGATTGGACCGGCCAACCACGATCTCGTGATGGCGTAGAAGCGCGCTTCACCCTGCTGTATCCCGGAACTGATCCTGTCCGTCAAGCGTTGGCGCTCGCCTTCCGTGACATGGTCGCCGAACTAGGCATCGTCGTTGACGTTGACGGAGTCGGCTGGGACATCATCGACGAACGTCGGCACACCGACGCCGTCGTCTTCGGGTGGGGCAGCCATGACCCGACCGAGATGTACAACCTTCATCACAGCGCATTGGCCGGCACCGGTTCATTCAACGCAGGATTCTTCGCCGACGATCAAGTCGACACCTACCTCGACCTGGCGATGGGTGCGGCGAGTCTGGATGAAGCCAATGTCTGGTGGCGCGCCGCCCAACTCGATGAGGACGGCCATGGGTTCTCGGCTCCGTCGCTCGCCGCATGGGCATGGCTGATCAACCTTGACCACACCTATTACGCCGACGAATGCCTCGACCTCGGTCAACCGCAGGTCGAACCCCATGGCCACGGTTGGCCAGTGACCGCTGGCATCCTCGACTGGCGTTGGGTGTGCTAAACCGTCGTGTCGCCCGGTTTATCGGTGTACGCAGCGCACGGCTCGTTCTGCTGCTCGCCGGTGTAGCCGTCGGTGCGTTTCTGCTGCTGGAAGCATCGCCGCTTGACCCGGTTGACGCCTACGTGGGCGCCGAGATAGCCAGGGTCGGACCTGAACAGCGGGCGATGATCGCCGAAAGGTGGGGGTTTGACGACCCTGCGCCGGTGAAGTTCGCGCGGTGGATAGGCAACGTCGCTCAAGGCGACCTCGGGACATCGTCAATTTTCAACGCACCGGTCACCGAGGTGATTTCGACACGCTTCCGGACATCGTTGACACTGTTGGCTGCGGCCTGGGTGTTGTCGGGGATCATCGGATTCACCTTCGGCGTCATCGCAGCTATGCGGCGCGACCGGCTGGCCGACAAAGTGATCAGGTGGCTCGCCTACACCTTCGCATCAGCACCGACGTTCTGGGTCGGCCTGCTCATGCTCACCTTGTTTGCCGTCCAACTCGGATGGGCGCCGGTGTGCTGCGCAACACCCATCGGCGTCGACCCGGCCACCGCGACATTGGGGCAGCGACTAGCCCATCTTGCGCTTCCCGCCATCACCCTAAGCCTCATCGGCATCGCCCCGATCGCACTCCACACTCGCGAGCAGGTCATCGATGTACTGGCCAGCGATCACGTGACCTTTGCACGCGCGCAAGGCGAAAAGGGCTGGCCGCTGATCCGTCATCGCGTCCTTCGCAATGCGGCAGTGCCAGCCTTCACGCTGCAGTTTGCTTCGTTGTCAGAACTACTCGGCGGATCAATCCTGGCAGAACAGGTGTTCAACTATCCGGGGCTGGGACGCGCAACGGTCGAAGCGGGGCTCCGAGGTGACCTGCCTCTGCTGCTCGGTATCGCCCTGTTTGCGGCGTTGTTTGTCTACATCGGGAATCTGCTCGGTGACATCATCGCCACACGCATCGACCCGCGGATCTCACTGCTTGACCGCAAGGTCGGATCATGACGGCGGACACCACACTGATCACGACCTCGCTCGACACCGATCGTCGTCGAACCGCCCTGGTTCAGCTGACCGTGGCTGCGATCGCCATCACTTTGACCTTGGTCGCCGCGAGCGTGCTGGCACCCATTGCTGACATCACCGACCTCAGCGCTCGTCGCCAGCCACCAAGTTGGCAACACCCCTTCGGAACCGACCGCCTCGGACGTGACATGCTGGCTCGGACCGTGGTCGGACTCCGCCTGAGCCTTGGGATCGGCGCATTGGCGGCTCTCATAAGTGCCGCGATCGCCCTGGTGCTTGGATCGGTCGCAGGTGTGGTTGGACGCTGGGTCGATGCAGCCGTCAGTTGGCTCGTTGACCTGTTTCTGTCACTGCCTCATCTGGTCTTGCTGATACTCATTGCTGTCGCCGTTGGACGGGGCATCCGCGGGGTGCTCATCGCGGTGGCGTTGACCCACTGGCCGACCCTGACCCGTGTCCTTCGAGCCGAGGCCCGTCGAGTCACCGCGTCGGAATACGTCACGGTTGCTCGTCGTCTCGGGCGCTCGGAGACATCGATCGCCACTGGCCACCTGTCACGCCACCTCGGCCCTCACCTGATGGTCGGCACCATCTTGTTGTTTCCGCACGCGATCTTGCACGAGGCGGCACTGTCGTTTCTCGGCCTTGGTCTGCCCCCTCACGCACCAGCCATCGGCATACTTCTCGCCGACGCCATGCGGGAATTGTCGGCAGGCTCATGGTGGCTGGCACTGCTGCCGGGGCTCGCGCTGTTGCTGGTGGTCAAGGCAGTTGACGCCATCGGACAGCAGATCCGCGCCCTCACCGACCCTTGGAGCGTGCACGCATGAGCCTGCTTAACGTCTCGAACCTGTCGGTGACTTTCGTGCAGTATGCGCGTGGGCTGCGCCGCCAATCCCTCGAAGTTGTCACGGGTTTGGACCTGTCGGTCGACTCAGGCGAACTGGTGGCGGTCGTTGGTGCCAGCGGTTCGGGCAAGAGCCTGCTCGCCCACTCGCTGCTCGGACTACTCCCGGCCAATGCCCGCGAATCCGGCGACGTGACGTTCGACGGACAACCGTTGACACCGGCCCGCCGACGACAGCTTCGAGGCCACGAGATCGCACTGATACCCCAGACCGTGGCGTCGCTTGATCCCATGGCCACTGTCGGTGCGCAAGTCCGACGGGCTGCTCAAGTCGCGCAACACGTCGACCCGGCCGAAGCTGCCACCCAAGCGCTGGCCGAAAGGCATCTCGATCCCGACGTTGAGGCGCGATACCCCCATGAGCTTTCGGGAGGCATGGCCCGTCGCGTGATCACAGCGATCGCGCTCATCGGCCGACCACGCCTGATCCTTGCCGACGAGCCGACACCAGGCCTGCATCCGTCGATTGTCACTGAGGCTCTGCAAACGCTGCGGAAGCTGGCTGACGAGGGATCAGCGGTCGTCCTGATCACCCACGACCTTACGGGTGCCCTGACCGTCGCTGACCGGGTCGCGGTCTTCTACGCGGGCACCACCGTCGAGCTCGCACCGACATCGGCATTCACCGGCGACGGAAGCAAGCTGTTGCATCCGTATAGCCGTGCCTTGTGGCGCGCACTGCCTGGCAACGGCTTCGAAGCTCTGCCCGGTGCGCAGCCATCGCCATTGGATCTGCCAAGCGGATGCTTGTTCGCCGATCGATGCCCACTGGTTATCGACGAGTGCACCGTCAGTCGTCCCGCGGCAGTGAGTGTTGGCGACACAACCGCGCGATGCATCAGGATCAACGATCGTCAGGCAATCGAATGTTGACCGGCGATCAACTCTGTTTTCGCTATCAGCCCGGCCCCTGGGTCATCGACCACGTGTCGATCGCTGCGCACCCTGGCCAAGTGCTCGGCGTGCGGGGCCCAAGTGGCGTTGGCAAGTCGACGTTGGCGCGGCTGTTGACCGGACATCTGAGCCCCAACCATGGGCAGGTGCAACTCAATGGCGCACCGATCCCTGCGACTGGTCGTCATCCGGTGCAGCTCATTGGGCAACACCCTGAGTTCGCGCTCGACCCGCGGTGGCGCCTGAGCCGATCGCTTGACGAGGCAGGTCCTCGCGACCACAACTTGCTCGACGAGTTGTTTGTCGATGACGATTGGCTCTCCCGATACCCCCGTGAACTGTCCGGCGGTGAACTCCAGCGGTTGACCGTCGCACGCGCCCTGGCCAACCAGCCGACAGCCGTAGTCGCCGACGAAGTCAGCGCCATGCTCGACCCGATCACCCAAGCCCAGCTGTGGCAGGTCCTGCTCCGGCGCGTCGGTGAGGGCATGATCCTGGTGGCCATATCGCACGACGACGCATTGCTGGATGCTGTAGCCGATGAGGTCGTCGATCTTGAAGCCATGCAGGTGCCGTTCGCACGTGGCGCATCCGGCGGCTAAGCCGACGACCGGTGCGACGCATGCTGCGTGTGACGATAAGCACGGCGGACCATACGTCTCGTAGGATCGGGGGCCAGCAAATCGTCGGCCACGATCGCTGAGGCAGCCACTGAATGCCGAACGCACTGTGACATGGACGGGCCGGCTTGCCGGGCCTCCAGCGGCGGCAGTTGTCTATTACAGCATTCCCGCTGCGGTGCTGCCACACGAGGGTCGTGCGACCGCCGCCTTGGGCCTTCTTATGGCGACCTGGTGGATCACCAGTGCCATGCCGTTGTGGATCACCGCACTTTTGCCCGTTGCCCTCTTTCCGTTGACGGGCGTCGGCGATATCACAGAAGCAACAAGCCCGTACGCCAACGACATCATCTTCCTCTTCGGTGGCGGTTTCATGCTCGCCCAGGCCGTCCAGCGCTGGGGACTTCATCGCAGGATCGCGTTGATGACCGTGCTCACGGTCGGCACAAGCCCACGGCGACTGATCGGCGGCTTCATGCTGGCCGCCGGAGTGCTATCGATGTGGGTCAGCAACACAGCCACCGTGGTCATGATGCTGCCGATCGGCCTGTCAGTCCTTACGTTGCTGCATCGCGACAACGGTGCCGCCCCCAACCTCGAAGCCTCTCGGTCTGACGCCGAACTGCTCACTCAGCGCCGGTTCGCGACATCGTTGATGCTCGCCATCGCCTATGCCGCCAGCATCGGCTCGGTGGCCACGATCATTGGCACACCGCCCAACGGCATCTTGGCCGGATGGATGGCCGACCAGGGCACCCCGATCGGATTTGGGCGATGGATGCTGCTCGGCGTACCTCTGGCAGCCACCTTCGGCACCATTGCCTGGCTGCTACTGACCCACGGTGCGAGCCGCACTCCCATCGTCGGCGGGCGCACCATCATTGAACGTTCGCTGCGTCAGATGGGCGCACCCAGTCGCGGTGAACGGCTGACGATGGCCGTCTTCGTCGCCGTAGCCGTCGGTTGGATGACTCGCCCCTTGCTGGAGGGCCTTCCGGGCCTCGCGGGCTTGACCGACCCATCGATTGCGATCGGCGGCGCCATCATGCTGTTTGTCCTGCCGGTGGATTGGCGAAAAGGCGTGATGGTTCTCGACGCCGAACACGCGCGAAAGATTCCGTGGGACATCCTCGTCCTGTTTGGCGGCGGGTTGAGCTTGGCTGCAGCCATCGAGCGCAACGGGGTCGCTGCGTTCATCGGAACGTCCGTGGGCACCCTCGATCACCTCTCGGTCATCACATTGATTGCCGTCGTCGCAACCATCGTGGTGCTGCTGACTGAAGTGTCGAGCAATACGGCGACAGCCGCTGTTCTCATCCCGATTCTGGCAGCAACGGCTGCCGGCCTCGGTCTCGATCCGCTCGTCCTAGCTGTTCCCGCCACCCTTGTTGCGACCTTCGCCTTCATGTTGCCGGTGGCCACACCGCCGAATGCGATTGTGTTCGGTTCTGGACTCGTGACGGTGGGCCAAATGGTCCGCGCCGGCGCGATCCTCAACGTGGTTGGAGTCGGGCTATCAACGGCCGCAATGCTCTGGCTTGCTCCAAGAGTGTTCGGATTCCAACTATGACACGCCCGCCGCAGCCCTAGGTGCTGCGGGAATAAGGCGCCAGATAAGCAGCCCCGTGGCGAGCACAACGGGCAGCAACATCATGTTCAACGCCGTCCATCCCACCGCATGTTCAAGCGCTCCTGCCAAGAGTGACGCGACAGCAACAACCCCAAGGATCACCAGTTCGTTGAACCCTTGGACCTTGCCGCGTTCGGCGCTCGTGTGCGTCGTCGCCAGCATGGCGCTGCCACCGACGAAAAGGAAGTTCCACCCGATCCCTAACAGCACGAGCGCTACCCACCAGTGCACCATCGTGCGTCCGGCAATACCCACCGATGCAGCGGCAAACAAAACGCATGCGCCGATGAGCAGCATCTTGCGCAAACCCCACTTGGCGATGAGCCACCCTGTGAAGAAGGACGGCACAAACATCCCCAGTACATGCCACTGCATCACCGTGGCAGTGTGTCCCAGGTGCAGGCCTTCACCATGCATCGCCAAAGGAGTTGCCGTCATCAGCAAGGTCATCATCGAGTACGCAACGGTCGCAGTCACCAGAGCAACCACAAATGATGGCTGGCCGATAATCAACGGCAACGGCCGTGCTTGCCCGGCTTCTGGCTTTGGTGCGCGCGGGATCTTGAGCATGGTGTGGATCCCTGCAGCGAACAAGGCCAACAGACCGACCACGAGATAGGGCCCGGCGTCGGGAGTTGACAGAAGGTGAGTGCTGCGACTGGCGTTCCACGGACCCAGAAACGCAGCAGCCACGCCGCCTGCGAGCACCAGCGAAATCGCTTGGCTCCGGAACGCCGGGCTGGCTGCATCAGCGGCAGCAAAGCGGTGGAACCGCGCGAACGCCTGATAGATGCCCAGCAAGAGTGCCCCGACGCACAGCAGCGCAAAAGAACCCGCCTGGACCGCCAGCATGCTGACCGCTCCGCCACCGGCGCCGCCAACGATGGCACCTGTCATGAATCCCGCGCGTCGGCCGAACCTGGCCATCAGCATCGACGCGGGGAGGGAGGTCAGCACCCCGCCAACCATGACGAGCGAGATCGGCAAGGTTGCCAGCGCAGGTGTTGGTGCGAGCCGAAGGCCAACCAATCCGCTCAAGGTCGCGACAGTGATCCCGGCGACCATCGACATCGCCTGGGCGGTAGCGAGGATCACGACATTGCGACGCTCGAGACGCGTTGCCATCTCACCCTCCGCAGGCGCATATGTCGGTCAATCCACGCAGAACGGGCCGTAGCAGTACCACACCTGCACACCCACCTTGGACAGCGACGACCGTCAGCGACGCTCAGCAGTGTCGACCAGTCGACGCGCCATGCCCGGGAAGACAAACCGGTGGAACGGAGCGACGACATACCAGTAGGCACGGCCCCACAATCCGCGCGGATGGAAACGCGCATGTTGTTCGAGCACGCTGCGCACCTGCACAGTCGGTTCGCTTTCATTGTCGACGACTTCCGGTGCACTGCGAACGCGAAACTCGAGCCACGCCTCTCCGGGAATCTTCATCTCAGCCCGCAGGCGCAGAAGCCGCGGGGCCTCAAGCGCCTCGACTCGCCAGAAATCGACCGGATCCCCGACGGCGAGCTCAGTTGGATGACGTCGGCCTCGGCGCAATCCGATACCGCCAACCGCCTTGTCCAGCGCACCCCGAACACCCCACAGGAAGCGTGAACTGAAATACCCCTGCCCTCCCCCGATCGCCGACAAGGTTGCGAACAACTGGTCCGGTGTCGCCGTGGAAGAGACCGTTCTGACATCGGAGAAGACCCGGCCACCTGACCATTCCGGGTCATCAGGTTGCGGACCGGCAGGGTCGCGCCCACCTGCGGACGCCCATGTGCTTTCTACCTGCAGGTCCTGGACTCGCTGCAACGCGAGGTGGAGGGCCTCGTCGAAAGCGAGCGGCGCGAAGGGGACCAGGTGAGTAATCGCGTCGTCGCGAACAACGACTTCGTTGACAAGGCTGTCGACGAGTGGCCGTGCCAACCCAGCCGGTAGTGGCGTCACAAGACCGACCCACAGCGACGACAGCCGAGGTGTCAGGACCGGGACTGGCACAATCAGGCGTGGCCGCAAACCTGCGACGCGCGCGTAGCGGCGCATCATCTCTCGGTAGGTCACGACGTCGGGCCCACCAATCTCGAACACGCGACCTATCGTCTCGTCGACCTCGAGCACCCCAACGAGATAGCGAAGGACGTCGCGAATCGCGATCGGTTGCGCTCGTGTTCCCACCCAGCGTGGCGTCACCATTGCTGGCAGGACTTCAACGAGCGAACGCAACATCTCAAATGATGCACTGCCTGAACCGATGACGACTCCAGCACGAAGCTCCGTCACCGGGACAGGGCCTTCGGCGAGAACTCGCCCCACTTCTTGACGAGACGCAAGGTGCGGTGACAGCGCATCCGCCTCGTCCCCGAGCCCCCCGAGATAGACGATGCGACTGACCCCAGTGGTCGCAGCTGCGTCTCTGACGATCGAGGCGAACTGCCGCTCCCGCTCTGCAAACCCTGGGCGCCCGTCCATGGCGTGGATAAGGAACATCACCGCGTCCACGTCCCTGCACGCGCTAACGACGTCATCGAGATCGGCTGCATCGCCGGCGACGACCTCGACGTCCGACCGCCATGGACGTGCGTCGAGCTTGGCCGGCGTCCGAGCAAGACAACGCACGCGGTGGCCGGCACCGAGGAGCGCTGGGATCAGGCGTCCACCGACGTAGCCGGTTGCGCCAAGTACCAACACGTGCATGGCTGCATCCTGTCATCTCGAAGGCGCGGGGTTCAACGCGTCGCCTGAGCAGCGACACCGTCTGACCATTACCGAACGTCCACAGAGGGATGGATCCGAAGGGTGATTCGGCCCAACGGCCACACACCTTCGTTCGACGCCATCACCCTATGGGGTTGGTCACCCGCCGCGGCACATCCATATCACGCAGAGCGCCCGAATTCTTACTGAAGGTGAAACTGGCCTCGTGCCCTCCGGCCTCGTAGCATTGTCTTCTGGAGACGGCGGAAGTGCGGACGTAGGTGATCGGTCCTGGGTTCGACAGCGTGCTCACTGCAGCGCAGGTTGACGCGCCGTGGGCGTTCCAGCGACTCTTTGAAGACCTTTCACCAGTCGTCAACGGTTATCTGTCTGCCCGTGGAGCCGACGAGCCTGATGACGTCGCCAGCGAAGCATTCCTCAGCGTCTTTCGAGCGATCAAAGAATTCGAAGGGGACGAATCAGACTTTCGGTCGTGGGTCTTCACGATCGTCCACCGACGACTGATCGACGAGCGTCGCAAGCGCGGACGGACGGTCAAATCGACGCCCCTCGATGAAATAACCAACGGCCTGACGGGCGGCAACAGCGAACACGAAGCCGTCGAAGCAATGTCATCCCAGTGGGTTCGCGACGTCCTGGCGATGCTCAGCGACGACCAGCGCGACGTGATTCTCCTGCGCGTGATCGCAGACCTTTCCGTCAACGAAGTCGCAACGATTATGGACCGCCGACCTGGCGCGATCCGTGCCTTGCAGCATCGAGCCATCATCCAATTACGTGAACGCCTTGACGTCGGCGACCTCGCGGTTGAGACCCTCGCTCAGCAATCGAACCCGGTTGAGCAATCCTCGCCCTCTGATGGCGTCGGAACAGCGCAACGGACCGCAAGTTCGAAGCCAGCTGCCGACACCCGGCGCCAACGCGAGGCGGGGGTCCGCTCGCTGCCGAGCGACGGCCATGAGCCGGAGGCAGTGACCGCCCGGCGCGCAGTCATCACGACATCGACTGGCACCTCCGACGGGAGGGCTCGGTGATGAGATCGTGGCTGCGTAACGTCTGGCGATCCCCCAGCGATCACATGTCTGACATGCTAAAAGCCGACCTTGCCGATGAACGCCGCGCCGATGCTCTCTTGGCCGGGCGCAGGGTCGTGCCCGGCGAAGTCGATCTCAACGCGGTCGAAGACTTCGTCGGCGGTCTCCGCGAGGAGTTCGCAGAACTCGGTCCGCCTCGACCGAATGCCCAACTGGCAGAATTGCTCGAGAATGGGCCATCCGCAGTCTCGCTTCCGTCGCTAGAAGATGTCTGGAAGACAACCGTTTCGCGCGGTGCAACGCACGCTGGCACCGGTGCCCTCACGGCAGCCCAGCAGCGCCAAATTGCGGCTCTACGTCAGCAATTGGAAGACGCCGAATCGACACCTCTGACGATGCGAGAGATCGTGTCGTTGGCCAGTTGGGCGTTGCGTAATGCGGTCAGCCAAGGTTGGGCGTCACTCCGGGCGACGAGCACACGTGCTTACACGTCCATCAAGCCAGCCGCTGTCCGCACATGGCTCCACATCGTGGCATTCGGCACATCACTGCGAGCGCTCACACCATCAACCGTCATCCAGTCTGCCACCAAGGCATCCACCGCGACACTCGCTGGTCTGCGCTGGATGTGGACACACCGTCCACGCACGGCCATACGACGGGTGCGCCGGGTCCTGCTCACAAAATTGGCAGCTCTGAGCCTCGTTGCTAAAGCGGGGATTTTCAGCGCCGCGTTTGCCGCGACAACAACGAGCGCCGCCGCCGTTGGCGCGTTGCCTGATGTCGTCCAAGATCGCGTTGCGACCGTCGTCGCCGCGGTGACGCCCTTCGAGATCCCGCGTTCCACTCCGAGCCCCATCGAGGCTGCACCCGCCACCGACGTCAGTGACCCGGCCACGCCTCCGGCCGCACCCACCGCAGACGAATCCACCGACACCGATGCTCAAGACACGACCGACTCGCCAAGTGAAGGATCTTCGACAGAATCAGCTTCGGGCGACGAATCGTCAGCTCAGGCATCATCGAACGACACCGCCGATCAGCAAATCGAGCCAGCGAACCCGGCCCCAGTGGACCCGGCACCAACTGCCGCGGCGTCAGACGATCCAGCGACTGACAGTGGCCCGCCTGCTGACCAACTGCCAGGCCCTGCCAATGTCGGCAACACCCCCGGCGGCAACACTCCGGGCGGCAACAGCGGCGGCGGCCCCGGC
>JBBDSU010000056.1:0-21646 GCA_040904825.1 Nitriliruptoraceae bacterium | reverse complement strand
CCCCGGCGGCAACACTCCGGGCGGCAACAGCGGCGGCCGCCAGCCGGGTGCAATTGGCGACGTACCGAAGAACAACTGACGCGCTGGGCAATCAGCTATTGAAGTTTGGGGCCCGCGCCACTCCCTGAAGGTACTTGCTTTGCGCCACAGGTAACTGGCCTGCTAGATCGTCAGCCCGACACTTGGAACGTCAGACCGGTATGTCAGGCCGGGGCTGCGCCGTGTTTCGCTCGCTTGGCCTCGCGACCCCGGATCGTTGCCTGGAGTTCGACTTTTCGCAGGCGCACGTTGCTCGGCGTCACCTCGACAGCTTCGTCTTCACGAATGAATTCGAGCGCCTGGTCGAGCGACAAGTTCTTTGGTGGAGCCAGGCGAACCAACTCATCGCCTGTCGCTGACCTCACGTTCGTCAGCTTCTTTTCTTTCGCCGGATTGACATCCATATCTTCGGCTCGAGCGTTCTGACCGATGATCATGCCTTCGTACACGTCGGTGCCTGGGCCGATGAACAACTGGCCTCGCTCCTGGAGATTCAAGAGCGCAAACTGGCTTGCGACTCCCTGTCGGTCAGCAACGAGCGATCCGTTTGGCCGTGTCCGAAGCTCGCCTTGCCACGGCTCGTATCCGTCGAAGACATGGTGCATAATCCCCGTACCACGCGTTTCGGTCAGAAACTCTGTGCGGAAACCAATCAAACCACGGGCTGGGACACGAAACTCGAGCCGTGTCCAGCCAGTGCCGTGGTTGACCATGTTCTCCAGACGGCCCATCCGTAGCCCCATCAACTGGGTAACCACGCCGACGAAATCGGTGGGGACATCGACCGACAACCGTTCAAATGGCTCGTGCACGACGCCATCAATTTCACGAGTGACGACCTGCGGCTTGCCAACGGTCAGCTCAAAACCTTCACGTCGCATCGTTTCGACCAGGACAGCCAGCTGCAGTTCTCCGCGACCTTGCACTTCCCAAGTATCAGGGCGCTCGGTGGGGAGCACGCGCACGCTGACATTGCCGACCAGTTCCTGCTTCAGGCGGGACTCAATCATCCGTGCCGTCAGCTTGCTGCCGTCACGGCCAGCCAGTGGTGAGGTGTTGACACCCAGCGTCATCCCGAGACTGGGCTCGTCAACGGTCAAGACCGGCATCGGACGAGGATCGTCAGCGTCCGCCAGTGTTTCACCGATGGTCACATCGTCGAGGCCTGCAACAGCGATGAACTCCCCGGGTCCAGCCTCATCGATAGCAACCCGATCAAGCCCCTTGGTCGTATACAGCTCGCTGAGCTTGACGTTGGAAATCGACCCGTCACGCCGACACCAAGCGACCGTCTGCCCGCGCTTGACCGATCCGTGCTGGATACGCGCCAGCGCCAGGCGGCCGAGATACGGCGACGCATCCAGGTTGGTAACCATCGCCTGAAACGGATGATCGGGATCGTGCTCGGGAGCAGGAACGTGGGCAAGCAGCGTCTCAAAGAGCGCCGTCAGATCGCTGCCAGGCTCGTCCAAGTCGAGGGTCGCGGTGCCTTCGCGTGCGTTGGTGTACAACACCGGGAGGTCGACTTGCGCATCGTCAGCGCCGAGGTCGATGAGCAGGTCGTAGGTCGAGGAGACAATCTCGTCGATGCGCGCATCGGGCCTGTCGATCTTGTTGACGACCAATAGCACCGGCAGGCCTCGCTCAAGCGCTTTGCGCAGGACAAACCGCGTCTGCGGCAAGGGTCCTTCGGAAGCGTCAACCAGCAGCAAGGCGCCATCGACCATCGCCAAAGCTCGCTCGACCTCACCCCCAAAATCAGCGTGACCTGGTGTGTCGACCACGTTGATAGTGATCGTGTTCCCATCTGGATCCGGAATCTCGATCGCCGTGTTCTTGGCCAGAATGGTGATACCGCGTTCGCGCTCAAGATCACCCGAGTCCATGACGCGTTCGGCGACGTCTTGGTTATCCCGGAACGTGCCGGATTGCCACAACATCGCGTCGACGAGGGTTGTCTTGCCATGGTCGACGTGGGCGATGATGGCGATGTTGCGAAGGTCTTGACGGCGAGCCACGAGCAATTTCCGTTCATGGCTCGGACCCGATCGACGGGCGAGCCCCACAGTGGGAGATGGTGCGGAACCGCACCGAGACACGCTGGCAAGGGTACCGGTGACGCGCCGACGCTCTGCCAATACGCCTCGTCCTCGGCTTCGGCCTTAGGGTTGCCGGTTAGAACTGTGCACCGCGAGTTGCGCGAACAACCAGGTTGTCGAGCAGTTCTTGTGTTGCTGCAGCAACACCATCGACAGCCTGCTCGAACACCACACGATTGGCTGCAGACGGCTCGCGGAACCCCGAGACCTTCCGCACATATTGCAAGGCAGCTGCTCTGACATCGTCCCACTCGACATCGTCGGCATACGGCGGCCGCAAGGTTTTGATGCTCCGGCACATGGTGGTCTCCTCCGACGACAAGCCGTCGCTGTGGCACGCTCCTAGATTGTTGCACGTCGTCTGCCTCCACATCGCGACAACGACGGCAACCGGCAAGCTGATGCTCGCACTCACAGCCAGAGCGCCGCGCGCTGATCCGATTGCGTTGCCGGCCGACCCGTCACAAAGCCGCGGAGTGTGACCGATGCCACAACCGAAGGCACCGCCAGGGTGCCGGAACCGCAATGACTCCAGCGTTGCTCCGACAGTCACGCTGGCCGCACGACGGACACGGTTGATCCAACGCCACCACCTCGACGGCTCGGCTCCCGATGCCACCAGCGCCATTCACAGCGTTCTTGGCATGCACAGCAGCGATCCCACCACGCCCCATCTCGGCGTGCTGGCACGCATGGCAGCGTCACAGCCTGCAGTGATTTCTGAACGGGGATTCGACCCACTCGACGAAGCACTGCACTTCAGCCGGGATCTGTGGCGACTACACGCCATGCGACGCACGCTGTTCATCATCACCACTGACGACGGGCCAACGGTGCATGGCGCAGCGTCGATGAACATCGCTGCGCAGGAACGACGGAGGCTGCATCGATGGCTGGCTGACAGCCAAGATCCGAGGATTCCTGCCGACATCGTCGCGGATGTATCTCGCCGGACCATCGAGAAACTGGCGACCGACGGACCCATGAGTTCCCAACAGCTGTCGCAGTCGGTGCCTGAACTCGCCCAGCGGATCACCGTCGGTTCCGGCAAATGGAAGGCAGAGCAATCGCTAGCTTCTCGCTTGCTGTTGGTCATGGCGCTTGAAGGTGGGATTACCAGGACAGAGCCCCTGGGATCGTGGCGCTCAAGCCAGTACCGGTGGGCATCGATCGACCACTGGTTTTCCGATCCGCCGACACGTGCATCGCCGTCCCGCACGGCCGAAGACAACGATGACGTTGCTGCGGCCCAGGGTCGTGCTCGGCTCGTTGCCCGCTATTTGGAGTCATGCGGACCTGCGACCAAAGCGGACATCGCATGGTGGACGGGATGGTCGGCCACGAAAGTCACCAACGCGCTGACTGCCATCGAGGCTGCTGCCGTCACGCTTGCCGACACGGGCGATATCGCGTTTGTGACCGCCGACGATGACATCATTGCTGGTGCTGACGACGATCACGTGGGCAACAGCAACTCCGGAACCGCCGTCACGTTCCTTCCATCGCTCGACTCGACTCCGATGAGCTATCGCGACCGCTCCTGGTATTTGGGTGAACACCAGGCCGCCTTGTTCGACAGGAATGGCAATATCGGCCCCACGATCTGGGTCAACGGACGCATCATTGGGGGGTGGGCACAAAGCGACGACGGCGTCGTAGTGACCCACCTCCTCGACAAAGTCGATGCCACGGCTCAACGCCTCATCGCCCAGAGAGCCGACGAATTGACCAGCGGCCTCAATGGTGGAGTTGTCGTCCCGAGATTTCGGACTCCCCTCGAGCGACATCTGGCAGCCGGCAAGCAGTAGTTGACGCATCAACTTAAGTATGACATCCTCGGTTCTGTTCTGGCGATGTGGAATAGATGTGGGAATACAGGTCGTCGGATGTTGGACCCGCGCCATCATGGGCCGTTGCGCCCACACGCAACCGCCTTGGCAGCCCGATCTTGGCAACGAGATCCTCGCGCTTCGTCATCGGCATCCCGATCGACGCACGGCGACACGAACCTCCCGATCCCAGTGAGTTGCATCATGACCAGCACCACTGCAGGCACTGTCACCAACCCGGCTCTGCCTACTCGGCGGATGCCAGCCATCTTCCTGAGCCACGGCGCGCCTCCACTCGTCGACGACACCGCATGGACCGGCCAGTTGCGCCAATGGTCCTCCACTCTTCCTCAGCCCGAACAGATTCTCATCGTGTCAGCTCATTGGGAATCAGCACCTCTCATGCTGGGTGCGACGGACCGTGTTCCCCTCGTTTATGACTTCGCTGGGTTTGCGCCGCGCTACTACAAGGCGACGTATCCGTCACCGGGCGCACCTGTTCTGGCTGACCGCATCCAAAAGCTTCTCCCTGCATCCGAGCAGGTAGCACGGGCGCCCGCGCGCGGACTCGACCACGGGGCGTATGTGCCCCTGTCCGTCATGTACCCCGAAGCCGATATTCCCGTGTTGCAGATGTCGCTGCCCACCGATGATCCTGGCCGGCTACTGGATCTCGGACGGCGGCTGGCGCCGCTACGTGACGAAGGCGTCCTGATCATCGGCTCCGGTTTCACCACCCATGGTCTGCCGTTCCTGGACAGGCAACACTGGATGTCGACGACCGCTGCTCCACCAGGATGGTCCAAGGAATTCGACGCGTGGGCAGCCGAAGTGCTGTCACGCGGAGCCATTGACGAACTTGCAGATTTCCGAGCCCAGGCCCCAGGCATGCCCTACGCCCATCCAACGGTCGAGCACATGATCCCGATGTTTGTGACGCTGGGGGCGGCATCAGATCCGCAATCTCCACCAGACCAACCAATTGACGGGTTCTGGATGGGATTGGCAAAGCGATCGTTCCAAGTCAACTGAGCAGCAATCGACGCCAGCATCCGGACGGTGGCGTCTTGCCCGTCATGTCAACCGCACGAGAAGCGGGCTACCACCAATCGCGCCGAAAGCAGATGATCTCCAGGCTCCCCGCCATGAGCCACCAGGGCGAATCCCGTCCCGTTGACATCGCAGCGCCACGTCGCAGCCAGACCGTCCGCTACGCCGTCGCCGGACACGATGCGGATCTGTCGAGCCGCAGCGGACCAGACGCCGCCTAGATCGAGGTCAACGGCGGACAACACTTCGACCTCAATCCCCCGTGCGGCAAGACGACCGATGGCTGTCTGCAGCATTCCTTCAGGCGAAGCTGGCGTCTCTTGCCACACGATCACCACATCGTGATCCGGACCACGAGCAATCACAGCACCCGACTCGGTGGTGGCTTCTTCTGAGTCGAGCCCGGTGGTCCGCCACTCCATACCAACAGGAAGGTGGAGATCAAAGCCCTCAATGCCGAGCGGTTCGGTGTCGCCCTCGATCATCGCCGACGGTGCACCAGATTCTTGCTCGCTGACAGGCTCATCCTCTTCATCAACAGCGACCAAAGGAACTTCGACAACCGCTGCGTCACTCGCTTCGTCGTTTCCGGTGCATCCAGCAACCCCAAATGCGGTGACAGCGACGCTCGCCAATAACCGGCCATGCCACGCCCGGAAACTCAACGGGCGCTCCTTCCGTGGCCGTCAGCCTGACGAACTGTTGCGGAACTGGGACCTGTCGACACTTAGCACACCGAGGCCGACACACCGGACGACCGCGTCGATGAGCGAGGGGCCAGCGTTCAACATGACGCCTACCCGAAACACCGCTGCCTACCCAAGGTAGCCACCCGCTGCTGACACCTTCAGCATCTTTGTGGCGGCTCGGCGACCTCCATCAGGGACGTCCACCGCCTGGGCTGCCTCGGCCACCGACATCACCAGCCGCACCGTTACCGCCACGACTGCCAGGCAGATCGACCGCGCCTGGGCCGCTTCCGTCACGCGCAGCGTTGTCCGAAAGTCCTTGGCCTTGGTCGACAGGCCTTCCGCGATCGCTTGGTGGCCCTCCGCGAGCCTGATCACGAAGGCGGCTCATCGACGGACGGTCAATGTCGGTATCGCCACCGAGCGCGGCAATCGAATCGTCGCCCCTGATCACGGCAGCTGCTCGGCGCTCCAACACGGCTTCGAGCCTGGCAGCGCGCTGCGCGTCCCGCTCATCGCGCATCTCTTCACGTGCTTCACGGCGTTGGTCCCGCAGGGCCAGCGCCTCGTCCAAGCGTGTCATCGCTGCCGCATACTTGGCCATCGCCAGCTCAAGGGCCGGTCCCGCGGGCCCTTGAGCTGCATGCAGCACACCCTCACCCAGACGTTCCGTCACGATGGCCCAGACAACGGCCTGCTCATCGACATCGTCTGTCGCCGCAGCGAGCAAGACCCCGGGCAGTTCGGCGCCCTCTAATTGTTCACTATCAAGATCTGTCGCGTCCCCGCCCTCTTCGTTGCCTTCGCCGTCGCTGTCTTCATCGTCGCCATCTGAGGAACTTGGCTGCTCGGCGTCATCCTCGGTGCCTTCTTCAGCGCCCTCGTCGGCCTCGTCACCATCATCACCGCCACCAGCATCGTCGCCGCTTGTTGCGTCGAATGCGAACAGCGACGGGAGCGTCGACGCCGGCAAGTCCGTGTCAGCGTCATCGGCTCGTGCTGCTGGCATCGACACAAACACACTGGCAATCACCGCCCCGACGACGGCGACGACGGCTGCACGCGACGGTTGAAGCCATGTTCGGGGCTGTGCCTGCGTCATGACTGCTCCCTCTCACATCGGGTGATGCCGGTCACCAGATCACACTGCTCGGCCGCGGCCCACTGATCACTCTCAAGGCGACAGACCTCTGGGCGGCGGACCTCGAGGTGTCTGTTGAAGTTATCGACCGTGATGGTGCGCGCGTTACGGCGCCACCGCCTAGCGTCCGATCATGGCACGCCCAGGCTGCGTCGTCCAGTGGACGTTGTCAGACAACAAGGAGGAAGATTGTGGATCTCCACATCGTGGGATGCGGCACACCCGTCGCCGACGGAGATCGCCATGGCACGGCATACGTCGTCCAACGAGGCGACGACTTCATGATGTTCGACTGCGGACCGTCAACGACGACCAAGCTGGCAAGAATGGGCATCCGCCCATCCTGGATTGACAATCTGTTTTTCACCCACCACCACTTCGACCACAATGTTGACTACCCCTGTTTCCTTCTCACCCGTTGGGAGGAAAGCATTGGCGGCGAGACTGAACTCAACGTGTTCGGTCCCACGCTGACTGAACAACTCACTCATCGCCTGATGGATCGCGACGACGGGGCGTTCGCCTCGGACTGGATCGCGCGTGTCAACCACCCTTTGAGCCTTAATGCCTACAAGTCCAGAGGTGGTCAACTACCACGCAAAGAACCGGTCACCCACGCCCGTGATATCGGTCCCGGACAAGTCATCTCGGGCACGGACTGGCAGATCACCACCGCTCCTGCCGTGCACGTCCAGCCGTGGCTGGACTCTCTCGCCTACCGCCTCGATACCGAAGAGGGGTCGATTGTCGCTACCGGCGACACGGGGCCTTGTGACAGTGTTGTGGAGCTGGCCGAGGGCGCCGACACGATGGTCAGCATCTGCACCTACGTGCAAGACGACATCGATGGCACGGCAGAGGCCACCTACCAATGTGGCAGCCGGGACGTTGCAATCATGGCCCAACGAGCAGGTGTAAAGCGTCTCGTACTCGTGCATCAGGTCCATCATCTGGATGGACCTGGTCAGACGGAGCGAGCCATTCGAGACATCACCCGCTACTTCGATGGCGAGGTGGTCTGGGGCAGGGAGCTCATGACCGTTCCTCATGGCTCGCTTCAGCGTCGACGGCCGCCGCCTTCACGTTCTCGGGCATAGGCAGCTAGCCCACGATGGGTGCGGCGACGTAGAGCGTCGCAGCCTTGGAAATCGTTGCGGGGCGAAGAGACTCCGTTGTTCGCGCCGTCGGCATCAAGCAGCTGCAGCGAACCTTGACGGATCCATGAACGCGATGTCGATGCGTGGCCGGTCATCGGCAACGATGTCGGCGATGAGGTCTCCAAACATTGGCGCAAGCTTGAAGCCGTGGCCGGAAAAACCACTCGCATGAATGATGGGAGATCCTTGCGCGGCTCGCCCCAGGAACGGGTGGTGGTCAGGGGTATAGGCGTCGCTGTAGGTCCCGACACGAATCGGATCCGGATGAAGATCCGGCAGGACCGCAGCGGCGAATTCTGACGCGCGTCGCACCACCGCCTCAGGGGCCGATCGGGGCAGCAGTTCCGGGCCATCGATTTCGCTATACGCGCCGTGCGCGATCACTTTCACCCCGGTGCCGTCAACCGCAGGGAAGCATGAGAACCCGGGAGTTCCGACGCGCAGGGCGGTCGGCGTGCGCCCAAGAACGAACCGGTCTGTGGACCGGCGTGGGAACCAGGTCGCCACGAGCTCTTTCGGTTGCAACGGCAGATGCCGCACAACATCCAGATCGGCCACCCATGGACCACACGCGACGATCACCTGGTCGAACGATTCAGGACCGTCCGTGGTGACCACCGTTGCTCGATCACCCTCGTCGATGACATCGATGATCCGTCGATAGCGACGGATCTCCGCCCCAAGCTGCTCGGCACGCAATGCCGCAGTCAAGACCGACCGTTCAGGCAGCAGCAGGCCACCTTGCGGATCAAACACCATGGTCTCGCCGTCTCTCACCGGATGTTCCGGCACTCGACGGGACGCCTCAGATGCGTCGAGAATCTCCACGTCGAGATCATGCACTCGGGCGGTTTCCAGCGAGGTGACGATGTCGGGATGAGATGGATCGCCAACCGTCACGAACCCGCTGGGGTAGAACAGTTGGCCGGGAGCGTGGCGTTCCAAGTCGAGCCACATGTTCCGCGCCTGAGCGAGCAACGGCACGTACTCCGGACCTTCGCGATACGCCATCCTGAAGATGCGGCTTTCGCCGCCGGCGGCACCTCGATCATGACCTGGCGCATACGTATCGAATCCGACCGCGCTGATGCCGCGCTCGGCCAGCCGCCACAACACCATCGAACCGATCGTTCCCGTACCCACCACGGCGACGGTCACAACGACGCTCCTCTCATCAGACTGCCAAGCCCTGCACGCCGATCACGCGGCGACACGCATCATTCGCACACGCAAGACTACGTCGGGTGTCTGCACCCGCGTGGCCGCTCGCGACGAAGCGAGGCGCTGTCGGCGGCAACGGCCATCTCGCGCGAGATCGATGTTCTTGCAGGTCGTTGAAGATGCGATCAAAGGCCTTCCGAGGGATCGATGGCCTCTTGCGCGATCGTGTCGACCCATGCATCGACCTGCATACAGCGTGCTGCCGAGAACGATGACGCCAAACCCGTCGAGATGCTGCACTCGGTCGGGGGGTAGCTGCACCACCTCACCGTCTCGTTCCGCCAATCTCGAGGCGATGCGATCAGCGATCTCAGCTGTCGCGCCGTGGCGCGAGGCGACTGTCACCAGGATCCTCACTCCGCGTACCTCACTGATCGTTGGCGACGGGCTATCGATCGCTCGCCTCCGGCGACCCGAATGATGGAGTATCCGGCAAAGATGACGTCGACACATGGGCCCGAAGGCCCGCCATCGACAGGGCTGAAGACTTGCGTTGCGGCCGCGAGGATCGTGGCACGCAACATGCGCGAGCCGTGCGTGCCTCACTGCTCATAAAGTTGTTGGTGAGACAACCTTGGCAGGCGCTGAACGAAACGCCATTACGCTTAACCTCAATCGTGACGGAGCCCAGTGTGATTCTGCGACTTTCCCGCCTGTTCGTGCGCACCCTGCGTGACGATCCTGCCGACGCTGAACTTCCCGGACATACGGCGATGATTCGGGCGGGCTACATCCGCCGCGCTGGCTCGGGCGTGCACACGTGGCTGCCGATCGGTCACCTGGTTTACCGCAAGGTTGAGGCGATTGTCCGTGAGGAGATGCACCGGATGGGCGCCCAGGAGGTGCACTTCCCCGCCCTGCTTCCGCGTGAGCCCTATGAAGCCACCGGACGTTGGGATGAGTACGGCGACACCTTGTTCCGACTGGTCGATCGGCGTGGCAATGACCACCTGCTCGCCCCGACCCACGAGGAAATGTTCACTCTGCTGGTCAAGGACCTGTACTCCTCGTACAAGGACCTGCCCGTCAGCCTTTTCCAGATCCAGCACAAATTCCGCGATGAAGCCCGCCCGCGCGCGGGACTGCTACGAGGTCGCGAATTTGTGATGAAGGACTCGTATTCCTTCGATATCGACGATGAAGGTCTCGCAGCGTCATATGAACAGCATCGTGCCGCCTACATTGCGACCTTCGAGCGTCTAGGCCTTGAGTTCGTGATTGTGTCCGCCATGTCAGGAGCCATGGGGGGATCGCGATCCGAAGAGTTTCTGTGTCCCACCCCAGTGGGCGAGGACACATTTGTCCGCTCCCCCGGCGGCTATGCCGCCAACGTCGAAGCCGTCACCATTGCAGCGCCCGACCCGATCCCCTACGACAACGCCCCCGCCGCTCACGTCGAGGACACTCCCGACACACCGACAATCGCCACACTCGTCGATTTCTCCAATCAACACCTCCCGCGCGATGACCGCCCGTGGCAAGCCTCTGACACGTTGAAGAACGTCATCGTGATGCTCCGTGATGCCGACGGGACCCGTCGGCCCCTGGTGATCGGCCTGCCGGGTGACCGCGATGTCGACCCACGCCGCCTGCAGGCGCAGGTCGAACCGGCTGTGGTCGAACCCTTCGATGACGATGACTTTGCTGCATGGCCCGATCTCGTCAAGGGCTATGTCGGCCCCCAGGCACTCGGCGAAAACTCCGGCAGTGGGATCCGTTACGTCGTCGATCCCCGCGTCGTTGAAGGGACACAGTGGGTGGCGGGAGCCAACGAACCTGGCCGGCACGTCTTCGATCTGGTGTGCGGGCGAGATTTCGTTCCTGACGGCACGATCGAAGCGGCAGATGTCCGCGACGGCGACCCGGCTCCCGACGGCTCGGGTCCGTTGGAGCTCTCCCGAGGCATCGAGATTGGCCACATCTTCCAACTCGGGCGCAAGTACGCCGAAGCACTTGAGCTGAAAGTCTTGGATCAGAACGGCAAGCTCGTCACCGTCACCATGGGCTCATACGGCATCGGAGTTTCGCGCGCCGTCGCAGCGATCGCAGAGACAACGGTTGACGAGTTTGGCCTGTGTTGGCCGCGTCAGGTCGCGCCAGCCGATGTTCATCTGGTTGTGGCAAGCAAGGATGACCACGTCATCGCAACTGCTGAACAACTGGCCCGCGATCTGGAGGCGACAGGCGTCTCAGTGTTGCTTGATGACCGCCGTCAAGTCAGTCCTGGTGTCAAGTTCAAAGATGCCGAGTTGATGGGTATCCCCACCATCATCGTCGTCGGCAAACGCCTCGCCGACGGTGTCATCGAACTGAAGGATCGCGCGACTGGCGAACGCACCGAACTTGCGATCGACACAGCTGCCGCCAGCATCAAGGCAACGTGTTCAACGAGATGATGGTCATACCAGCAGTTGCCATCGCTGGGGCGTCTCGCCTAGAAATTGGCTGGCGCTGACGTCATTAAGATCATCGCGCTCATTCCACAATCATCCCTATTCGCCCGCAAGAAAGCGGTCAATCGCACTGATTCATAGAGAACAGGGCCGAATAGCACCTGTCGTCGAGCGTATGGGCACCAAGATTGATCACCTTCGACCACAAGGATTGGACGCCTGGTGACGTACGGTGACATCATGACCGAACTCTCCAAGCTCATCCGCAGCCGGAGGCTCGCGCTTCGCCTCACCCAGCGCGAGGCTGCGGAGCGTGCCAGCGTGAGCCTTGCAACCTGGCAGAACCTCGAACGGCCCGCATCCAATCCGGAAGCATTTCAGGACCTGACCCTCGCCTGCGCGGCACACGGTTTGGGCCTTGAATTAGGGGCTGTCTTCACAGCAGCACAACGCCCCGTGCCGATAGAAGGCGCATTTCCCGCTCGTGGAGGATCATCAACAGCGGGATCTCAGACCATCGCGACCGCAGAGATCGCATCGCTCGTCCTCCATCTGGAGCAACTGCTGATGCAACTAGCGGAGCATTCCGCTGAAAGCGCGATGTTCGTTTACGGCCAAGCGGTCGACGCAGCTACCCACCTCATCGACGTACACGCACAGCAGCGCTGATCGCGATCAAAAGCGTTCTAGTCGCGCTGATTATCGAACCGCCCCGAACTCCTGTTGCGCAGCTGGCTCAGGCGGTCGCGCAAGTCTGACGCTCGCTGAGACGTCAACTCCTCATCGATCCGCACAATCGCTTGTGGCACATCGATGACCAGCCAGGTCCCCTCGGATGCCCCTTGGGGCAAAGCCTCGACGGGCACGTCCCATGGCAGTTCCTCTGGACCTACAAGTATCCGCGCGGTCGTGCCGTCAACAATTGCGTCAACGACGGCACGGTCATGGCCGATCATGGTGCCTCCCCGTCCAGCGTCGGAGGCGACGCTACTCCTGATGCAATGACACCATCGCCGGCTTCAAGCCACCATCTCTTGCCGTCGGTGATGACGACGAGGTCGCCATAGTCGGCGGTGCCAAACGACGGGATTCGGGCTGCGTCCAAGCGCGCAATGACCTCGGTGTGAGGATGACCATAGGGATTGTCGAGTCCGGCGGACCACACCGCAACCGACGGCGACACGGCTTCCAAGAAGTCACGCGACGACGAAGTAGACGAACCATGATGGCCCAATTTCAGCACGTCGCCGGCCATTCGAGATCCGGCGGTCGCAACCATCCGCTGCTCTGTTGCCACCTCAGCATCACCTGTCAGCACAAAGCGGATGTGATCGAAGCGAATGACAACCGCCAGCCCAGCATCGTGAAAATCATCGATGTCGACACCCTCAGGCGGATTGATCACGTCGATCACCAGCGGACCGATCGTCGCCACGTCGCCAGCACGAGGCTCTTCGTAGGCTGCATCGGAGCGTTCCAAGGCAGCCAACGATCGCTCAAAGGTCCGAGTCGTACTGACCGAACCTGACCACCACACTTCGTCAACATCCAGGCCGTCGAGCACCTGATCGAACTGACCGAGGTGATCGGCGTGGGGATGTGTGATGACGACGAGGTCGAGGCGCGTAATTCCCACCGCGGCCAGGTATGCCACCAGGTCGTCGTCGAGCCAATGCCCTGCATCGATGAGGACGGCCGCATCGGCGTGGACAAAAAGCGTGGCGTCCGCTTGGCCTACATCGATGAAGTGCACCTCAAGGTTGTCCGGACCTCGCTCAACGCCGGGCATCTCAGGTGACGGGACGCCGCTGCCGTCACCCTCATCAGGCGCGGGAAGAACATCGCTGCCATCGACCTCGGTGGCCTGTGTCGCCTCTGTGGCCTCGGCGTCTCCTGGACCAGCCTCATCGCGCCGGTCGATCATCTGTTCGAGGAAGCCACCGGCCGCCGTTGCAGCGACGACTGCCGCCAGCACCATTACAGCGAGCCCGAGGATTCCGCGCCACTGCCGCCGATGCGTGGACCGATCAGTCACACCTCTGCCTCTCGCCGCTTTCGCCTTTGCGACGCGCTGGCGCCCGGGTGAAGTGTGCCGGATGACCGACCTCCATTAAGATCTCGGCGATCTTGCCGACGACGAACACGATGAAGGGTCACTCATGTCCGATCCCATGCCGCCGCAAGGATTGCCGCACCGCCCGCCCGTCGAGAGCAAGCGCATCATCGCCGGTGTGCTGGGCATCGTGCTCGGCAGCCTCGGGATCCATCGGTTCGTGCTCGAAGATCCGGGCGGAGGAGTGCTGCGGATCGTCATCACGCTCGTGACCTGTGGTGCCGGTTCAGTGATCGGTCTGATCGAAGGCATCATCTACCTGACGAAGACTGACGAAGAGTTCATCCAGATCTACCAAGTCGACCGCAAAGCGTGGTTCTGACGAACATTGCCTGTTCACGGCATCGGTGGGGCATTACGCGCAACGTGTTGATTGATCGCGCCCAAACTCAACGGCGACCTTGACGACACACGTCACTCGCGCGCAGTTTCCTGGCGACGTGACCGCGTTCCTCGCGACGAAGACGCTTCTGACGCGTCGGGTTGTGCCGAGCGGATATTGGTCGCCGCTCTGACAAGCGGAACCACGACGTTCTCACCGACCCCGCCGCCGCTTTCGCCCTGAGGAGCCGGCATGAACAAGCTGTCAACATCCCGTGTCACTGCGATGGCTGCGATGGTCATCGCAAGTTGTGGGGATCAAGCAGTACTCGGTCGGAGAATGTTTCAACGACACGCCTGAACTACTCGCTGGCGAAGGGGCGGCCAACATCGACATCATCGACTGCGACGAGCCTCGCGACAACGAGGTGTTCTATGTCGCAGAGTTCCCCGGCAATGAGTTCAATCTCGACGCGATCCAACAGTTCGCGGCCGACACCTGCCTTGACGAGTTCGACGCGTTCGTCGGTGAACCGTACGCAAGCTCGGTCCTCGATTTCGGCATCCTGTATCCCACCGCCGAAACCTGGGAGCAGGCCGATGACCGTCAGGTTGTCTGCGTGATCTATCGGATGGACCTTGAGCAGGTCACTGGGTCTCTTCGCGACACACGCATCTGAGTCCTGCCGCCGACCAATCCGTGTGCAACAATGGCACTAGTGAGTCGGTTGCACGTGTACTTTCGTTCCCGGGAGAGACCATGAATCTGACGCCGTTTCGTACCAGTGACGCACCACAACCTGGTGGGGCCTACTCGCAGGCACTTGCGGGCGCGGGCATCGTGGCGTTGGCTGGACAGGTCGGCAAAGACCCGACGACCGGCGAATTCGCCAACGATCTTGAAGGACAAGTCGAGCAGTCGATTCGCAACCTTCAGGCTGTCCTCACATCAGCCGGAACCGATCTGAGTGCCGTCATCAAGACCACCTGCTTCGTGACCGATATCGCCGACTTTGATGCATTCGACGCGGTGTATCGCCGCATGTTTGATGAGCCGTACCCGGCGCGCAGCACCGTGGCCGTGGGCCTCAAGCCGGGCGTCTTGTTCGAGATCGAAGCATGGGCGATCTTGCCGTCGTGACCCTGCCAGCCACACTGATTGAACTCACCCGGCGCGACCAGGCGACCGGTCACGAGTGGCTCGAATCCGAGCACCGCGGCCATCTCGTCGTCGCTTCCGAACAAGGCATCGTGGCGTGGCTCGGCGACCCTCACGCGGTCATCTTCCCGCGCTCATCGGTGAAACCGTTTCAGGCGACCGCGTGTCTGGGCCTCTTGGACGATGCGACCGCAGTCAATCTGTCAACGCGAGACTTGGCGATTTGTTGGGCATCGCATTCCGGCGAATCGATGCATGTGGAGGCGGTGAGTGGCCTGCTCAACCATGCAGGCGCGACACCATCAGACCTGACGTGTCCACCAGACACGCCCATGGATGATCCGTGTGGCCCTAAGCAATCGATCTTGCACAACTGCTCTGGAAAGCACGCCATGTTCGCCCTGGCAGGTGCAGCCTTGGGCGTGCAGCGTGACACGCTGCTCGACCCGCAAGCGCCGCTGCAGCAAGCGGTTCTCGGCGAGCTTTCCGACACGTTCGGAGGCCTCAAGGCCGTGGCAGTCGACGGCTGCGGGGCGCCAGCTGTCGCCATTGAACTGCATGCTCTCGCAACAGCATTCATACGGTTCGGCACAGAACCGCGATATGCACGCCTTCGCGAAGGAGGCCGCGCCCATCCTGCATTGGTCAGCGGGACTGGCCGAGCAGGTGCCGCGGTGATGAGCACCGGCGTCCTAGCCAAATCAGGAGCCGAAGGCGTTTATGCCGCAACATGGATGACCGAAGACGGCTCACCGCGTGCCGTTGCCCTCAAGATTGCTGACGGCGCGCCACGGTCAGCCAACGCAGCGCTGATCGCCGTCCTTGAAGCGTCGGGTGCAATCCCGCCGGGCACCTGGACTCCTCCGCTCCCACAGGGCGGCGGAAAGCCTGCTGGCTCAATCCGACCGAGCGCTGCCATGCGAGAGCTCGTCGACGCGCACCTTCGTCATCACTGAGCGCAGGGCACCGTCATCTTCCACGGGTGAGTGAAGAGGTCGGCACGCGCCGCTGGCTCAGAGCTCGGATCCGCGCCTGGCGATGACTGCGAAGGCGGATTCAGCCATCGACGGCGTGCTGGCCTTCTGAATCCTTCACGGGCATCGTCACCACAAACGTCGCACCCCCGCCAGGTGTTTGTTCGACATGCACAGTGCCGCCTTGGAGCGCCACGAACTCGCGGACAAGACTTAGCCCAATGCCCGTGCCAGGCTGATGCATCGGCGCGGACGGTCCTTGTTCGAACGGTTCGAATACCCGATTGGACAGCTCATCCGGTACCCCGTCTCCCTGGTCGATCACACGGATCTCCATGCGGCTGCCATCGCCACCAGCCTTGATCGCGATCGGTGTCCCTGGTGGCGTGTGCACGACCGCGTTGCGAAGCAAGTTCGCCACAGCCCTGACCAGCCTGACCCGATCTCCCTCAATGGTGCCTGGGGCAACATCGATAGTCAGCGGTCGCCCATCTACATCGACATCATCGACCGCTTCATCAACAATGCTGCGAAGCTCGAACGATTCTGATCCAAATTCAACCCGGCCGGATAGCAGGCGGTTGAGGTCGAGCAAATCTTCGAGGAGACGTGACAACCGCTGAGCGTTGACGGCCAGCCGCCCAGTCAATTCCATCCTCATCTCGTCATCAAAATCACCATCGCGGTGTTGGAGCGATTCTGAAATGCCAAGCACGCTCGTCAACGGCGTCCGCAGTTCATGCGACACGGCCCGCAAGAAGTTGAGTCTCATCCGTTCGACAGCACGAAGCTGCTCGTTGGCGACGCGCTCAATCTCCAGGGCTCGCTGAAGTCGTTCGGCCGCGTGCCGACGTTCGTCGAGTCCCGCCTTTAGTTCCTCATTCGCCGCCTCAAGTTGCAGCATCTTCTGTTCAAGCTTGCGCACGAGGGCCGCGTTGTAGGCCTCAAGCACCTCAGTTTCGCTGGCGACCTCGCGTCGCGCCGATTTTGCATGCTGCTGACTTGCCGCATCACTGCGGCGACGGTCTATAGCTTGATCGAGTTGTCGCAACAACTCGTCGGGCTCGGCCGGCTTGAGCACGAAGCCATCAGCACCGAGCCGCAGCGCCAGGCGGCGGTCCCCGGGATCGGTGTAGGTCGCGGTGTAGACCACAAACGGGACGTCAGCCAGTGTTTCGTCTGCTCGCCACTTGCGCAGCAGCGTGTACCCGTCCATCACGGGCATAAGAAGGTCGGAGACACACAGTTCGGGTGGCGTCGCTCGAGCCAATGCGAGCGCTTCCTCGCCGTTGTTGGCAACGATGACCTCGTCACCGTGGCTGGTCAGCAACGATGCGAGGAAATACCGGTTGTCGGCATTGTCATCAACGATGAGCACCCGCCTCACGACTCGCCTCTCTGCCCCGCAGCCGTTCGAATCGCATCGATCTGATCCGCGAAGGTGTCTGGATCGATCGGTTTTTCAATGTATCCACTGCAGCCAGCATCGAGACAGCGTTGCCGGTCTCCCATCATCGCGTACGACGTCACCGCAATGATCGGTATTCCTCGTACGTCGTCAAGATCTCTCAATGCCCGAGCGACTGCGTATCCATCCATCTCGGGCAACTGGATGTCGAGGAGTATGACATCCGGAAGCATCTGTTGGACCAGGGCGATGCCCGCACGGCCATCGATCGCCAACTCAACGGTGTATCCACGCTGTTCGAGGAGAAAGCGCGACAGGTAACCATTGTGTGCGTTGTCTTCGATCACCACGGCTACGCCACTCATGATGGCGGCCTAGCATCCATCGGAATCCACACGGTGAACGTGCTGCCCACTGTCCGCATGCTCGTAGCGGTGACCTTCCCGCCCATGAGCGTGGCCAGCCGTTGGCAAATCGCCAGTCCCAGACCGGTCCCTTCGTGGCGTCGCGCCAAGCCTGAGTCGACCTGACGGAACGGCGCAAACAGGTGCTCAATCTCGTTCGGTTCGATCCCGATCCCCGTGTCGTGGACATCGATACGCACGTTGGTGCCGCTCGGGTCCGAGGTCGTGTCAGCTGGTTCGGACATGGCGGTCAGACGGATCTCACCAGCCTCGGTGAACTTGACGGCATTGCTCAGCAGGTTCAACAGGATCTGTTCAACACGGCGAGGATCGCCGAACATCTTGCGCAAGCTGGGCATCGATTCAGCCACACGGCCATCCTGAACGTGGCCATCCAGAGCGTGGTCATCCAGGTAGTGGTCGTCCCGGGCGTGGACGCCACCGACATCAGATCCTGCTCGGTCGGCAACCTCGCTTGTCACCACGAGGCCTTTTGCCTCCGCCGAAGGTGCGATGACCTGCACCGCGCGGTCAATGATCTCCACGAGGTCGAATGGCTCCACTGAAACATCAAGCTGACCGGCCTCGATCTTCGAAATGTCGAGCACGTCGTTGATCAGAGCCAGCAGGTGACGGGCACTGGCCTGCACCATGCCGAGTTGTCGCGACTGTTCCTCGGTCAGCGGGCCGGTCATCCCTCCCAGAATGATGCCCGTGAACCCAATGATCGAATTGAGCGGAGTCCTCAATTCATGTGACATCGTGGCGAGGAATTGAGACTTAATCTCGTCGGCTGCTTCGGCCCGCACGAGCGCGGAACGAAGCTCGTCGGTGCGATCGGCGACCCGCGCTTCGAGGGTGACGTTCAACGCACGGACTTCGCGTTCGCTCGTCTCCAGGTCGGCGTAGGTGTCGGCGATCTGGCCGAACGCTCGACGGATGAGCACGAGCAGCAGCAGTGCGGTCACCCCAACGAACGCAAGCCCTTTGTAGGTGCTAAAGCGCACAAGAGTGGCAGGATCGGTCCCGAGCGCAAGCAGCGCTTGGTCAGAGAACAGGATCCACAGAGACGCGATAACGGCATAGCCGCCGACGATCCGCCACGCGCGAGAACGGAGGTGAGCGCCGCTTTCGCGCGCAGGCGCCTGCATCGGCAACGAACGAGCCACCGGCTCCGTAGCCTCTGCACCGATTCCCATCCCCGCGACCCGCTCCGCCGGCGGCAACCGCCACATCCCGCAGCGACGCCATACATCCCAGAGAATGCCGTTCGCGAGCACTCTATAGACGCCCCCGCTCAGCCGCTCAACGACTTTGCCTGCCGGGGGTACACCAGGCCATTCTCCCCCGGAGAAGCCCTCACGCCAGTGACCCACCCGCCAGGTTGTGTTGCAACGGCCTCATCAAACTGGCACGTCAACCTGGTACCGATGGACCACCCGAAGGGATCAGGCGAGATCGAACCGATCGAGGTTCATGGCTTTGTCCCAGGCAGCAACAAAATCGTGAACAAACTTCTCGTCGGAGTCGGAGCTGCCGTAGATCTCCGCGATCGCACGGAGTTGCGAATTCGAGCCGAACACGAGATCTACACGGGATCCAGTCCACTTGAGTTCACCCGATGACCGGTCACGCCCCTCGAAGACCTGCTCAGTCTCGTCAGCGGCCGTCCACTCAATTCCCATGTCCAACAGGTTGACGAAGAAGTCGTTGGACAGCATTCCGGGCTTGTCAGTGAACACGCCATGTGCGGAGCCGTCCGCATTGGATTCCAGCACACGAAGACCACCGATGAGCACTGTCATCTGGGGCGCGGACAACGTGAGCATGTACGCCTTGTCGAGGAGGAGATGCTCGCTCGGGACCGGCAGATTCTCCTGCCGGTAGTTGCGGAACCCGTCCGCAACTGGCTCGAGGTACGAGAACGACTCGACGTCGGTCTGTTCCTGGATCGCATCGGTCCGTCCGGGCGTGAACGGGACCTTCACGTCGTGGCCTGCAGCCTTGGCGGCAGCTTCTACCGCAGCGCAGCCGCCGAGCACGATCAGGTCAGCCAGCGAAACCTGCTTGCCGTCATGCTGGGTGTTGTAGTCCTGTTGGATGCCTTCCAAGGCGGAGATGACCTCAGCGACCCCGGTGCGGATGTTCACGTCCCACTCGGCTTGCGGCGACAGGCGGATGCGCGCACCGTTTGCCCCGCCGCGCTTGTCGGTATCGCGATAGGTCGACGCTGAGGCCCATGCGGTCGACACCAACTGCGGGATTGACAGGCCTGAATCCAGGATCGTGCCCTTGAGGGAGGCGACATCGCTGTCGTCGACGAGTTCGTGTGTCACGGGCGGGACTGGGTCCTGCCACAGCAACTGTTCCTCTGGGACAAGCGGACCGAGATAGCGGTCGACCGGCCCCATATCACGGTGGGTCAACTTGTACCAAGCACGCGCAAAAGCGTCGGCCAGAGCATCGGGGTCCTCATGGAACCGCTTGGAGATCTCCAAGTACGCCGGATCCATGATGAGCGACAGGTCGGTCGTCGCCATGAACGGGGCGTGCTTGATCGACGGATCGTGGGCATCCGGCACGAGGTCGGCATCCTCGACGTCTTTGGGCGTCCACTGCTTGGCGCCCGCTGGACTCTCGGTCAGCTCCCACTCGTACTTGAACAGCAGGTCGAAGAAGCCGTTGTCCCACCGAATCGGGTTGGAGGTCCAAGCCCCTTCAAGTCCGCTGGTAATGGTGTCGACACCCTTGCCGGTCCCATAGCTGTTCTTCCAGCCGAGCCCCTGCTCGACGAGGCCGGCGCCTTCCGGCTCGCGTCCCACGTGCGTGTCAGGCGCGGCGCCGTGAGTCTTGCCGAAGGTGTGGCCGCCAGCGATCAGCGCAACCGTCTCTTCGTCGTTCATGGCCATCCGCTTGAACGTTTCACGGATGTCGTGGGCAGCGGCGACTGGATCAGCGCTGCCGTTAGGCCCTTCAGGATTCACATAGATAAGGCCCATCTGGACCGCACCGAGGGGCCCTTGCAGCTCACGGTCACCTCGGTAGCGCTCATCGCCGAGCCATTCGGTCTCAGGGCCCCATGAGACGTCTTCTTCGGGCGCGAAGATGTCCTCGCGGCCGCCACCGAAGCCAAAGGTTTTGAATCCCATGGTCTCCAGCGCCCGGTTGCCGGTGAAGATCAGCAGGTCAGCCCACGAAATCTTGTTGCCGTACTTCTGCTTGATGGGCCACAACAGGCGACGGGCCTTGTCAAGATTGGCGTTGTCGGGCCAGCTGTTCAGCGGCGCGAAACGTTGTGCAGCATGGTCTGCGCCACCGCGACCGTCAGCCACGCGGTAGGTCCCGGCCGAGTGCCATGCCATGCGGATGAACAGCGGGCCGTAGTGGCCGTAGTCGGCGGGCCACCAGCCCTGCGAGTCAGTCATCGCCGCGTCAACGTCACGAGTGAGCTCATCGAGATCGAGGCTGTTGAACGCCTCGGCGTAGTCGAAGTCGGAGCCCAGCGGGTTGGACTGCTCAGAGTGCTGGTGCAGAATCCGCAGGTTCAGCTGATTGGGCCACCATTTGTCATTGGATGGACCCTCGTGGCTGGTACGCGCTCCGGTGATCGGGCACTGGCCGCCGCTCTCAGACAAGACTGACTCCTCAG
>JBBDSU010000055.1:0-21425 GCA_040904825.1 Nitriliruptoraceae bacterium | reverse complement strand
GAGCACGACAAGTGACTGTCGGCGGTCTTCCAACCCCAAGCGCTCAGCGTCGGATTGCACGGCCGTCGATTGTTCGATTCCTTCCCAGCGCGACAGCATCGCTGCCAACTCTGGCTCGAGGCTTCGAAAGGACAGAATCGTGCGATCGTCGTGGACGCCGGATACGTCGGATGCATCGGACTCAAAGTTCTCGAACGAACTGCTGCCCTGGAAGTACGCCTTCGGTTGAGGCGCACTTCACATCGCGTGGAGATCGCACGCTGCGGTAGTCTCCGCCCGCGACCGACGAAGTGTGCCGATGTCGCCGTCGTGCTGCTGACACCAGTGGTTGCGCGGCGCGGCCTGCGCACGGTCGTCAACCCGGCGGGGTAGCCAAGTGGTAAGGCAGGGGACTGCAAATCCCCCATCACGGGTTCGATTCCCGTCCCCGCCTCTCAATGCCCGGACTGGTAACGGGTGCGTTTGGCTATGTTGAACGATTCCATTGGTCAAACGCGATGATTCATCTGATCGGTTCGGCTTTCCAGGCGCCTTTCCACGTGAGGCGGCCACCTGCGAGCAGCGACGCGGCATAGATCCTTCCTGCGATCCGCAGGGTGAACAACGCTCCGATGATTGTCACCGCGATCGAGGCTGGCACTTGCCAGGCTGCGATTTCGCCGAGCGCAACTCGGGCCGGGACAATGAACGGCGCGGTCGGGGGCAGGAACGTCAAGATCTGTGCGATGATGCCGGACGGATTGGGCAAGACGGTGAAGAATACAGCCGCGTAGGCGCCCCACATCGCGAAGTACAGGGGACCGGCGGTCGACTGGGCGTCTTCCATCGACGATGCCAGCGTTCCGGCGACAGTGAACAGCGCGGCATAGAACATGAACCCGGCCAGCAGCATGACGGTGCTGACGGCAAGGACTGCACCGGTCGCTTCGGGCAACGGGAACGCGTCGACGACTCTGTTGGTGGCTAACACGGCCGCGACGATTAACGTCAACTGGACCATGGACAGCAAGCTCGTTGCGATGACTTTTCCGGCCAGCAACTGCCACGGACGTGCTGTCGACACAAGAATCTCGACGACCCTGCTGGACTTCTCCTCCAAGGCTCCTGACAACAGGGTGGCGCCACTCATCTGGACGCCGACGACGAGCAAGATGGTGGCGAAGACCGCGATCATGAACGGGTTGTCATCTTCGTCGCCCGACAGGTCGATCACTTCAAGAGGCGACGGCGCACTCAAGGCTTCCTGAATTTGCGCGGTGGTCAGACCCGCTTCTGTCAACGCACCTGTGAGCGTTGATTGCTGCAGCAAGCGGTCGATGGTGGTGCGTAGCGTCAGGCTGGCAGGACCGTCCGTCAAGAGAGTCGACGACGGAATGAGGGCAGCGTCAACGGTGCCCTCGATGACCGCGCTCCGAGCGGATGCATCGTCGGCAAAGGTCGTGAACTCGGCGTCGTGGTTTGGCGGAAGGTGGGCGTTGAGTTCGGCTTCGATCGGCGTTGCATGTCCTTCTACAAGTCCGATTCGGTGGTGCGCGTCGCCGTCCGAACCAAGCAGGGTGGGCAGAGCGATGGCGGCGACCACGATCGCAACAGTGATCGCTGTGCCGATCAGGTACCCCTTCTTGAGGGCGCGTTCTCTGAGCTCTCGCATTGCAACGATGCGGATCATGCGCCTGCCTCCGGCGCGGCTTCGGCGGCATGTTCAGCTTCCAAATCCTCCACCGACGCGCCAACGACATCGCGGAAGACCTCGGTCAGCCGGGGCGCTGCGAACGACAAGTGCTCGATGGTGGCGTGAGGCGGGAGTTGCGTGATGAGCGCGCGAGCATCGGTTGCGACCGGCACACGCAATTTGGTCATCCCGTTCGTGGCACTGATGACCTGTGCCTCCGGTGGTGGAGTGAACGTGTCGCCACCGGCTAGGCGTACTTCAACGTTGCGGTAGGTCGCGGCGGACCGTGCCTCGTCAAGCGTTCCGTGCAATCGATCGCGGCCCTGCGCGATGATGACGACGTCGTCACACAACTCCTCGACAAGCTCGAGCTGGTGGGACGAGAACATGACGGTCGCGCCACGGTTGGCTTGTTCGCGCAGGATCTCGCTCATGTCCTGCACACCCAGGGGATCAAGCCCGCTGAAAGGTTCATCCAGCACCAACAGATCGGGTTCGTGGACCAGTGCTGAGGCCAGCTGGACGCGCTGCTGGTTGCCGTGTGACAGCGCCGACAGTTGGTCGTCGACCCGATCGATCAATCCGAGCCGCTCAAGCCACGTTCGTGCCGCGGCCATTGACGCCTCGCGGCTCACACCGTGCATGCGCGACAGGAAGGTGAGCTGGCGCCCGATGGGCATCCGCGGATAGAGCCCGCGCTGCTCGGGCATGTAGCCGAATCGCAGCCGAACTTCGGTATCGACGGGGCGATCGTTCCAACGCACTGTGCCGGAGTCAGGGCGGACGAGTCCGAACACGGCCCGCATCGTGGTGGTCTTGCCAGATCCATTCGGGCCAAGAAAGCCGAGCAAACGTCCTGGGTGGGCGATAAGCGAGACTCCGTCGAGCGCGACGACGTCGCCATATCGCTTCGTGAGCCCGTTGACGGCCAGCATGGCGCCCCCTTGTCCAAATTGATGAACTGGCGGGTGCTCGTACCCCGTGATGGCGCCAATCGCGTCTGTCAGTTCGAGTACGTGCCGATCAGGCGATTCTGCTCGATGATGGCGTCGGCGTAGTCGTCCATGAACTCCCTACGCGAGGGAGTGCCAGCGACAGGACGCGACAGGGCGTAGACCCAGAAGTAGTAGTGGTGGATGCCATGGCCAGCCGGTGGTTTCGGCCCACCGTAGCCGCGGGCTCCGAACTGGTTGTCACCGGGGCGATAGATGGCGTCTGCGTCGGCCCCAAGGTCTCGTTGGTCTTTGTGCATCCCGTACAGCGTCCAATGGGTGAAACCGTCGGGCAGCGGCGCGTCAGGGTCGTGGCATATGACGGCGAGTTCGACGGTGCCATCAGGCACTCCCGAGATGGTCAGCCGCGGCGGCTCGTTGCCTTTGTCGAACGCGTGGCGGTCGTCGAGGCGGTCCAAGTGGTCGAAGTCAGGGCTCGTCAGGGCAAGATCTTTGATGTTGAGCGCCAAGGGACGTCCTTTCGTTTCCGTCGAGACTATGTGTGTAGCGCACGGTCGGTCAGTTAAGTCGGGGGCGAGGTTCGCGTCAGCGCCCTGTCGACGATCTGCATCGGGTGAAGAGTCGCGACGCCGGCGTTGCCGAGGTGGAGTGAGCATCCAGGATTGGCGCTTGCGATCAGATCCGGGGCGGCGCGTTCGATCGACGCGAGCTTGCGGTCCCGAATGTCTTGGGCCATGTCGGGCTGGAGTGCCGAGTAGGCCCCGCCGGCGCCGCAGCACAAACCTTCATCGTCGAGTTCGACCAATTCGGCGACGAAGGGCGCCAGCACGGTGCGGGTCGCAAGGTGCACACGTTGAACGTTGCGAAGATGGCACGGATCTTGGACGGCAACGGTCATGTCAAGACCATCGGCCTGCGGCAGGCGATCAACGTGCTCGGCCAGGAACTCTTGGATGTCGCGCACACGGGCAGCGAACGCGCGTGCCTGGTCGGTTCCCAACAAGTGGCCGTACTCCTTCATTGCCGCCCCGCAGCCAGCAGAGTCGACCAAGATGGGCCGGCCGTCGCCGTCAAGTGCCGCGATCACCTTGTTCGCCATGGCGCGGGCCTGATCTGTGAGGCCTTGATGGGTATGCAGCGCTCCACAACATGGCGCAGCCGCGCCCGTCGGGGTGACGCCGAAGCCTGCCGCTTCAAGCACTCGCTGGCCGGCCAGGTGAACTTCACGCTGCCAGGCGTCCATGACACATCCGGTGAACAGGTAGACGTCGTCGCCTGAAGTGTTCAATCGTGGCTGGCGGAGCGGTATGCGAGGCAGACCGAGGCGCTTGGGCAGCGGCACGACTCGTTGCATGAGCCCGAGCAGGATTGAGCCGAACCGCAGCAGGCGTGGCCAGCCCAGTGGCCGCAGGATCAGACGCAACCACCACGGGGACGTCATGCTCTGGCTGGCCAGTGTTGACCGGGTGCCCTCCATCAGGAAGCCAAACTGGACGTTGCTGGGACATGCAGGTTCGCAGGCCCGGCATTGCACACAGGTGTCGAATGCGTCGAGCACGTCATCGGTCACGGGAGCGTCGTGGTCCTGCACATGGCGCATGAGGGCGATGCGTCCGCGCGGCGACAGGCTTTCATCGCCAGATACCTGATAGGTCGGACACGCGGTCAGGCAGAGGCCGCACTGCACGCATGCGTTGAGCATGTCATGGTCCAGACGAAGGTCCATCGATGGGCTCCTGGATCTGGCGGTATGGGGTAGATGATGGATCGGTCGTTGCGGTCGCGTGCGGTGAATGGCGATCAGCGGACCGCCGGGTCTCGTCCTGGATTGAAGCGGCCGTCAGGATCGAATTCGCGCTTGATGCGGGCCGCGATCGACCGCGCGGTCGCATCAGGTTCCCGCGGCGACTGGCGGCGACCTGCCAGCACGATGCCGACGCCGACCGAGGCGACGAAACCGCCGAGCGACGCCGGATCGAGGGTTGCCAGCGCTGAAGGCTCCAGCGACCATCGGTGGACGGGAAGATCTGACGGTGGGGCGACCTGTTCGAACGATCCGTGGGGCGCAAGTACCTCGCGCTCAGCGTTGACGTCGGCGGCATAGCCTTCCAGGCACACCCAGGTCGTATCACGGTCGTCGCGGCGATCCCACAGCACGGCTGCCGGGTGGAACAACGCTTCGTTGACGGCCAACGCGTCGACACTGTCGGCGGAGAGCCACACGCTGGTCTCAGGAACAGGGTTTGTGCGCAAGACGACTTCGGCGATCAAACCAAGGGTTCCCAGCGACCCGACCATCAGCCGGGGCAGGTCGAATCCACTGACATTCTTGACGGTGGGTCCACCTCCGGTGACGATCTGTCCGTCGGCAGCCACATATCGGACCTGCAGCAACGCGTGGCGGACCCGGCCGACGGCACGGACCATCAGATCGTTCTCTCCGACCGCCAATGCGCCACCAACCGTGCCACCTCGGTCCGGAAGTGCGGTGCGTTGGCCGAACTGGCGCAGGGCCTGATGGAGTTCAGCAACCGGGGTCCCGGCATACACGCTGACCGTCATTTCTTCAGGACGGTGGTTGACAATGCCGGACGGTGCGTCGGTGATCCTGGTGTCACTACGCACAGGTCCACCGACATCCCAGCGCGTGCGCGCGCCTTGGACGGCGATCGGACCGTCGGGGCCGACTTCATCGGCGAAGTCGAGCAGGCTTTGGTCGGTGATGGTGGGCCGCTGGGTCATCCCCACACCTCACTGGGAACCTCACGCAGCGCTTGGATGTCGGCGCAGCTATGGCTCGAAGGGATCACCTTGCCAGGGTTGGCACGGCACTTGGGATCAAACGCTCGTCGCAGACGCTCTTGATGATCCAGATCGGCATCGGAAAACATCTCGCCCATGAACTTCTGTTTCTCGACGCCGATGCCATGCTCGCCAGACAGCACCCCGCCGGCATCCAGTGACGCACGTACGACTTCTTCCCCTGCAGCATGGACCCGTTCGGTGATGCCGTCCTCTGAGGGGTCGAACAGCAGCATGGGGTGCAGATTGCCGTCGCCAGCGTGAAACACGTTGACAACTTTGAGTTCATATCGGTCGGCGATCTCGTACACCTTGTCGAGCACGTCTGCGAGTTGCGACCGGGGAATGACGGTGTCATGCAGGTAGTACTTGGGGGCAATGTTCGCGGTCGCGCCGAACGCGGTCTTGCGGCCCTTCCACAGCAGCATCCGCTCAGCGTCGTCTTCGGCGATTCTGACGTTGGTCGCGCCGTGTTCACGAGCGATTTCAGCGATGCGTGTTGCGTCGGCCTCGACGCCGGCGCCCAGGCCTTCAACTTCGGCCAGCAGGACAGCAGCGGCGTCACGCGGATATCCGGCGTGCACATAGTCCTCAATCGCCTGAATGATGCGGTTATCCATGATTTCCATCGCCGCCGGCACGATGCCATCTGCAATCACTGCGCTGACCGTTTCGGCAGCGGCCCGCACCGTGTCGTAGGACATCAACAACGTCCGCACGTCCGGTGGGTTCGGGGTCAGCGCGATCGCAATTTTGGTGGCGATCCCCATCATGCCTTCACTACCGACGAACACGCCCCGCAAGTCAAGACCTGCTGGTTCTGCGTCGATGCCGCCGAGCATCGCGACCTCACCGGTGGGAAGGACGATCTCCATCGCAAGGATGTGGGTATTTGTCACGCCATAGGCCAGACAGTGAGGACCGCCTGCGTTGGTCGCAACGTTGCCCCCGATGGTGCAGACTTGCTGGCTTGAAGGATCTGGGGCGAAGTGAAAGCCCATCGGGCGCAGGTAGCGCGACAACTCAAGGTTGACGACGCCAGGTTCGACCCAGGCAATCCGATTGGTCGTATCGACCTCGAGGATGCGCTTCATGCGTGACGTGCTGACAACGATGGGGGTCCCCAACGGGATGGCGCTGCCCGACAACCCAGTGCCAGCACCCCGAGGCACGATCGCCGAGTTGTGTTTCTCGGCGACGCGCATAACCGCCTGGACTTCCTCGGTGGTTTCGACAAAGCAGGTCGGACCAGCGACCCCATCGTCATAGATTGAGGCGTCGTGGGAGTAGAGGGCGCGTGCTGCGGCATCAGCGCGAACTCGGTCGGCCGAGACGGCTTTGATCAAGTCGGACACAAGAGCCCGATCGATCCCTGGTGACAGGGTCGCGCGCCGTCGGCGGAGCATGGACTGGCCTCCTGGCAGCAAATGGTGTCGGTAGTGAGGATACGCGCCGCTGGCGAGAGTCTCGATCGACGCCTCAGCGTTGACGACGGTGAGCGGCGTCAGGCCGCCCGATCGCCAAGTAGAGGAGCGCACCGATCACTTGCGTCAACGCGACGACCAGGATCCAGATGAGTTGGTTGCCAGCGCGATACGGGATCTGGTCACCCATTCTGATGACATCAACCAGGGCCCAGATCCACAGCGCCAGCAAAGCGAGGCCGACAAATCCGATGAGGACAATCATGATCCCTGCAATGGCGATGTCCACGATGACTCCTGTTGTCCGCTGAGGTCTAGGCGCGTTCGTCGTAGCGCGGCGGGGCGTGATCTGAGGGCCGCAACCCCTAGTGATGGAGCGTAGGAGCCTTGCGTCGCGTTGTCGTACCGCTGATCGTCCACGATCGTTCCAGCGGCATACCCTGCCAGTTCGAACTGAGGCGGGCGCGATGCTGTTCCAAGGGGCTGACGACGCTGTCGAGATTCCTCGGCAGTTGTTGCATCAAATCGTCGATGCGATGCGTGACGCCGTCGTGGTCACGGACCGTGACGGGACCATCGTCTATGTGAATCCGGCCTTCACGCGGTTGACCGGCTATGAGGGCGATGAGGCGATTGGCGCCAACCCCCGCATCTTGCGGTCGGGTCAGCAGTCTGAAGAGTTCTACCGTGGACTGTGGGACACCGTCCTGGGTGGGGAAACTTGGCACGGCGAGATCGTCAACCGCCGTAAGGACGGCTCGATATACGCCGACGACATGACAATTGTCCCATTCGTCGTCGACGGTGACGTCACCCACATGATTGCCACCAAGCGAGATGTCGACGCGACGCTATCGGCGATGGCTCGGTCGTCGCCCGTAGGGATTGGCCATTTGTCCGCTGACGGACGCCTGCTGTATGCGAATCCGATGCTGGAGGATCTGCTCGGCCACTCCTACCTGTCCCTCATCGGGCACGAGTGGATCAACGCCATCGGGCCTGATGACCGCCCCAAGGTGCTCTCGCTCATCGCCGGGCCTCACCACGACGACTATCGCGTTGAGACGATTCGGTTGCCCGACGACCGTGTTGGCACGCTCCGGGTGGCCACCCTCGATGATGTCCATGGCACGGCGATCGGGATGGTGGTCAGCCTTGTCGACGCTACCGAGGAAGTTCGCGCCCGTGACTTGGCCGTCGCCAGGGAGCAGTTCGCTCACGCCATCATCGACGGGCTTCAAGACCCCACAGCCGTGATTGATCAGCGCGGGGGAGTGCTTCATGCCAACGCAGAATGGCGGGCATTCGTCGAAGCGGTCGGGGGCGATAGTGATGCTTCCACGTTGACTGACGCAATGCCGACATCTATCGATGGTGCGGTTGAGGTGGGGCAACTGGTCGACGTCAGTCTTGACGACGGCTATGACGTCGAAGCAGTGCGCGAGATTCGCACGATTGACGAACGAGGGGCAAGGTGGTGGCTTGTCCGCGCGACCGGACTGTCGGGCGGAAGCGGCCGGATCCTGACATGGACCGACATCACGCGCCGCAAGCACCAGGAACTTGAACTGGCTGCCAGAGCAGACCACGACCCGTTGACCGGTCTAGCCAATCGCGAAGCGACGCAGCGTTGGTTGCAGGAAGCGCTCGGCAACGGACCCGTTGGGGTCCTGTTCATGGACCTGGACGGTTTTAAACAGATCAATGACAACATGGGCCACCGGGCTGGCGACGAGCTGTTGTTGACGATCACCCGTCGACTCGTCACGGTTTCCCGGCCTACCGATCTTGTTGCTCGATTCGGCGGAGATGAATTTCTCGTGCTCATGGCCGGTGTTGCCGACGAAACCGTCATTGAAAGCGCCGCCCAGCGGTTTCGGGAGGTTGTTGAGCAACCGGCGGCGCTGACCGCTGGTCACGCCAACGTCGGAGTGTCAATCGGCATGGCAGTAGCTCGTCCCGGCGACGACCCCGTGGCAGTCTTCAGTGACGCCGATGAGCGGATGTATGCCGACAAGCGCAGCAGAAAGACCTAGCGGCGATACGGCCACGAGGGTTGTTCGGCCACCGGTGGTCCGAGGATCACCCGCAGCGCCATCGCTTCGCGCTGTCCCTGTCCGGTGGACAGCCGTTCGATCAGTCGGCGCCGCATCGGCAGGGAACTCGTCGATCGCGGTGATTCCGCCGGCTGTTGGCTTACCGCCGGCTGTGGAGTTGCCGTCGGCTTGTCGGTGGCAGGGCGCGTATGACCGAACGTCATGTGAGGGCTCGTCGATCCGGCTGTCTTCCCCGTCGCAGGCGGCGGCACATGGCGGGCGGGTTGCCCGCGGGGCGGATCGGCCGGCATGGGCAGCCCTGAAGCCGCCGAGGTGGGTTGGCCGCTGATTGATCCGCGCGGCTTCGGATTGTGTGGAGCCGCGCCGCTCGCCGGCGTTTGCGAGGGCAGGTGCCGGGGAAGTTGGCTGCTCATGTGTTGTCGTCGTCAGCGATCGACTCGCGCATGCTGGTATCCGACTGGATGTTCTCCATGCGCAGATGATCCATGACCCCGATATTGCCGTTGCGCAGTGCCTCGGCGATAGCCATCGGAATCTGAGCTTCTGCCTCGACGACTCGTGCCCGCATTTCTTGTTCTTGGGCGACGGCCATCGCGCGTCGTTCTTCTGCCTTGGCTTGGGCGATCTGCTTGTCAGCTTCGGCTTGGGCTGTCTGCAGTTCCGCACCGATGTTGCGCCCAATGTCGACGTCAGCAATGTCGATCGACAAGATCTCGAAGGCTGTGCCCGCATCAAGGCCGCGCTCAAGGACGCGCTTTGAGATGCCGTCGGGGTTCTCGAGTACGTCCTTGTGAGTGTCTGCCGATCCGATGGACGAGACCGTGCCTTCTCCGACGCGAGCGATGATGGTTTCTTCACCTGCACCACCTACGAGACGTTCGATGTTGGCGCGGACGGTGACTCTGGCAACCGCGACAACCTGAATCCCGTCCTTGGCGACGGCGGCGACGCGCGGGGTCTCGATGACCTTCGGATTGACACTGACCTGGACCGCTTGCAGCACGTCACGGCCGGCGAGATCGATGGCGGTAGCGCGCTTCCACGGCAGCTCAATGTTTGCCCGGTCTGCTGAGATCAGCGCGGTCACGACCTGGCCAACGCGGCCACCCGCGAGGTAGTGAGCTTCCATTTGGCCGATGTCGAGATCGAGGTCAGCCTTGGTCGCGCTGATTAATGGGCGAATGATGTCGCTCGGTACGACCTTCCGCAGTCGCATGCCGATGAGCGTGCCAAGTCCCACTTTCACCCCTGAGAACAGGGCGGTGATCCACAGGCCAATCGGCACGAAGTAGAAGACGACGCCGAGCACGACGATGACGGCGGCGACAATGATGAACAGGAAGATGGATCCGAACTCCACGATGCACGCTCCGTTGGATCGCCGACTGGATGGAGTGCGACGCGCCCGGCGCCATGGGGCACCTCGTTGCGGAGAGTGCGCTACCGAACCGGCAAGCCGGAAGCCTCGGACGTCGTTGGACGTCGGTGGCGGTCCGCTCTCGACGCTACTGCAGGTTTAACGCTTGCGCACGACCCGTCGGTAGCCGTCGTCACGCACGACCTCGATTGGTTCGCCGCGAGCGATGTAGTCACCCTCGGTGACCACATCAACGCGTTTGTCGCCGATATCGGCGACGCCGGAGGGCCGTAGGTCTGTCAGTGCGATCCCAACAACCCGTGCGGCGGGCTCCAGTCCATCTGGTGACGGTGTGCCGGACGTCGCGCCAGCGCCGAGGTCTTCTGGCGAACGGTCCGAGGCGAGAATCCCGCCTCCCTGCCCGAACCAGCGCAGCCATCCCGCGTCCATGCGATGACTCGCAGGTGCTGCTACGCCCAAGCGGTGCGCAAGCACCAAGCCTTCGGGGCCTGACCGGCGCGCAAGAAAGCCCACGAGCGCGAAGGTCGCAACCACCACACCAAGAAACGTCGACGCCACGATGACCCCTGTCGAGATCATGCGTTCAGAACTGACGAAGTCGAGATTGCGGTTCAGCATCGCGAGGAACGTTCCGCCAGCAAGTGACATGACACCGAGGATCCCTGCAACACCAAAGCCAGGAATCACCAGCAACTCGACGAGAATGAGTGCGATCCCGAGCACAATGAGCACCAAGTCTTCCCAACCGGCCAGACCTGCCAGCAGATGCCCCCACGCGAACAGCGCGATCGCGCTGGCACCAACGACGACACCGATCCCGGCCCCACCACTGGTGAGGTCTCCCACGATCAGCCACGCACCAATCATGACGAGCAGTGACGCGATCAGTGGGCTGGTGATGACCCGGACTAGGCGCTCGGCCAAGCTGGGTGTGCTGGTCGTGACGTTGGCGTCGCCAAGTCCTTCAGCGGCCAGCAGGCCCGCAAGGTCCTCAGCGACAATGTCGGCGATGCCGGTCGCCACGGCTTCGGGGGTGGTCAAGGTGAGCAATTGCCCTTCTGCGACCAGCCCGTCAATCGCAATGGACCGGTCAACCATGGCTTCGGCCACCAGGGGATCACGTCCACGCTGCTCGGCGGTCGACCGGAAGGTTGATCTGACGGCCGAAACGACCTTCTCGTCGGCCGGGACTCCCTCGCCTGTGACGGGGCTTGCCGCACCGATCACGGCCGCCGGCGTCATGGCAATCCGCTCCGAGGCCAACGCGACCAGCGCCCCTGCTGAGAACGCCGTCTGGTCGATGAACGCGAGCGTTGGAACGTTGCTGCGGAGCAGCGCGTCTCTCATCGCCAAGACCGCATCCAAGCGCCCTCCGGGTGTGTCGATGCGTACGACGACGAGATCGGTGGCGGCGGTTTCGGCGCGGTCGAGTGCGCGCGAAAGGTAGGCGGCAAGCCCCAGGTCGATCGCGCCGGTGATCTCGAGCACGACGACGTTCGCAACGTCAGCTTGCGAGTCGGTCGCAGCGGGTGGCGGGTCCACATCCGATGCCGTCGCGCTGGTTGCCATCGTGGTTCCGCCTGCGATGAGGAGGGCACCGATCAGCGAGGCAAGCCCGAGGTGCTTCATCCGCCGGAGATCGCGGTGACGATGCGGACCTGAGCGCCATCGGTGAGTCGCACCGAGGCTTGGAAGGCGTGCAAGGTGCCATCGACGACTGCTCCATAGCCGGACTGCAGCCGCAGCTCCATGCCTGGGTACTGCTCATCGAGTGCCGTCACCAGTGCCGCGAGGTCACGCGCTTCAACCGTCGTCGAACGTGCGCCTTGGGTGAGGTCACGCAGGTCCTCGGGCAGGCGCACGGCAATCATCAGGTATCCCGACGCTCGATGAGTGATCGCAGCCGTGGCGGCGAGATCGGCAGGTCATGTGCTCGGATGCCGGTGGCATCAAGAATCGCGTTCGCAACGGCTGCCAATGGCGGCACGATGCCTGCCTCACCGACACCACGCACGCCGTAAGGATGGTGCGGGTTGGGTACCTCGACAATATGGGTGTCGATCATCGGAAGGTCTGAGGCGACGGGAATCCGATAGTCAAGGAAGCTCGCGTTATCGAGAATGCCGTCTTCTCGCCAGATGAACTCTTCATTGAGTGCCCAGCCAACGCCTTGGGCGACTGCGCCCTGCATCTGGCCTTCCACATAACTGGGGTGGATCGCGCGGCCGGCATCCTGGATGGCGAGATAGCGCAGGATCTTGACGCTGCCGAGTTCTTCGTCCACTTCTACGTCGCAGACGTGTGTCGCGAACCCCGGTCCTTGCCCGGTGGCCAGCACACTGTGGCTGGCCGAAAACGGGCCGCCGGTTGCCCGAGCGTTGTAGGCCAGATCTTCCAGACTGACTTCACGGTCACTGCCGTCGGTGGCGACTGCCGCGCCGTCCCGCCATTCGACTTCATCGACGTCAATCTCCCACATCGACGCAGCCCGTTCGCGGAACTGCTGGATGAGATCGCGTGCAGCTCCGACCGTTGCCATCCCAGTGGCATAGGTGACGCGGCTGCCTCCCGTGTTGTCGTTGTAGCCGATGGTTTGCGTGTCGCCCAGCACAGGGTGGACCCGGGACATGTCAACGCCGAGTTCGTCGGCGGCCATCATGGCCAGCGATGCCCGGGATCCGCCAATGTCAGGAGAGCCGCTGACGAGCAGTGCCTGGCCGTCAGACCCGATGTTGATGGCCACAGTCGACTGCAGTCCGCCATTGCGCCAGAATCCGCTGGCCACACCGCGTCCTGTACGGATCCCGGGCGTGCCGCTATCGGGCTTAGCACTGTGGTAGTGATCGGAGTCTTTGGCAGCCTCCAGGGTCTCTTTCAATCCGATGGCTTCGAAAGCCGCGCCGCCTGCGGTGGTATCACCTTCCTCGACTGCGTTGCGCAGCCTCAGTTCGAGCGGGTCCATACCTAGTTCGCGTGCCAGGTCGTCGACCAGCGACTCGGATGCGAAGAAGGAAATCGGCGCTCCCGGCGCGCGGTAGGCGGTGACTTTGGGCTTGTTGACGACCACGTCGAAGCCTTCGACGTAGACGTTGGGGATGTCGTAGCACAGGTACATGCTCATGGCTGCGACGCCGACAGGCGAACCTGGGAACGCGCCAGCTTCGAAGACGAGGCGGCCCTTGGCGGCCACGATCTGGCCATCACGAGTGGCGCCGATGCTGGCTTCAATGTGGCTGGCGGGCGCCGGGCCGGTCGCGCGGAAAACTTCTTCACGTCGCATCACGAACTTGACCGGGCGGCCCGTCCGCTTTGCTAGTGCGATCGCCAGCGGCTCGGCGTACACGGTCGTCTTTCCGCCGAACCCTCCACCGATCTCGGCAGGGAGCACGCGGATGTCACCGGACGACATGCCCAAGATCGCAGCTGAGACGTCCCGCACCATGAAGTAGCCCTGGGTCGAAACCCATACCGTTGCCAGACCATCCTCGCCGACCTTGGCGGCGACCGCGTGCGGCTCGATGTAGGCCTGGTGGACTGCCTGGGTGGAAAAGGTGCCCGAGACGACAACGTCAGCTTCGGCCATCGCGGCGTCGGCGTCGCCACATTCGGTCAGTTTGCGGGAGGCGACGTTGGTGGGACGGTCTTCGACAGGGAACACACCTTGAGTGCGCAGGTCGTCGTGCAAGATCGGCGCGTCAGGTGCCATCGCTTCCACGGCATCAAGCACGTGGTCGATCGGTTCGTAGGTGACGTCGATGAGGTCGAGCGCCTTGGCAGCGATCGCTGCCGTGTCGGCTGCGACTGCCGCGACAGGATGACCGTGGTAGAGCACCTTGTCGCGAGCGAGCACGTTGGATGCGAGATGGCGCAGATTGACGATCCCGGACGCGTTGAATTCGGGGATCGAGGCGATGTCGGGCAGATCAGCGCCGGTGATGACATCATGGACCCCGGCCAGTGCCTTGGCAGCCGACGTGTCGATCGAGATGATCCGGGCATGCGGGTGGGGGCTCCGCAACACTTTGCCGACGAGCATGCCGGGCCAATGGACGTCGGCTCCGAATTGAGCGCGTCCTGTGACCTTGTCGACACCGTCGGGACGGATCGGACGGGTACCGACGACTGGCTTGCGGTTGGTAGTCATCGCATACTCCCTTGATTGGCGTTGACGACCTTCGCGGCGTCTTGGACCGCCCGGATGATCTTGTCGTACCCGGTGCATCTGCACAGGTTGCCTGCGAGCCAGTACCGGATGTCCTCTTCAGTGGGATCCGGATGCTGTTCCAACAGTGCAACGGCGGCAACGATGAATCCGGGGGTGCAGATGCCGCACTGCAATCCAGCGTGCTCAAGGAGCTTCTGTTGCACGGGGTGCAACGTGCCATCTTCGGCAATTCCCTCCACCGTTCTCACGTGATGGCCGTCGAGTTCGGGCGCCAGCATCAGGCATGAGCACACCGGGACATCGTCGACCATGACAGTGCACGCGCCACAGTCTCCAGTCGCGCAGCCTTCTTTGGACCCAGTCAGCTTCAATTGGTCGCGCAGCACTTCGAGCACTGTTTCCCCGGCGTCCACCAACACTTCGGTTGGGGTGCCGTTGATCGATGTCGTCACGTGATGCTTCATGCTTGCTCCTCACGCAAGGTGTTGGCGCGCTGCCAGGCGATGCGGGTTGCGCGGGTTGCCAGGACGCCGATGGCGTGTCGTCGGTAGGCGACGGTTCCACGCTTGTCATCGATGGGGTCTGCTGCGACTCGGCACGCGTCTGCGACACGGTCCAAGATCTCGTCGTCAAGTGCCGATGCGCCGACAAGGGCTGCTCCGGCGTCAGGAAGATGCAGTGCACGAGGACCGACGCCTCCGATGGCAATGTCCGCCGACGCGCATTTTCCATCGGCGTCCAGCGCGATGCTTGCGGCGGCGTTGGCAACCGCGATGTCCATCTCAGTCCGCGGGATGAAGCGCAAGCCTGCGTCCATCGCTCCGTTTCGAATCGGCAGGACAAACCTGACCATGAACTCGCCAGGTGTCAGCGAGGTCGAACCAGGGCCGGTGATGACCTCGTCGATGGGGATGGTGCGGAAGCCGTCGGGGCCGATGATGTCGACTGTCGCGCGGTTGGCCAGCAGTGCGGGCACCGTGTCGGCGGCGGGGGAGGCGTTGCCGACATTGCCACCGATGGTGGCGCGACCTTGGATCTGGGTTGAGCCGATCAGAGAGGCTGCCTCCACCAGTCCAGGGAACGCGTTCTTGAGCGCTTCGTGGGCACCGAGGCGATAGCAGGCAACGCCTGCGCCGATGATCCAAGCATCGTCGCGCCGCTCGATCACATTGAGTTCATCGAGTCGCTTGATGTCAACGACGGCCGGCACGTCGCGGCCGGTCATCGTCTGAGGAATGATGTCGGTGCCTCCGGCGAATGGGATCGCTGACCCGTCCTCCAGTGCCGCGACGGCCTCATCGAGCGACGCTGGAGCGATGTAGGTACCGATGGTCATCCCGTCTCCTCCCAAGCCGACGCATCTGCACACCCAAGAATTGGCGCGCGAACGTGGCGTTGGGAGGCAACTTACCGTTTCGTGCGGGTCGATACGAAGTGAAGCCAGCGGTGCGATCGCGATCATTCCGGTCCGCCAGCCTTGAGCACAGTGCCGCACAACGGATCCGTGCCGCAATGGCTGGACCTTGAAGTCCGCCGGAATGTTGCAAATGGCCACACCTCATTTTGTCGTTGTGGAGTTCGTTAGGGTGTGGCGACCGCGGAACGCGTCCAGTGGAGTGCGTTGCACCGGGCAAGCCCATCGTTCGCATGTGCGAGCGTCAGCCGCTTCCGGCGCTTTCTGCACTCTCGCTCTAGGAGTATGCAAGATGACGGATCAGCCCGACGCCCCTTCCGCTCCAGAGTCCTATCAGCGCTTTATGAGCGGTGAGCTCGAACGAGCACTGTCCTGGGACGAAGTCGAAGCGACGCCGTTCGAGGGTGCACCCAAAGAGGTGATTGCTGGCATCGTTCCAGAGGTTGAGTCACGTGCAGAGTCTCTTTTCGCTCTGTCACACGCGATTCATGCCCACCCTGAGCTGAACTTCGAGGAACATTTCGCTGCTGCGACGGTTGCCGACCTGATTCGCGATCAGGGCCATGACATTGACGTCGGAACGTGGGAGTTGGCCACCTCTTTTCGGGCGACCGTCGGAGAGGGCAAGCCGCACGTGGCCATCCTGGCCGAGTACGACGCTCTTCCTGATGTTGGTCACGGATGTGGGCACAACATCATCTGCGCGTCGGCGGTGGGAGCCTTCCTGGGGGTCGCTCCATTCGTTGGACAGCTCGGAGGGAGGGTGTCGCTCATCGGCACGCCGGCTGAGGAGGGCGGTGGCGGCAAGGAGTTCATCGCCCGCCGCGGCGGATTTGATGATGTCGACGCGGCGATCATGGTCCATCCGGGCAAGGCCGACCATACCGAGGCTCGACGTATCGCCATGCGGCAGGTCCAAGTGACCTACCACGGACTGTCCTCTCACGCGGCTTCGACTCCGTTCATGGCACGCAACCCGTTGGATGCCGTCGTAACCGCTTACCAGTCGATAGCCCAGTTGCGGCAGCACATCCTTCCCGAAGAACGTCTTCACGGAGTCATCACCGACGGCGGCAAGCGGCCGAGCGTGATTGCGTCGCAAGCTTCAGCCTGGTTCTTCCTGCGCTCGCCGACAATCCCGACGGTCGATGAGCTGACCGACCGGGTTGAGCGGATCCTGAAGTCGGCTGCCGAGATCACCGGCACCCGGGCTGAGCTGACGTGGGATCCGCTCCCGATGTTCATGCCGGTGCGCTCGAATCGGCACCTCGCGTCGCGATATCGGGCGGCAATGAGTGACCGTGGCCGAGAGGTCAGGCGCTCTGGGACTCGGCAGGGCGGCTCCACCGACCTCGGCAACATCAGTGTCCGGATTCCCGCGATTCACCCCACCATCGCGATCACTGACCGTTCGGTGGGCGGCCACAGCTTGGCGATGGCGAAGGCTTCCATCACAGCGCAGGCGGATCAGGCGATCGTGGATGCGGCCGTGGCCTTGGCCCGGACCGCAGCAGACGTCCTGGCAGATGACGCCCTCTTGACGGCCATGCGTGATGAGTTCGAGGCCACGGGCGGGGTTATCGATGTGGTCAGCCTGGACCGTTGATGTTGTCGCTGGGCGGATCTGACCGCCCAGCGACAAGCTGCGTTCGGACTGGACTACTCGACGACGATGTTGTCACCGTCCATCGTTTCGATGACGACTTTGGTGACGACGTAGGTCCCTGAACCATCGTCATCAAGCTCCACGTTCTGCCTGCCGGGTCGCAGATCCATCGTCACGGCGAAGTGCTCGTCGCCGCGTCGAACGATGCGACGCATCGGTGACTCTTCGAACGACTCTTCAGGCAGTCCCAGAAGGGCTCGGGCGTTGTCCCTGGCAGCATCTTCATCGAGGTCGGCTTCGAGGTCATTTGGGGGTGGCGCCGGAACCTCAGTTGCAAGCTCGTCAGGTGAAGGGTCGGGCGACGTCGTAGCGCATGCGGCCAAGACTGCGGCCAGCGCCAGGACGAGTGCAATCTGGCCCGTTGCGCTCCGTGAACCGTGAGCGATCATCGCGAGCCTCCGTGGGTAGTGCGGCATCTCGATAGTGAGACGTCGTGGCAACCGGCATGGTTGCGCGTGCTGTGAAGCTCGCAATGAGATCGTTGGTCAACGCGACGCTTTTGTCCACAGGAAATGGTCCCGCATGTCCATTCGGCTTGCCACGTGCGACAATAGGCCGTTCGTTCAGTCACAGGCGCTCGAATCGGTGCCCGGCCATATTCCGAGTGCGGCGACCGTGACATCGCGATGGCGCGACAGACGGAGAGGGCACCATGCCGACCGACGAGAACAAGTCTGGGATGTCGCCCGATGGGCTGCTGCCTCCTCCAGTCGGTGCGCCCCGTAGTTTGCCGCCGCCTGTGGGTCAGCCACGAGCCGCCGCACCCGCGCCGACGCGCTCAGCTCAACCTCCGCCTGTCGCTCCAGTTGCCCCGTCGTCGCCCTCATCGTTGCCAGGGCCATCGGCCCCGGGCACTCCATCCTCACAAGGGACGCTGCCGCCCCGCCAGGAGGCCAACGCTTCGGCGCAGCGATCACAACAACGTGACGGACGGCCTGTTGTCGTGGTGCTGCTCGCGGCCGCAGGCGTTGCACTGTTGATCGCCGCAGCGGCTGTGTTCACTGCAATGACGTGGACGAGGCTGCCGCTGGTTGCCCAAGCCGCCATCTTGTTCGCGGTTACTGCTGGAGCCGTCGTTGCTGGCATTGCCATGCACCGTCGGTCGTTGCCGGTAGTGGCCGCCGCCGTCGGTGTGCTGGCGTCATTGCTTGCGGCGGTCGATGTCATCGCGGTCCAGCGATCAGGCCTATATGACTTTGGTGCATACGTCGTTCCCGTTGCCGGGGTAGCCGTTGCGGTAGTCGCCTGGATTCTTGTTCGGTTCGCTCTACGGGGCGCCAATTGGACCGGCGCGATCGCCACCCTTGCCGTTGCCGTTTCCGCCACCATCGCGGTCACTATCGATGGTGGCCTGGGTCTGGCCGGGTTCGGTCTCGCCGGCGCTGCATCTGTCGTGGTCAGCATGGCTGCCGCATGGGCATGGCGTCGGGGTGCTACCCGAAGTCTTGTGATCATGGGCGCGCTGGCCTGGATGACGTTGATCGGTCTCGCCAACGCAGTTGGAATCATCGCCGCGAACGTCGAGATCGGCGACGGGGCCATCGTGGCGCTCATCGCGGTACTGGTACTCGGGATCGCGGCAGGTCCATGGATGGAGTCGGGCTGGGTTTATCACCGTGTGGCGGTCGCCCCCGGCGTGTTGGTTGCGACAGCATCTGTTGGCGCCATCGTCGCTGCATCGGTTCCGGTCGATGGTTCGGTGAGATGGCTGGGGAGCGGCCCTGCGATAACTGTCGCAGCGACTGGGGTCCTGGTTGCCGTAGTCGTTCATGTCGCTGACAGGATGACCGGGCAGATCAGATGGGCACTCGTGGCTGGTAGCGCGCCAGCGGCGGTCGGCGTGGCGTTGTTCGCGGCCGGATTTGTGTTCCGTGGAGCAATTGAGCTTGCGGCGACACCGGCAGGGCTCGTCGTTCCTCGATCTGATCCCTGGGGACTCGCTGCGGTTGCCGCCGGGGCGGTTGCGCTGATGGCGCTGCGCCGTGTCCGGCGCCATCCGCATCTTGTGGCTGCGTCGGTTGTGGTCGCCAGCCTCGCTGTCGCTGATCAGTCCATGGGTTGGATCGTGATGACGGCCTTTGCGCTGGTGTCGATAGGTCTGGCGCATTGGCTGCATGTCTCGCGCGCTGTAGGAATAGTCACATCGCTCGGCGCCGTTGTCGTAGGCATCGTGCTGGCAACACCCGACTCAGCGACTCTCCTGATGGCTTCGTTGGCCGGAGTGCTTGTTGGATGGGGATCGGTCCGTGGCCGCGAAGCGACGCGCATACCAGTGGTGGTACGTCGCGCGGGTCTTGTCGTGGCGTTGCTCGCGGTCGGAACGGCTGCGGCAGGTGCTGCAGCCCTGATACCAGCCTGGTCAACCGAGCGAGCTGTCCAGATTTGTGCCGCGCTGGTCGCCAGCCACACCGCGGCATGGTTGGCGGCAGATCGCTGCCGTCGGCGAGGTGAAACCGTCGGCGCGGCACTGGCGATAGTTGCCAGCGCCGGAACCATCGCGGTCATCGCAGGAGTCTCGCAGCCGACACCATTTGGCCTGCTCATGATCGCGTCGGGCGCCGGATGGCTGGCGCTGTCAGAATTCAACCTCAAAGCGGGAGAGTGGATCGGCACCATCCTCGTCGCGCTCGGTCTGCTTGTCGTCGTCGCCGGTGGCCGCGTCGATGCGCTTGAGGCCTTCACCGTGCCACTGGGCGTGGTGGTCGCCGTGATCTTCGCCCGTCGCATCATCCATCAGCCGAACCGTTCGTCGGCGCAACTCTGGCCAGCGATGGTGATTGCACTGGTACCGAGCCTTGTGTTGTTGGTCGGAGACCCTGCGGCGTTGTGGCGTGCACTCGGTCTGGCCATCGGGGCAGGCGCGCTGGTGGCTGGCGGCTTGAAGGTTGGCTGGCGGTCACCGGTCATTGCCGGCAGCGTGACTGCCATCGTGGTCGCGCTCACCCAAATCGGCGTCGTGTGGGAAGTTGTGCCGCGCTGGATCACGTTTGCGGCTGTTGGCGTAATGCTGGTCCGACTGGCGGCAACCTACGAACGGCAGCGCCAGCGCGCAGCGACAGCAAGGCGGCGGTTGGCTGATCTGCGATAGTGCCGAGCGTCGCAGGAACGCTGTCGCCCGTCGTTGACCGCCGTTGAGAGCAGTATCAACGGTGGCTGCCAAGTCAATGTCAGCCTGTGGTCGCTGGCGTTCGGATCAGCCGGCCACCGTGGGAACCCGTGTCATCGCCTCGGCGATCCGCTCGGCCGGATGGTCGTAGTCGACCAGCTCGCCGTTCAAGTAGGCGTCGTAGGCCGACATGTCGAAGTGGCCGTGACCGCAGACTGCGGTCAGGATCACCTTCTCCTCGCCCGTCTCGCGGCAGGCTTCGGCTTCACGGACCGCAGCAGCGATTGCATGGGTGGGTTCCGGGGCTGGCACGATGCCCTCGGTGCGGGCAAACCGGATCGCTGCGTCGAAACACACCGACTGCGGGAGCGCCTCGGCCTCCATCAGCCCGAGCTCATACATGTGGCTGATCAGCGGTGACATCCCGTGGTAACGCAGCCCACCCGCGTGAATCGGGTCAGGGATGAAATCATGGCCCAGGGTGTGCATCTTGACCAGGGGCGTCATGCCTGCAAGATCGCCAAAGTCATAGCGGTACTCGCCTTTCGTCAATGACGGACACGATGACGGTTCGACCGCCAGGATGCGCGGATTCATGCGGCCAGCCATCTTCTCACGGATAAACGGGAATGACAGTCCGCCGAAGTTCGACCCGCCACCGGTGCATCCCACGATCAGATCGGGGCTTACCCCGGCCTTGCCCATCTGGATGAGCGCTTCTTCACCGATGACTGTCTGGTGCAGCAGCACGTGGTTGAGCACGCTGCCCAGCGCATACTTGGTCTCCG
>JBBDSU010000054.1:18220-21566 GCA_040904825.1 Nitriliruptoraceae bacterium | reverse complement strand
GCCTCAGGGAAGCGGGTGTGGGCCTCTGGCCTATAGCCCTTTTCTCATTGTCGGGAGGCACGACCCCTTGAACCCAAGCCATCACAACGGGGCCAGCTCAGGCTGTCATACCCACAGGGACATGCCGGACGGCATCAGACCCGCATTCCGTTGCCCAGCGGTCGCGACTATCGCTCTCACGTCGCCCACACCTGACCATCGACGACGTTCGTCACGGCCTGAGCGCAACCCCGCACGGGCCCGACGGACCGTGACACCCATTTCATGTCCCAGCCCTGGGTCAAGATGAGGTCCAGGCGGAATCGGCTGCAACAACCCCACAGGAACTCTGATGCCTACCGAACGGATCTTCGGACTCGACGGCGAGATGTCCGGTACCGAACTCGGCGAAGGCCACAAGCTGATCCAGATCGGCGTCGCCGTCGATACCGAGCGAGATGGCACCCCACTCGATCAGCCGGAGCTGTTCTGCTCCCTGATTGGCTGGCCGGAAAACAAGCTCGTCTGGGATCACCGCGCCGCCGAGGTCCACTGCATTCCGCGGGAGACCGTGCTTGCGGCCCCGCCCGCTGAGGAGGTTGACGAGGCGCTGTACTCGTGGCTTGTCGAAGTTGGCGTGGAGCTGGACGAGCGACGGCTCCAGATCCCGTGCGGGTTCAGCGTCGGAACGTTCGACATGCCTTTCGTGGGTCAGGCCTTGCCACGATCCTGGGGCCTGTTCTCCAGGCGATACGCCGACCTCAACGCGATCGTGTTCGCCCTGGGCCGAACCGTCAGCGCACCCATTGGCGGTTCTCCTTCCCCCAAGGTGTGGAAGCGACGTCTCAAGAAGGCTGGTCTGGAGCTGGTCCGCGATGTCGGCCGCACGGAAGGTGAGCACGACGCGGGCACGGATGCGCTGATCGCCCTCGGTGCCTGGCGTGAGGCCGAGCGCACCCTCCGCGGCCTCGACGAGGATGCGCTCGTGCGACAAAAGAACGCACGCGCCCGACGCCTCGCTGCTGCAAAGGCTGGACGAGACCCCGACATCGCGGCGTCGCAGGCTCCTGCCACGAAGGACGACGCCTGAGTCAAGACCTTGTCATTCTGTGAAGGTCTTGCCATCGGGTCACCCATCGAAGACGTGGCGGACGGCTTCGAGGTCGAAGGCGTCCGGATCCCAGTCGCCGAGCCACTCGCGCAGGTCCACGGTGTCGAGGTACTCGGGCACGGAGGGGTCTGCAGGGGTGTTGGTTGACATCTTGATGTGTCGTGGAGGCGCTCCGAGCCACTTTTAACCGGCAGGTTCGGGGTTCGAGTCCCTGGCGGCGCACCGCAGAATCCCGGCTCTTGGAGCCGGGATTCTGCTTTCCTGTGGTCAGGACCTACCCGCAACCAGCGGCGACACATCGTTATATGGTCGGTAACTCACACACCAACCCCGCACAGCAAGGAGACATCGGTGCGAACGGACCTCGATCTCGACAAGGTGCTCCGCGAAGTCGCTGAAGTCGCACGGCCCGAAGCCAGCCGAGGCGAGGTCGCTCAGTACATCGAGGCGATGGCGCGACTAGACCCCGATGCTTTCGCGATCGCCCTGATTGAGATGGACGGCACAGAACATCTGTATGGGGACGTCGATGAGCCGTTCGCGATTCAAAGCATCTCCAAGGTCTTTTCGCTGGTACTCGCCATGCGGAGGACCGATCCTGCGGCAGGAGCGAACGAAACGCTGTGGGAGCGAATGGGCGTCGAACCATCCGGTGACCCGTTCAACTCGCTGATCCAGCTCGAACGAGAACAGGGCAAGCCGCGCAACCCGTTGATCAACGCGGGCGCATTGGTGGTCGATGACATCTTGCTCGACTTCTGCGACGATCCATCTGCCGACATCATCGATTTGCTATCTGGGCTGACCCAAGACGACATTGGGATTGATGAGGATGTCTGGCGCCAGGAGAGGCCAACCGGGCACCGCAACTACGCGATGGCATTCCTGATGTCTGCGCTGGGCAACCTGACATCAAGCGTCGATGATGTGCTTGATGTCTATGTGCATCATTGTGCGATCTCCATGACCGCACGCCAGTTGGCCCGAGCCTCACGCTTTCTTGCCAACAACGGGGTCGATCCGGCGACCGGCGAAGAAGTCGTCAGCGGCCCGCTGGCCCGCCGCGTCTCAGCCATCATGTTGACCTGCGGAACCTACGACGCAGCGGGGCAGTTCGCGTTCGATGTTGGCATCCCGTGCAAAAGCGGTGTGGCGGGGGCCATCATCGGACTTATTCCGGGGCTCGGAGCCGTGTGTGTCTGGTCACCGCCGCTGGGGCCCTCCGGCAACTCGCTCGCCGGACACGCCGCACTACATGAACTCACCGAACGGCTCGAGGTCTCGATTTTCTGATCGGTTACCCCGTGTGAGGACGCTCAATCACCGATTCTCGAGCAGATTCGGAAGATGTTTCGCAGTCGACAAGCTGTGGTCTGGTCTGCTCCAGCGATGGCCAGCACTCATCGGGCACCACCTTGGCGCCGCCAGGTCTCGCGTCATTCGACCGAATCGTCAGTACCTGCCGATGACCTGAATGGGGTCGCCGATGTGAATCCTGGCATGCAGGTAATCGGCGCCTGCAGGAGTGACCCGTACACAACCTGCGCTGACCGGCCTAGCCGGAACGTGATTGGACCCGTGGACCGCGATCACCCCAGAGAAGTACATGGTCTTGTACATGTTGGGTGAAGCCGCGGGATACAGCGTGGAGGTGTGCCAACCATTCCGCGTGCGGAAGATCGTGTAGTCGCCTTCCCTTGGCAGCCCACCCCAACCGGTCGATGCTGCCAGTACCTGCTGCCAGCGGCCATCTTCACGGTAGAAGACGCTCTGGCATGTTTTGTCGACGGTGATGCCCCGCCCGTCGTCGGCGGCTGGCAACTCCGTTGTGGTTCGCAACGCCTGGAGTTCGAACGTCGTAAGCGGTCCCCGGTGAGCGACGCGACCTTCAAGCCGTCGCCAAGTGCACAACCCCCGCCGCGTCTGCGGACCGTCAAGTCCGTCCACCGGACCAGCCGGATAGCCGACTTCGTTGAGCAAGGTCTGCGCCTCACGAATGTCACTGCTCTGGCCGTAGGCGGGCGACGACATCGACGGAACGACGGCGAGCACGAGTGCGGCGATCATGACAAACACGACCGTTCGCGGCCCGTACCGTGGCGCAAGACCCATGGTGTTCACCGATACCCCGATCGCGCGCAACTCCCCTACCCGAGCTGACCTCACCTTTGTACGCCAGGCAACGCGACGATCTAAGAGCCACTCGTCACGAAAACGGGGGTACCCCGACTCTCTCGGCGAACCTCAGGCATCCGC
>JBBDSU010000054.1:0-18120 GCA_040904825.1 Nitriliruptoraceae bacterium | reverse complement strand
ACTCGTCACGAAAACGGGGGTACCCCGACTCTCTCGGCGAACCTCAGGCATCCGCAGCCAACGACGCTGCGGTTCCTTCGAACGTGTCACGCAGCAACAACAATGCAGCGGCGGTTGCGAGCGGGAACGAATGCAGGTATTTCCGAAAGGATTCCCCGCATCCCCCGAGCGACTCATCTCAAGCGCCTCATCTCAAGCAAGGTCAGGCCGCAGTGGCAAGATCACGACGGCGGAACGCGACGTGAGCAAGGGCCGTCAACACAAGCGCGACTCCGATCAACGTCACTGTCGGTGTAGCAGTCAGGGGTTGAGCAGGAACGGCCGGAACATGGGTGAACGGTGACACATTCAGCACCGCCTGTGGCAAGTCGAGGATGGCGCCGAGTTGTCCCAGCACAAGACTCACAGCCAGGGCTCCCCATCCGATCGCCACAGCCGCGCGAGGCACGACAGCGACAGCGAGCAGGACGACGCCTGCGATCACCAGCACAGCTGGAATGAGCGCCAGTGCGGCGCCAACCATGCCTGTCAAGCCCGTAGCGAAGTCACCAGTCACGACCCCAAACGCGGTCCCACCAGCAAGTCCAACCGCCACCAAGATCACAGCGGCACCTGCAGTGGCGATCACTGCATGAGATGCGAGGTAGCGATGCCGCGACACTGGCGTTGCCAACACGGATTCAGTCCGTCCAGCCATTTCCTCGCTGCGCATCCGCAACAATGTCTGCACGGTGAATCCGGTCGCCACAAGCGCAAACACGTTGACCGAAAACGCGAAGAACAGATCGACCATCGCGCCACCAGGGGCAAACGCCTCAAGCAAGGCCCGCATTTCCTCGCTCAGTCCCACCAGATCGTCCACGCTGTCACCCATTGACCCGAACGCGGATGCAGCCACCACCAAGGTGACCAGCCATGCCGTCATAGTGGGCCGATGCAGGCGCCATGCCAGCCCAAGTGGAGTGCCTAGCCGTGGCGAGGCAACAGCTGGGCCTGGCCGCGACTGCAGCATGCCTGCCCCCACATCCCGGTGCGCGCTCAACACGTACGCCACCACGACGAGCACCAATGTCGCCAGCGCAAACAAGCCGAGCGCCCACCAGCGTGCCGTGGCGAACGGCTGGGATTGCTGCGCCCATCCGATGGGGCTCAACCACGACGGCCAGGCGCTGACGACAGCCACACCCGAGTCTGCGACGGTCCCGGCAGCGTCGCCTACAGCGCGTAGCAGGAAAGCCAGACCTAACGCGCCAGCCGCGCTGCCGCTGGCAGCTCTGGCGCTGGTGGCCACCTGCGCACTCACTGCTGCGACGCCGGCGAAGACCAGTCCGACACCGGTCAGGCTCGCGCCCGTCAGGATGGATCCTTCGACAGACAAGCCGGTAGCAATCAGGGCCAGGGTTGCGCCGGCACCAATGCCTACGGCTGCGCTCATCGCTGCCAACAGGCCCGCCGCCAGCGGAGCGTGACGACCAACAACGGCCGCACCAACGAGTTCTGCCCGACCACTCTCCTCTTCAGCGCGCGTGTGACGCACGACCGCTTGGCTCACCGCCAGTGCGGTGAGCACGGCCAGCAGCCAATGGCTCTCCATGAGCACCAAGCTGCCTATGTCGGGTCCCGCAACCGGCCCATCGAAGATTCGCAAGACGGGATTGCCAGCGGAGAAGGCCGCGGCGGCAAGACGCTCTTCGGCCGTCTGGTAGATGCCGACGATGCTGGCCGATGTACCCGCGGTCAACCCGCCGATCACCAAGATCCATACCGGCATGACCACCCGGTCACGCCGAAGCGCGAGGCGGAACAGCGGTCCGAGTCCCTGCAGCTGCATCATCGTGATGCTGCAGTCGCCGCGCCGTCGCCAGGCGTAGAGCTCATGTCGTAGTGGCGCAAGAACAACTGTTCCAGTGTCGGCGGGGATGCCGTGAAGCCGACGACCGCGACTCCGGACAACAAGGACAACAACTCATCGAGGTGCGCTGGCTCCACATCGAACGTGGCACGCAACCCCTCAACGTGGAGATCGTGAATACCGGGCAGATCGGCCAACTCTGGCACCGCAACGGCAGTACGAAGCACGACCGATGTTCTGGTCAGGTGGCGCAGATCCTCAAGGGGGCCTGACTCGACGATGCGCCCCTCGCGGATGATGCTGACGCGGTCACACAATGCCTCGACTTCACCGAGAATGTGGCTCGACAACAGCACGGTGCGCCCAGCTTCTCGTACTTCGCGGATCACCTCTTGGAAGGTCCGCATCAGCAGCGGATCCAAGCCGCTTGTGGGCTCATCCAACAGGTAGAGCTCAACGTCGGCGGCCAGCCCGGCGATCAGCGCCACCTTCTGGCGGTTTCCCTTGGAGTAGGTGCTGCAACGCTTTGTCGGATCCAGGGCGAATCGCTCCACCAGGTCATCCCGACGGCCTCGGTCCAGCCCGCCTCGCAGATTGCCGAGCAGATCGATCGCCTCACCTCCGGTGAGGTTGGACCACAGGTGCACGTCTCCTGGCACATAGGTCAGTCGACGATGGAGCTCGACGGCATCATCCCAAGGATCACCTCCTAGCACGGTGACCTCGCCGGCATCGCGACGCTGCAGGCCGAGCAGCACCCGAATCGTGGTCGACTTGCCCGCACCGTTGGGCCCCAAGAAGCCGTGGACCTCGCCCTCGGCTACCTCCAGATCCAACCCGTCGAGCGCCCGGATGGTGCCAAACGTCTTCGCTAATTCTTGGGCCTGAATGGGAACCACCGACATTTTTTACCTTCTGAACGTAACTATCAATTGACAGTTGCTATCACCATTCTCCTCGATTGGATAGTCGGTGTCAAGTGAAAGTCACTATCGCACTGCTACCGTGGAGACCATGGACGATCTCATGGCACGACTTCCGCTGCGCGAGCGCAAACGCCTGGCTGCGATGCGCCGGATTCAATCCGTTGCGCTCGACCTCTTCGAAGAAAGAGGCTTCGAAGCAATTACAGTAGACGAGATTGCGGACGCCGCTGAGGTTTCCTCAAGTTCGATCTACCGCTGGTTTGGAACCAAAGAGCAGATCGTCATCTGGGATGAGTATGACCCGACGGCGCTGGTCGCCATTGAGGCCGAACTGGCCACCGCGCCCCCGCTCGAAGCTGTGCGAAAAGTCGTGCAAGCGACGGTGATGGCCGCCTTTGCTTCAGATCGTGAACGCATCGAGCGGCGGATGCGGATCGCCTTCGAAAACCCCAGCGTGGAGGCTGCCTCGACGCTGCAGACCTACCAAATGGCGTCGTTGATTGCCCAGGTGCTTGCCGACCGACTGGGCCGTGCTGTCGGCGACCTCCATATCCAGGTTTTTAGCCACGCATTCGCCGGCGGCATCATTGGGGCACTGCGCCACTGGTACGACACCGGCTTCGCCACGCCGATCAGCGAAGTATTCGACGCACCACTTACCCTCCTCGACCAGGGCATCGATTTGGACTGACCCACAGATCGGACCGGCTCAGCGACACGCGTAAGCCGCGGGCACGACTAGGCAACTGAGAATCCCGCCCGCCCCTCAATCTCTCCGGAGAGCATCAATGCCACTCGTCCATTGCCCGACCTGCGGAGAGGACGAAGACTTGTCAGGCACGCGCACGGCAGACTCCATCGTGCTGACGTGCGGCGCGTGTGGACAGCGGTGGGATCGCGATACGGCGCTGGCATGCGGGGCGTGTGGCTCCAGGGACATCCAGGGAGTGCCGACCTCGACACTTGAGGAGGCAGGCAGAGCCGGCGTGCGAACTCCGTCGGGGATCCGATTGGTGTACTACTGCTGGTCGTGCCGAAGGAACGATGTCACCTCCGGGAACCCTTCCCAGGGCCCTCACCCACCGCCAGGCGGGCACCATGACCTTCGTTCACTGCGCCGCAACCCCACCTAGGCAGCGTCTCGCCGCATCACAGCGCGAGCTCGGCTGCGATCGAGCAGGTCCGCGACCACTGGAACCTCAATGACCACGTCACGCCCACGCACTGTCGCGCTCGTGCTCGGTGGCGGCGGCGCACGAGGCTACGCGCACATCGGCGTCATCGAGGTGCTCCAACAGCGCGGTTATGAGATTGTCGCTGTGGCCGGAACCTCGATGGGCGCCCTCGTCGGAGGCCTCCACGCCGCTGGCACCCTCGATGACTACACCGAGTGGGTCACCTCACTGACGCAGCGCGATGTAGTCCGGCTGTTAGACGTCACCGTGCGCGGCCCCGGCGGCATCCGCGGCGAGAAGATTTTCGCCAAAGTCAGCGACCTGTTCGGGCAGCTCCGGATTGAAGAACTTCCGATCCCTTTTACAGCCGTCGCGACCGACTTGCTGGCCGGCCGGGAAGTCTGGTTTCAGCAGGGGCCCATCGCGATTGCGACACGCGCGTCGATAGCGATGCCGAACTTGGTCACACCAATCGTCGTCGACGGCCGTCTCTTGGCAGACGGGGGCTTGCTCAACCCGGTCCCAGTCGCGGCCGTAACCGCGGTCCAAGCCGACCTGACAATCGCTGTGTGCCTGGCAGAGGAGCACCTTTTTGGTCATCCTGCCCATCATCAGGACACGAGCGTGATGCCCGACTCAGACGGCCATCACGACAAGGGACTCGACTTCGCACGCATGCTTGATTCAGACCTCGCTCGCACGATCATCGGGTGGTTCCACTCGGACTCGGACTCCGACGCCGACGGTGCCAGTCTCGAAAGTTGGGCCGAAGATCAACCCGTCGGTAGTGACGGATCTTCGCCAGCGACACCTGCCAGCCCCACAGGGACAGGTGGACAGCCATCTCGAAAATTCGAAGTCGGCGCTGCCCCTTCTGACCTGCGAACGCTCGAAGTGATGCAGTTGTCCCTCGAAGCCTTGCAGGGATCGATCACCCGCTTCCAACTGGCTGCCCACCCGCCGGATCTGTTGATCGGTATCTCACGGACTGCCTGTCGAACGTTCGATTTTCATCGAGCAGACGAAATGATCGCAGTGGGGCGGCGACGCGCCAGCAAAGCGCTCGACCACTACGAGGCTCGTGGCTGATGCAACACAAATGACACAGCACACCGGCCCGTTCCATCTCGATTGCCCGACCCGCCCGGCGCCATCGGCCTCTTGATCGATGCATCAGCGGATCGGTGCATCAGCGGGCGGTGACGTCATGCACCCACAGCAATGCTTTCCACGTTGATCGTGTCCGGACGTGCGGCCAACGTCAGCGTCGTGTTGTCAGTCTGGATCGCGATCGTGAAGTGCCCAACGGTCCGCATCCGCACGCTGATCGACGTCACTTCATCGCCAGCGAGCGTCTTCAACGCTTCGTTGACTTGGCCGAGATGCTTCGACAAAGTGCGGCCAGCACTTGTCCGCCGATACACAGCGGTCAAGGTTCCTTCGCCATCAGCGCGGTATCGCGTCCGGGCTCGCCCCGTCTGCAGTGTCAATTCCAGCACCGATTCGAGCGCCGCGACCAGATCTGCTGGCACCGTGCCTGCGACCGCGGATGCACGCAACGCCCTGAAGCGATCGGCTCTAGCGCCATCAAGCGTCGGCAGCAGCGCGTCGAGGTCTGAAAGGATCAAAGTCCGCTCTTCTTCGTTCAACTCGATGGGAACGACTGCCGGTTGGTCGGTCGACACGTCGTTCGCCTCTTGGCGCGCAGGCGCTTTAGCGTGCGAGTTGGGCGAGGAACTCATCAGGCACCACCGTTGCGTACGTCATCGGCGTCGGCATCGTCACCGTGAGCATCCCCATGGGCATCACCAAGAATGGCGTGGAACTCGTGTTCGAAGCCGCCCGTCTCAATCGGGCAATGCATGCCGCACTCCTTGGGAGCATTGGTCTCCCACCACCACCGTCCGGCGCGATCGTCTTCGCCCGCCTGGATCGGTCGCGTGCACGGTCCGCAGCCAAGGCTCGTATAGCCCTGTGCGTACAGGGGATGCAACGGCACGTCACGCTCGGCCAGATAGTCCTCTACCTCGTCCTTCGACCAGTCCGCCAACGGATTGATCTTGACGATGCCATCGTGATCGTGGTCCAGCTCGACCTTGCGGATGGCAGCACGTGAAGCCCACTGGTCACGGCGCAATCCCGTGAACCATCCATCGAGCCCTTCAAGCGCACGCAACAACGGGCGTACCTTGCGGATCTGGCAGCAGACCAGCCGCAGCGGCACCGACTCTTTAAACAAGTCCAGTCCGTGCCGGTCGACCATCGCCGTCACTTCGCGCTCGTCGGGAACCTCGACCTCGATCTGAGCGTGCGGGTAGCGGCGCTTGATCACGTCGATGTAGTCGAGTGTTTCGACAGGCAACCGACCGGTGTCGACGGTGATGACACGGATATCTGGCTTGACTTCATAGGCCATCTCGAGGATTGCCAGCCCGTCCGCCTGAAAGCTCGTGACGATCGCCACGCGATCCCCGAAGGCTTCCAGCGCCCAGTCGATGACGTCCTCGGGTTCTTGGTCATCGAGGTCGTTGGCGATCGCGCCGATCTCGAGGTCGTCGAGAATGACACGGTCAGCGATGGTGATTGATGCCATGGATTTCAGCCTCCAGCGAGTGCGGGAAGGATCAACAGTTCGTCGCCCGCTTCAAGCGGCGCGTCGAGGCCGCCGAGCGACCGGATGTCGTCTTCGCCGATGTAGAGATTCAGGACAGGGTTGACTTCGTCGGGTGACAGCAGCAGCTCGGCGACCAGTTGCGGGTACTGGCGGCCAACAACCGCGAGCGCCTCACGAACGGTGGCTGCCTCGACCGGGATTTCGTCGGCACCCTCAGACAGGTGCAGCAGCGTTCCAGGAACCCGCACGAACGGCAGCGAGTCACGCTCACCGTCGTCGACGACCTCCTCCCCCAGTGCTAGCGCCCTCAGATCATCGTCGGAACGTTCGTCAAGGAAACGTCGGAAGGTGTAGGCAGCACCGTCGCCATTGCGCGCGACACGTTCAGCAACCCACGTCCCGATGAGGTTGTCCAGCGCCCCGTTGAGCTGGCCGGTGGGGATCCGTCGCAGCAACGGCGTGCCGATGGCTGCATCCGGTCCGAGTCCGCCTCTCAACGCGACGTCGTACGCCTCGACACGTTGACCGCCTTCCAAAGTGGTCGTCGTGCCCTGCAGTCCGATGTCGCCAACCCAGTGGTGGGCGCACGCATGCGGGCATCCATCCATGAAGATCTTCAGGTCTTCGATGGCGTTGCCGTAGCGCTCGTCATACTCCTCGAGCAACTCCTCGAGCTTGCCCTTGGTCTCGGCAACCGAGTAGTTGCAGAACTTGTGCGATGTGCAGGCGATTGAGTTGCCGTAGACCTTGTTGCGACCGATCGACAGGTCGACGTCACGCATCCTGTCGGTGACCTCGGCCAGCCGGTGCGCCGGAATGTTGCCGATGATGACGTCCTGCTGACGTGTCAGACGGATGTCGGTGCCGGTCTCGTCGGCCAGGTCAGCAATCTCGATCATCTGACTGCCCGTCAGCCAGCCCATCGGCACCGAGAAGCCAGCGAAGACGTAGCCGTCCTGGGCTTGAGGCTGGACGCCAAGGTGATCTGCCTCGTGGGTCGGCACGGGGGCGACGAATCGTTGGAGTTCGTAACCCAGGCGCTCCTCAACCTTGGTGCGCACTCCGTCGGGGCCGTGATCGTCCATCATGAACTTGATGCGAGCCTTGGCACGGCTGACCCGGTAACGCAGGTCGTGCTGCCAGGTGTCGGTGATCGCGCGCAACACCTCAATGGTCTGCTCACGGGGCACGAACACGCCGATGTCCTGTGCCAGCCGGGGAATGTTGGACAGGCCGCCGCCGACCTTGACGGCAAACCCCTCACGGCCCTCATGGACGACCGCGATCAGCGCGACGTCATGGATTTCGGGGGCGTTGCACTGCCCGGGGCATGCGCTGATCGTGTACTTGTGCTTGCGTGGAAGATTCGAGTATTCGCGGTTGCCCCAGAAGAAGGCTGCAACCTCATCGATCACGGGACGGACGTCGAAGGCCTCCCCCGGCTGCAAGCCGGCGACGGGGCAGCTGGTGATGTTGCGGACCGTGTCACCTTCGCCGCCGACGGTCGTCAACCCGGTGGCTTCGACCGCCGCGAGCACGTCAGGCAGCTCATCGAGGCTCACGTGGTGGAGCTGCAGCCCCTGCCTCGTTGTCAGCTCGCCGTAGTCCTCACCCCATTGTTGGCTGATGCGGCCGACGCCACGCAGCTGTGCTGGCGTCACCTGGCCACCCGGCACCTTGATGCGGACCATGAACGTCCCCATCTTCGGCTTGTCGTGGGTCAAGCCCCACCAGTTGAGGCGGACGATGTCTTCCTCAGGGACAGCCTCGTAGCCAAGGGCGATCAGCTGAGGCAATTCGTCGACGATGTCGAGCGGAAACTTGTCCGCCTTCAGTCGTTCTATTGAGTTGCGCTTGAGCACGAACTCTTGCGTGGGGTTGTCACGGGACGACCGGGTTACCCGGCGTCGCTTGAGTGGTGCGGTAGCGGAGGACATTGGCAGTCTCCTGATCACGATGGTGCGCGTGGCGTTGGTTGGCGTCTCGTGCTCGGCGTGGTGTCGGCGTGCGGTCTGTGTGAGGCGGCTTGTGTCGGCGTCATGCTGTCAGCGGCGGGTGAATCGGTGCTTGTGTGAGACGCCTGGGCTCAAGGGAGCGTGTGAGGCGAGACACCTGCAGGTCATGCGCGCCGCGGTGAGGGTCAACAGGCCCCGGCGATGGCTGTTGCCAGCTGCGGTTCGCTAGCCAGGATCGAGCGCATGGCGACGACATCTCCCACCACAATGGTCGCGGGAGCTCCGACGCCAGCACGCTGAGCGTCGGCTGCGATTGACGCGAGCGAGCCTTCGACCACACGCTGACGCACTGTGGTTCCCCATTGGACGACGGCCGCCGGCGTCGAGGCATCACGTCCATGTTCGATGAGTTGCGCTGCTGACGAAGCCAGCGAGCCCACGCCCATCAAGATGACGAGCGTTCCCGGGAAGCTTGCCAGCGCCCGCCAATCAACCTGCCTGCCCGGCTTTGTTGGGTCTTCATGGCCGGTGACAACGGCGAAGGACGGCGACAGTCCACGGTGGGTGACAGGGATGCCTGCCGCTGCCGGTGCCGCAATCGCTGAGGTGATGCCTGGCACGACTTCGAAGTCCACACCAGCAGCGACACATGCTGCCGCTTCCTCTCCACCACGTCCGAAGACGAACGGGTCGCCGCCCTTGAGGCGTACGACCGCATGGCCATCGCGTGCCGCATTGATGACACGGGCGGTGATGGCGTCTTGATCGTGGCTATCACCTGGCCGCTTGCCGACGTCAACACGCTGCGCTGACGACGGCACCAGCGACAACAGTTCTGGAGCAACCAGCCTGTCGACCGCAACGAACGTGCACGTCGACAGCAATCGAGCACCGCGCAGTGTGAGCAGATCCGGATCTCCTGGTCCTGCGCCCACAAGGTGGACTGTGCCCGCGCGGGCGTCGCTGCCGCCCAGCGACGGAACACCGCCTCCTAGCGACACGGCTGGCAAGACTGCCGGTGGCACCGTGCGCGGGGCGCTGTCCGGAAAGCGCACGACGTCGGCGTTGGTGGCCTGATTCTTGATTGAGGTCATCGGGCCACCTCGCCCTCGCCTGCACCGGGCTGGCCTGCGGAGACTGTTGCATCGGCACCGTCGGCGGCCGCCTCAGCACTGATGCCGTGGCGGACTGTTGCCAGGATCCGGCGGGAAGCCTCGTCACGATCACCGGCTTCGCACAACTCCAGCAGGCCGTCGAGATCTTCAAGGGCTTCGCGCCAGGCGCGCTGCCAGGTGCCAAAGTCGACCCGGCGCGGCAGCGCGGCCTCGCGGGCTTGGTGATAGGCGAGCACGAGATCGCCAAGCGCCGCAGGCAAGCACTCCTCAAGGTCAAGGCGGACCCGGCGGGATAACGCCGGCGCCTTGCCCTGTGACGAGATCGCCACTTTGAGCGGCCCGCGATCGACCACGGAAGGAAACGCGAAATGGCAGTGCGGGATGTCGTCAAGGAAGTTGACGAGTATGCCGCGACGTTCGGCCTCAGCAAACGCTTCGGTGACGTCCAGATCATCTTCGCCGCTGGCAATGAAAAGGAACGTGTCTTCGAGCAGGTCGAGAGTGAACTCTCGGGCGGCTACGTCGACGACGTCGGCGCCTGCGGCTGCCAGCGCCTCCACTTTCTCCTTCGCCATCGGCCCTCCCCCTGCGACGACGCAACGGCGCCCAGCAACATCGAGCGTCACCGGGAACGCGAAGCGAGGTGGCGACGCGGCGACATCGGCAGCCACAGGCGCCGACACGGCCGTCGGGGCAGTCGGCGAGGTGGCGTGTGAGGCGGCATTTGGGGTGGCGATAAGTGTTGTCATGGGCACCATGGAGCCGCATCGCGCCCACATGCACAACGCCAGCCGGTGTCAAAGGTGCATACCCCCGCGTGCAATCGGCGTAGTTCACACCACAGAACGCGCCAACAACCGTCGTGACCTGCTCATGGCATACCTATGACGCGTCAACCTTCGTGGCGTATCCTTCACCCTATGACTTCACCAGTGGAATGGCTCAACGAGCGCGAAGAGCGGGCTTGGCGCGCCTTCACACGGCTGCGGGCACAGTTGAGTGCCCAGATCTCTCGGGATCTTGCCCGGCGCTCAGGCATATCAGAGAGCGAATACGGAGTGCTCGTCCATCTCAGCGAAAGCCCTGATCAGCAATTGCGTTCGTTCGAACTGTGCGACGCGTTGCAATGGGAACGCAGCCGCTTGTCACACCAGTTAACCCGCATGGAGCGCCGCGGGTACGTCGCTCGCCAGGAATGTCCCAGCGACGCACGCGGTTCGTTTGTCGTGCTCACCGACGAAGGACGTGCTGCGATTGAAGCTGCCGCGCCCGGTCATGTCGCCGACGTACGGCAGCATTTCATCGATGCGTTGACCGATGACCAGCTTGACGCGCTCGCAGAGATTGCCGAGACAGTGATCGACCGACTGTCAGCCGACGACCCAGCATCCCGGAGACAATCCGCATGAGCTATTCACACCAGGTACCGACTGCTCCCGTCGCCCAGCACAGCGGCGATGTGCGCACGCAATTCATGCGTCGCGTCTACATCCATCTGTTGGCTGCTATTGGTGCGTTCATCGCGGGCCAGTATGTCCTGTTTACAACCGGCTGGGCCGAGACCATCGCCTTGTTCGTCCGTGACACGAGTTGGCTGCTGATCCTGGGCGGTTTCATGATCGTGTCGTGGATGGCGAGCAGCCTGGCGGTGCGCATGACCACCCCGGCTGGCCAATATGGGGCTTTCGGGCTGCTCATCGCCGCCAACGTGCTGTTGTTCGCGACGCCGCTCTATATCGCGGCGGTAACGCCTGAACTCGAAGGTGCGATCACGCAAGCAGCGCAGCTGTCAGTGTTCGCCTTTGCCGGCCTGTCGATCATCGCCATTCGTACCAGTCGCGACTTCAGCTTCCTGCGCAGCCTGCTGATGTGGGGCGGTGTGCTGGCACTGGGTTTGATCGTCGCCGCAACACTGTTCGGCACGGGCCTCGGCACATGGTTCTCGGTCGCGATGATTGGCTTTGCTGGGGCCGCAATTCTCTACGACACCCAGAAGATCTATCACGAGTATCCACCGCACGCGGTCGTTCCCGCAGCGATGAATCTGTTCGCCTCGATCGCCCTGCTATTCTGGTACATCCTCCGACTGGTCATGGGCCGCCGATGAGTATCCACTTGCCTGACGGCGCCGTCATACAGCGTCCGCAAGGCGCCAACGTCGGGCCGGGCGCAGGGACGTCTGATCGCCGCACATGGATGCCACTCGATGCGTTGGCAGCGCTCGACGTGACCATCAAGGATCTCGGCGACGGCGCGATCGGGCTATGCCCTGACGATGACCGATGTGTGGTCGTGCCACAGCACGCACTGGCGTCTGGCCGCCCGGCAGACACAACCGAAGAGCCTGCTACCGATGGCCCCGCTGGCGCGGTCGACCTGACCGATCTTGCTGGTGATCTTGACCTCGTGGTCGCCGACGATGGCCATCACGCCGCGGTGCGTCGCTCGGTCTCAGGAGGATCAGCGGTCCGCCTGCACGCTGGTGACGCCTTCGACCTCGCGCTGCCAGACTTGAACGGCGTCGAAGGATCCGTTGTCACCGGTGACGGACGCGTTGCCGTCTTCGCTTGGGCATCGTGGTGACACTGTCGCCACCAGTTGCCCGTGTGGCAACGCTTGGTTGACACCACCGGCCTAGATGTCGTGTCCATTGCTGTCGACATGCAGGGGCCCGACGTCGTCAAACCATGGACCGAGGCTGCAGGTGCGACCTTCCCGACGTTTGTCGACACCGAAGCCCGGCTGGCCCAAGACTTCGGGTTGGCAATGGTGCCGACCGTCTTCATCGTCGAAGAGCGCAAGGTCTCCATCCCGCCTCTACGCGTGGACCTGCTGCGTGACGACAACTTTGAGGCGGTGAACGCTTGGGCGCGCGGCGAGGCCGCCGACCTTGACCTGCCGCCCATGCCGGTAGCTGATGCGTCGACTCACCGCGACAAAGCGTTGGCGTGGCTAACCGTCGCCCGCCTCGCATTCGATGAGGGCCGGCGTGCAGATGCGCTTGAGAGTCTTGAGCGCGCGTACTCGCTTGATCCCGACAACTGGCTGGTGCGCAAACAGCGTTGGGCTCTCGAAGCCCCCGACAAGTTCTACGGCGCCGACATCGACTTCGATTGGCAAGCCGAGCAACGGGCTTCAGGGCGCTAACGCCAGATTTGGACAGCGCGACATCACCAGCCCCGATATCCCCTGTCTCGACTGCGCCGGGCCCGACATCACCAAGCACGATTTCCTTCGGCCAGTCAACGTTGAGCCTGTCGTCTCATCTCGACAAGATTGATCAGCGGGACCGCGCAGATTTGGCCATCATGCGTGAACCCACAAGCATCCCTAACGCTGCACACATGGCAAGCACGCCCGAAATCGACCATCCAACCGCGTAGCTGAACCGCTCGACCACGAAGCCAAAGATCAAGGGGCTGAAACTGTTGGCGACCAGGGCGCCGGGGGCAATTCTGCCGGTGATAGTCCCGGCAGAATCCGGGTGCGCTCGGACCAAGGTGAACCAAAACACGCCGCTGAAGCCCCACGATCCTGCGAGCGCAACAAGGACGCCGATGACGACCAAGTACTCATTGCCCGTTGCCAGCAGGCCAAAGCCGATGCCGCCGGCAGCGAGCATGCCAGCACACACCTTCAGGTGAGAGTCCACCAGCCGATCTGCAATGACCCCCAGCGTGAGACGAGCCAGGATTGACGCGATGCTGGCAGCCGCAAGCATCGTGCCTGCGGTCGCCTGCGTCGCACCCGCCGCAACAGCTGCCGACACATAGAAGACCGGCACGGTGACGCTTGCCCCGTTTGCGAACGCAAAAGCGATCGTCAACGCGATGAGCGCGCCGGGCCCAGCAGGGTGTTTCGACGTCGCGGCATCAGCGTGTGGTCGTGCACTTTCCTTGACGTCCTCAGACTCGGCGACGTCTCGGGATACTTCGTCGGTAGCGTCGCCGGCAACCTCGTCCACGCCGCCACCCGACGCGTCGGCGAGCAGATCGCCATCGACAGGCTCCCCAGATCCAACATTGTCTGATGACGTCGGTGACGTAGACGCTTCACGTTCGGCCGATGCTGCTGCCCGGTTGGCGGCAGTATCCGGACGACGCCGCACCGCCGCAGCAAGCAACACCGCCATCACGCCGGACATGTAGAACGCCGCGCGCCAGCCCCACACACCAGCGACCAGCGGCACGCTCAACCCCGCGAGCATCACCGCAGCAGGCGGCGCGGACTGCTTGATGCCAAACGCCAGCCCAAGCCTGCGAGGGCCAACGCTAGTGACCAGCAACCGGTTCGAAGCCGGTTCCATGATCCGTTTAGAAAGCCCGCCCACCGTGATAAGGATGACAAGCACGATGTAGCTGCGGGTGAATGTCGCAATACCGAAGGCCACAAACGCCGTCAGCAGCATCGCCAGACGGATCGAACGGGTTGCGCCCAGGCGATCAACAAGCGATCCCAGCGGCACCGACGCAATCGCACCGAACGCGTTCTGAATGGCAACAGCGGTGCCGAGTCCAGCGACGCTGAACGACAGTGCAGCCGTCAAATCGACGGCCAAAGCGCCCGTCAGCATGCTCGGCATCGATCCGATGATCGTGCCAAAGCCGCCGATGGCGATAGCAGTGTGAGACGGTCGAAGCTTCACAAACGACAACGATTCACGTGGCCTTCGACCCTTTCCGAATCGGCGGACATGCCGATCGGCAAGTCACGCTACTACGGCGGCCGTGTGCCACGTCAACTCCGCAGCGGCACCACCATGATCGGGTCAGATGACGGAACGGGAGATCCTCCGGCAGGCTCGATGGTCACACCGATGGCCTCAACACCGCTCATGTCTTCAACGACAAGGTGTGTCGCTCTGCCGGCGGCGTCAACATCGAACAGTCCCACAGGCAAAGGCTGACTCTCTCCGAGGAGCCACACCTCGTAGGTGTGCTCGTGGGGGGCAGGCTCCATCCCCGCGACCATGAACACAACCGTGCCCAGCTGTGGGGACATGACGACGCGAACCCGCGATCCACCCGGGCCTTCCATCTGGATGAACTGTCCATCTTCGGCATTCATCACGTCGGTCATCCGCTGGGTTGCAACCTCAAGTTCATCGACGCGCGTACTCAGATTCGCCACCATCACCGTCGACACAACTGCGATGAGGGCCAGGACAGCGGCGACCGGCAACAACGTGCGCTCAATAACGCCCACCGGACGAGCGTGGGTACGTCGTGGTCGACCTGACAGCCGATTGCGGCGTGCCTGGGGTGTCTCGTCTATCTGGACCATCACCGCCGACTTCATGCCTGCAGGCGGCTCTATCTCCGAGGATGCCGCGAGTCGCGTCGTGACCGTCAACAGTGAGGCGACCTCGGCAGCGCACGTTGAGCACCCGCCGAGATGGCGCTCGAAAAAGCGACGCTCATCGTCAGACAACGCGTTGGCGACATACGCGCCTGTAAGGGTGTGGACGTCGCTCATTGCGTCACCCCCAATTCGTCGCGTAGTCGGATGAATCCGTCTCGTATCCGTGTCTTGACCGTGCCTACGGGTGCACCAAGGATCTCGGCCACTTCGGGGTATGTGTATCCCTGGTAGTACGCCAACTCGATCGCCTGCCGCTGCAAGTCGCTCAAGGCGTTGAGCGCTTCGCGCACCTGCGCGTGCTCAAAATTGATCTCTGCCGTTTCAGCGGTTTCGTCGTGCGACACCGCGAAATGATCGCGCACACCTACCCGCTGGTTGCGGTCTCGGTGGGCCTGTTCAGACCGAACATGGTCGATCGCCCGGCGATGAGCGGTCGTCAGCATCCAACCCTGCACGCTGCCTCGTTCCGGGTCGAAACGCGCTGCTGTGCGCCAGATCTCAACAAGGACTTCTTGAGCAATCTCTTCTGATTGAGCGGGATCACGCACCACTCGCTTGACAATGCCATAGACCTTGCCAGCGAAACGGTCATAGACTTCGGAGAAGGCCGCCTTGTCGCCCTTGGCGACGGCGAGCATCAGATCGGCATCAGGACGCGGAGCAACTTCCAAAGTGATCGCACTAGGGGGAACACGCGCCACGAGCGCTCCTTGGTTCGTGGCATGCATCCTAGGTGTCCGAGCGCGCGCGACACTCGCGCTGCCGGAAACTGTCGTCAAAGTCGTCATGGTGCCCGTAGTTCGGAGCACTCTGCCGAGAAGTTGGGTCACCGAGCAAACAGTTGCGCTCGGCCAACAGGTCGATGCCTACCAATGCGCTCTGAGGCTGTTCCTACTGCCGCGCCCACCCCTAGAGGGGTCAGTCAAGCGCTGAGGGCGAGTTGCCGAGCAGCACGTCAAGCACGTCTTGTGCGGAATAGGACTCGTTGCCGTCGCGCATGAAGTTGCGAATGATCCCGATGTCGTCGCCTGCGGTGAGCATCGGCACTTCGGCGTAACCGTCGCCACGCTGCTGACCGAGCCCGATATTCGCCACCAACGCGTTACACAGGCAGCGGCGGCCTTCGACCTCGCTGAGCTCTCCACCTTTGTTGAGGTAGTCGTCGACAGGCTCAGCCGCGCAGCGATAGCCGACTCGGCCGTCGTCACGCTTGTAAGGCTCCCGCAGATAGCCGAGATCGCACAAGCGGGGCCTGTCGGCATATGGCTTCTGTTCGCTCAAGGTCGTCGACAATTCGAGCACCTTGAACGGGTAACCGGTCGGCGACGCCAAGGCATCCGTACGGACTTTGGCCTCGCCCCCAAGGATCGACCGGATCGTCGTCGCACGAATCTCTGGATCGAGTCCCGATTCCTGACAGAACGCAAACGCGGTGCCGACCTGGATGCCTGATGCACCCGCAGCGAGCGCCCGTTGCAGACCAGCGTGGTTCCCAAAGCCGCCAGCAAGCCAGAAAGGCAGCCCCAGTTCGGCAATCGGCTCAAGCTCGATCTCGTCACGAGGGCCGTAGACAGGCTCGCCAGCCTCGTCGATGGTCATCCGGCCGCGTGGCGGCGCGTTATGCCCACCGGCAGTACGCATTTCAACGACGAACCCGTCGGGCCCACCCGACGCAACCCGCGAGAGGTACGTCGCCATCGTCGCCGACGACACGATCGCCAGGAACTTCGGGCGCTTCACTGTCGGCAGGTCAGCACCCGCAGCGAACTCTTCTGGATCGAACACGATCTCGTACTGATCGCCGCGCTCCGCGCCGGTCACCGTCACCGGCATCGTCACACGCTCGTTGCGCGCCAGCCGATCGAGAATGGCGGGGATCCTTGCAGGCACACCTGCGCCCATGAGCACATAGTCAACGCCAGCCAGCATCGCGCCATAGATGGACGCCAGTGTCGGCAGTTGGATCTTCTCGAGGTAGTTGACCCCGACGGTGCCCAGATGCTTGGCCTTGGCGAGAAACACCTCGACAAAGTTGGCAACGACCGTCAATTCAGTCAGCGATCGTCCGGGTTTCAGTGTGGGACTTGGCAGACCTCGAAATCGTGCTTGGCCATCTTCGAATTTGGCCGTGTCGAAGTGCCGGTCGTAGACCCGTTTAGCGATATCAGGGAACGGAAAGTGATCGAGTGCACGCGTGTGGTGGCCGCCCGGATCGCCGATAGCAAGTTGTCGTGCGTGCGTCACGGCGTTCGCAGTCCCGGAGACGACGCCTAGCTGGCCTGCAGACGCAATCGCATTGGCCAGACGCCAACTCGAGACGCCGACGCCCATGCCGCCCTGAATAATCATTGGTTCGCTCAGCGCCGGCTCCTAGCACGTCGTCGGGCGTCGCGACTCAAGGATACTTGGCCAAACCTCGACCATGGGCCACATGGACCACGCGTGCGCCACGCGACCACACAACCCTTAGCCACTCACTGCGTCTCTGACGAAGGCATCGACACCGTCCAAGAAGATGTCGCCGTCAAGCAGCGCGCGGTCATTGTGTCCAGTTTCGGGGATCTCGAGGTAGCTCGCCCCGGCGGAGTCTGCCACCTCGCGGGAAAGCCGCGGAGGGATGATCCGGTCGCGTTCGCCGGCGACAACCAGCGTCGGTCCTGCATAACGCTCAAGGTGCTCGACGGTCGGGTGACGTTCCCGCAGCAACGTGCGCACCGGCAGGAACGGATAGTGCTGGCGCGCCACCTCCACCAGCGACGGGAACGGCGAACGCAACACGAGGGCTGCCGGGGGCTGTTCAACGGCCACCGCAGCGACCACGGCCGAGCCGAGCGATTCGCCCAGGTAGACAATCCGCTCAGCGTCAACATCATCCCGCGCGCGCAAAAAATCGACGGCGGCACGCGCGTCGGCCACAACTCCGGCCTCACTCGGCCGACCGGGATTGTCGCCATATCCCCTGTAGTCGAATAGCAGGACGGCATGGCCACGATTCCTCAAGCCTTCGGCCAACAGCAGCCGATGGGCGCGGTTTCCGGCATTGCCATTGGCCACAAGGATCGTGGAGACCGCAAGCAGCGTAGAGGTCTTCCTCCATCCTGGGACAGAGGCGCCACCACGGC
>JBBDSU010000053.1:15300-22028 GCA_040904825.1 Nitriliruptoraceae bacterium | reverse complement strand
AAGAAGGCCACGGCCAAGAAGGCGACCGACGAGAAGAAGGGTGGTGACGCCTGATGTTGGCACCCAAGAGGGTCCGCCACCGCAAGCAGCATCGGCCACGTCCGCTGAAAGGCCTGTCCAAGGGCCACACGCAGGTGTATGTCGGTGACTACGGGCTGATGGCAACCACCCCTGGATGGATCACCGCGCGCCAGATCGAATCTGCGCGTATCGCCATCACCCGTGCGATCAAGCGTGGCGGCAAGGTCCGTATCACGATCTTCCCGGACCGCTCGATCACCCGGAAGCCACTGGAAACCCGCATGGGGTCCGGCAAGGGCGCGCCTGACCATTGGGTCGCGGCGGTCAAGCCCGGACGGATCATGTTCGAGTTGTCCGGGGTGCCTGAGGACCTTGCCCGTGAAGCGATGCGCAAGGCTGCTCACAAGCTGCCCGTCAAGACGAAGTTCGTGATGCGGGAGGATGGGGGCGAATGATGAACGCGACCGAGTTGCGTGAACTGCCTGACGATGAGTTGCGGCAGCAGTTCGCCGAAGGCAAGGAAGAACTGTTCAACCTGCGATTCCAGATTGTCACGGGCCAGCTCGACAACCCGCGACGGATCGCCGAGGTCAAGCGCGAGATCGCTCGTGTCCTGACCGTGATGCGCGAGCGTGAAATCGCTGCCGCGCGTGAGATCGAGGCGTGACAATGAGTGACACAACTGACCGCAACACCCGCAAGGAGCGCCAAGGCGTCGTCGTGTCCGATGTTCAGGACAAGACGATCATCGTCCGCGTGGACCGAACCACCAAGCACCCGCTGTACCACAAGACCCTGCGGGTCTCGAAGAAATACCACGTCCACGACGAGACGAACGACGCCAAAATCGGTGACACCGTGCGCATCGCCGAGACCAGGCCGATCTCCAAGCTGAAGCGCTGGAGACTCGCCGGTGTTGTCGAGCGCGCCAAGTAGTCCCACCCTGCCTGGCACGTTTCCTTTAAGCCAGGCCCATCCAGCCACGCAAGAGAGACGACGATGATTCAGACCGAGTCGCGACTGAAGGTCGCGGACAATTCCGGCGCACGCGAGGTGCTGTGCATTCGTGTGCTCGGCGGCTCTGGCCGCCGGTATGCGTCGGTCGGCGACGTGTTCGTCGGCACGGTGAAGCAGGCGATCCCTCAGTCCAACGTCAAGAAGGGTGAGGTCGTTCGCTGCGTTGTCGTGCGGACAGCCAAGGAGCGCCGTCGTCCCGACGGTTCCTATATCCGATTTGACGATAACGCCTGCGTGATTGTCCGCCCAGATGGCACGCCGCGTGGGACCCGCATCTTCGGTCCTGTCGCGCGCGAACTGCGTGATCGCAAGTTCATGCGGATCATCTCGCTTGCTCCGGAGGTGCTGTGATGCATCGGATCCGTAAAGACGACCAGGTACAGGTCACTGCTGGCAAGGATGCCGGCAAGACCGGCCGCGTCGTCAAGGTGTTCCTCGACCGGGAGCGTGTGCTGGTCGAGGGCGTCAATTATGTGAAGAAGCATGAACGCCTCCAGAACCAGCGTGGCGCCCAAGAGGGCGGCATCATCGAGACAGAAGCACCTATTCACCTGTCGAATGTGCTGCCGGTGTGCCCTTCGTGTGGTACCGCGACTCGCATCGGATTTGTGTACGAGGCCGAGGGCGACCGCCGCTCGAAGGTCCGACGGTGCAAGAAGTGCGACGCGACGTTTTGAACCCACCAAACGGCCGTAGGCGAGGCATGATCGCCGCCGATGGCCAGGAGACCGACCAACGATGACCACGACCGCCACCACACCGCGCCTCAAACAGCGGTACCGTGATGAGGTCGCCCCTGCGCTCAAAGAGCAGTTGGGCCTCAGCAACGTCATGCAGATCCCACGGCTCGAGAAGATTGTCGTGAATGTGGGCCTGGGTGAGGCGATCAACGACTCGAAGGCGATCGAAGGCGCGCTCGCCGACGTCGCGACGATCACCGGACAGAAGCCACGCGTCAACCTTGCGCGCAAGTCGATCGCTGGCTTCAAGCTGCGTGAGGGCATGCCGATCGGAGTCAAGGCGACCCTGCGCGGCGACCGCATGTGGGAGTTTTTCGACCGGCTGCTGTCGGTCGCGCTGCCACGTGTCAGGGACTTCCGGGGACTCAGTCCGCGGTCGTTCGACGGGCGCGGCAACTACACGCTGGGGCTGACCGAGCAACTGGTTTTCCCCGAGATCGACTACGACAGCGTCGACGGTGTGCGAGGGATGGACATCACCATCGTCACGACCGCGACAGATGATGTGCACGGTCGCGCCCTGCTGGACGCGTACGGGTTCCCTTTCGCCGATTTGACTGACAACTGATACGGGCATTGCCGCCACGCTGGATCGGCGGCAGACCCAAGGACGGACAGAGCAATGGCCAAGAAGTCGAAGATCGCCGCCACCAAGCGTGGCGCCAAGTTCGGCGTACAGAACTACACGCGCTGCGACCGATGTGGTCGTCCGCGTGCAGTGTTCCAGCGGTTCAGGTTGTGCCGTGTGTGCTTCCGCTCGATGGCTCACGCTGGCGAACTGCCTGGTATCCGCAAAGCGAGTTGGTGACAGCAGCCCTCCGGCGTCGACGCGACACCGGAACGTAAACACCGGGAAGTGCAGGGCGAAAAGGTCCCCGTAACCCCACGAGGAGAGATCCGACCATGACGATGACCGACCCCGTCGCGGACATGTTGACCCGCGTCCGTAACGCCTCGCTCGCCTACCACGATGCCGCGGCCATGCCTTCATCCAAGTTGAAGGTGAACGTCGCGCGCATCTTGGAGGAAGAGGGCTACATCGCTGGCTGGTCCGTCGAGGACACCAAGCCGCAGCCGACGCTGACCATTCGCCTCAAGTACGGCCCCGACCGGGAACGCGTGATCGCCGGCATCCGCCGCATCTCCAAGCCTGGCTTGCGGGTGCACGTCAAGCGCGACGAGATCCCACGGGTGCTCGGTGGCCTGGGTGTGGCGATCCTCTCGACGAACGCGGGCGTGATGACCGACCGGACCGCGCGGCAGCAAGGCCGCGGCGGCGAGATCCTGGCCTACGTCTGGTGATCGTGGACGGGTAGTTGGCGGCTGACGCCGCTGGATGATCCACCACGCAGGAGGAAGACCACAATGTCCCGCATCGGAAAACTTCCCGTCACCGTCCCCGACGGGGTCGAGGTGACGGTCGACGGCCTGGCTGTGACCGTCAAAGGGCCCAAAGGCGAGCTTTCACAGACCATGCCTGAAGGGGTAACCCTCGGGTTCGGCGACGAAGGTGCTGTGATCGTTGAGCGGACCGGCGATAGCCGGACCGAGCGGTCACGTCACGGCCTCGTGCGCGCGCTCGTCGCCAACATGGTCGAAGGTGTGACCAACGGCTACAGCAAGGCGCTCGAGCTCGTCGGCGTTGGCTACCGCGCTGCCGCCAAGGGCAAGGACCTCGAACTGCAGGTTGGATACTCCCATCCGGTCGTTGTTGAGGCCCCTGACGGCATCGCGTTCGAGGTGCCTCAACCGACGCGTGTGATTGTCAGCGGCATCGACAAGGTGCTCGTTGGGCAGATCGCCGCCGATATCCGCAAAGTCCGCCCACCTGAGCCGTACAAGGGCAAGGGCATCAAGTACGAGGGTGAACTGATCCGCCGCAAGGCCGGCAAGGCCGCTGGGCGCTGACAAAAGCCCCGCCTAGCCCGTGGCCGCCAAGGCCCGGCACGGTGCACATGAGTGCACGAGGAGATGAACAGCGATGGACCCGAGCAAGAAGCGCCTCGCGCGCCACCGCCGTCAGATGCGGATCCGCAAGCGGGTACGTGGGACGGCAACCCGGCCGCGCCTGAGCATTTACCGCAGCAACAAGCACATGTATGCCCAGCTCATCGACGATGTCGCGGGACACACGATCGCCGCAGCCTCGTCGAAGGAGACAGACGGTGGCGACAGCAAGACCGCCGTCGCCAGCAAGGTTGGTGCGCTGATCGGCCAGCGGGCCGTCGACGCCGGTGTCACCACCTGTGTCTTTGACCGAGGCGGCAACCGCTATGCCGGTCGGGTCGCCGCACTAGCCGAAGCAGCACGGGAATCCGGGCTGAAGTTCTAGACAAGATTTCTTCTGGTCGCTCACGACGACGACCGGACGTGACAGGAGCGTTGACATGGCAGCGAACAAAGGTGGCGGACAGGGTCGCGGGCGAGGTGGCCGCGACGACCGTCGCGGCCGCGGGCGCGAGGCTGAACGCGAGCAATACGACGAGCGTGTCGTGGCGATCAACCGTGTCTCAAAAGTCGTCAAGGGTGGCCGCCGGTTCCAGTTCACCGCGCTGGTCGTCGTTGGTGACGGAAAAGGCATGGTCGGCGTAGGACACGGCAAGGCCAAGGAAGTCCAGTCAGCGATCCAGAAGGGTGTTGAGGAAGCCAAGAAGAACTTCTTCAAGGTCCCGATGGTTGGTGCGACGATCGTTCACCCGGTCGTTGGTCGCGCGGGTGCCGGACAGGTGATGCTCAAGCCGGCAGCGCCGGGTACCGGGGTTATCGCCGGTGGCCCCGTGCGCGCTGTCATCGAAGCAGCGGGCATCCACGATCTACTGGCCAAATCGCTCGGCACGGCGAACCCGATCAACGTTGTTCACGCGACGATCGCCGGACTCAAGTCCCAGCGCTCGGCGCACCAAGTCGCCGCGCTGCGGGACAAAGCCGTTGAAGATGTGGCTCCCAAGAAGATGCTCGAGGCCATGCGAGGAGGTGGCGCCTGATGGCGACACAATTGCGGATCACGCAAGTGGGTTCCCTCGTTGGGCGGCCCGCCGACCAGCGCGCCACAGTGCGCTCGCTCGGTCTCAAGCGCATCCGGCACACCGTTGTTCAGCCTGACCGGCCTGAGATCCGAGGCATGTTGCGCAAGGTCCCGCACCTGGTGACCTTCGAGGAGATCGACCAATGACGACCAAGCTTCATCATCTCAAGCCGGCCGCCGGGTCCAAGACCGACCGCAAGCGGGTTGCTCGTGGAGACCGTGGCCGTGGCGGCAAGACGGCCGGACGCGGTACCAAGGGAACCGGTGCACGAGGCACTGTGCCTGAGAACTTTGAGGGCGGCCAGGTGCCGTTGGTGCGCCGTCAGCCTAAGAAGCGCGGCTTCAATAACCCCAACAAGATCGTCTATTCGGTCATCAACGTGGCGCGACTCGACGAGTTGTTCGCTGATGGTGACGACGTGACGGTCGAGACATTGACCGCTCGTGGGGCGGTGCGCAAGAAGCGCCCTGTCAAGGTGCTGGGTCACGGCGAACTGAAGAAGAAGCTCACCGTCGATGTCGACGCCGTCACGGCCACCGCGCGGGAGAAGATCACCGCTGCCGGGGGTACGGTCGCCTGATCGCATCCACGCCCGCCGTCCCATAGAGGGCCGGAGCGCCTACCGAGGTTGCCATGCTGCGTGCGTTTGTTACCGCGTTCAAGATCCCGGATCTTCGACGCAAGCTGATGTTCACCCTGGGCATCATCGCGGTCTATCGCATTGGTGCGTGGATCCCGGTGCCTGGGGTCGACGTCGACATTCTGCGCAATGCAGTCGGTGGCGGTGGGGCCGGCAACATCGTCGGCATCATCAATGTGTTCGCCGGCGGCGCCCTGCAGCAAATGGCCGTGTTCGCGCTCGGGATCATGCCCTACATCACCGCCAGCATCATCATGCAGCTGCTGGCCGTTGTCATCCCGAAGCTTGAAGCGTTGCGCCGAGAAGGTGAGCAGGGTCGTCGCAAGATCACCCAGTACACCCGGTATGCAACGATCGGGCTCGCGCTGCTGCAGTCAACGGCGTTGGTGACCCTTGCACGCAACGGTGGCGCCTTCGGTGTCGATGTGATGCGAGGTGCAGGCGCCGGCACCGTCATACTCGCTGCCATCACGCTGACGGCTGGGACATCACTGATCATGTGGCTCGGCGAGCTGATCACAGCGCGCGGCGTTGGCAACGGCATGTCGCTGATCATCTACGTGTCGATCATCAGCCAGTTCCCGTCGGAGCTGCAGATCGTGCGCGTGTCGAACGGGTGGGGCTGGGTCGCCGGAGTCCTCATCATGGGGGTCTTCCTGACTGTCGCCGTGGTGTTCATGGAGATGGGACAGCGGCGCATCCCCGTGCAGTACGCGCGTCGTCAGATCGGCCGGCGCAGCTACGGCGGCCAATCGACGTATATCCCGTTGAAGGTGAACCAGTCGGGTGTGATCCCGGTGATCTTTGCGTCGTCACTGATCTATCTGCCAGGACTCGCCGCGCAAGTCTCAGGCAGTGCGGGGATGATCGACTTCAACGAGCGGTATCTGACGGACGCCACCAGTCCTGTGTTCATCCTGTTGTTCGCGGCGATGACCATCTTCTTCGCGTATTTCTACAGCGCGATCACGTTCAACCCGATCGAAGTCGCCGACAACATGCAGCGCTACGGCGGCTTCGTGCCAGGTATTCGCCCTGGTCGTCAGACGGCCGAGTATCTCGACAAGGTCCTGACGCGGATCACACTGCCGGGCTCGCTCTACCTGGCGACCGTCGCGGTGCTGCCGTTCATCCTGCTAGCGGTCGGCAACATTCAGGCGTTTCCCATGGGTGGCGTGAGTCTGTTGATCATGGTTGGCGTGGCACTGCAGACGATGCAGCAACTCGAAAGCCAGCTGATGCAACGCAACTACGAGGGCTTCCTGCGCTGACCTTGCGCTCAGC
>JBBDSU010000053.1:2813-15200 GCA_040904825.1 Nitriliruptoraceae bacterium | reverse complement strand
AGCCAGCTGATGCAACGCAACTACGAGGGCTTCCTGCGCTGACCTTGCGCTCAGCGCCTGGCACCCAGCACCCGGACCACGACCAAGGACGACGATCGTGCGCATCATCCTTCTCGGACCTCCAGGAGCCGGCAAAGGCACTCAGGCTGTCCGTATTGCAGCGGCAGCCGGTATTCCGCACATCTCGACGGGCGACATCTTGCGCGCGAACGTGCGCGAAGGCACCGAACTGGGCGATGCCGCCAAGCGCTACATGGACGCGGGTGACCTTGTTCCTGATGATGTCATCATCGGCATGATCGGCACTCGCCTCGGTGAGTCCGATGCCGCGAAAGGCTTCCTGTTCGACGGGTTTCCACGCACCGTCCCGCAGGCAGAAGCGCTGGAGAAGCTGCTGATTGAGCGCACCACGCCGCTTGACGTCGTCCTTCGTTTGGCTGTGCCAGCTGACGAAGTGCTTGAGCGCCTCACTGGACGCCGGACCTGCGATGGCTGTGGACGCATCTTCCACGTCACCTTTGACCCTCCAACGACAGAGGGGCGCTGCGACGACTGTGACGGGCAACTGGTTCAGCGGGATGATGACACCGAGGATGTCGTCCTCAATCGGTTGGAGGTCTACCGTTCCCAGACTGAGCCACTCGAAGAGTTCTATTGGGAGCGTGGCTTGCTGCGTGATATCGAGGCGGTCGGCCCCGTCGACGAAGTCCACCAACGCGCTCGCCAGGTGCTGTCGGAGTACGGCTCGCTGACGTGATCCACCGCAAGGACGGCGCCGAGCTGGCCAGCATGGCCAGAGCCGGCGCGGTGGTCGCGCAGACCCACCAGATCCTGGCAGAAGCGCTTCGTCCAGGCACCACGACGCGCGATCTGGACGACATCGCTGAGCGCACCATCATCGCTGCGGGCGCCACCCCTTCCTTCAAGGGGTACCGGGGATTCCCAGCAACCCTGTGCACGTCACGCAACGATCAGGTGGTCCACGGCATCCCGTCAGCTGAGGTGGTGCTCGATGAAGGTGATCTGATCTCCATCGACTGTGGGGCCATCGTCGAGGGCTTCCACGCCGACTCGGCTGTCACGCTCATCGTTGGCGACCCGCACGCGGCACCTGCCGGTGTCACCGAGCTCATCGATGCCACCCGTACGGCCATGTGGGCCGGCATCGCCCAAGCCCGCAAAGGACGGCGTCTCGGGGATATCGGTGCTGCCATCGGAGCGAGCGCACGACGCCACAGGTATGGGCTGGTCACCGACTACATAGGTCACGGGGTAGGCCGCTCGCTGCACGAAGATCCGGCTGTTGCCAACGACGGCGAGCCGGGACGCGGCATGCGCCTGCCAGCGGGACTCGTGATTGCTATCGAACCGATGTTCAACCTTGGCGCCGCTGCCACCCGGGTGATGGACGATGGTTGGACGGTGGCCACCACCGATGGCGCCTGGTCGGCACATTGGGAGCACACCGTGGCGGTGACTGCTGATGGCCCGTGGATACTGACTGCCCGGTCCGGCGAGCCTTCCCGTCTGTGACCAACCTGGCTCAGGTTGCCGACGGCAGTGGTAGCCGGGTACGCTTAGCGAGTGCCCTGCCATGCGGCGGGGCTTCGTCACGTTCACGCCCCTTCGACACGCCTGTATCGGCTGTCGTCTGGTTGCGACGCGACGGACCGAGAGCAACCCGGAGATGGTGTGAGCGAGAAGGAAGAGGCCATCCAAGTGGAGGGCACAGTCACAGAAGCCCTCCCAAATACCCAGTTCCGCGTCGAGTTGGAGAACGGGCACAACGTGCTCGCCCACATCAGCGGAAAGATGAGGATGCACTACATCCGCATCCTGCCGGGTGACAAGGTGGTCGTCGAACTCTCGCCCTACGACTTGACCCGGGGACGGATCACCTACCGGTACAAGTGAACCGTCGTTCGGCGACAATTGATCGCGCGACCGTGCAGCTTGCGGTCCGAGGTCCGGCCTACGCCCCACCACGTGGCGTGAGGCCCCGCCCCGAGGCACCGCCCCGAGGCGCAACGGCCACACCGGGTCGTTGAAAAGACCGACAAGGCGAACCGGCCGTTCGCCCGTCCCGCGCAGCACGCGGGATGCCAGTATGAAGGATCGAGGACACCATGAAGGTGCATCCTTCCGTGAAGAAGATCTGCGACAAGTGCAAGATCATCCGTCGCCGTGGATGCGTGCGCGTGATCTGCGAAAACCCCCGTCACAAGCAGCGCCAGGGCTGAGGGAGGCCGACACGACATGGCACGTATTGCAGGCGTCGACATCCCCCGCGACAAGCGGGTCGTGATCGCGCTCACCTATATCTATGGCGTCGGCCGCACTCGTGCGGAGCAGACGTTGACCGCCGCTGATGTGAGCCCTGAAACTCGGGTCCGTGATCTCACGGACGACGAGGTGCAGCGGGTCCGTCAGCACATTGAGAACGAGTTCCGGGTCGAAGGTGACCTGCGGCGCGAGGTGGCTAACAACATCAAGCGCAAGATCGAGATCGGTTCGTACCAAGGTGTACGGCACCGTCTCGGTCTCCCTGTCCGCGGCCAGAGGACCCACACCAACGCGCGCACCCGCAAGGGACCCAAGCGCACGGTCGGTGGTATCCGCAAGCCCGCCCGCAAAGCCTGAACTCGACCCCAGCGAGGAACGCCGTGGCGCAGAACAAGCAACGGAGCCGCAAGCGCGAACGCAAGAACGTCATGCACGCGCAGGCCCACATCAAGTCGTCGTTCAACAACACGACGATCACCTTTACCGACCAGCAGGGCAACGTCATCGCCTGGTCCAACGGCGGCAGCGCGGGCTTCAAAGGCTCGCGAAAGTCGACTCCGTTCGCCGCGCAGCTGGCTGCCGAGCAAGCGACCAAAGCCGCCATCGAGAATGGTGTGCGGAAGGTCGACGTGCTGTGCAAAGGTCCTGGATCTGGCCGTGAAACCGCCATCCGGACTCTTGCTGCCGCCGGCGTTGAGGTGATGTCGATCCGTGACGTCACCCCTGTTCCCCACAACGGTTGCCGGCCCCCCAAGCGCCGCCGTACCTGACGCGAACGAGGAATCATCATGGCCCGTTACACCGGTCCCATCACCAAGAAGTCGCGTCGACTCGGCGTTGACCTCAAGGGCAACGACAAGGCATTCGCCAAGCGGCCTTATCCGCCGGGCGAGCACGGTCGTGGCCGTGTCAAGGAATCCGAGTATCTCCTGCAGCTTCGTGAGAAGCAGAAGGCTCGCTTCTATTACGGCGTGATGGAAAAGCAGTTCCGCCGCTACTACGAAGAGGCCAACCGCACGGACGGCCGGACGGGTGAAAACCTGCTGGTCCTGCTCGAGATGCGGCTTGACAATGTGCTGTATCGCGCCGGTTGGGGGCGAACCCGTGCTGAATCGCGCCAGCTGGCGAGCCACAAGCACGTCACCGTCAACGGTCGTGCGACCAACGTGCCGTCCTATCGTGTCAAGCCCGGCGACGTCATCGAGATCCGGCCGCGTGCCCGCGAATCGCAGGCCGTCATCGGGTCACTTGAGATCTTCGGGTCGCGCGATGTGCCCGGTTGGCTCGAGGCTGACCAGAACGCCTTCAAGGTCACCGTGCTCAACGAGCCGGTGCGATCGCAGATCGACGCTCCGTGCACCGAGCAGATGATCGTCGAGCTGTACTCCAAGTAACCCAGTTTCTTGTAACCCTGCTTGTCCCTGCCAGACCCATCGCCAGCGCACGCTAAGTGCCTGGCCCGCCTCCGACCCGGGACATCGGAGTGCGGTTGACGAGCGCGCCACCGATGGCCCCGGGAACGATGGTGTCGCGCGGCGGAGTGCAGCCTCCGCCGAACTTTAAGAGGAGCATGTGATGTCTGAATCCGATTTCGGTTTCTATGACGACGATGGCGTTCTTTCGCTAGTGGAGACCTCGACCGGTTCGCCGTTCGTTGCCTACCGGCCGCGCATGAACGAGGAAGTACTCGAAGAGTCAACCCGCTCGCGGTTCCGTATCGAGCCGCTTGAACCCGGCTTCGGCTACACCATCGGCAACTCGCTGCGCCGGACCTTGCTGTCGTCGGTGCCTGGCGCCGCGGTGACCCGCATCCGGTTCACGTCTGCTCAGGCTGCCGGCCCTGAAGGTGGTTCGGTCCTGCATGAGTTCTCTGCGATCGAAGGCGTCAAAGAAGACGTCACTGACATCATCCTCAACATCAAGGACCTCGTGGTTCGGTCCGACTCCGACGAGCCTGTTGAGATCTTCCTCGGTGGTGATGGCCCTGGTGTACTGACTGCGGAGAACATCTTCGCTCCGTCACAGGTCGAGGTCGTCAATGAGGATCTCCACATCGCGACCCTCAATGCCAATGGCCACCTCGAGATGTACCTGACCGTCGAGCGGGGCCGTGGCTACGTACCCGCCGAGGTCAACAAGCGCTCCAACGACCCCATCGGCGTGATCGCCATCGACTCAGTGTTCAGCCCAATCCGTCGCGTCGCGTATCGGATCGAGCCGACCCGTGTCGAGCAGATGACGAACTACGACGAATTGATCCTTGAAGTGGAGACTGACGGGTCGCTCACCCCGGCGCAGGCACTGTCCTCAGCAGGTGAGACACTGCGGGCCCTGTTCGATCAGTTCGCTGAGTTCGAACCGGGCGGCCCTGGTGGCATTGTCGTGTCGCCTGAAGAGGCGCTGGCTGCGATCGGAGACCCGGTCGCCGACATGCCGATCGAGGATCTCGATCTGTCGGTCCGCTCGTACAACTGCCTGAAGCGCGAAGGTGTGCAGACCGTTGGTCAACTGCGGGACATGACCGAGCAAGAACTGCTCGACATCCGCAACTTCGGCGCCAAGTCGGTTGACGAGGTCAAGGACAAGCTCACCGAGATGGGAATCGCCCTCAAGGAGTGACCGCCCTCACACAGTGATCCGTCACTTCCCGTTCGACGTTCTGTAAGGAGACCCACTCATGCCGACTCCGAAGCGAGGCGCTCGCCTCGGTGGTGGTCCGGCCCATCAGCGCAATCTGATGGCCAACCTCGCCAGCGACCTGTTCCGCCATGGCCACATCCGTACCACGCATGCCAAGGCGAAGATGCTGCGGCCATATGCCGAGAAGCTCATCACCAAGGCCAAGCGTGGGGATCTCCATGCTCGTCGCCAGGTGCTCGCGGTGCTGCGCGACCGTGACGTGGTCGCCTACCTCTTCGAAGAGGTAGCGCCGCAGTTTGCTGAGCGCGATGGCGGCTACACCCGCATTCTCAAGCTCGGTCCGCGCAAGGGCGACAATGCCCCCATGGCGATCATCGAGCTTGTCGATCGTGTTGACGGTTCAGGCGAAGACGTGATCGAGGAATCGAAGGCGTCACGTTCCCGTGGCTTGTTCGGTCGTGGCCGTCGCGTCGCCGAGGGAGCGGGCACTGCGGTGCTCGACACGCCCGAGATCGATGTCGACGATGACGAGCAGGTCGCCGCCGCCATTGCCCGTGCCACGGCTACTGAAGAAGAAGACGACGACACGGACGACACGGACGACACCAAGGTCTGATTCAGCGCGCCGTCCGACGCCGCCACCTGGAGGCCGAGCGTGCGGCTCCGCATCGATCTTGCCTATGACGGCGGACCCTTCGCAGGGTTCGCTCGACAGCAGGACCAGATCACCGTGCAGGGCGCCCTTGAGGGCGCGTGGTCGCGTCTGTATGGCACCGACGTTCCGATGACGTGCGCCGGCCGAACTGACCGCGGAGTCCACGCCCTGGCACAAGTCGTCCACGTTGACCTGCCCGGCGACACCCACGTTCAACCCGAAACCCGCTTGCGGCTCGATGCGCTGGTTGGCGATGCCATCACGATCTGGGAGGTTCGCCCGGTACCCGCTGAGTTTCACGCGCGCTTTTCGGCGACCTCGCGGGCCTACCGCTATCGCCTGGTTGATGACCCGGCTGCGGTTGATCCCATCGTTCGCCACGACCGGTGGCGCGTCAACGAAACGCTCGATATTGCTGCCATGAGGGCAGCGGCCCGGGCATTGATGGGAGAGCACGACTTTGCGTCGTTCTGTCGAGCCAACGGTCGCCACACAACACGGCGCATCGACGTGCTGACGGTGACACGTGTGGCACCTGGACGCGTGGACGTGCGGTTCAAGGCGCCGGCGTTCTGCCATCAGCAGGTGCGGGCAATCGTCGGTTGCCTCGTCGACGTCGGGCGGCACCGCCGTCCTGCCTGCTGGGTAGGCGAAGTGCTCGCCGCTCAGGACCGAGCCGTTGCCGCGCGCGTTGCGCCAGCGCACGGACTGACCCTCGAACACGTGTCGTACGGACGCCGTTGGCCCGCTGCCCCTCCACGCCAAGTGCGCCGCGCACTTCAACGTTGATGGTCGGTTGGCCGCGCGGTCGTTGGCGCGGTACCCTTGCTGATCACGCGGTCCTTGTCGAGGACCGCGCGTTGCATGTTCGGCCCTCGCCCGTCCAGGTCGTTGCCATTCGCGATTGCCATGGACAGCGCCGACTGCCATCCTGACCACATCAGCCTCAAGGAACACGATCCATGCGCACCTTTAGCCCCAGCGCGAAGGACATCACTCGGGAGTGGTTCATTGTCGACGCGGATGGGCAGACCCTCGGCCGTCTTGCGACCCGGGTTGCCACGGTCCTGCGTGGCAAGCACAAGCCGACGTACGCGCCGCACATGGACATGGGTGATCATGTCGTCATCATCAATGCCGACAAGATCGTGCTGAGCGGTGCCAAAGGCGAACAGAAGCTCTACCACTCGCACTCTGGGTTCCCAGGCGGTATCAAGTCGGTGCCGTTCGCCCGGATGCTTGAGCGTCGTCCGACGGATGTCGTCGAGAAAGCGGTCAAGGGCATGCTGCCGAAGAATCGACTTGGCAACGCGATGGGTACCAAGCTCAAGGTCTACGCCGGAGCCGACCACCCGCACGCTGCCCAGCAGCCCAAGCCGTTCCCTGACCACGTCTGAGACCCTCGTAGGCGACACACAGAGGAAGCATCAAGATGGCCGACACGATGTACACCGGGCGCCGCAAGTCCGCCGTCGCGCGCGCTCGCGTTCGCCGCGGTTCTGGGCAACTGACCGTCAACGGTCGCCCCTTCGACGACTACTTCACGACCGAAAAGCTTCGGTCCCACGTGCTCGAGCCGTTTGGCGTCCTTGAGCAGGGGGGCGCATGGGACGTTGACGCGCGTATTCATGGCGGTGGCTCCACCGGGCAAGCCGGCGCGTTGCGCCTGGCTATCTCGCGAGCACTCGCTGAGTATGACACTTCGTGGCGGACCCCCCTCAAGCAGGCCGGGTTGTTGACGCGTGACGCTCGGAAGGTCGAGCGCAAGAAGTACGGCCTCAAGAAGGCCCGCAGGGCGCCGCAGTTCAGCAAGCGTTGAGCTGGTGGGATCGCTGTTCGGCACCGACGGCATCCGCGGTTCGGCGAACGTCGAGCTCACGCCAGAACTGGCCCTCGCACTCGGGCGAGCACTGGTCGGTCTCCTTCGATCATCCGATGCGACCAAACGACCGTCGGTAGTAATCGGACGTGACCCTCGTTGGTCCGGCGAAATGCTCGAATCTGCACTGGTTGCCGGCATCACCTCTGCCGGTGGTGACGCCCGCACGGTCGGAGTGCTTCCCACGGCCGCTGTGGCGTTCTTGACCGCAGGTTCGTCGGCAGCAGCAGGCGCGATGCTGTCGGCATCACACAATCCCGTAGGCGACAACGGCATCAAGTTCTTCGGACCTGATGGATTCAAGTTGTCCGACGAGGACGAGGCGTCGCTTGAAGCCATGGTCGAGCAAGTCGATGCCCGCCCTCGGGGCATCGAGATCGGGCGTCGGCTGAATGATCCTTCCGCCGTGGCCCGCTACATCGGACATCTGACGTCGATTCCCGAGGCTGACCTGACCGGCCTGCGGATCGTCGTCGACGGCGCCAACGGGGCAGCCAGCAGCGTTGCCCCGCAGGTCTACCGTCAACTTGGTGCCGATGTTGTCGCGATCCACTGCAGTCCAGATGGTGCCAACATCAACGACGGGTGCGGTTCTACCTACCCCGAGGTGATCCAGGCGGCAGTCGTGGAACACGGCGCGGACGTGGGTATCAGCCATGACGGCGATGCTGATCGGCTGATCGCGGCGACCAGTGACGGCGAACTCGTCGATGGCGACGTGATCCTGGCAATTCTCGCTCGGCACCTGCACGCGACCGGTGGCCTCAAGAGTGACGCGGTCGCCACGACAGTCATGACCAACCTCGGTTTCCGCCGCGCGATGGCCGGGCTCGGCATCGAAGTCGTTGAAACTCCGGTGGGGGACCGGTACGTGCTTCAAGCCATGCGGGATCGCGACTTGAATCTCGGTGGCGAGCAGTCTGGCCATGTCATCGATCTCGATCGTGCGACCACCGGCGACGGGATTCTCACGGCGGTAAGGCTCATGTCAATTGTGGCGGCTACCGGCACGCCACTGGCAGAGCTCGCCACGGTCATGACGCGCCTGCCGCAGACGCTCGTCAACGTGTCTGGCGTGGACCGTCAAGGCCTTGAAGGATCCGATCCGGTTTGGGCCGTAGTTCGCGACGAAGAGGCGGCGCTTGGCGACGACGGGCGCGTGCTGCTCAGGCCTTCCGGAACGGAGCCGATTGTCCGGGTCATGGTCGAAGCCCCGACACAGCAACAGGCAGACGAGGTCGCCGAACGAATCGCCCACGCCGTCCGTGAACACCTCGCGACGAGTTGAAGTTCACGGCGATCTGATGGGCACGGCGATCTGATTGGCAGGGCGGCGCGTGGGCTAGTGTGCGAGCCGACGCCTAGCGCCGGAGAGACTGCTGTGACCATCCGCTCGATCGAGACCATTTCGATGGACGCCGACGCCGAAGTCGGTCTTCCTGGATTGGTGTTTGTCAACATCACGACCGACGATGGGCTCGTCGGCCACGGTGAGAGCTACTACGTCCCGGGTGCCATCGAGGCATTTATCCACGACTTTGCTGCACGGTTGCTGATTGGCGCCGACGAAGGCGACATCGAGCGGCACTGGCGCAAGATGTACGACCTGTCGGCGCGCTTCGGCGCACGTGGAGCCGAGATGCGGGCGATCTCTGCGATCGACCTCGCTCTGTGGGATCTGGCCGGCAAGCGCACCGGACAGCCGGTCTACCGCCTGCTGGGCGGTGCGGTCCGTGACCGCATTCCGGTCTACAACACCTGTGGCGGCCCTTCTTATGGACGGGGTCGACTGCCCGCCCACGGCCGCACGACCGGTGATGCCGAGATGGAGGACCTCAAAGGCTTCCTTGAGCGTCCCGCTGAACTTGCTCAGGAACTTCTGGAGTACGGCCATCGGGCCATGAAGATCTGGCCGTTCGATCGGATCGCACAGGAAAAGGGCGGTCAGCTCATCAGCGCCGCCGACCTTGCTGACGGAGTTGCGACGTTCGAGGCGATCCGTGATGCCGTTGGTGATCGCATCGACATCATGGTCGAAGGCCACGGATTCTGGTCACTGCCAGCTGCCATCAAGATCGCACGGGCCCTTGAGCCCTACGCGCCTGCGTGGCTCGAAGATTTCCTGCTCGCTCACCGTCCTGCCGCATTGCGGCGGCTGCGTGAGTCGACCACGATTCATCTGTCGGTGAGCGAGTATTTGATGACCCGGTGGGAGTACCTGCCTGTGCTTGAGGAAGAGGCCGCCGATCTCATCATGGTGGACCCGACCTGGGCGGGAGGGATCAGCGAGAGCCACAAGATCGCGACCATGGTCGACACCTTCGGCTTGCCGGTGACGATGCACGACTGCACCGGACCGTTCACGATGTTTGCCGGCATGCACCTGGCCGCCAATGCGCCCAACGGGATGTACCAAGAGACGGTGCGCGCCTATCTGCACCACGTCTATCCCGAGTGGGTGGACGACCTTCCTGTCGTGGAAGACGGCACTATCGGGCTGCCTACTGGGCCTGGACTTGGAACCAACCTCGCTCCCGACTTGGCGGAGCGTCCCCACTACCACTCGCGTGTGACTGACGCGTCGACCCTGTGAGGCAGCAGATGCTCCCAACACTTCCCGCGTGGCTTGACCTGTCCGGCCAGGTCGCGCTCGTCACCGGCGGCGGCACCCACCTCGGTCGAGCCATGGCCACTTCACTGGCAGAACTCGGTTCGACGGTCTACCTGATTGGGCGCCGCGAAGAGATCGTGACAGCCGCCGCTGAAGAAATGCGTGCCGATGGGCTCGACGCTCATGCTCGGCGCTGCGATGCGGCTGACGAAGAAGGAATGCAGGCACTGGTTGACGGCATCATCGAGCAGCACGGTCGCCTTGATACCGCGGTCTGCAACGCCGGCAACGCAGTTGGCAACGACGGCGTACCCGACATCAAGCTCGCCGATTTCGAGGCGACGATCCGCGCGCACGTCGGGACCTCGCTGGTCACCGCACAGACGGCTGCGCGCGCGATGATCCCCGCCAAGCGCGGGTCGATCGTCACCGTCGGGTCGATCCACGGGTCCTTGGGCAGCAACCGCAGTCTCTATGTCGAGGGCTACCGGCGGTCGTCGAGTTCCTATCACGCCTCCAAGGGTGCGATCCTCAATCTGACGAGGTCACTTGCCACTGAACTGGCGCTCCACGGCATCACCGTCAACTGCATCAGCCCCGGCCAGTTCCCGAAAGCCAGGATGGATGAGGCAACCCGCGACCGTCAGCGTGCCGCAGTCCCGCTTGATCGACTGGGAGTGCCGGACGATCTCAAGGCCGCCGTGGCCATGTTCGCCTGCGAAGGTTCGCGCTGGACCACCGGCCAGAACCTCGTCGTCGATGGCGGCTACTCCGCCTGGTGACCCCCTATAGGCCCAGCCCAAACGCAGCCCGAACGACCAGCCCAAAGAACCGCAAGGAGTCGCGCAGATGACCGCCCCCACCCCCCGCGTATGGAACCACCAAGACCTAGTTGCCCAGGGCCTGACGATGCTGGCCGAAGGGGGAGGTGAGCGTGGCGCACTGATAGAAGGGCGCATCCTGTCGGTCAAGGCAACGCCGGAGAACGGCTCATCGTCGAAGATGGCCGTCGGGCTGGCAGTCCTGCCGCCTGACTACGAGGTGCCAGCTCACCATCACGAAGCCGAAGAGCTCGCCACGATCATCAGTGGATCGGGCAGCATCGTCATCGATGACGTCGAGTATCCAGTGACAGCCGGCGACGTCGTGCTGACGCCGTCGAATTCGGTGCACATCACCAAGTCTGGACCTGGCGAACCGATGGTCGTGTTTTGGTCGTATGCACCTGCTGGCAGCGAGAACCGCTGGTTGGAAAAGGGTGCGATCGATCAGACACCTCCGTCCTGACGATCGAGGATCCGCCGGGATGGAGGTCTTCGCGCCGCTGAAGTTTCCGCTCTACCGGCGGATGTGGCTGACGTCGCTGGTGTTTAGCGTCGGTCACACGATGCATGTCGTGGCTGGCAATTGGATCATGCTCGAGCTCACCGGCAGTCCCCTTTGGGTCGGGATGATGGTCGCCGCCCCCAACCTTCCTCTGCTGTTCCTCGCTGTGCCATCGGGAGCGATGGCTGACATGGTGGATCGCCGGCTCGTGCTGGTGCTTGCTGGCGTGTTGATGTTCGCGTCAGCGGGCTCCATGAGTGTCCTGTGGATTCTGGGCATGCTGACCGCGCCGTGGTTGTTGTCGCTGGGCATCCTGGTCGGCATTGGGATCGCGTTCTATGTGCCTGCTTGGCAGGCGGTCGTACCGAATCTCGTACCCCGCGACATGGTGCCGAGTGCCATCTCACTCAACTCGGCGGGTGGCGCCGTGGCGATGGCGGTCGGCCCGGCGCTTGGCGGCGTCCTGGTCGGCTTGTTCGGACCCGGCGTGCCGTTCACCGCGGCTGCGGTGGGCTATCTGATCCTTATGGCTGGCATCGCGACCATCCGCAACGTCAGGTGGCGCGATGATGTCGGTGCGTCGATGCGCATCGCGATGGCGATCGGCTTGCGGTATCTGCGTTTCAGTACCGGGTACCGCTGGTTGCTGACGGTCGCAGCGGCGTTCGCTATCAGTGCAGCCGCGCTGCGCGGCATGCTGCCCAACGTCACCAGTGATCGCCTGGCGGCAGGCGCTGGTTCGTACGGGTTCCTTCTCGCCGCGATGGGCATCGGGGCGTTGCTCGGCGCGCTCTTCCGACAGCAAGCAGATGGCAAGCTTGGCCATCGCCTGGCAGCGTGGGGAATCCTCGCCTACGGCGTCGCGGGGATTGCCGTGGGCTTGTCGGCGCGGCTGTGGGTGTCGGCGATTGCCATGGTGTTGGCTGGTGTTGCCTGGACGTGGGTGCTGACGACCCTCAACTCGACGGTGCAGATGCTCGCACCCGCATGGGT
>JBBDSU010000053.1:0-2713 GCA_040904825.1 Nitriliruptoraceae bacterium | reverse complement strand
GAGGTACACCGTGACTGATCACCGCAACATCCTGCTTGTTTCGTCGGACCAGCACAACCCTCGAGCTGCTGGCTACGCCGGCCATCGCCTCGTGCAGACGCCGCACCTCGATGCGCTGGCTGAGCGGGGCACAGAGTTCACGAGCGCGTACTGCTCAAGCCCCATCTGTGTGCCGTCGCGTGCCAGCTTGGCGACCGGCCGATACGTCCACGAGATCGAGACGTGGGACAACTCCGCTCCGTATGCCGGTGAACCTGTCAGCTGGGGCCATCACCTTCGGGATGCCGGCTATCAGGTCACCTCGGTAGGCAAGCTCCACTATCGCGACGGCGACTGTGATACCGGGATCGACGATCAGCGCCTCGCTATGCACGTCCACGGCAAGGGCGACATTAAAGGGGTGGCACTGAGGTCGAGTGGCCAGATGCATCCACCTCGGACCGAGCTGAGCAAAAACCTGCTGGCGACCGGACCGGGGGAGAGCGAATACACGATCTACGACCGTGCAGTCGGCGACGAGTCGGTGCGATTCCTGGAGCGTGCGCCCGATCAGCCGTGGATGTTGTTCGCCTCCTTTGTCACCCCGCATTTTCCGCTGATCGTCCCGGATGAGTTCTTCGACCTCTACCGCGACGAGGACATCCCGGACCCTGAACCGTGGTCGGAGGCGTGGCAGCATCCCGCCATCGAAGTGTTCCGGGATTCGTTCGGCTTGATCCGTGATCTGACCGCGGATGAGCACCGGCGCGCTTTGAGGTCCTATTGGGCTTTGACGTCGTTCATGGATGCCCAGGTCGGGCGGGTGCTCGACGCGCTGCAAGCCGCAGGTCACCTCGATGACACGCTGGTCATCTATACCTCGGATCACGGGGAGAGCGCGGGCGCGCACGGTCAGTGGTTCAAGCACCTGATGAACGAAGAATCGGTCCGGGTTCCCCTCATCCTTGCTGGCGATGGCATCTCTGCTGGCGGGAAGATCACCACGCCAGTCTCGCAGATTGACCTCACTCCCACGATGCTGGACTGGGCAGGTGTCCAGCGTTCTGTATCGGCGACGCCTCACGCGGTGAGCCTGCTCGACATGGATGCGTTGGCGGGGATGGATCGGCCCGTCATCTCCGAATACCACGCCAACGGTTCGCTCAGCGCCAGCGTCATGATGCGTCACGGGCGCTACAAGTACATCGAGTATGTCGGCTATCGCCCCCAGCTCTTCGACCTTGAAGCCGATCCCTACGAGCGCGAAGACCTATCACGCTCGCCAACCCACGCCGAGGTAATGATGGCCTGCGCACGGCGCCTCCGCGAGATCTGCGACCCCGAAGTGATCGATGCTGCCGCCAAGGCTGATCAAGATCGCAGAGTCGACGAGGTAGGTGGTCTAGAGGCTGCCCTCGCCCATACCGTCAACCACACCCCACCTCCGAAGCTCGACGACTGAAGCCCCTCACTCGACTGTCCTCACAGCGCCCCAGTCCGCCAGTCAGTCGTCACCTGCTGGTCCCGCTCGCCACTTGGCGAATCGTTGCCCCGACGAACGGAAAGCTCACATGTCCCTCATGTCTGTTGTCAACGACTCGACGTTCTCCTCGACACCTTCTGGTCTCACGCCGCTGGAGATCACTCGCGTCGAAACCATTCCCGTGCGGGCTCCCTTGGAGCGCGAGTTCAAAGGCAGCTTCTACCGGATGGTCAACCGAGCGACGCTGATCACGCGTGTCCACACGAGTGAGGGGATCGTGGGAGAAGCATGGGTCGGCGATGAAGACGAGACCCTCCTCGACATCGATCGTGTTGTACGGGATGAGATCACGCCTCGGGTGCTTGGCCGCGACGCCTTTGCGGTCGAGCAGATCTGGGATCAAGCCTGGCCGGCAACGTTCGACATCCTGCGTGATCGGCGGATCGGACTCGTTGCCACTGCGGCGATCGACACGGCGGTGTGGGACGCCGTGGGCAAGGCTGTAGGCCAGCCTCTTTGGAGGCTGTGGGGAGGCTTTCGCTCGCGTGTCCCGATGATTGTGATCGGTGGCTACTACGGCCAGGACGATGGCGCGCTCGCTGACGAGATCCGTGGCTATGTCGACGAAGGCTTGGCAGGCTGCAAGTTCAAGATCGGTGGCGCGTCGCCGGAGGAGGATGTCCGGCGTGTGTCTCTCGCCCGCGAGGTTGCTGGCGACGGCTTTGCCATTGCGGTCGATGCCAACCAGGGCTACACGGTCCTGGAGGCGGTCGAGTTCGCAGCCCGCGCCGCTGACTTGGACTTGGCCTGGTTTGAGGAGCCGTGCCGCTGGGCCAACGACCGCCGGGGACTTCGTGACGTGCGCATGCGATCAACGATCCCGGTGTCAGCCGGCCAGACTGAACTCACACCGTCGGGATGTCGCGACTTGATGGAGACCGGCTCGATCGATATCTGCAACTTCGATGCCTCATGGTCGGGGGGACCGACGGCATGGCGCCGGGTCGCTGGGATTGCGCATGCCTACGACGTGCTCATGGGACATCACGAGGAGCCCCAGGTCGCGTCGCACCTGATCGCCAGCCAGTCCCACGGGACCTACGCCGAGTGCTTCGCACCTGCTCGTGACCCCTTTTGGTACAAGCTGGTCGCCAACCGTCCGCTGCCGCGTGACGGCTACATCGAGCTTCCGACCACACCTGGACTTGGGTGGCACATCGACTGGGACTACGTCGACCAGCATCGCCTCGA
>JBBDSU010000052.1:11440-22470 GCA_040904825.1 Nitriliruptoraceae bacterium | reverse complement strand
GAGCAGCCGCCTTGTAAGCGGCAGGTCAGGGGTTCGATTCCCCTCCTCGGCTCCAACCCTGGCGGCTCAGATCGCACTCACAGTCCGCGCATCCTCAGCGCACACGCGCCCTGAGTTGCCACCGAACTGCCACCACACGCCCAAGGTCCTTGCATGGCATCGAAAGGCGTCTTGCTTCTCCCGCCGTCCAAGACAAAGGCGGCGGGCGGTGCATCCGATCCTTTCGGCGCCACACTCAACGATGACCACCCGTTGACCGTGGCCCGGCGGCAGGTCCTCTCCGCCGCTCAAGCAGCTGCCACTGGCAACGACGCTTCGATCGCGCGTATCGCAGGAGTTCGTCGCACCGACGTCGACACCGCGCGCGAGTGCCTGGCCAACCTTGCGGACGCGGCGACCATGCCAGCGTCGCAGCGCTACACCGGCATTGTTCATGGCAACGCGGGGTTGCCCGCGATGCACCCAAGCGCGCTGGCTGGGCGAGTATTTATTGTCTCTGCCCTCTTGGGTCTGGTCGCTGCCGACGACCCAGTGCCTGACTATCGCCTGGAGTTCAGCGCATCACTGCCCGAGATCGGGGGCCTCGCCACCTTCTGGCGTAAAGCAGCGCGCGACTGCCTCGCGAGCCTGGTCAGCGGGACGATCGTCTGGGATCTGTTGCCTGGCGAGCACGCGAGGATCTGGCCATCGGACCGCGAGAGCATCGGCGATGGGAACACGCGCCTGGTCACCTTCCGCTTCCTCAACCCCACAGGGCGAAGCGCCAATGCCGCCCGCACGAAAGTTGCCAAAGGGCGGCTTGCTGCGGCCTTGCTCCAGGACCTGACGATCTCGCCAGCAGAGTTGGTGAAGATGGCCGACCTCGGTGACGGATGGACATGCGAGGTTGCCAGTACCGGCGCTCACGCCGAGATCATCGCGACGTGTTCGCTGTGACCTCGGCGCTGTGACCTCGGCGCTGTGACCGGGCGTGTCACAGTCCCGGCGCCTCAATCGACAGCGCCAGCAGCGCCACCGGGCAGATCGACACTAAACCGTGCTCCGCCGCCGGGCCGCTCTGAGGTCGCCACCTGTCCTCCGTGCGCTTCGACGAAACGTTGAACGAGTGACAACCCGATGCCCGTTCCCGGTGACGCAGATATTGCCGACAGCTCTCCCTGCTCGAAGGGTTCGAAGATCCGCTGCCGATCCTCAACCGCGATCCCTGGACCATCATCGTCAACCACGATGCGGACACCATTGGACGTCGCTCGCAGCGTGATCCAGGTGTGGGTTCCCGGTGGTGTGTGACGCCGCACATTGCGCACCAGATTGGCGACAACTCGTTCGATCATCACCGCGTCGACCTCAATGACGACGTCTTCGAGATCGACAGTGACCTGATGAGTGACATCGTCGTTGCGGCGGAGCACCTTGCGGACCATCTCTGCCAGATCGGTAGGCGTCGGCTGAGGTGTGATCTGTCCACGCGTCAGCCGGTCCACGTCGAGCAGATCATCGACGAGTTGCTCGAGCCGTGTGGCGTTGAACATCAGCCGATCGACATAGGCGAGCAGTTCCTGATCATCCGAGCCGGACAACAACCGTTCGAGGGTGGCCGAAAACCCCAAAATGCTGGTCAGCGGCGTACGCAGTTCGTGAGAAACCGCGGCCAGGAAGGTCGATTTCATCATGTCGACCTGTCTCAGCTCGTCAGCCACTCTCTCCGCATTCGCTAGCGCCACGCGGGTGGCTTCTGTGGCCTCATGATCAGCAGTCACGTCGCGGATGATGCCAACGATGGCAACCGGTTCGCCTTCACGCTCGAGCACGCTGCGGTGGTCCTCTATCCACCGCCACGACCCATCTTCGTGGCGCCATCGCCACCGGCGGATCGTCGAACCGCGTCCCGCAAGGTGGTCTTGGACGTCTTTGATGTCGGCGGGATGGGAACGCTCAACCATGAGGGACGGATCGTTGAGCAGGTGCAACGGCGAGCATCCCAGCACTCGCTCTGCTGACGGGCTGACGTACTCGAATCGAGGACTTGGTGGCAACGACATCCGGTAGACGACGTCACCGACTGATTCCCCAATGAGACGGAACTGGGCCTCGGATTCTTCCAGCGCATCGACCATCTGCTGGTGGCGCGTCAGATCCTCGCAGGTCATCAGAGCGCCCACCGGTGTCCCGACAGAATCGAGAATCAAGGACAGATACGCCGCGACATACAGCTCGTGGCCGTGCTTATGGCGCAGGCGAGCTTCGAAACGATCTCCGGTCTGCCCTGACAACTGCAGCGCATCGAGGCGCCTCGGCACTATTGAAGTTCCCGAGTCAGTCGGTGCGTCAGCCGATGCCAAGCCGTTGAGGTCGTCGGGCCCACTGGCTGCCCCGCCGTCTGCGAGCCTGCCGCGACCTGCAGGAGCTTCGATAGCAGCGATCGGCGTGCCGATCACGTCTTCCGGGGACCATCCCGTAAGGTCGCACGCCCCACGGTTCCAACTTGTCACGGCTCCGTCGAGATCAAGACCCACGATCGCAAGGCTGGCAGAACCAACCAGCGCCGCCAGCTTGGCCTCGGCAGCCAGGCGTTCTTTCTGATGGGTGATGTCGAGCACCGACATCACCACCTGCTCGACCTCGCCGTCATCGCCGATCTGAGGATCAACCCGCACTTCCCACCAGCGCTCCTGCCAGAAGACTTCTTCGCAGCGGGACTCACCCACCAGTCCGGCCCGCGCCAGGCGAACCCCATGTTCGATAACCGGATCGGTCGACTCAGTCAGTGGCTGATCGACTGGCGGGAGATGTTCGACCGGAAACCCTTCGGCAAGCGTGACTGGCAGGCCCTTCAGGTCACGGTCGATGGTGAAAATTGCCGACGGCAGCCCGTCGAGGACCTGACGCAGCCGCTGCGCCAGCGCCAGCGCATCACGGCGAGCGTCGGCGGCGGCAAGGTGCAGCGCAAGGGTTCGCACGCAGGCGCGGACCAGATCAGGCTCCTCGGGCTCAAGCACAGGACGCTCGACGATGTATCCCACGCGCAGTTCGCCTCGCGGCAGGCCTGCAGCCGTCACCTCTGCGGCAATGACGACTTCCAGGTGCCCATGAGCGCCGGCGTCGAACAACTGGCCATCGATCTGGAGCTCCGCTCTCGCGACGTCGGGAAACTGCATGCCACGCGCGACGGCTTCGGCGACACCCTGACAGAGCGACGGCAGGTCCTCGAAGGACTCGACGGCGACTTGAACCGCGCGCAGCGCCTCAAGCTCCTTGACCCGTTCGTGCAGATCATGTTCGACGTCCTGTCGGCGCAATTCGATGTCGATCATGGAACCGAGCGCCGGGATGACGGCACGCACCGAGGGTGAGAGGTGGCCTGCAACGAGCACCGCCGCCAATCGATCCCCGGGAAGATCGAACCGATGAACTTCCCGATCGACTTCCAAGTCCACTACCAGATCGTCTTCGGCGGCATCGGCGGCGAAGACAATCTCGCCGACGGCAGCAATCACCTGATCGCGATCCTTGGCATGCCCGGTGGCATCGGGCGCTTGCCGTGCGATCAACGCCATGCCGTCGGCTTGGCAGTGCTGGCGAATGTCTGACCAGCACTGCGCGAGAATGTCATCGATCGAGGTGCACTCGATCACCGCGGCGTGGAACGCTGCGATCAACCGCGCAGCGGCGCCGTCCCTGTTGCGCTGCGCCGTGGTGGACCCAGGGTCCTGCGAGCCTGCGCTGACCACCAGTCGAACCTTTCCCGATGCAACGAAGCGAGTCGCCCGCACCCCATCGTGCCACGGCAGGCTCGGCCACGCGTCGACTTTTCATGCGTCGCGGCGGTCCGGATGCCACGCCAAAGTCAGGCCGGGCGTCCCTGCCGAGCGGCGATGGTGTAGAGCGCGATGCCTGCGGCGACCGAGGCATTCAGACTGTCGACCTGGCCGCGCATCGGCAGCCTCACCAGCCCGTCACAGCGTTCACGTGTCAGCCGCGAAAGGCCATCGCCTTCAGCACCCACGACAAGCACGCATGACTCTGCCACCAGCGGATGTTCGTCGACGGTTACCTCAGCGTCGCCATCGAGACCAAGCGACCACACCCCGTCACGGGCCAGATCTGCCAGCGTGCGCACGAGGTTGGTCACCACAGCGACCGGAAGATGGGCCAGCGCCCCGGCAGCTGCCTTCTCCACGGTGGGGGTGATGCCAGCAGAACGCCGCGACGGCACGATCAGTCCGTGGGCGCCGGCTGCCTCGGCGGTTCGTGCGATCGATCCCAGGTTGTGGGGATCGGTGACTCCGTCAATCGCCACGATGAGGGCAGGCTCGGCGCGAGCGATGGCGAGGGCGACAATCTGGTCAGGGGAGACGGTCACCAGCGGTGCGGCCTCGGCAACGACGCCTTGATGGACGAGCCCAGCCGCCACATCATCAAGCTCAGACCGGCGGACTTCAACGACAGGCACACCCGCCTTGCGCGCCAGTTCAATGATCTCGTCGAGCGCTGCGGAGCCTCCACGGGAGTCTGCCAGGCGTACACGGTGGACCTTGTGACCAGCACGCAGGATCTCGCGTACGGGATGAATGCCGACGACGATACGTGCCGCAGCGTCCTGCGAGCGTGCCGGAGCATCCCGCCGCGGTCTGCTCACTGAGACGAACTCACTGAGACGAGCTCACTGGGACGTCGAAGACGTCGCGGCAGCTGGATCATCGATCGGCACGATGTCGGCGTGCCAGCGGGCACCGTCGGGGCCATCTTCGACGATGATGCCCGCTGCGGCGATCTGATCGCGGATGACGTCCGCTGTCGCAAAGTCACGGTCCTCACGAGCCGTCTGGCGCTGCGTCAGCAGTTGATCGACCAAAGGTCCCACTCTGCGTTCGATCTCGGCAGCAGCCGCCAGCGTCGACTCGACGCCGAGCCCCAGCACCTCGTCTGCCAACTCGACCAGCGTCGACGAGTGCCCAGCGACAGCGGCGCGCGCCCGGTCGCCATCGCCGTCCTTGCCGCTCATCAGGTCGTTGCCAGCGCTTGCAAGCTCATGGAGCGCCGCGACCGCAGACGGGGCGTTGAGATCATCGTTCATCGCGGCAACAAAAGCTTGGCGGTGATCCGCGGACGACTCGGCGTCAGCTTCTACCTCACCGGCGAACCGTCGCGCAGATCGCACGAACGTCACGAACCGGTCGTAGGTCGCGGACGCGTCCCGGAGACGCTCCGTCTCGAAGGTAAGCGGCGTGCGATGCTGGGCCGACAGATACCACAGCCTCATTGGCCCCCGGCCCCAGGTATCGATGGCCTCATGGAGCCCGACTACGTTGCCGATCGATTTCGACATCTTCTCGTCGCCCATCTGGACCATGCCGTTGTGGACCCAGTGGCGGACGAAGGTTTCGTTGTGAGCCGCTTCGAACTGCGCGATCTCGTTTTCATGATGCGGAAACACCAGGTCAAGCCCGCCGCAGTGAATATCGAAGGCGGCACCCAAGTGCTTGGTCGCCATCACTGAACACTCGATGTGCCAGCCCGGACGTCCCTCGCCCCACGGTGATGGCCATGCCGGCTCACCTGGTTTTGCCGATTTCCACAAGGCGAAATCCAGCGGATCTTCCTTGCGATCTGCGTCGACGACATCGGCGCCCTGTTCGAGCTCATCAATGCGGCGACGTGACAACGCGCCGTACGCCTCAAACGATCGCACCCGGAAGAACACGTCGCCGTCAACGGCGTAGGCCTTGCCAGCGTCGATCAGCTGGGTGATCAGTGCCTGCATTTCCAGCAGGTGGCCGGTCGCAAACGGTTGGACATCCGGTGACGTCACTCCGAGAGCATCCATGCAACGGTTCCATGCCAGGGTGTAGCGCGTCGCAATCACCGCCGGCGCGACCTTTTCGCGCCGCGCCCTCAAGATGATTTTGTCATCGATGTCAGTGACATTCTGGACGTAGGTAACGTCGTAGCCCTGGTGGCGCAGGTGACGGCGCAACAGGTCTGATACCGCCAGCAGGCGCCCGTGCCCAACGTGAGCGTCAGACTGCACCGTCGGGCCACAGACATACATCGCGGCTTTGCCCTCGTCGCGGGCAACGAACGGCACTTCTGCGCGACGCAGCGTGTCGTAGAGAACCAGGGACATCGGCGACCGCCGTCGAGAGTGGTATCAGCGTGTGAATGTTGACGACGCCCCTCGCGGATGACGGCGCCTCGTGCGCCTGAGCCTATCGATGCAGGGCGGTGACAACACACGTCGCCCATGCCGCGATGCCTTCACCACGACCAACGAAACCGAGGCTGTCGGTCGTGGTGAACTTGACCGACACGTCGTCCAGCGAAGCGTTGCACGCTTCGGCCAGCGCTTGTCGCATCGCATCGCGATATCCCGACAGGCGTGGCTGCTGAGCGATGATCGTGACGTCCAGGTTTCCCAACCGCCAGCCTGCAGTCGCCACGTCATCGACAACGGTGCGCAGCAGTTGCACAGAGTCAGCACCTGCGGTCTCGGGGTTGTCCGTTCCGAAGCGACTTCCCAGGTCACCCATGGCAAGCGCTCCGAGCAGCGCGTCGCACACAGCGTGAACCGCGACGTCGGCATCCGAGTGCCCGTCCAGCGGCGGGCCCGACGCAATCTCAACACCGGCAAGTCGCAGTCCTGCCTGCCCGTGGCTTTCGGTCGTGTCGTCGGCGCGGAACGGGTGGACGTCGAACCCGCTGCCCATTCTCACCACGGTCATGCCTCACCTGCCAGTTCCGTGCCTGTCGGTTCAGTCGCTGTCGATTCAGCGGCTGTCGATTCAGCGGCTGTCGGTTCAGTGGCTGTCGCGGGGACGACCGCAAGCCGTTCGAGGAACGCGAGATCGGCCGCCGTCGTCAGTTTGTAGCCGAACGGCGATCCATCCACAGTCGCGATCATGCCATCGACCACTCCGATCTCAGCGGCTGCCTCAACCAGTGCCAGTTCGTCAGTCGCTTCGGCATCGTCGGTCATGACACGATCGAGCACGTGACGTCGAAACACCTGCGGGGTCTGGATGGCGACAAGGTGCTCGCGAGCAACCGTCCCGGTGATCCGCCGACCCTCGACCGACTTGAGCGTGTCAGCCACCTTCATCGACGGTGCAGCGGCTACGGCTCCGGCTTCGACCGCAGCGACCGCAGCGGCCAGCACCGCTGACGGCATCAGCGGGCGTGCCGCGTCATGCACGATCACCATCTCAGACAATGGGTCGATCGCTGCAAGTCCGGCGCGCACACTCGCTGAACGGGTCGCGCCACCCTCCACATACTGGATGCAACTGGAGACCTGGATGGAACTGGCGATGGACTCGCCGGCGACGATTCCGGCACATGCAGCCCGGAAGGCATCTTCGTAGCCGTGGGGATAGACGACCACGGGAGCGGCCACGCCGGCCCGGGCCAACAACTGTGCCGCCCAGGCGATGAGCGGGCGGCCCGCCAGCGGCACGAGGGCTTTGGGGACAGCGGCACCCAGTCGTTGACCGGAGCCCGCTGCAACAACAATCCCAGCAAGCGTGGACGCTGGTGCAGCACCCGAGTGGGACGAACGATCAGGCCCGGACATCATGACCTCGTATCACGCCGGTACCCGGCAGCAAGGTGGCGAGAACCCAGCGGTGACGTGGCCCGTACCCGGTGGTGAGGTAGCCCGACAACTTTGCGACACGCGCCTCAGCAACACGCCCGGCTCAGTAATGGGCGCTTAGCCGTGCGCGTCTTCCAAGGTTCGCTCAACGAGTTTCTCGGCCTGTTCCTCGTCCTTGTTGATAGCGACGGCAAGCTCGGAAAGGAGGATCTGCTTGGCCTTGGTGAGCATGCGCTTCTCGCCAGCGGACAGTCCCTTGTCCGTCTCGCGCGTGGCGAGGTTCCGGACAACTTCGGCGACCTGATAGATGTCGCCCGAGCGCAATTTCTCGTAGTTGGCCTTGAAGCGGCGTGACCAGTTGCCGGCGGCCTTTCCTTCCGGCTGGCGCAACACGTCGAGCACTTGCTCGATCTGCTTCTTGGACACGACGTTGCGTATGCCGACCTGTTCGCAAGAATCGGCGGGGACCATCACGGTCAAATCCCCGTACGTCAAGCGCAGAACGAGATACTCGCAGGATTCGCCTTTGAGTTTTCGTTCCTCCTTGCGTTCGATGACGGCCGCCCCATGATGGGGGTAGATAACGGTGTCGCCGACGCTGTAGGCCATGGACGCGAACTCCTTGCGCAGATGTCGCACCAACACGTCACACAGCCGCGACGAGATCGGTGAGGGGACATGCGCACGTCGTCACACATCGTCACGACGCGGCCGAACAGTGTCCGACGGTACCACAGGCACGCAAACGGCCTCAACTGCAGTCTCGATGAGAGGCTTTGCACCTGGCGCGGACTTGCGCGTCACGCACAGGCGTCTGACCCGCAGGGGCGTCTTAGACGTAGTGGTCGAGCAGGTTCGCCTCGGCCATGCGCCGCAATCCGTCTTGAATACTGCGGGCACGAGCCGCACCGATGCCCTCCACGTCGTCGAGTTCGGCGACGGTGGCCTCCATGATCCTCGGAAGCGTCTCGAATGCGGCCACCAAGCGTTCGACAATGCTGGCCGGCAGCCGCGGGATCCGGGACAACAGGCGGTAGCCCCTGGGGGTGACTGAACGCTCCAGCGCATCGCTGTCGAAAGCCAGCAACCGCGCCACACGTTCCGAAACCAGCAGTTCGTCGGTCGACAGGCCCGCAACGTCGGCCAGCACTTTGTCGAGCTTGCGACGGCGGTCGGCGAGGTAGTCCTTGACGATCATTTCACGTTCATCGGTCACGGACGAAACCAACTCGTCACGTTGCAATTGGATCAAGCGCCCTTCGGTCCCCAGTTCGATGACGTGGCCTTCGACTTCATCGCCGATGCGCCGCATCATCTCGGCCCGCTGCAGGGTGAGCACGACATCACGAACCGAGACCGTGTCTTCGATCTCCCGTGCCGACAGAATCCCGGAAACTTCATCGAGGCGGGCCCTGTAGCGCTCAAGCGTCGACAGTGCCTGGTTAGCGCGGAACAACAGCGCCGAAACTTCTTCGAGGATGGACTTGCTCGCTCCGTGATAGAGCGTGACCACCCCCATCGACTCCGAGACCGCGATGATCGGCATGCCCGTCTGGCGTGCTGTGCGCTCGGCGCTCCGATGGCGTGTCCCAGTCTCCGAGGTCTCGATGTCCCGGTCGGGCACCAACTGGACATTGGCACGCAGAATCCGTTCAGCGTCCGAGTCGAGGACCAGCGCCCCATCCATCTTGGCCAGTTCAGCGACTCGCTGAGCGGTAGCTGGCGAGTCGATGACGAACCCGCCCGACAACAACGGCTCGATCTCCTGAGTCCAGCCAATCACCATCAGGCTGCCGCGATGAGCACGGATGATGCGCTCGACCCCTTCACGAAGGTCGGTCCCTGGCGCGAGCAACCGCAGGATCCGACGACGCTCACCGGAAGCGGCATCGACCATGATCGGGGTCCTTTCCGGTCGTCCTGCCGCAACCTGCAGGCCAGGCGCGACCACACCTTCGAGACTACTACCCGCTCATCGCCGCGCTGGTCATTCGACCGCACCGCCGGCCGCACCGCCATCGGACAGCCCGGTGCACCACTTTCAGCCCGGTGCGCGCAACCATCCGTTGACAGCCTGCGGCCCGTCGAGGTTTGCGACCGACTGGGCGGTATCGGTCGCCTCGGCAAGGAAGTCTTCATGCCCGCCTCGCCCTGGATCCTCCAGCGTCTCTTTCGCATAGGCGATCACCAGCCGTGCAGCGCGCCCATCGTCTTTCACCCTCAGGACCCGGCCAAGGCGCTGGACCATCTGGCGTCTGGTCCGGAACGCGGCCAGCACGATGGCGACGTCAGCGTCGGGAACGTCGACCCCTTCGTCGAGCACCCTTGGCGCCACCACGACATCAAGCGCACCGTTGCGGAATTGAGCGAGGCGGATCCTGCGCCGTCGTTCGTCGAGCCCCCCGTGGATCGTTTCAGCTGACACATCGTGGGCCGACATTCGTCGCGCGGCGGCTTCGGCTTGCTCGACCGTGTCGGTGAACACCAGAGCACGACCGCCGGCCAGGCTCGCTGCCGCAGAAGCGGCAACGTCCATCTTCGCCGCGGCGTTCGCCGCGACATCGCGGCGCTGTCTGACCCTGAACAGGTATTCCCGGCACGCGCGTGCCTGGTTGCCATCTCGTCCTAAGCGTTCGGCATCTGCGACTACGGCGGCCACGGCAGCGAACAACGCCGCAGGCTCTCGTGGCATGCCAAGGCCGGCCACAAGCTGCCGATGCAACGAGCGGCATCTGCTATCGGCCTCGTCGTGCCGGTGACGTTCCGCCTCGCTCAGATCCACGCCCACGAGCGCGACGTGGAATGGCGCGATCGTGCCATCGGCAGCGGCCTGCGCGAACGAATAGCGGTAGACGACCTCGCCGAAATACGGAGCCAGAACATCGTCCACGCCGTCATCGGAACGTTCATAGGTCGCCGTCAACGCCAGGCGCAGGTCGAAGACTTCGGTGAGTGCGGCGGCCCAGGTGGGGGCGCCGTAACGATGAGCTTCGTCAGCCACGATCAGCGCGGTCGTTGCTTCAGGCACGTCGATCGGCAGTGACGCGGCCGAATGTGGGGTTGCCACGACAACGTGCGAGGCGAACAGGTCATCATCACCTCCGCCGCCCAGTCGGCCGATCCTCCGATCAGGCAGCGCGTTCCTCAGCTCACGGATCCACTGTTGTTGCAGATCGATGGTCGGCGCGAGCACGAGTGCACGCCCGCCGCGATCAACGACCATCCGCAGCGCGGCAAGGGCCAGACGCGTTTTTCCTGTCCCTGTGACCGCCTCGACGACACCTCGTCCGGTCGCCGACCATGCGGCCAGCGCCTCGACCTGCCAGTCGCGCAGAGCGAGCGCATCGAGATGGCGACGCGTCGAAGACTTGGTCGGGGCGTGTCCCGAGCCCTGGGTCGAGGCATGTCCCGAACCCTGTGTCGAGGCGTGGGACGGGTC
>JBBDSU010000052.1:8639-11340 GCA_040904825.1 Nitriliruptoraceae bacterium | reverse complement strand
CCCTGTGTCGAGGCGTGGGACGGGTCAGGTTGGGTCATCGGACCATCGCTGATTCGCCGACCGGCTGTGAAGCGCTTGGCGGGTAGTCGTCGCCCGGCAGCGCCAACGTCTGGCCATTCCACTCGGCCATGCCTTCAGCGGCGAGCGCATCGGCCAGGCGGTGCGCACGCGTGGGGTCGGCGGGGACGCCCGCAACGCGAGCTACGTCGCCGTAGGGGATCGGCTGCTGGCGCAACGCCGCGATCAGTCGCCCGCGAACCTGCCGATCCGAGCCTTCGAAGGTGGCCTGGCGGCGAGGCGACGCAGCACCACCGACTGCAGGATCAGGCGAGGGATGGCCTGCAGCGGCCCAGCAACAGTGAGGAGCGACGGGACATCGATTGCACGATGGATCGGCGGACCGGCAGACGGTTGCTCCGAGGTCGAGCACCGTCTGGTTCCACAGCCATGCCTGACCGCGAGGGACCACGCTGTCGGCCAGTCGTTGCGCTTCGGCAGCGGTCAGGCGGCGGCCCGCGACCGCGCGCGCCATCACACGCCCAGCATTGGTATCAACCACACCATGGTCGGCTTCGAACGCAAACGCCAGGATCGCACGCGCGGTGTAGGACCCGACTCCAGGCAAGGCGAGCAGTTCGTCAAGGTCTCCCGGTACCGCTCCGCCGTGCCGCGCCATCACCGCGGTCGCCGCACCGTGCAGGCGCACCGCACGACGGTTGTAACCCAGCCCGGCCCAATAACGGATCACTTCGGCGACAGGCACGCCCGCACACTCGGCTGCCGTGGGGAACCGTGCAAGGAAGGCGTGGTACGGACCGACGACGCGATCGACTTGGGTCTGCTGCAGCATCGATTCGGCGACCAGGATGGCCCAGGGGTCACGTGTCGCACGCCACGGCAGGTCACGCAATTCGCGTGTGCCCCACGACAACAAGGCGTGACCAAACCCGTGGCCTGACCCGTGGCCTGGTCCGTGGCCTGACCCGTTGTTTGGCGCCGGATCGGCCGACTTCATCGCATCCGCAGTGGCTGGCGTCATCCCTGCGCGACGTAGACCAGCCGGGCGGCATCCAGCGGCAGCGATACTTCTTGCCCGTCGTCGCGCCGCAGCACGACACCATCGGGTGTGTGCTTCAACTCCACGCTGGCCCCCGCACGCATGCCATGGTCGTAAAGAGCGCGGATGACATCGGCATCGCTCTGCAACGACTCGGAGATACTGTGCAGGTGAACATGCCCATCGACGGCGTCCGCCAGCGATACAGCCGGACCGGGGGGATCACCCTGTCCAGGGATCGGATTGCCGTACGGACTCGTTGTCGGCTGGCCAAGAAACTCCGCCAGACGGGATTCGACCCGGTCAGAAATGACGTGCTCCCACCGGCAGGCCTCTTCGTGAATGTACGCCGGATCCAGGCCGATGACGTCGGCGAGCAATCGTTCCGCCAGACGGTGCTTGCGCATCACTTGCGTGGCCCGAATGCGGCCTTCGGTCGTCAGGTGCACGGTGCGGTCGTCGTGCAGTTGCAGCAACCCCTGCTCCTCAAGCCGCGCGACGCCTTCTGACACGGACGGGGCCGACAGGTTGAGCCGCTCGGCGAGGCGCGCCCGCAGAGAAGTGATGCCCTCCTCCTCGAGTTCGAGCACCGTACGCAGGTACATCTCGGTCGAGTCGATCAGCTCGTGCGCCAAGGCCCCCACCTCCTCGACACGAGCCTACCCTCGGCGGCTACGGTCACAGCGGCGGTTGACACCGGTCACGAGGACGTCACGATGAAACGGCGGTCGATGCGCCGATCGGCGCGTAGCGAGATGCTTGCCATCCGCACCGTCGGTGTCGACCGTGGTGCCAGTCCGCAGCCGCAAGAGCCTCTGTGGACCGACTTGGCACCGTCCCTTCCCACCTCCAGCCCCCTAGAAGGCACAGTGCAGGCTGATGTGTGCGTCGTTGGCCTGGGAGCAGCGGGCCTGTCGGCGGTCATCCATTTGACCTCACGGGGAGTCAACGTCGTCGGTATCGACGCCGGGCCATTGGGGGGCACCGCGACTGTGCGCACGGCGGGCATGTGGTTCGCCGGCCTGCCCATGTTCCACCACGATGCGATTGAGATCTTGGGACGCAAGCGGGCCACCGCCCTCTACCAGGAGACGCGCAAGGAACTTGCTGCGCTGACCGCTGCCGGCGACCTGACCCAGCGATGGTCAGGCAGCTTGCGGCTGGCATCGTCGGATGCCGAACACGACGACTGCGCCCGCCAGTTGGAGGTCATGCGCCGCGACGGCCTGCCCGTCGAGGCCTACGACGGCGACGAGGGGCATGGGCTGCTGTTCCCAGAGGATGGAGCGTTCCAACCGGTCGAACGTGTCCGATCACTGATCGAAGCGGCCCAAGCAGCGGGCGCACAGCTGTATGGCTCGACTCGGGCCCAGCAGCTCGGCGATCGAGACATTGACAGCACGACCGGCGAAGTCCGATGCCGCTCGGTCATCGTCGCGGTCGACGGAGGACTGGAACACATGGTTCCGGCGCTCAACGGCGTTGTGATGACCGGCCGAGTCCAAGCGCTGGCAGCCTCGCCAGCGGCTATCGCACTATCCGATCTTCCACCTCCAAGTCCACCTCCAAGTCTTCCACCGACTGGCATCACCCCGCCCGACATCACGCCACCCAACCATGCACCAGGCAAGATTGCGGCAGGCG
>JBBDSU010000052.1:0-8539 GCA_040904825.1 Nitriliruptoraceae bacterium | reverse complement strand
CCGCTCGATCCACCACCGCTGCCGTCGCCCGAGCCGCATTCTCGGCGCCCGACGCGCTCGCGCTGGGGCCGCGACTGTTGGCAGCAGTTGCCGGACGGCAGGGTGGTGATTGCCGGCGGGAGAGACAAAGACCGTGACGACGAAGCCGACGGCACAGCGACGTCTCAGGCCGTGCAGCAGCATCTGGCATGGGTTCTGCACCAAGAGTTCGGATCGCCCGCCACGATCACCCACCGCTGGGCCGCAACGTCAGGCTTCACCGACAATCGGCTGCCAACGCTCGCCCGCCTCGGCCCGCACATCATTGCGGTTGGCGGCTACAACGGGTTCGGCGACCTGTTGGGTCCGATGCTTGGGCGGGCAGCAGCTGATCTGGCCACGGGACGGCAATCAGCGCTCGCTGACCTGATCATCGGAACGCCCTGACCCGGACTCAGTCCTCGCGGTCAGTCAGGGTGCTGTCACCGCCACCGGCAAGCTCAACCGGAGGAGTATCGGGCGCCGCCGGTGACTCGACTGCACGGAAGGTGACAGCGTCAGCTTCCTTGTCGACGTCGGCGACAATGAGCGCCCCTGCCGGGAACTCTCCCAGCAGCATCCGCTCCGACAGCCTGTCCTCGAGTTCGCGCTGGATCGTGCGTCGCAACGGACGCGCACCCAACTGCGGGTCGTAGCCCTTCTCGGACAGCCACACCTTCAACGCGTCGGTGAGCTCAAGGTCCAGTCCCTTGGCGACCATCTGCCGCTTGACCCTGGCGATCATCAAGTCAACGATCTCGGTGACCTGCTCCTGGCTCAGCGGATGGAAGACGATGGTGTCGTCAATCCGGTTGAGGAACTCAGGCCGGAAGTGCTTCTTCAGTTCATCGTCGACCTGGCGGCGCATCTTGTCGTAGATCGAACTCTCGTCGTCCTGCACGAATCCAACCGAAGGCGCCGTCAGGTTCTTGGTGCCGAGGTTCGATGTCATGATCAGGATGGTGTTCTTGAAGTCGACCGTGCGACCTTGCGCGTCAGTCAGACGACCGTCTTCAAGGATCTGCAGCAAGGTGTTGAACACATCCGGGTGAGCCTTCTCGACCTCGTCGAAAAGCACAACCGAGAACGGCTTGCGGCGCACCTGCTCGGTCAGCTGCCCACCTTCGTCGTAGCCGACATAGCCGGGAGGGGACCCGATGAGCCGGCTGACCGTGTGCTTTTCCATGTACTCAGACATGTCCAGGTGGATGAGGGCATCTTCATCACCGAACAGGTATTCCGCCAAGGTCTTGGCGAGCTCGGTCTTTCCAACACCTGACGGGCCAAGGAAGATGAACGAACCCGACGGGCGCTTGGGGTCCTTCAATCCAGCCCGTGTCCGGCGAATCGCCTTGGAGACGGCCGAAATCGCCTGCTCTTGGCCGATAACGCGCTTGTGGAGTTCGTCCTCCATGTGCAGCAGCTTGTCGGTCTCTTCCTGGGTGAGCTTGAAAACCGGGATCCCTGTCCAGTTCGACAGGACGTCAGCGATGACTTCCTCGTCAACGATCAGGACGGTGTCCATGCCTTCGTCCTGCCACTGCGTTTCGCGGTTGCTGCGGCGCTCGGCAAGTCGCTTCTCGTCGTCGCGAAGTCCCGCGGCACGCTCGAAGTCCTGCTCATCGATCGCCTGCTCTTTGGCCAGGCGCGTCGACTCGATTTCGGCATCGATCTCTTTGAGATCTTCCGGCGTGCTCATCGACCGGATGCGCAGGCGTGAACCTGCCTCGTCGATCAGGTCGATGGCCTTGTCGGGCAGGAAGCGGTCGGAGATGTAGCGGTCGGCAAACTCGACGGCGGCAATCAGCGCTTCATCGGTAATGCTGACCCGGTGGTGGGCCTCATACCGGTCACGCAGGCCCTTGAGGATCTCAACCGAGTGCTCGGCAGACGGCTCGTCGACCTTGACCGGCTGGAACCGGCGTTCGAGTGCCGCGTCCTTCTCAAGGTGCTTGCGGTATTCGTCCAGCGTGGTCGCACCAATGGTCTGCAGCTCGCCGCGAGCCAGCATGGGTTTAAGGATGCTGGCAGCGTCGATGGCGCCTTCGGCAGCGCCCGCACCGACCAGGGTGTGGATCTCGTCGATGAAAAGGATGATGTCACCGCGGCTGGTGATCTCCTTGAGCACCTTCTTGAGGCGCTCTTCGAAGTCTCCCCGGTAGCGAGACCCTGCCACCAGCGCACCCAGATCCAGCGTGTACAGGTGCTTGTCTTTGAGCGTTTCGGGCACATCGCCAGCGACGATGCGCTGGGCGAGTCCTTCGACGATGGCGGTCTTGCCGACCCCAGGTTCGCCGATCAGCACCGGGTTGTTCTTGGTGCGGCGCGATAGCACCTGCATGACGCGCTCGATCTCACGGTGACGACCGATCACCGGATCAAGTTCGTTGCTGGCGGCAGCCTGCGTCAAGTTGCGGCCGAACTGATCGAGGATTGTCGAGCCTTCACGAGCGCCGCCGGACGAACCTTCGCCGACACTGGCGCCAGCTTTAGCACCCTCGCCCGAGTAGCCCGACAACAGTTGGATGACCTGCTGGCGCACCTTGTTGAGGTCAGCGCCGAGTTTTTGCAGCACTTGGGCGGCCACGCCTTCGCCTTCGCGAATGAGGCCCAGCAGAATGTGCTCAGTGCCGATGTAGTTGTGGCCGAGCTGCAGCGCCTCGCGGAGCGACAACTCCAGCACTTTCTTGGCGCGTGGGGTGAACGGAATGTGCCCGGCAGGGGCCGTCTGTCCCCGGCCAATGATCTCGGTGACCTGCTCGCGCACGGCCTCAAGCGAAATGCTCATCGACTCGAGCGCCTTGGCCGCGACACCTTCACCCTCGTGGATGAGGCCCAGCAGAATGTGCTCGGTGCCGATGTAGTTGTGGTTGAGCATCCTCGCTTCTTCTTGGGCGAGGACAACCACGCGGCGGGCCCGGTCTGTGAACCGCTCGAACATTGGGACCACTTTCAACGTCGGGTGCCGGGTGCGTTGGATGCCCGGCTTCGATCAGCCATATCACGGCCACGCTCCGGTCACGATCGTAACCCATCGCCACCCTGTGACCCGGGGCGATCGGCCGGGACATGCAAATCCAGAGGCCAGAGCGTGCCATCCGTCTGCGCCAGTTGCCACAGACCTCAGCCGGGTCGACTCCACGTCGGCGACCGACCCGACCTGTGCGACCTCACGCTGCTGTTCGCCAGCCCTGCAGTGCACTGCCAGCACGATGCCGTCAGGAGTCCTCGCGCTGCGGCCTCAAGGTCGGAAACAAGATCACGTCACGGATGTTGGCGACGTCGGCGAGCAACATCACCAGCCGATCAACGCCGATGCCGAGCCCGCCCGTCGGGGGCATGCCAAGCTCCATTGCCCGCAGGTACGACTCGTCGACAACCATCGCTTCGTCATCACCCGCGGCCTTCGCCAGCGCTTGCGCTTCGAAACGACGCCGTTGATCGTCTGGGTCGACCAGCTCGGAAAAGGCGTTGGCGAGTTCGCGGCCGGTCACGATCAACTCAAACCGTTCGGTGACCTGCGGGTCATCCCGGTGTCGCCGGGCCAGTGGCGACACTTCAACCGGGTAATCCATGACGAATGTCGGCTCCCACAAGGTGTGCTCGACCATCGCCTCGTACAGCTCAAGCACGAGCTTGCCCACGCCCCATGCAGGTTCGACATCAATGGTGTGGCGTTCGCAGAGCGCCCTGACCTCGTCAATATCGCTGGTGTAGGACAGATCAGCCTGTCCGGTCGCCTCGCGGACAAGGTCAAGCAGCGTCTCCCGGCGGAAGGGAGGCTCCAGCGACACATCGCGTTGCTGATAGGTGACCTCGACATCGCCGACGGTGGCCATTGCAGCTCCGACGAACAAAGCTTCCGTCAATTCCATCACGTCGTAGTAGTCGTCGTAGGCGGCATATGACTCGAGCATGGTGAACTCAGGGTTGTGCCGGGTGCTCATGCCTTCATTGCGAAAATTGCGATTGATCTCAAAGACCCGGCGCATCCCGCCCGCAACAAGCCGCTTGAGATACAGCTCTGGAGCGATGCGCAGGTAGAGATCGGCATCCAAAGCGTGGTGATGGGTGACGAAAGGCCGCGCCGCCGCCCCACCGGGAATCGGGTGCAGCATCGGTGTCTCGACCTCGACGAACCCCCGATCGGTCATGATGTTGCGCAACACCGCGACCGTCTTTGCTCGCACATCGAACACACGGCGTGCATCAGCATTGACGACCAGGTCAAGCTCCCGCTGACGAAACCGCGCTTCGGTATCCGTCAGACCATGCCACTTATCAGGCAGCGGCCGCAGCCCCTTGCCGAGCATCGTCAGTGTCGTCGGCTGGACCGACAACTCGCCGGTCTTGGAGCACACCACTTCGCCGGTCGCGCCCAGCCAATCGCCGACATCAACCAGCTCAAGCAGACTGCGCGCGTCATCGTCGAGCTTGCCGGTGATGCACATCAGCTGCAAGTCTTCGCTGTCTTCACGCAGCACGAGGAATTGCAGCCGACCCATCTGACGGCGCGCGACGACCCTGCCAGCCACGGTCGACACCACCCCGCTGCCTTCACCTGGCGCGAGACCGTCATGTGTGGCCCGGATCTCAGCGATGGTCGAGGTCGGCCGGAATCTCACCGGATAGGGCTCGATCCCCGCGTCACGCATCGCGGCGACCTTGGCCCGGCGGGTCGCAATGATCTCATCGAGCTTGGACCCTTCCAACGCGTCGGGCGAAGTGGTGTCATCGCCTTGGGGCGGTGGTGATGCAACAGCGTCAGTCACGTCAGGTCCGTTGTGATCATGCGGGTCGATGCCGATGTGACGCTACTGCTGCGCGCCAGCATCAGCCGTGGTGGTGCTCCCAGACCAGGCGCAGCCCCTTCAAGGTCAGCCACGGGTCGTGATGGTCGAGGGTTGTGCAGGCCTCAAGCACCGAGGTTGCGACGTTACCGGTCGACACAACCGTCACTCCCGGGCCGAGACGTTGGGACATCCTGGTGACAATGCCGTCGACCAGCCCGGCGAATCCGAACACGGCGCCAGACCGCAGTGCCCCCACCGTTGAGGTCGCTACTACCTCGGCGGGTGCATCGATCTCGATCGTGGGCAGGCGAGCGGTGCGCTCCACGAGTGCGTCGACAGCCGTACCGACGCCCGGAGAGATCGCTCCTCCGATGAACCGTCCGGATCCGTCAATCACATCGAACGAGATGGCCGTGCCGAAGTCGACCACCACCGCCGGGCCACCGAACAGCTGCACGGCCGCAACCGCATTTGCGATGCGGTCAGCACCGAGATCACGCGGATTGTCGTGATGAATCGCGAGCCCCGTACGCACGCCCGGCTCGATGACGATCGGAACCACGTTGAGATACCGATGGGCCATTGACCTCAGCGCTTCGGTCACCGTCGGTACGACCGAGCCGACAACCATCCCACGGACGCCTTCGTCGAGTCTGAGATCGACGGTGGCGAGCATCCCTGCCAGCAGAATCCCCAGTTCGTCAGGGGGACGGCGAGGGGCAGTCGACACGCGCCAGTGGTGGATGAGTTCATCACCGTTGAACAGGCCCACGACCGTGGTCGAGTTGCCCGCATCGATCGTCATCAGCATCAGGCACCTCTTCTCGCAGCTGGGCTGTCGATGTCAAGCGCGACGTCAAGTTGTGGCGCCGAATGAGTGATCGCGCCCACCGAGACATAATCGACGCCGGCCTCGGCATACGCACGCACGGTCGTCAGGTCGATACCTCCCGATGCCTCCAGAATGACGGCACCTGTCGCTCCAGCGGTCAACGCCCTGGTTTCGACCTGCGCCTCGACCTGCCCCTCGACCTGCGCCTTGACCCTGGCCACCGCTTCGGCGGCTTCAGCAGGCGTGAAGTTATCCAACAGGATCTCCGACGCCCCTGCGGCCAAAGCTTCGTCCAGTTGGTCCAGCGTGTCGACCTCGATCTGAACGACGACATCGGTCGCCTCAGCAAACGACAACGCTGCGCGACTTGCCGCAGTGACTGATCCCGCGACCGCGACATGATTGTCTTTGACCAGGATCGCGTCGAACAGGCCGACACGATGGTTGCGGCCGCCGCCAGCACGTACTGCCGCCTTCTCAAGCAACCGCAGACCAGGGGTGGTCTTGCGGGTGTCCCTGACGATGCATCCGGTTCCCGCGATCGCAGTGACGTATGCATCGGTCGCTGTGGCGACCCCTGACAGGTGTCCCACAAGGTTGAGTGCCGTGCGCTCACCGGTGAGGACTCCCCCCAGTGGGCCGGCAATCGTCGCCGCAACGGTGCCCGCCGCAACGCGATCGCCGTCACTGACGAACAGGTCGACATCGATGGTGTCGTCGATCTGGCGGTACACCTCGGCAACCAATCCCAAACCAGCGATCACGCCCGGCGCCCGCACAACCAAGCGCGCTTCGCCGCGGACTTCGGCCGGGATGGTGGCGTGACTGGTGATGTCGCCGGCTCCCGAACCATCAGGTCCTGAAAGGTCTTCGGCGAGCGCGAGCGCAACAATGCGGCGCCCGGCCTCAATCAGTTCGTCGTCCATCGCATGGTCGTCTTGCATCGCGGGCATCGGGTCAGACATCGCCGCTCTCCTCATCGTCACGCCCCTCATCGTCACCCAGATGCGCGGCGATCAACGATGCATCGAGCGCATCGGCCAACGCACGCTCGTCAGCTGTGATACCCGCTTCGACGTTGTCAATGAGCCGCACGGGTCCAACGAACCCGGCAACCGCCAGCACAAGCCGATCGGTGGCTGCCACCGGCCCTTCGGGCGGCTGCAACGTGGCCGGGTCGACCACTTCGGCGTAGTCCACCCACACCCCGTCCTGGTCGCTCATGGTGGTGCGCATCGCATCGGCGATCACGCCAGTGTCGACCTCGCGCCCGGCCGCACGGGCTTCATGCACCACCTTCAACCCGGCCATCAGCGCGCGCGACAACGCGCGGGCAGCGAGACGATCCGATCCGGTGATTCGCGCGTTTCGGCTGGACGATGCGACACCGTCGTCATCTCTCACGGTCGGCACGCCAACGATCCGGACCCCGAGATTGAGGTCTTCCACGAGCCGTTCGATGACCGCGAGCTGCTGGCGATCCTTGCGACCGAAGACCGCGATATCGGGCGCGACGATCGCCAGCAACTTGGTCACCACGGTGGCCACGCCGTCGAAATGCCCAGGTCGGCTCGCACCGCACAAACGCTCGGTCAGACCGGTGACCTGCACCCGCGTGGCTGGCGGCTGCGGATACATCTCGGAAGCCTCAGGCGCGAATACCACCGCAGGCGCCGCGCCACCAAGCGCAGCAAGCAGACGTTCGTCGGCGCCGAGATCTCGCGGGTAGGCAGCCAGATCATCGGGCCGGTCGAACTGGGCCGGATTGACGAAGATGCTCACCACAACGAACTCAGCCTCGTTGGCGGCTTGCCGCACCAGCGCTAGGTGTCCGTCGTGCAGCGCGCCCATCGTGGGGACTAACGCCACCTTCAGGCCCTGCTGGCGAGCACCTCGGACAGCCGCACGCACGTCGGCAATCGTCGTCACCCGTTCCACCTGGCACCTGCCTCGTTCACGTCGCACCTCGTTCGGCGGAGTCTGCAGCCAGCACCGTCTCGATACGCGCCACGTCGTCCGCTGTCATCATTCGCTTCGCCTGCGCCAAGATCGCCCAGGTGAGGTGACGATAGGCGTCGGCGAGCGATGGAGCATCGGCGGCCAAGGCCGCCAGGTGTGCGGCAACAGTGTCACTATCGCCACGCACCACTGGCCCCGTCAGGGCGCTGGCTCCATCGCGCAGCACGTTGCCGATGCTGGCCGCAACCAGCGGGTCCAGAAACGCCTCGGGGCGGTTGACGCCGGCAGCAAGCAGCAACTGACGGGCGGTGGCGACAGCAGCACCGACGGCGTTGGCCCCGACCGTGAGTGCCGCGTGGTAGTTCACCCGGGCCGACTCGGCGACCGAGAAGGGCTGGCCGCCCAGTCCTTCAACCCACTGCTGTGCCCAGCGGTCATCGGCGCCGCTCGGCACCGTCACCGCCCAGGCAGCACCAACCAGCACGTCCGGTTCGATGCGGGTCGCAGGCATGGTCATGGCCGGGTGACAGGCAGCAATGCGTGCGCCGGCCAGCCCTGCGCGGCGCAACGGTGCGCACCCGTGTGCCCCTGCCAGATGCACAAGCCGATGGCGTTCATCGAGCGAACCGGCTACCGCCATCGCGTCGACCACCTCGGCAATCGCGCGATCAGGCACCGCGACCACCACAAGGTCGACGCCTGCCGGCAACTCGGCAACCTCCATCGTCCTCACACCGGCGATGCTCGCCGCGAACCGGGCACGCGAGGCGTCGCTGCCACCTGCGACGGCAACGACGGGCCATCCGGCACGCACACACGCCGCAGCCACCGTGGTGCCGGCACGCCCGGGGCCGATCACGCCAATACGCGGTGACCGTTCGCGGACAGCCGCCTCGGCCATCACCGGCGCCCCTGACCGGCCGAACCCGACGGCTTG
>JBBDSU010000051.1:22095-24998 GCA_040904825.1 Nitriliruptoraceae bacterium | reverse complement strand
CTGCTGCGATCCCAGCCGCTGGCCCCAGGTGTCCACGGCAAGGTCGACCGGCTCCCGGTGATTCCGGGTGTGGTGCCGCCGCTGGGCGAGTTCCCCTCCGGCTGTCCGTTTCGAGACCGTTGCGATTATGCCACCGAGCAGTGCACTCAGGTGCCCGAGCAGTCGACGGGCCGCACCGATGCGTGGTGCTGGCATCCGATCGAGGAAACGTCATGAGTCAGCCGATGATCGACACCACCGACGTCGTCAAGACGTTCAAGTTGCCGCGCACCAAACTGACCGAACGGCCGGGCTATCTGACCGCCGTCAGCAAGGTGTCGCTGAAGGTCGAACCACGCGAGATGGTCGGACTCGTCGGCGAATCAGGGTCAGGCAAGTCGACGCTGGCACGACTGCTTGTCGGACTCGAGCGTGCGGACGCAGGCCAGATCAAGGTGGCCGGTCACGACGTGCGGGCTCTGACAGTGCGCAACGAGCGGCCGTTTCGGCGTGACGTGCAGATGGTGTTCCAGGATCCGCTGACTTCGTTGGATCCGCGGATGACGATTCAGCAGGCGATGCTCGAACCGTTGCGGGCCCTGGGTTTCGAGGGCAACAACAAGCAGCGCATCGCCGAAGTCCTCGACGCAGTGCATTTGCCTAGGGGTGCAGCGAGCAAGTATCCACACGAGTTCTCCGGCGGTCAGTTGCAGCGGGTGGCGATCGCCCGCGCCTTGGCTCCCCGCCCCAAGGTGCTTATGGCTGACGAGCCGGTCAGCGCGCTCGACCTGTCCGTCCAGGCCCAGATCCTCAACTTGTTGATGGACCTGCGTGACGAGTTCGGTCTGACCGTGCTGATCATCGCCCACGACCTCTCGGTGGTGCACCAGATCGCCGACCGTGTCGTGGTCATGACCGAGGGCGAGATCGTCGAAATGGGCCCCGTGCGTGGTGTGTTCGACGACCCGCGTCATCCCTACACCGAGCGGCTGCTGAGCGCGATCATCACCCTTGAGGGCGAAGTCAAAGCCCACCGAGTGCCCACCGCACCGCTCGACCGCGAGCCCGCGTGCCTGTCAGCACCGCGCTGCCCGTACCGGCAGGAGATCTGCCTCGACGAGAAGCCACCGCTAGCCACCTGGCAAGGCGGACCCCACGATCGCGTCTCAGCCTGTCACTTCAGCGATCAGCCGATGGCCAGCCGCGACCGCATCGCCGAGGTTGGAATCCCGACCTGACACGACAGACTCGAGGCGGGTACAGGGTCATTTGTCGGCCACAGCACATCCGCTCAAAGCCGCGGACGTCGCCCAACCGCAAGGTCATGGAAACACTTCGTACGTCGCGCGGGTGTTGGCGTATCTCGCCGATGGTTTCAGGTGCGAACGTCGCTTGATGTCGGGACGGCGCATGCAGCCTCGCTATTGATTCTGCGCCGTAGTGCGTGGGCGAGCAGCGCAATGCCGCCGAGCGCGAGCAGTGGCTGGACAGGTTCGAAGAACGCCAAGGCACCGTTGGCGCCGAGCGCCAGCACGACCAGTGCATTGCACGTTGGGCATCCGACTGCGAACAGCGCCAGCAATCCTCCGGCCGTGGCGCGCTTTTCAGTCCCCGTCATCGCCGGACCGTCGCCGCCCGCGTCACCGGCGGCAGGTCCTTCGACGGTAGCCACATTGCTGCTTGCCGGGCGGCCGCTTGTGTCACTGGCGGGGACCTGCTCGCGGACATAGGTGGCGACGAGCAATCCGACGAGGATCGAGGTGACGATCCATGCCGGATAAGCCCACCACGGCGCTTCGATCTGGCGGCCGAAGATGGGGTTGGGCACCAGGTCGGTCGGCAGTCCCAGCAGCAGTCCGAAGCCGATTGTCCCGGCAATCGCGGCCTGCCAGCGTCGAGCCGACCAGGTGCGCATTTGGACCCCCTCGTTGTGCCCTAACGTTTCAGGACGTGCGGGCATGAATGTCTTGCTGGTGGTAACGCCACAGGTTGCCCGCCCATTCCCGTCGACGCCACTCCCATCGACGCCATCTCGACGACAAGGACCTTGGACACATGCAACTCGAGTCGTACGACGTGATCGTGCTCGGCAGTGGTGCTGCCGGGGTGCCAGCTGCGATCGCTGCCGCTGAATCTGGCGCTTCGGTTGCGCTGATTGAGCGTGGCCCGATCCCAGGTGGTGAACTCATCGGAGGCTTGCCGATCCTCGGTGCCGCCAACGGTGACGGACAGTGGATTGTGCGCGGTGTGCTGGAGCGTCTGCTGGGCCGGTTGGATGCGCTCGGTGGATACGTCGGGTTGTTCTTCGACTGGCGCACGATGTGGGGAGCCTGCATCGACCCTGAGATGATGAAACTGGTGGTCATCGATGAACTCGTTGCCGCAGGCGTGACGATGCGACTGTCGACCCAGGCAATCGATGTCGTCACTGACGCCGACGGCCACGTGGAGTCGATCGTGGTGACTGACGGCAACCATCAGCGCATGCTGCGGGCGGCGACGTTTGTCGATGCCAGCGGTGATGGCTGGCTGGCGTCCCGCGCTGGCGCCGAGATGGTTATCGGGGATGGCGCCGGCGACTTGCAGCCGGTCAGCCTCACCTTTCGGCTGAGCGGCGTGGATATCCCGAAATTGCTCGGTTTTGTCGCAACGCATCCTGAAGAGCTGATCGTTTCCGAAAACCCGATCATCACCGAAGACCCGGCCGCAGCTGCGCGGCGGATCGCAGAAGGCGGCCAGCCGTTCTTCTCACTGTCAGGTGAGCAGGGCACGACCATGCTCGGCCGTGCGATCGAACGTGGAGAGATGTTCCCGACCACCGCCTACTACACGTGGCCGACCTCAACCAAGCGCCGCGAAGTAGGCCTGAACGTGACCCGGCTGACCGGTGTCGATGGCGCCGATGCCCGTTCGGTGTCAGCCGC
>JBBDSU010000051.1:0-21995 GCA_040904825.1 Nitriliruptoraceae bacterium | reverse complement strand
ACGTGACCCGGCTGACCGGTGTCGATGGCGCCGATGCCCGTTCGGTGTCAGCCGCGCTCGGCACCTTGGTCGGGCAGGTCCAGGCTGCCGCGAAGTTTTTGATCGACAACATTCCAGGCTATGAAGATGCCGCGCTGGCAGGGGTCGCGCCAAGAGTCGGCGTCCGCGAAACTGGCCGGATCGTCGGCGAGCACGTGCTCGACACCGATGAGGTCTTGGAGGGCGTCCACCATCCCGACGGTGTAGCCCGCGGTGCCCACCACGTCGACATCCACGGCTCCGGTACCTACCAGTTGCGTCGCTACATCAAAGAGGGCCGCTCGTTCGATATCCCGCTCGGTGCGCTCAAGCCTGTCGGGGTCGACAACGTCGTGATCGCAGGACGCTGCGTGTCATCGACCCGTGAAGCCAACGGGTCAGCCCGGGTCATGGGCCCGTGCATCGCCATGGGAGAGGCGGCAGGGGTCACCGCCTCACTGGCCGCAGACCGCGGTGTCGGCACGGCCACGATCGACGCGACAATGGTGCGTGAAGCCCTCGAGCGCCGAGGCGCGCTGATCGGCGACGACGTGCCATGATGGGACACGCGACGGCGCGACGTGCGAAGATGCGACGTGCCTCGTGGTCAGATTGAGGCGCAGATTGAGGTCAGGCCAACGACCAGGTCATTGCCGAGATTGAAGGATCGCCCGTGCTGCCCATGGACCACCGCATTGCGACCATTCGCAGCGAGCATGCGCATGTGGCGTTCGATCTGGACCGTGGTGCAGAGCTGATCCATGTCGGGCCTGACGAGCAGACCAATGTGCTCGCCTACTACGACTGGGAAAGTCCCCTGCCCGTTGAGCGCTCCATGCCGTTCGGCTACGACCGTCAAGACTGGTTGTCGTCGTATCGGGGAGGGTGGCAGGAACTGTTCCCCAACGCAGGACTGGCCTGCACTGTCGGTCGGGTTCCGCTGCCCTTCCACGGAGAAGCGTCGATCGCGCGGTGGCGGCTGCTCGGTCACACCGACACATCGATCACCGTCAGCTGCCCCGCACGTCTGCCGCTGGTAGTCGAACGGCATGTCGAGGTTGCCACCGACAGCCCGACGATCCGAATCACCGGCATCGTGCGCAATGAGTCTGGACTTGATGTCGACTACCTGTGGGGTCATCACCCGGCCTACGAATCCCCGCCCGGCACGCGCATCGACCTGCCAGAGGGTGTCACCTTCGACGTCGGCGACGACGTCGACCCGGCCGCAGCACATGTGCTGGCTGGTGCGAGGGGACAATGGCCGCACGCCACCAGCCCTGATGGAGCGAACGTCGACTTGTCGGTCGTTGGTGACGGTCCGGTCGCCCGCGTCATTCACCTGCGAGGGGCGTCGTGGTATGCGATCCGGCCTCCAGAGGGGCCGGGCCTGGCGATGGCATGGGACGCGACAACCTTCCCGGTCATCTGGATGTGGCAATCGATCGGTGGCAGCGGTTTCCCGACGTATGGTCGCGCGCAGATCACCGCGCTTGAACCCAACCGCACGGCCCCAGGCGATGGACTGGCTGCAGCCATCGCGCGTGGGGAGGCGCTGCAGGTCGGCCCGCACGCTGAACATCACACCTGGCTGGCTTGCACCCTCCTGCCGCCGGGATCCGGCCGTGTCATCGATGTCGACGAGTATGGTGCGGTGAGCTACGCCGACGATTGAGCGGCCGGCAAATCAGCGGCTACAGGTTGTGCGGGCAACGAACGAGCCCGCACGAGACGAACCCACGGATGTGGACACGCAAGTCCTGAACGACGTAACCGGACATGACCAGGGAGGATGCAGTGGCTAGCACCAATGAGATCGTCGAACACTCGGCGGTGGAACTGCGACGGATGATCGGGACACGACAGCTGTCGCCGGTCGAACTTCTCGATGCCTGCATCGATCGCATCGAAGCGCTCAACCCGGCCATCAACGCTGTGTGCGCGACCGACTTCGATCGTGCCCGCGAGCAGGCCAAAGCTGACGCTGACAAAGTTGTCTCTGGTGAGCCGCTGGGCCTGTTGCATGGCCTGCCAGTCGGGGTCAAAGATCTGCAAGACACCAAAGGGCTGCTGACCACCTACGGTTCGCCTCTCTACAAGGACCATGTGCCGGATGCCGATACGGATGTGGTCGCAAGAGTCCGCGCAGCTGGAGCGAACCTGTTCTGCAAGACGAACACGCCGACGTTCGGCGCTGGCGCCAACTCACGCAACCCGGTGTGGGGCGCGACCGGCAACCCGTTCAATCCGATCCTGAATGCCGGTGGCTCGTCGGGCGGGTCTGCCGCCGGGCTGGCAGTGGACATGATGCCGCTGGCGACCGGTTCCGACACCGGCGGATCGCTGCGCATCCCTGCCTCATACTGTGGCGTGGTTGGATTCCGGCCGTCGCCGGGAACAGTGCCAGTGGGTTCACGCCCGTTCGGGTGGCTGCCGATCTCGGTGACCGGACCGCTGGCCCGCAACGTCGCCGACACATGTCTGCTGATGGCGGCCCAAGCAGCCTTTGAAGCCGGCGACCCCCTGTCGTATCCGCAAGACCCGATGCAGTACCTCGCGCCGGAACCGGTCGACATCGGTGGTCTGCGTGCAGCGTTTTCGACCGATCTCGGATTCGCGCCGATCGATCAGGACTACCGCGAGGATTTCGCCGCCAAGATCGGTCCGATCAGCGCGTTCTTTGGTCATGCAGAGCAAGCTGACCCGGATCTCGGTGAAGTCGACAAGGTGTTCGACGTGATCCGGGGTGCGGTGTATTTGGCACGTTTCCGCGAGGAGTACGAACGCGATCCGGATTCGCTCGGCCCCAACCCCAAAGCGAACTACGAGATCGCCATGGCGATGACCCTCGGTGACCACGCATGGGCTCATGCCGAACAGACGCGGGCCTATCACGAGTTCCAGACGTTCTTCGAACGCTTCGACGTGCTCATCACCCCGACCGTGCCGATCTCGCCGTTCCCGTGGGAACAGCTGGCGCTGACTGAGATGAACGGAGAGACGCTGCGCAACTACTACCACTGGCTCGCACCGACCTACGGGATCTCCATCACCGGGCATCCGGCGATTTCCATCCCATGCGGGGTCGATCGCAACGGCATGCCGTTCGGTTTGCAGGTTGTCGGCCCCCACCGGGGCGACCGCTTCGTGCTGGGTGTCGCCCACGCACTCGAGCAAGCGTTCGCCGGCGACCCGTCGCTCGCGCGTCCGGTTCCGAACTTGACACAGTTGGCCGAGCCGACCCCCGCATTGGTGTCGATTGTCACCGACCCGCCAAGTCAGGCATTCCCAGCCCGGCCAACCGCTTGAGACGGTTCATTTCCGCAGATGAGTCGCCGGCAGGACCCTGGAGGTAGCACGATGAGCAGTCACACGAACTTGTTCGGTGCGATGTCGGAAGTCGACATCGAAGCTCGTCTGGGACGGTTGCGGTGGCAGAACGTCGCGCTCGGTGTGCTGCATCTCGGTCAGGCCATCGCAGTGTGGGCACTCAACGAGACCAAGTTCGCATTACCGGTGACCGGCACGTATCCAACGAACGCGCCGGGTCTTGAACCACCGTCACTGCAAGATCCGGCGCTGTGGTCGATCGACGTCGGCCTGTGGGTGTTCGCGTTCCTGGCGATCAGCGCGGTTGCGCACTTCACCATCGCCTCACCGTGGTATTTCCCGCGCTATGCGGCCGACATCCGCAACGGCAAGAACTCGGCACGCTGGGTGGAGTACTCGATCTCGTCGTCGGTGATGATCATCGTGATCGCCGCGATCACCGGGATCGTCGACATCGCCGCATTCATCGCCATCTTCGGCGCCAACGCCGCGATGATCCTGTTTGGAGAGATCCAGGAACGCTATGAGAAGCCCGGCGGCAGCCTGCTGCCGTTCTGGTTCGGCACGACCATCGGTCTGGTGCCGTGGGTTGCCATCGGCATGTACCTGTTCGGGGTGGGGTCAGCCACCACTGACCTGAGTCTGGTGCCATCGTTTGTGTGGGTGATCTTCTTCTCGCTGTTCGCCTTCTTCTTCTCGTTCGGCCTGAACCAGTGGCTTCAGTACAAGCGGATCGGCAAGTGGGCCAACTACTTCCATGGCGAGACGACCTACATCGTGCTGTCGCTTGTTGCAAAGTCGCTCTTAGCATGGCTGCTGTTCGCCAACGTGCTGGTGATGCCCAATGTCGGCTGACAACCAGGCGTCACGCCTGCGCGTCCTCGTCGGCGCAATTCGCCACGAGGTGCACAGTTTCGTGCCGGGAACCACCGGTGGGGATGCGTTTGCCCGACGTGGCAACCCCGCTGGTGAGGCGATGTTCGCCCAGGCAACGGGCTCGTCGCTGGAAGGGGCGATGCGGGTTGCCGAAGCGCGTGGCATCGAATTGATCGGTTCGGTGATTGCTTCTGGGGGCGGGGGAGGACCGGTCGAAGAAGAGGTCTACGCCCACCACGCTGCCACGATCCTGGCTGCAGTTGAAGAGCAGCGCGATCGCATTGATGGGATCTATCTGCCGTTGCATGGCGCGATGGCGACCACACAGCGCGACGATCCGGAAGGTGATCTGCTCCACGACATCCGCGCGATCGTCGGCGACGAGCTGCCGATTGCGGTCAGCCTTGACTTGCACGCCCATTTCACCGATCGGATGGCATCGGCTGCCAGCGTGGTGGTCGGCTATCGCACCTGTCCCCACACCGATATTGTCGAAACTGGTGAGCGTGCCATGGGCCTGCTCGCCGATCTGCTTGACGGCACACGGGGACCGGTTGCCCGCACCGTGCATCGCAAGATCCGGCTGATGGCCTCCTCTGAGGCTCATGACACCACCTTCGGTCCGTTGACGGCGATGCAGGCGCTGGCGCGTGAGTTGGAGGCCGAGCCCGGGGTGCTCGCGGTGTCGATCTTTGCGACCCAACCGTGGATGGATGTGCCGGACGTCGGCTGGTCAGCAGTGGTGTCGACCGACGGCGATATTGAGGACGCGCAGCGGCTTGCCGACCGGCTTGCGCTGGCACTGTGGGAACAACGCGAGCGTTACCACGTTGCCAAGACCCCGATCGCCGAAGCGCTGGCCGCTGCGCATCGGGTGGCACGCGAACAGCCGGGTACTGGGCCGGTGGTTGTCGCCGACGGAGCCGACTCTCCATCGGCTGGCGCGATGGGTGACGGCACGCAATTGCTCGCTGAGATAGTTGCGCGTGACGATGACGTGCGGGCACTGCTGATGGTCACCGACGGCGAGTCGGCTCATCGGGCTGCAAAAGCCGGGCCGGGTGCGACGGTTGAGCTGGACCTTGGTGGCCGCCTGACGCCTCAGTTCTTTGAGCCACTGCCGATCACCGCCGAAGTTGTCCAGGCCGCTGAAGGGTCCTACCGCGGTGCCGACGGTGTGGAGGTGTCCCTTGGTCAGCGCGCCATCGTCAAGGTGCGCCAAACCACCGTGGTCATCAATGAACACAAAGCGTCGCAGCTCGACATGGATCCCTACCTGCAGCTTGGCCTCGATCCGCGCGACTTCGAACTTGTCCAGGCCAAGTCAGCCGGAGGCTTTCGCGCCGCCTACACGCCGATTGCCGCCGAGATCTATGACCTTGATACCTCAGGCCCGTGCGACAGCGAACTAACCCGTCTGCCGTTTAAACGCATCACTCGCCCTCTGTGGCCGTTCGATGAGGACTTCGTCGAGCCCTGGTGAAAGTTGGCTGGTCCGCCTGCCGTCGACACTTGTCTGTGTCCGGTTCGTCAACGAACGGGCAGCGGTCGAGGTCTCAGGCCGACATGTCGTCGATGTGCGCAAGCGGGGCGGTCGCGCCCGACCACGTCTGCCCGCCTTCGTGCGCTACATCGTGAAACTGGCCGTTGAGGTGCAGCGACCACTCACCACTATGGCTGAGGTGGTGTGCGAAGTCCACCCGGGATGTTGGTAGCTGGATTGTCTGGTTCGTCCGATGCGCCTGAAGAGGAGTCTTCGTTGCCCTCTTCCTGGTTGGCAGGTGGATCGACTGGCTGCGGTTGCTCAGGCCGGTGGTCGCCGGATGGAACGGTGTCACTGTCGGCGGGAGTGTTACCGCGTGGTGCATCGTCTTGCCGATGCTGTGAGCCAGTGTCGGAGACGTCGTCACCGAAGCTTCGGCCGCTACCACGATCGGACGGGTCGGTGTCCTCGATCCGATCACGGACATCGCGGTCGACGGGACCGGGTTCGGTTTCGGTTCGGTTGCCTTCGCCAGGATCGTTTCTTCCCGAATCGTCCGGAGCGATCTCATCTTGCCGTGGTTCGCCCATGACCATGGCGCTGACACGGTCGAAGGCCTCTTGAGCGGGAGCAGGCAGTACTCCGGCTGCGCCTGCTCCGGTCGCCGCCGCCGCAAACGCAACACCGCCGAGAGTGAGCTTGGCGAACAGTCCCAAGGCAGCAACGCGGGCGAATGCTGGGCCCAACACACCCCGTCTAGCTCGTTGGGATGGGCTGACGGCTTGTTGTGGCGGCAGGGGCACATCGCCGGTCGTGGTCGAGATCTCACCATCGGCAAGGCCTTGTTCGAGCAAGACCGCCATCTCAGCGTTCGGAGGTGGTGGAGGCTGATCCAACGAGGCGCGCACTGTCTGGATGAGCGAGATGGCCATCTCGCCGCGTTCGCTGTCCGGGACACGTTCGTTGAGCGCAGCCTCGAATGCTGCATCGAGGTCACGTCGGCGCGAAAACAGTCGGTGTGTAAGCATCTCGTACAAGTAATCGCCGCGACGGCTCATAGGGTCACCCCCTTGCGTTCAAGATGGCGGCGCAATGTGTCCAGTCCGCGTCGTTGCAGCTGCTTGACCGCACCCACCCGCTTGCCCAGTGCAGCGGCGACCTGTTCCTGGCTCATATCGGCAACGATTCGCATCAGGAGCACGGCCCGCTGATCCGGCGACAACACTTTCAACAGTTCACGGATTCGCTCGGTGTCCAACTCAGCCAGAGCCTCGCGTTCGACGTCGCCAGCTGGGGCAGTGTCACGCTCTGGGTCGAGCTCGGCTGGGGTGGGGCGTCTGACAAGGCGACGGCGCTCGTCCAGCAGTCGGCGGTGGGCGATGGTTAGCACCCATGAACGCAGTGCTGCGTCGTCGCCGGAGAACGCCCCGAGGTTTCGGAACGCACCGAGGAAGACTTCGCTCGTCAGATCATCGGGTTCGACGGCGCCCTGCATGCGCAGATAGCCGGCCACCAGCGGAGCAAGTTGTTCGTAGAGACGTGTGAAGGCCCATCCGGCGCCAGCCTGTGCCGCGAGGAGGATGTTGTCGAACTCGTCATTCGACAACCGGTACTCCTTCGACAGAACTCGCATCGTGCACGTCGGGCGATGGTAGAACTCGGGCCGCTCCGGATGGCACATCTTGTCAGCGCTACCCGTACCCCGCCACTGACCGGCGGCGATTACTTGGGTAGAACGCTGGCCGGCAGATGCACACCGAGCACGACGACGGCCGGAGTTCGCAACACAACGTGGGCTTGGCGCCCATGCCGCCCAACGTTTGCCGACAGAAAGAGTCTGATGATGTCCAGCACACTGCTTGTTCATGGCCGACGATCTGTGATTGCGCTGACGACGGCTGTGGTTGTAGCCATGGCGCTTGTCTTCGCGAGCTTGCCGTCGTGGGCAGAGGAAGCCGATGGCGAGCAGGACCTTCCCCCTTCGACCCTTCCGGCTCTGCTGGCCTTCGAGGCGACTTCGACGTCGGAATCAGACACAGAGGGCGATCTAGGCGAGGGCGACGAAGTCGACAACGATGACGGCCTTCCTGCTGAACTGCTGGCGACAGCGGCTGCGAACGCTGACGAGGAAGCCCTCGTGTGGCTTGTCGTAGCCAGCGAGCGTGGTGCCGGGGCACTTGAAGCTGCCCAGGCACAGGCTCAGGAAGCATTTGCACGGGCTATGGAACGCTACGACGAAGCGATGCAACGTCTCCAAGAGGCGCTGGAACGCAGAGACGCTGCGCTCGAGGCCCGTGATGAACGGCTGGCCGAAGCATTCGAGCGACGCGAAGCAGCGTTGACGGAGCGTGACGCGATTCTTGCCGACGTTGCCGAGCGGATCGGTCGACCGCTCGACGTCGGACCGCCTGACGGGATCCCCGGTCCACCGGCCGGTGACGACGGACCGCAGGCCAGTGGTGACGAGTCCACGCAAGGTCCGCCGGCTTCTGTCCCTGGAGGCCCGTCGGGTACACCCGGCCAGCGCCCGTCGACACCATCAGGTCCGCGTTGATGCGAGTGCCTGTCCGGTCCACTGCATCCCGACCACGACGAGTCGGGATGCAGTGCGTTGCATGGGTTGTGGGTGCGGTGTTGCTGGCAGGGTGCAGCGCTGATGCTGGTGAGCAGTCCCAGGCCACCGCAGACATTGACGGCAGCCTTGCTGCGGACGCAAGAGACGAACTTGCTCGTGAGGCGGTGACCGTTCAAGGCCCGGGGTTTGCCGTCCAGCTTCCGGTCGACAGTTCCTGGCGCACCGTCGGTCTCAACCGTGCGGATGCCACCGAGTTGTCGGGGGCGTTGCTGTCGAACGACCCAAGCACGTCGCTAGCCCTCGTGTGGCAGCAAGGCCAGCGATCGCCGACAGAGGCTCTAGGTCAGGCGTTTTCCGGCCTTGTTGATCGCGGTATCGAAGTCACGCCCGGCGAAACGGTCAACCTCGACATCGCCGGAGACCTTGATGTCATCGCGCAGCATGTCACGCTGACATCGGTCATTGGGTCCACGCACGGACTGCTGGCGGTATGGACCTGCGAGCATCCGACCCGCACCTTCGCGCTCGTCGTTCACGATGGCGATGAACACAGGCACCTGGCGGTCGCCAACCTGGTGGTCAACGGATTCGACTGCGACGGCACCTGATCTCAGCGGGCATCGACGAAGTGCGTGGCAACGACCCGCGGTCGAACGGATTTCGTCCACCATGTGACGACATCACGGGTTGGACTCGCGCCTGCTATGCGGTGTTGCATTTGCCTGGAAGTTGGTCGTGTCGCCGGCCTCGAGTTGGGCGATGAGATCGAGGAGTCCGACGGCTTCCCAGGCGCGGTTGCGATGACCGCCTGTAACGGGGAGGAGCACGCCGGCGTCGGCGAGTTGTCCGATGGCGTTGTGGACGGCGGCTCTTGCCCGCCCGGTAGCCGCGCCAGCCACCGCGGACGTAATGACGGGATGAGCGGGCAGCACCTCGATGATCGCCCAAGCTGCGGCGTCCGATCGTGGGCTGTCGACGGCACTGAGCATGGATCGCCAGCGGTCAGTGAGGTCTGATACCTGGGCGACGTAACTCTGTGCGAGGTCGGCTGCTCGCTTGGCGGAGGTGGCGAACATTTCGACCCAGCCATCTACATCTCCGTGCCGGTAGGCAGTAAGACCTTCGATGTAGCGGTCTCGATCGCGAGCGAAGACCACACTGATGGGCGGAACGAAGGCTCCTGCGATCCCGTGTCGGCGCAAGACGACGTGGATCAGTGCCCGGCCAGTCCGCCCGTTGCCGTCATCGAACGGATGGATCGTCTCGAATTGAGCATGGACGAGCGCTGCCTGAACCAAGGGGGGCAGCAGTTCGTCGGCTATCGCATCGCACAGATCAGCGAGCAACGGCTCGATCAATTCTGGCGGCGGAGGAACGAAGTCAGCCCCGCACGGGTTGTGGTCGTTGCCGCCGATCCAGTTCTGCTCCGCGCGCACCTGGCCCGCAATCCGGACGTTTGCCTCCACCATGAGCTGGCGATGGACTGCGGCGATCTGTTCTCGACCGAACGGCGTCACTGTGACCGCGTCGTCGATCGCGAGTTCCATGGCATCGATGTTGGCGAGCACTTCTGCGATGGTGGCATTGAGCTTCCCGCCAGTGTCTGCCTTGGCTTCACCGCGCGCGAGATCGCGAGCGTCCACCTGGAGTCCCTCGATCTTCGATGAGGCAATCGATTCCGTACGAAGGAGCAGTCGTGCGAGCGGAGCGAGCGCACCAGGTGAATGCGCGCTCAGTGTCTGAAGAGCGCGCTCCGCGTCGGAAACGACACCCATCGTCGAGGCCGACAGTGTGGGTTCGAAGTCAGCAAGCGGTTCGGGAACGAACACCTCGTAGGAGCATGCTCGCCGATAGCGCGCTGGGGCGTACAACGTCGGGTCGTAGCGCCACGTTCGAGGCTCGTATCTTCCGCGCATCCTGAACCACCACCTTCGCTTAGTTCAGTTTAGCCTCTAACATGAACTAAGCGAAGGTTTGTGTTCAACTTCCCGTGAGCGTGGCGTGCGAAAACCCTCTTTCCCCTCGCGTGCTGTTAGTAAAGAATACGGCTGTTTTCTTTATTAGAGTGCTATCCTAGGAAAGGCGGCTTTCCCATTCTTGCGAGGCAGGGAGCACGTTGGATCTCGACGCCTTCACGTCCGATCGGTTGGGGACCGTGCGCAGGACGATAGGCGGCTACCACGCGTTCTTCCCGGCGCCGATCCCACGCGAGCTCGATTATGACGCCGCGACCGTCAGAAAACTCACGGAGGCGACGGCGGCCGTCCACCGCCTCGCTGGGGCCAGTCGGCTGCTGCCCAGTCCCGAGATCCTCATGGGTCCATACGTGCGCCTCGAAGCAGTGCTCAGTTCGCGGATCGAAGGCACCCAGACGTCGGTGGGCGAGCTGCTGCTCTTCGAGGCCGATGACCAAGGCCTCCCCGCACCTGAGGGCGATCTCCTTGAGGTGGTGAACTACACGCGGGCACTGGACCATGCCCTCGAGGCGCTTGATCGCCTCCCTTTGAGTCTGCGCCTGTTGCGTGAGACCCACGCCGTCCTGATGTCGGGGGTTCGCGGCGAGGCGATGACTCCCGGTGAGTTTCGACGCAGCCAGAACTGGATCGGCCCGCCAGGGTCCACGCTGGAGACCGCGAGGTTCGTTCCCCCTCCCGTGGAGGCGATGAACGAAGCCCTCACCGATCTCGAGCGCTTTCTGCACGAGGACGACCTGCCGAGCCTCGTAGCCTTGGCGCTCGCCCACTACCAGTTCGAGGCGATCCACCCCTTCCTCGACGGCAACGGCCGGGTCGGTCGGCTCCTCATTCCGCTTGCACTGTGCCAGCGCGGCGTGCTGTTGCGTCCGATGCTGTATCTGTCGGCCTACTTCGAGCGGTACCGCAGCCGGTATTACGACCTGCTCTTCGAAACCAGCGCGACCGGCGACCCCGTGCCATGGATCAACTTCTTCCTCGATGGCGTCGCCCAGCAGGCTCGCGACGCCGAGGAGCGCACAGTCGCGCTGGTCGATCTGCAGCGCGATGTCCGGGATGAACTTCTAGCCGCCAAAGTTACGAACACGACCCTACGGCTCGCGGAGTCACTGCTCGACCGTCCCTACGTCACTGCCAAGCGCGTGATTCGCCAGTTCGAGGTCACGGCGCCAACTGCGCAAAAGGCGATCCACAGCCTCGTCGACCAGGGCATCCTCACCGAGGTCACCGGCAGGAAACGCAACCGCGTCTACCTGTCACCGCGGATCATGGACGTCGTCTACGGCGCGACGGGATAACGGCAAGGTGTCAGGGTAGGAAATCGGTTTGGTGCGCGGCAGTGCCTCATCGATGAGTGGCGCTCTATCCGCGGGAAAGTTCCCCGCCGCCAGCACGAAGCGGCACATTCGTGCTACGAATAAATGGCATTCATTGGTGCATTCTCCTATGCATGCAATGCAGTTAGCATGAGAATATGCTATGTTTGCATAGCGATAATATCGTCCGCTCAGGTGTGCAGGAGTAGCGATGGACCGCCGCGCGATCCGGGATCGGCTCGACAATCGCCTGGTCAATGTCTCTGTGCCCCCACGCCCCCACCTTGGCTGGGTGCGCGCCATCCGTGAGGCTCTCAACATGTCCGCCGCGGAGATGGGCGAACGCATGGGCGTCAACCATCAGCGAGTTTTCGCCATCGAAAAGGCAGAGCAAGCCCGCGCCATTCAACTCGACACCCTTGACCGTGCCGCCGCTGCCCTGGGCTGCCGCGTGGAATACGTCCTTGTGCCAGCTGACGGCACCAGCCTGGCCGACATGGTTCATCGGCAGGCTGAAGGCAAAGCTCGCCAGGAATTGCAGTCGACGGATACCACCATGCAATTGGAGGACCAGCCCGTCTCTGAGGCCACCCGTGACAATCTGCTTGCAGGTCGCATCGCCGACCTGATTGATAAGCGTGGCCTGTGGCGTCATGACTGAACCGTTCACCTTCGAAAGCGACGGACAAACCCCGCTTGAGCCGGACGAACAGGTCGGACTCAAGCCCGCACGGGTTGCGACCCGCGCCAGATCCCCAGGACGTCCGCAACCTCTGCCGCGATGCCCGCCATTGGGTCACCCCCAAGTGCGAACCCGAAGACGTTTCACGCCTGCACCATCGCCTCGTCGCCATCCACCCATTCCCCAACGGGAACGGTCGGCACGGCCGCTTCGTCTGCGACCTGCTCGCAGCTGGGACGGACCTGCCAACCCCAACGTGGTCAGCTCACCTCAACCCAAACCTTCGCCGCGAGGGCTACCTCAGCGCCCTGCGAGCGCTTGACACCGATCCAGACAAGCTCGATCAATTGACGTCATTCTTATGGCATGACGCCTGACGGGTAGCCGGGTTCACTGGTTCACAGGGTGTTGCGGGTTTGCGACGTTGCCGACGCCTCCGACTGCGTCCACGGCAATGCCCCAGGTGCCCCAGATGGGTTCGAGGTCTTCGCTCCACCTGTGGTCAGTTTCGTGAACGTAGAGCGTGTTGAACGTCTGGGTCCGGCTGTAGGCGTAGCCAGAGCATCTGATGTTGTTGCGAATCCAGCCGTTGGCGAGGAAAGGCGTGCCCTCGAAGTCTCCGCGGTACACGACGACGTAGTCACAGACGGTCAACGTGCTGTCGTCAAGTTCGTCAACTGAACCGACGGTGCCCTGTTCGCGTCCATCACCAAGGTCGAAGTACCAGTCGCCGTTGGCGTCCCATGCATAGAGTGCCGTGTACCTACCGTTGACGGTTCCTTCTGGAATTGATCCGTCATCGGTTTGATGCCCGGGGACGATTGTTGAGGACGCTATGGCCGGAGCCAGTGCGCTGAGCATGAGCGCCGTGGCCATCGCCATGACAGTGAATGCCTTTCGCATGTTCGTTCTCCTCTGCGTAGCCCCATGATGAACTCATGCGGTCGTGCGGGCCCTCCGCTGCCAGCCCTTAGTCCACGCTCACTCATCTCTGTGTAGCAGAATCACAGCGGAGAGTCACCTGCTTCTGCAAGTGCGCTCGCGCGAGCAGGGCGAACCGGCATCAGTGCCGACGTAGCACTCGACCGGAACGCGGCGATGCCGGTGTGACGAGTTGTCCATTCACCACGACCTGGTCGATGCCTACCGCCAACTGGTTGGGATCATCAGGGGTTCCGCGTGGAGCGAACTTTGCGGGGTCAAGAACGACAACATCGGCGAACGCTCCGACCTTCAACCGACCGCGGTCACGTAGCCCGATCCGATCAGCAGGTGCCGACGTCAACCGTTGCACGATTTCGGCGTCGGTGAGGCGGCCATCGCGGCGCATCGTTGCGAAGTACCACGCAGCCCAGGTATAGGCACCGTGGAACCGCGAAGACGCTAAGGGCCCATCAGGACACAGCGTTGTCGCGTCAGACGCCGGCACGCACCACGGGTGGGTGAACAGGTCTACCAGTGACGATGTTGCATAGGTCGTGAACCGCACGGTGATCGCTGCCGGGTCGTCGCCTGCCACAGCGTGTAGCGCAGCAAGGCACGACGCGAGTGAGCCGTGGTGGTCGTCGGCAAGCTGCGCCAACGTGCGGCCGACCAGGTGAGCATCGGGTGCCTGGTCGATGATGATGCGGTCGGCGGGTGCCATCAGCCCGTGAGCTTGCAGATGGGCCGCGATCGCATGCTCCACGTGCTTGGAACTCTCGCCGTCGATGCGCCTCGACTTGTTGACACCAAGCGGCAGATTCGCAGGCAGCAACGCCGACAGGTAGGTGAAGCCGAACGTGCGCGTGTGCATGTCGAAGGCGACGTCGAGGTGTTCGTCTCGCGCAGAGGCGACGGCCTGCAGACATCCGGCCGTTTCGTCATCGACGCGCGGCAATAGATGCGAGATCTGCAGGCGTACTGCCGCGCGCCGAGCGGTTGTGATCGCTTCGTCGACGGCCTCGATCGACCTGGGTCCGCGATGCCGCGGATGCGTCGCATACAGCCCACCAACGGTGGCGACTGGTGCGCAGAGCGCGACCATCTCTTCGAGGGTCGTCGCTCGCTCCTGCGGATACTCCAACCCGCTTGACAGTCCCCAGGCTCCAGCGGCCAGTCCGTCGTCGACCTGTGCGACCATCCGATCGATCTCCGCGTTGCTTGCCGCGCGTTGTGCGTCGCCGAGGACGGAGAGTCGCACTTGACCGTGAGGGACCAGCGTGGCGACGTTGACGGCGGGTTGTCGTCGTTCAAGCCGGTCGAGATAGCTGGCTGCGTCAGCTGGTTGCAGTGGCAGCCGGCGGGACAGCCCATAGACGGCGCGGCTGGCTGTAACCGGGTCAACAATGGGGAAACAGCCGTAGCCGCAGTTGCCGACCAATTCTGTGGTCACGCCCTGAGCAATCGCGCTCATCGCGCGGGGATCTTCCAGCAACGTGTGGTCGGAATGGCTGTGAACGTCGACGAAGCCGGGAACCACCCATCGGCCCGTCGCGTCGATGACGTCATCGCCGTCGCCGGCACTTGCTTGCGCGGTCGCGTGGCCGGCAACTGTGCCAGTCGGTGCGCCCGATGGTCGCTGCGGTGTGATCGCCGTGACGCGGTCACCTTCGATGACGAGATCGGCGCGACGAGCCGAAGTGCCGGTGCCGTCAATCACTGTGCCGCCCGTGATACGGGTCCGGCGCGCCTGGCTGCGACGCTCGGTGAGCTGCGAAATGACCGGCGGAGTCATGGGACCGGCGCCGATCCGCCAGTCTGTTCAACCTCGGCGTCTGACGGCAGCTGATCACCCAGCGTTTCAAGGCACCAATCGGTGCTCGCGGTGATCGCCGCCGCCGCGGTATTGCCGTCGTGGGCCTGGCAGGCGGCTAGGAAGTCGGCGTAGAAACGTTGGGATCGCGCGAACCGCTCCGGCGACGACAGCAGGAGGCGGTTGAACCGGTCGGCGGACTGGTAGAGCGCGGCAACATGGGCCAGCAGTCGCGGCCGGTTCGCATGTTCGTAGCAGTGGGTGTGAAACGTCCAACGTTCTGCCAGGTAATCATCGTGAGCCTCCCGTTGCGCATGGGATCTCAAGTTCACTAAGCAGGCGCGCATCTTGTCGATCGTGGCGGGCTTGACAAGAGGAGCGCCGTAGCTGGCGATCAGTCCTTCCATCGCGGCGCGCTGGGTGTAGACCTCCTCGAGGCGCTCGCGCGTCAGCCAGGTCACTGACGAGCCGCCGCTGACATCGGTGGCGACGAAGCCCTGCTCTTCAAGTTTGCTCAACGCGACTTTCACCGGTGTCGGCGAGACGCCGAGGCGACTTGCAAGTTGACGGTGAACGAGACGTTCGCCTTGAGCTAGCTCGCCTCGCACGATCAATGTGCGCAGGATCTCAACGAGACGCACTTCGATGGAGGCCACCGGCTCAAGTTCTGGAACCGCGTGCAGCGCATCGGTCATCGGTCCTCCTCTGACTCGTCGAGTGCCGCGGTCATCGCCGTTCTTCGCGTTCGGCACGGAGCGTGGCACGCAGCGTTGCGGTTGCCGGCTCGTCGACGCCGCCCGTGTCGTTGATCACAACGCCGTAGGTCGTGCGGGCAGCATCGCCTGAAACCAACTGGCGCCGGACATCAATGGCGACGCGTTGTGGATCGCGATCGAGCGCCTCGCCCCATCCGCCACCGGCTGCAGTGCGATGCACGAACACTTCGCCGGGCGCGATGGATGTGCTGATCATCGGTGGAAGCTGCTGCACATCGGCATCGAGGCTGCCCAGGAGATTCTGCGAATTTGCACCGGACCCGCCTCCCTGCACGCCGAATGGGGCCGAGATTGCCCGGTCGGATCGAATGACCAGCGATGCCGGCCCAGATCGCACGGACCAGGCCCGTTCGACCGCCATGCCGCCGCGGAACTGGCCGGCACCACCCGTATCAGCGACGAGTCCGTAGCGTTCGACGAGGATGGGGTATTCGGCCTCGGCAACCTCGACGGGAATGTTCGCAGCCGTGCTGCACGGGTTGGACAGCCCGTCATTGCCATCGTGGGTCGCAGTCGCGCCCCAGGTCCCGCAGACCAATTCGAAGAAGACGAAACGCTGCCCATCAGACCGATGGCCGCCAAAGATCGCCAAGGTGTTGCCACCTTCCCCCGCAGCGGGCACCCGGTCGCCGAGCAGTTGGGCCAGCGCGCCATTGACGGCGTCGAAGGCCCGGAAGCCGGTTACTCCTCGCATCGAAGACGCAGCGGGCATCACCACGTGGGTCACCGTCCCGGGTTTGGTGATGACCTTGATGGGTGCGAAGGCACCAGCCGTGTTGGGTATGTCGGCTTGCAGTGCGCAGTGGACGGCGTGATAGACGGCCGCGACGATGAACGACCGGGTCGAGTTCAACGCTCCAGGCACCATCGGTGACGAGCGCGAGAAGTCCGCGGTGATTTCGTCGCCAGAGATCGTGACTTCGACGGTGATCGGCACCGGCCGGGTTTCGATGCCATCGGAGTCGAGGTAGTCGGTGAACTCGGCCCGGCCGTCAGGCCATGTCGAGATCTCTGCTCGGACGAGCTGCTCGGTGTAGTCGATCATCCAGTCGATATAGCGATGTGTGTCTGGCATGCCGTAGCGATCAACGAGCGCGAGGACTTCGCGTTCGGCAACCGCGCACGCTGCTATCTGGGCATCAAGGTCACCGAAGGTGGTCGTGGGCATCCGTACGTTGGCGCTGATGACGCTGAACAGGTCATGTTGCCGCTCACCGGCCGAGTAGAGCTTCACCCACGGCAGCCGCAGGCCCTCCTGGAAGATCTCGGTGTTGTCGCACGCCGAGCTGCCGGGAACGCGTCCGCCGACGTCGCCGTGATGCGCGGTGGTCACGGCAATTCCCGCGAGCTCGCCGTCGGTGGTGATGATCGGCTTGACGACAAACAGATCCGGAAGGTGGATGCCACCGTCGAACGGGTCGTTCATGAGGAAGATGTCGCCGCGCCGGAAGGTGCCCGCATAGCGCTCGACGAGGACGTCCATCGCGGTGGGAATCGAACCGAGGTGAAAGGGCACGCTGACGGCCTGGGCGATCGTGCGGCCTTCGGCGTCGCAGATGGCGGCGGAGAAGTCCATCACGTCACGAACGATGGTCGAATGTGCGGTACGGAAGATCGTGGTGGCCATCTCGTCGGCAATCGTGGCGAAGGCATTGGCGACGATCTGGGCTGTAACCGGATTGACAGCAGCGGCCTCGGCGGCGCCGGCTTCCGCAGGTGACCTCGACATCATGGGTTGTTCTCCAGCAGCAGGGCCGCAGTCGCCGGATCGAGACTGACCGTCCAGCCTGGCGGGACCACGGTCGTGGTGTCGAATTCGTCGACAAGTACGGGCCCGACGCGTGGTCGCTCGCTGAGGGTGAAGCGGTCGATGACTTCCACATCGTGGTCGACCCCGTCAAACAGAGCGCGCCGGCAGCTGCCCACGGTTGACGCGGGCGCGGCCTCGGGATGTGTCGCCGTCTGCGCGTGGCCATCCAGTAGGGCGGCCAGCCGGATCGCCCGCAGTTCGACGGGGTGCTCGTCGCGGTAGCGCACGCCGTAGGTCCGTTCGTGCTCGTCACCGAAACGCGCCACGAGGTCGGCGAGGCTGGCAACGTCCAGTCGAGGTTCGTCCGTCGGCGCGAGGATCTCCAAGTCCCAGTTCTGACCGATATAACGCAGGTCGGCGCTCACCTGCCAGCGTGCCGAGTGTCGGTCGAGTTCGGTGCGCATGTCGGTGAGCAGGTTGTTGAGGTCGTCGACCGCGTGGGTGTCCTGGGTAAGCAGGAAGCATGGGCGGACCGCGTGGAACTCCGGCTGGGCCTGCAGAAGTCCGGTCGCTGAAAACACGCCCGCCATCGGTGGCACGATCACGCTTCGTACGCCGAGTTCAGCGGCAAGCCCCGCTGCGTGGATCGGTCCACCCCCGCCGTAGGCGATCAGAGTGAATGCTGCAGGATCCCGTCCGCGTTCGGACGACACGGCGCGTAGCGCACGCATCATTCGGGCGTTGGCGAGGCGGTGGACACCGGCTGCGAAGGTTGGAACGTCGACCCCGAGCTGTTGCGCCACCGGCGCGGCTGCACGCTCAGCAGCTGTCGCGTCAACGCGAATGGTTCCGTCACCAATGGGACCGGTGCGCATGAATCCCAACAGCACGTTTGCGTCGGTCACGGTTGGCTGAGCCCCACCCCTGCCGTAGCACGCGGGCCCAGGCGCGGCACCCGCGCTGCGTGGTCCCACATTGAGCCCGCCTGCGGCGTCGAGCCAGGCGATGCTGCCGCCGCCGGCACCGACTTCGGCGATGTCAAGGGTGGGGATCTTGATCAATTCGCCGCTTCCACGAATCAGACGGCTGCCCGACGACAGCGAAGCGCCGACCTCATAGTCGCGGCTATGGGTGACGGCCCCGCCTTCGATCAACGATGCTTTGGCCGTGGTGCCGCCCATGTCGAAGGCGATGACGTCTGGAAGTCCCGTGCGGACAGCGAGCGCCGCAGCGGCGATGACGCCGGCCGCCGGACCGGATTCCAAGGCGAACACCGGCCGACGGGCCGCGTCGTCAGCTGTCATCAGCCCGCCAGAGGAGCGCATGATCGTGACAGGCGCATCGACGCCAGCGTCGCGCAAGCCTTCGGTGAGCCGGTTGACGTAACGCTCCATCACCGGCCGGACGTAGGCGTTGATCACCGTGGTCGCAGAACGTTCGTACTCGCCTTCTTCGCGTAGCAGCTCGACCGATGCGGTTGTTGACACCGTCGGCAGAGCTTGTCGAAGAAAGTCGGTGACCTGCTGTTCGTGGGCAGGATGCCGGTGTGAGTGCAGCAGACACACTGCGATCGATTCGACGTCAGCTGCCGCCAGCCGTTGAGCGAGCTCATCGAGCGCGTCATCGGTGAGTGCACGCAGAACCTCGCCGTCGGCGGTGACACGCTCGTCGATCTCAAACCGAAGGTCACGAGGGACGATGGCGGGAGGTTTCTGCCAGAACAGGTCATACATGTGCGGCATGCGCAGGCGGCGCAATTCCAGCACGTCACGGAAGCCCGCCGTGGTCACCAGTGCGGTGCGGGCTCCTCGATGTTCAAGCACCGTGTTAGTCGCCACGGTCGTGCCGTGCACCACATCGGTGAGCTCGGCGGCGCCTGTCGAGATCACCGCCGCATGCACGGCTTGGTCATAGTGAGGCGGTGTCGACAGCACCTTGTCGAGAGTTAAGCGGCCATCGGGATGCTGCACCACGATGTCGGTGAACGTGCCGCCAATGTCGGCACCGATTCGAGTCACGGCAATTCCTGACGGGCCAAGCTGCCAAGCAGCGTGCGTGAGCTAGCGCGCAGCCTGACATTTGCCATGGCAAATGGCAAAGCCGTAGCAGCTGTGGGGTCGGTTTGCGCCAGGCAGGGCTGGTGCAACGAACCGTCCTTCGGCCCATCCCAACGGGTCAAACGGCTCTGGCTGCATCCCCCGCATAGAGCGATCCTGCAGGAGTCGCATCAACCGCATGTCCTGCAGGAGCTGCATCCCATGGCCACCCAACTGCTCACCGCTCAACAGGTGCAAGACCTGTTGGACGTGGACGCGTCGACGGTCTATCGCATGGCCGGCGATGGGCGGCTGCCGGCAGTCCGGATCGGACGGCAATGGCGCTTCCCTGAGGAGGCGATCGAGGAGTTGCTCACTCCGCGCATTGCGGGTTCCAACCGTGCATGGGAGAACGCGGCGTCGGCGACTGAGCCAACCATCTCTTCGCCGTATCAGCCAGGCTCAGAGGTGGTGCCTGCCGGCCTTGCAACCGCTGTTCTTGAGGCTGTGGCTCACGGACTTGGTGTGACGATGGTGGTCACGGATCTGGATGGCCGGCCCATCAGCGAGGTGGTCAATCCTGCACCGGCCATCTCCCGGCGCCTGGATGACCCCGACTTTCTCGCCGCCTGCACCGCCGATTGGAGAGAGTTCGGCTCCGAGGCCCACCTGGCACCACGGTGGCAACCCGACCGCCACGGCTTGCTGTGCGCTCACAGCCTTGTGCGCAGTGGCCCTTCACTGGTGGCGATGGTTATGGCCGGCGGCGTCGCTCCCGGCGCCCCCGCAGATCTCGGCGCCCCCGGAGACCTCAACGACTTCGACGACCCCCAGGCGTTCATCCTCGATGCCGATCGCAGGCAGGTGGTGCTGGACACGCTCCCGCGGATCGCCGCACTGCTGTCTCTGCTGGTGGTTGCCGAAAAGCCGGCATGACGCCCAACTGAGTGAAGAGGACACAAAGATGAGCAAGACACCAAAGCGACACCTTGTGGTCCTGGGTGCAGGGACCGCCGGGACGATGGCAGTCAACAAGCTGCGTCCCCTGCTGCCTGCCGATGAGTGGGATATCACCATCGTCGACCAGTCAGAAGAGCACCACTACCAGCCGGGGTATCTGTTCGTGCCGTTTGGCACGTACCGGCCTGACGAGATCGTCAAGCCACGTGCCGGTCTGATCGGCACCGGCATACGTCAAGTGACCGCCGAGATCCAAGAGGTCGTCACCGACGACAAGCTGGTGCGCCTGGCTGACGGCCAACAGTTGCGCTACGACCAGTTGATTATCGCCACTGGCACGCACCCGAGCCCTGACGAGACACCTGGCCTCGGCGAGCCCAATGCCAGACAGCGAGGGGTCCACAGTTTCTACACCCTGGACGATGCGGTTGCGCTGCGTGACGCGCTGGAGCATTTCGACGGCGGCCGATTGGTCGTCAACCTGGTCGATCTGCCCATCAAGTGTCCGGTGGCGCCCCTGGAGTTTGCGTTCCTGGCGGAGGCATGGCTGCGTGAGCGCGGACTGCGCGAACGCACCGAGGTGACCTATGTCACTCCGCTCGACGGGGCGTTCACCAAGCCCCTGGCGGCCCGCGAGCTCGGTGGAATGTTCGACGAACGGGGCATCGAGTTGGAGGCCGACTTCATGCTGGAGCGTGTCGATCTTGATGACCGTCTGCTGGTGAGCTACGACGAACGCGAGGTGCCCTTCGACCTGCTGGTGACCGTGCCGCTGAACATGGGCGCTGCGTTTGTTGGTCGCTCGGGTCTGGGTGACGAACTCAACCATGTCAAGGTTGACAAGCACACGTTCCTGGCCACCGATCACGACGACATCTTCGCGTTGGGTGACGCGGCCAACTTGCCGACCTCCAAAGCCGGATCGGTCGCCCACTTCGCGGTCGATGTCTTCGTGGACAACTTCCTGCGTCACATCGACGGACTACAGATGCAGGAGAGGTTCGACGGGCATGCCAACTGCTTCATCGAGTCGGGTGACGGCAAGGCCATGCTGCTGGATTTCAACTACGACACCGAACCATTGCTCGGGGAGTTCCCGCTGCCGCAGGTTGGTCCGCTGAAACTGCTTGCCGAGAGCGAGGTCAATCACTGGGGCAAGCTCGCCTTCCGGTGGATCTATTGGCATGTGCTGCTTCCCGGCCGCCCGCTGCCGCTATCAACAGCGATGTCGATGCTGGGCAAGCGACGCCCTGCTGCAACGCCAGCACCCGCCGATGACGTCGGTGACACATCTGCTGACAACGCTGCAGTGGCTGCTGCTGGCCGCGACCTTCAGGAGGTATCGCTGTGACCGCCATCGACACCCACCACGACCTCGACGCGGCTGCAGAGACGCCAGATGCCGCCGAGCGGTTGGATCGCATCGAGGCCCGACTCGACGCCTTGCTGGTCCACGCCGAGCGGCGAGATGCCGAACTCCAACCGA